>CAZQRA010000007.1:0-19740 GCA_964595575.1 uncultured Gaiellales bacterium
CTACCGTGGAGATCGTCACGGGTGGGAGACGGGACCGGGTCGGAAGCGTGACGGTGGTCGAGCTTGCCCACCGTCTTGCCTCCTTCTTCGGGGGCGCCCGTCCCTCGCTGGCCGAGGTCGAGCTCGACCTCGACTGGTGCTCCCCCTTCCAGCACTCGCTGGCCCATGCCTTGCGGAGCGTCCAGTACGGCCAGACGGTGACCTACGGCGAGCTGGCGGCCCTCGCCGGCCGTCCTGGGGCGGCCAGGGCGGCTGGAACCTTCTGTGCCCGCAACCGCTTCCCCATCCTCCTTCCCTGCCACCGGGTGGTGGCCGCGGGCGGCCTGGGCGGGTTCGGCGCCCTGGGCGTCGCGTACAAGCGTCGCCTGCTCGAGCTGGAGGGGGCTTCCCTGCCCGCTGCCGCCCGCTCGCGGTAGAGTTGCCGCGGCAACCGACGGGAGAGTGCAGACATGGCGACCATCCGGGTAGGCATCAACGGTCTCGGCCGCATCGGCCGCAACTTCCTGCGGGCCCACCTCGAGCGGGGCGGCGACTTCGAGGTGGTGGCCGTCAACGACATCGGCGATGCCCTCACCATGGCCCACCTGCTCAAGTACGACTCGGTGCTGGGGCCTCTTCGGGCCACGGTGGAGGCGGCCGAGGACGCGATCACGGTCGACGGCCGACGCATGGTCAAGCTGACGGTGCGCGATCCCAGCCAGCTTCCCTGGGCCGACCTGGGGGTAGACGTGGTGGTCGAGGCCACCGGCCTCTTCACCAAGCGCGAGCAGGCCGAGGCGCACCTCGCTGCGGGGGCGAGGCAGGTGGTGATCTCCGCTCCTGCCACCAACCCGGACGTGACGGTGGTGCTGGGGGTCAACGACCACGCCCTCGACCCCCACGCCCACGCCGTCATCTCCAACGCCTCCTGCACCACGAACTGCGTGGCCCCCATGGCCAAGATCCTGCACGAGGTCTTCACCATCGAGCAGGGCTTCATGACCACGGTGCACGCCTACACGAACGACCAGCGCGTGCTCGACCTCCCGCACGCCGACCTCCGTCGCGCCCGAGCGGCGGCCATCAACCTCATCCCCACCTCCACGGGTGCGGCCCGGGCCATCGGCCTCGTCCTCCCCGAGCTCAAGGGGAAGGTGGACGGGATCGCCATGCGGGCCCCCGTGCCCGACGGCTCGGTGGTCGACCTCGTCGTTCGGGTGGCCCGGGAGCCGAGCGTGGAGGAAGTGAACGCCGCCTTCGCCGAGCGGGCCGACAAGGGGCCGCTGGCCGGCATCCTCAAGTACACCGACGAGCCCATCGTCTCCAGCGACATCATCGGCTCGCCCTACTCGTGCATCTTCGATAGCCAGCTGACCATGGTCTCGGGCACCCTGGTCAAGGTGCTCGGCTGGTACGACAACGAGTGGGGCTACTCGTGCCGCCTGGTCGACCTCGTGAATCGCCTGGCCCGGCGGTGAGGCTTCCCCGCTCCGTCGAGGAGGCCGAGGTCGCAGGGAAGCGCGTCCTCGTCCGGGCCGACCTCAACGTCCCCCTCGAGGGCGGTCGCGTCGCCGACGATACCCGCATCCGAGCCTCCCTTCCCACCCTGCGGTGGCTCCTCGACCGAGGGGCGGACGAGGTGGCCGTGTGCTCCCACCTGGGCCGGCCCCGGGGGCCGGACCCCGCCTACGCGATGGCGCCGGTGGAGGCCAGGCTCAAGGAGCTCCTCCCCGACGAGCGTCTGGTCGTGCTCGAGAACACGCGCTTCCACCCCGGCGAGACGGCCAACGACCCCGCCTTCGCCCGGGAGCTGGCCGGAGGTCGCGACCTCTTCGTCAACGACGCCTTCGCCTCCGCCCACAGGGCCCACGCCTCGACCGTGGGGGTGGCCCACATCCTCCCCGCCTACGCCGGCTTTCTCCTCCTGGCCGAGATCGAGCACCTGGGCAGGCTCCTGGGCGAGGTGGAACGACCCTTCGTGCTGGTGGCCGGCGGGGCCAAAGTGGAGGACAAGCTGGGCGTGCTTCGCAACCTCGGCTCGCGGGCAGACACGGTGCTCGTGGGCGGCAAGATGGCGGTCGAGCTGGCCTCGTCCTCCCCGCTCCAAGGAGTGGCGGTAGTGCTGCCGGTGGACGCGGTGGCGGCTGCCCGCCTCGCCCCGGACGCGGAGGCCCGGGTCGTCCCCGCCGGCCAGGCGCCGCCGGGATGGGTCGAGCTCGACATCGGCCCTCGGACGAGGGAGACGTACGCCTCCCGCATTCGCGAGGCCCGCACCGTCTTCTGGAACGGGCCCATGGGCGTGTTCGAGTGGCCTCGCTTCGCCGAGGGGACGCGGGCGGTGGCCGAGGCCGTGGCCGAGGCCGACGCCTACTCGGTGGTGGGAGGAGGCGACTCGGTGCGGGCGATCAACGAGCTCGGCCTGGCAGAGCGCGTGAGCTGGGTCTCCACGGGAGGGGGCGCCTCCCTGGAGTTCCTGGAGGGAAAAGAGCTCCCAGGGGTGGCCGTCATCCCCAGCGCCCGCTGAGGGGCCGCTGGGAGGACGCCTGAGTCCCAAGGCGATGCCCTCGGCGGCCGCCTTGCCCTCGAGCGGAGGGGGCGGGGGAGGCTCGTCGCCCCGGGCCCCGCCCCGACGACGCTTCTCCCTCGGGGCTCTCGCCCCGGTGCCCTCACTCGACGTCTGCCGCCGGCGCCGCCACCGCCACCTTCTGGGGAGCCGTGTCCAGGGGCTGCCAGCGCGCCGACAGCTTCTCTTCCACCTCCGGCATGGTGGTGTACTCCATCTCTCCCAGCGGCAGCCGCTCCGGCTCGAACGGCCCCATCCGCCGCATGTAGTCGGTCACCTCCAGCGCGATCTGGCGGGCACGATCGAAGGAGATGTCGCCCAGCATGTCGCGGGGGCCGACCAGCTTGCCGTCGGCCACCTGGAAGCCCATGCCCACCACCCGCGGCGGCCCGTCGAACCGGGCCGGCGTGGAGTCCTCCAGCGAGCTGGGCATGAGGGGACCGTGGTGGGAGCCGCGCATCCAGCCGGCCACGATGTGCGGGTAGGCGAACGGCTCCAGCACCTCGCCCACGGCGGGTAGACCGGACTGGCAGCGCACGATCATGATGGGATCGTCCTTGCCCACGTAGCGCCCGGCGATGAGCGCCAGTCGCGAGGTCGAGGTGACGGCGCAGGGCTCGCTCCGGTTGTCCTTGCGGAAGACGTGCTTGATGACGAAGCGGGAGGGGGTGCCGATGTAGACGAGGAGGTCGTAGAGGTCCTCGGGGCACTCGAACATGGCCGCCTTGTTCTCGAACAGGTCGTGGACCTCCACCACGAAGCCGTCGTGCATCTTGGGGTCGATCACGAGACCGGCCGTGTTGAAGGGGTCGCAGAACATCTTGTAGAGGGGGAGGTTCCAGGCCCCCGGCTCGGTCTTGTCGGCTGCGAACACGATGATCGGCTCCGACGGCCGCTCCTCGATCTCCATCTCGGCCACGCCGGGGCCGGCGCCGCGGATGTTGCCGGAGAAGGCGTCCGCCAGGAGGTCCTGGCCCGCCCCGTACAGGTGGAGCCGCTTGGCCACCTCGGTGGCGGCCGCGAACACCTCCCAGGCGAGCCGGTGGACGTCCTCGGCGTCCACGCCGTGGCGGTGGGAGAGGACTAGGTTGAGGTCGTCGCCGGCCTTGTTCACCTTCCCGTCGACGAGCAGGCCCGACGCCACGGCCTCGGCCACTCGCTCCTCGGCCACCGCCAGCATCTCGGGGTGGACGTCCGAGTGGCCGACGTAGCCGCCGACATCGGCCTTGATAGCGCTGATCGTGATCTTTGCCATGTCTTCTACCTCCAGTCGGTTCCCTGGGAGGATATTCGCCCGCGGCCGTATCGTTCGGCCTCAGTGGCTATCGACCGGCTGGACGGGACCGCCACCTCGAGGGGCACGCTCCGCCTGGCCTGGACGCGCCCGGGCCGGTTCCCCGAGGAGGAGGACGCCCTCGTCCTCCTGGCGGAGTCGGGTCGGCCGGTGATTCGCCTGAAGTACTTCCGGGGCCGACCCTCCGCCGGCATCCCCCCCTGGATCGAGGCAGGAGTGGCCGCCGACGACGACGAGGGCTTCCTGCGGGAGGCGGTAGCCATCTTGGCCGGGCTCCTCCCTCCGGGGGGAAGGCTCATGGTCGCGTACGGCGACGACGAGACCGAGCGTGGGCTCAAGCGGGGCTTTCCCCCGGTTGTCACCCCTCTCGGGGCCGCCCTCTACGCCGCCGGATGCACCTGGCTCAAGGATTGGTACTACCCGGAAGGCTGGGCCGAGGGAGACCTCAAGCTGCAGGGGAACAAGCCCCTCTCGGAGGAAGCTCGGCGGACGAATCTCGTCTCCCTCCGCCTGGAGGTCGAGCGGTGGCTGGCGAGCGTGGGGCAAGACGACGATCTCGTCGCCCGCGCGCGCCGGCGCGCTCGAGCCCTCCTCGGGCAGTAGGATCGGCAGCCGTGATCGTGGCCGCCAACTGGAAGATGCACAAGACGCTGGCCGAGCTCGGCCAGTACTACGCCGAGCTCGAGCCGCGGCTGGCCGGGATCGAGGGCGTGCGGGTGATCGTCTGCCCCCCCTTCCCCCTCCTCCGGGAGGCCGCCGGTCGCTCGATCGAGGTCTACGCCCAGAACGTCCACTGGGAGGAGGAGGGCGCCTTCACCGGGGAGGTGTCGGCGCGCATGCTCCTCGACGCCGGGGCTCGAGGCGCGATCGTGGGCCACTCGGAGCGACGGCAGTGGTTCGGGGAGACGGACGAGACGGTGGCCCGGCGGGCGCGGCGGGCCCTCGCCTCGGGTTTGGGCGTGATCGCCTGCGTGGGGGAGACCGAGGAGGAGCGAGAGCGCGGCCAGACCGAGGCCGTCCTTCGCCGCCAGGTGTCCGTGCTCGAGCCCCATGACCGGCTGGTCATCGCCTACGAGCCGGTGTGGGCCATCGGCACGGGCCGGACGGCCACCCCCGAGCTCGCCCAGGAGGCGCATGCCCTCATCAAGTCCCTGATCGCGGCGCCGGTGCTCTACGGCGGATCGGTCAAGCCTGACAACGCCGAGGAGCTGCTCGCCCAGCCCGACGTCGACGGGGCCCTCGTGGGCGGGGCCTCCCTCGACCCACGGTCGTTCGCCGAGATCTGCCGGGTCGCGGCGCGGCTGGCCTCGACGGCGTGACCGACCGGATCGGCTCCTTCCCCCTCGTGTGCCTGGTCATCCTCGACGGCTGGGGGTGCGCCCCCGCCGGTCCTGGGAACGCCGTGTCCTTGGCCTCCACGCCGGTGTTCGACAACCTCTGGCGGCGCTACCCCCACGCCACGCTGGCGGCCTCGGGGGAGGCGGTGGGCCTTCCGCCCGGCCAGATGGGAAACTCGGAGGTGGGGCACTTGACGATCGGGGCCGGACGGCGTCTCTACCAAGACCTGATGCGGGTCAACAAGGCCATCGAGGACGGGTCCTTCTTCACCAACGAGGCGTTGCTGGGAGCGATCGAGCGGGCTCGGGCCCGGGGCGGCAACCTCCACCTCCTCGGGCTCGTCTCCTACGGCGGCGTCCACTCCCACATCGACCACGTGCGGGCCCTGCTCGAGCTGGCGCGCCGACAGGGGATGGAGGATCGGACGTTCATCCATGCCTTCACCGACGGCAGGGACGTCTCCCCGCACGCGGCCGCCACCGACCTCGCCGAGCTTCCTGCCCCGCGAATCGCCACCGTCTGCGGTCGCTACTACGCCATGGACCGGGACACCCGCTGGGAGCGGACGCGGCGGGCCTACGAGGCCATCGTGGAGGGGAGGGGTGTGTCGGGCCAGGATCCGGTAGCCGTGGTGCGGGCGAGCTACGAGCGGGGGGTGAGCGACGAGTTCATCGAGCCGGTGGTGATGGAGGGTCGCCCTCGCCTCGTCCCCGGCCGGGACGCGGCCATCTTCGTGAACTTCAGGCCCGACCGTGCCCGCCAGCTCGCTCAGCTCCTCGTGGAGGCAGGAGTCGACCTCACCACCATGACCCGCTACCGCGACGACCTCGACTGCCCGGTGGCGTTCCCCGAGCAGGAGGTGACCGATACCCTGGCCGAGGCGCTGGCCCGGGCCGGCCTCCGCCAGCTGCACGTGGCCGAGACGGAGAAGTACGCCCACGTCACCTACTTCTTCAACGGCGGCCGGGAGGAGCCCTGGCAGGGGGAGAGGCGCATCCTCGTCCCCTCTCCCCGCGACGTGGGCACTTACGACCGCAAGCCGGAGATGGCGGCAGCCGAGGTAGCTCGCGCGCTCGCTCTGGAGGTGGCCGACGGGTACGCCTTCGCCGTCGTCAACTTCGCCAACCCCGACATGGTCGGCCACACGGGCGTCATCCCTGCCGTCGTCCGAGCGGTGGAGGAGGTCGACCGCTGCCTGGGCCAGGTGGTGGCTGCGGTCGCCGAGGCGGGCGGCATCTCCCTCGTCACCGCCGACCACGGTAACGCCGAGCAGCTGCTCGAGGAGGATGGCGAAAGCCCCCACACGGCCCACACCACGAACCCGGTGCCGCTGATCGTCACGCACGAGCGGCTGGTCCTGGTCGAGGAGGGCGAGCTGGCCGACCTCGCCCCCACCGTGCTCTTCCTCCTCGGGCTCTCTGCGCCGTCGGCCATGACCGGGCAGATTCTCGTGAAGCGTCCGTAAGGGCAGAGGGATGCGAAGCCTGCATACCTGTATCAGCGGCATGCAGAGCGCTATACTCGCCCCGCCTTGCCTCTTCCGCAACCAGACCCGGGCGTGCTCCGCAGGGCCCAGCGGGGA
The DNA here is from genome assembly GCA_964595575.1 of uncultured Gaiellales bacterium. Lineage (GTDB taxonomy): Bacteria > Actinomycetota > Thermoleophilia > Gaiellales > Gaiellaceae > PALSA-612. Next base: position 6,757 of record CAZQRA010000007.1, read on the forward strand.
GACGAGCGCGCGTTCGCCATCATCGTCCGCGCCTACGAGACGCCGGTCTTCAACTACGTCCTACGCCTGGTGGGCGACCGCACGCTGGCCGAGGACCTCACCCAGGAGGTGTTCCTGCGCGTCTTCCAGGGCCTTCCCCGCTTCTCGGTGCGCTGCCGGTTCACGACCTGGCTCTTCCAGGTCACCAAGAACCGAGTGCTGGACGAGCTTCGGGCTGCCGAGCGGCGGCCGCGATCCCTGGCTCCTCTCGAGGAGTCGCCCGGCGTGGAGGTCGCCGAGCACTCGATCGAGCGCCTGGAGACGATGGACGCCGTCTGGCGGGCCATCCGGGCCCTCGATACCGACCTCAAGATGGCCCTGCTCCTTCGCGACGTCGTGGGGCTTTCCTACCTCGAGATCGCGGACGCCCTCGAGGTCACGCTGGCCACCGTCAAGTGGCGTATCCACAAGGCCCGGGAGGAGGTGCAGCTCGCCCTGGCCCGGGAAGGGATCAGCGCCAGCGCGGCGGCGGAGAGGGAGGAGGTAGCTACCGGGACCGCAGGCTAGACGGTCACACCCCCGCTGCCAGGCGGGCGGCCAGGGCCTCGGGGAGCCCGGCTCGGCGAATGGCCGCCTGGGCTCGTGCGACGTCGTAGAGGACGCGGCGGTGCCAGGCCAGGCCGGCGTCGAGGTCGATGAGGAGCCAGGCCGCTCGGGGATCGCCGTCCCGGGGCTGGCCCACCGATCCCGGGTTGAGGAGCCAGCGACCGGCGGCGAGGCGGGAGGTGGTGCCGTCGGGGGCGTGGCCTCCGGCCAGGCGCCGGCCCCGGGCCTGGATGGCGAGGGGCACGTGGCTGTGGCCCACGAGCACGAGGGGGCGGGAAGAAGCCTCGAGGGCGGCCGAGGCAGCCTCGAAGGTGAGGACGTACTCCCACACCGGGTCGCGGGGGCTTCCGTGGTAGAGGGAGGCCCGAGGGAGCTCGGCGCTGGGAGCGAGGGAGGCAAGCCAGCGGCGGCTCTCCTCGTCCAGCACCCCTTGCGACCAGCGGGCGGCCGCCGCCGCCTCGGGGGCGAACTCCTCCAGGTCGAGCACTCCCAGGACGCCCAGGTCGTGGTTTCCGACCAGGGTCACCTGGGCGCACGACCGCACCCCCTGGCAGCACTCGGTCGGCCACGGCCCGTAGCCGACGGTGTCTCCCAGGCACCAGACCTCGTCGGGGCGCTCGCGGCCGATGTCGGCGAGGACGCGCTCGAGGGCAGGCAGGTTGCCGTGGACGTCGGAGATGACGGCGATGCGCATGGGCGGGCGAGTCGAGCTCACCTTACTCGGGACGAGCGAGCGGAGCCGATGGAGGGCGCTGCCGCCGCAGCCGGCGTAGGATGGCGGCGTGCAGGACATGGCTCGACTGCGTCAAGCGGCGCTCGCTACCGGCGCCTTCGCGCTCCTCCTCGGCGTCGGCACCGTCGGCTTCGCCCTGATCATGGACGAGAGCCCGTTCGACGCCCTCTACCGCACGATCATCACCGTCTACACGGCAGGGTTGGTGAGCCCGCCCACGACCGTGGCGGGGAAGGTGTTCACCATCGTCCTCGTCGTCTGGGGTGTGGCAATCTTCCTCTACGTCTTCGCCCTCATCATCGAGCTGGCGGTGAGCGGCACCATCGAGGGCGCCTGGCAACGACGGAGGATGCGAAAGCGAGTGGACCGGCTGCACGACCACTACATCATCTGCGGCTACGGGAGGGTGGGGCGCCGGGTGGGGGCGGAGTTCCGCCAGGCGGGCGTGCCCTACGTCGTCGTCGACTTCAACGAGGACGCGGTGGCCGCGGCCAGAGAGCGGGGAGACCACCTCATCGAAGGGTCGGGGACCAAGGACGAGAACCTCGTGGCCGCCGGGATCGAGCGGGCCAAGGGGCTCGTCGCCTCTAGCGACTCGGACGTGGACAACCTCTACATCGTCCTCTCTGCCCGGGCCATGCGGCCCGACCTCCTCATCGTGGCCCGCGCCGCCAGCGAGGACGCCGCCGCCAAGCTGCTGCGGGCGGGGGCCGATCGGGTGGTGCAGCCGTACAGCACCGCCGGGCAGGAGATGGCCAAGCTGGTCTTGAAGCCGGAGGTAGCCGCCTTCCTCGAGATCGTGTCCTCGCACGGGGGGCCCGACCTCCGCTTCGAGGAGATCGAGGTCACCGAGGGCTGCGCCCACTGCGGCAAGTCCATCCGCGACCTGCGCGTTCGGGCGACGACCGGCGCTTTGGTGGTGGGGCTTCGCCACCCCGATGGCGGCTTCGAGGTCACCCCCGACCCCGACCTCCCCCTGCGCCCCGGCGACGTGCTCATCGCCATGGGCACCGAGTCGGAGCTGCGGGCCCTCGAGCAGCTCTTCGCCCCTGCCCAGGCCGTTGCCCGCTAGCGGGCGTCCACGAGCTCTCGCCCGCTTGGAGGGGGCCCTGGCCGGTCTCCTGGGCGCGCCGGTGGAGCTGGAGCGGCCCGCCAAGGCCGAGCACGGGGACCTGGCCACGAGCGCCCCGCTGCGGGCCGCCCAGGGGAAGGGAAGGCCGCCGCGCGAGGTCGCCGCCGACCTCGCCGCCCGGGCTGGGAGGCTGCCCGAGGTGGCGCGGGCGGAGGTGGCAGGGCCCGGGTTCGTCAACCTGTGGCTCGCTCCCCAGTGGTTCGGAGAGGCCCTGGGCGAGATCCTGGAGGCAGGGGAGGGCTACGGGTCGGGGTCGGCCAAGGGGCGAGAGCGGGTCCAGGTCGAGCTCGTGTCCGCCAACCCGACCGGGCCTCTCACCGTGGGCTCCGCTCGCAACGGGGCCTACGGCGACTCCGTCGCCCGCCTGCTCGACTTCGCCGGCCACCAGGTCGAGCGGGAGTACTACTACAACGACGTCGGGCGCCAGATCGACCTCTTCCGGGAGTCGGTGGAGGCGAGGCGGCGGGGCCAGGAGCCGCCTGAGGACGGGTACCGCGGCGCCTACGTCGACGAGCTGGCGCGGCGCCAGGGCGACCCCGTCGAGCTGATGATGGACGAGATTCGGCGGGAGCTGGAGCGCTTCCGCGTTCGCGTGGACAGCTTCGTGCGCCAGGCCGACATCGAGGCCAAGGTGCCGGAGGCCCTGGCCGCCGTCGATACCTACGAGGCAGAGGGGACCCTGTGGGCGCGGACGAGCGCCTACGGCGACGACAAGGATCGCCCCCTCGTGCGCTCCAGCGACGGCAGCTACCTCTACTTCGCGGCCGACGTCGCCTACCTCAAGGACAAGCTCAGCCGCGGCTTCGACCGCGTCATCTACGTGCTCGGGGCCGACCACCACGGGTACGTGCGGCGACTCCAGGCGGCGGCGGCCATGCTCGGCTTCGACCCCGCCCGGGTGGAGGTGCTCATCTACCAGCTCGTCCACCTGCGAGAGCGGGGCGAGGCCCGGCGGATCTCCAAGCGCCGCGGCGACGTCGTGTTCCTATCCGAGCTGATCGAGAAGGTGGGGGTGGACGCTGCCCGCTGGTACTTGGTCTCGCGGGGCCACGACCAGGCGATCGAGATCGACGTCGACCTGGCAGCCGAGCAGAGCCAGAAGAACCCCGTCTACTACGTTCAGTACGCCCACGCTCGGATTGCCGGCATCATGCGCAACGCCGGGGGGGCGACCGCGTCCGCCACGCCGCCGCCGGAGCTGGCGCCCGAGGAGCGCGATCTCGTCAAGCGCCTGGTCGAGTTCCCGGGCGTGGCAGCCGAGGCGGCCGAGCGTCGGGCCCCCCACGCGCTCCCCACCTACGCCATTCGCCTGGCCGACGACTTCCACCGCTTCTACCACCACCACCGGGTGCTGGGAAGCGGCGGCGCCCAGGCCTTCCGACTGGGGCTGTGTCAGGCGACGAAGACGGTCATCGCCCGCGCCCTCGACCTGATCGGGGTAGAGGCGCCGGAGCGGATGTAGGAGGGAAAGAGAGGGGAGCGACCGCCGCATAGCCGCTCCCCAGGAGGGGATGGTAACCTCTTCGCCGGCTCCCTGTCATCCCGCTATCGTTTGCCCTGTCAGGCGGACGTAGCTCAGTTGGTAGAGCACTGGCTTCCCAAGCCAGGTGTCGCGGGTTCGAGTCCCGTCGTCCGCTCTCGACGAGGGGCCTACTGGTTCCACTTGTCGGCGGTCGACTTGCCGTGACGGTAGCTCTTGGCCCTCTCGCTGGTCACGTCGGGAGGGGTACCGGCCTTGAAGAGGTCGGCCTGAGCGAGGGGCATGGTGCCGTGGCTTCGCCGCGCGGAGAAGCGCTTGCCGAACCGGGTCAGACGGCGAAAGAACCTGTTCATGATCCTCCTTTCAGCCCCCGAGTCTGGCAGAGGGGATCCCCGTCTCCGAGCGCGACCCGCCGCCGGGCGAGATCGACCTCCTCCAGGCCGAGGCCAGCTTCTCGCGGGTCTGGGCGAGGTGCTCGGGCAGCACTCGGACGTCTGCGAGCACGGGCATGAAGTTCGTATCGCCGGCCCAGCGGGGCACCACGTGCAGGTGCACGTGGTCGACCACCCCCGCGCCGGCGACGCGGCCGATGTTCCAGCCCAGGTTGAAGCCGTGAGGTCTCGCCGTCTGGGAGAGGAGGCGCATCCCCTGGGCGGCTAGACGGTGGATCTCCAAGGCCTCGGCGTCGTCGAGGTCGCCGAAGCCGGCCAGATGGCGGTTGGGGGCCACCATCAGGTGGCCGGTCGTGTATGGATACCTGTTGAGGAGGACGAAGGCCCGGCGTCCTCGGTAGACCACCAGTCGGTCGACGTCATCCCCGCCGAGGGCGAGGCAGAAGATGCAGCCCTCCTGCTCGTCGGCGCTGGTGACGTACTCGAGCCGCCAGGGCGCCCACAGCTGTCTCGTCATAGGCGGCTTCTACCAGACGGAGGGAGCGCCCGGGCGGGTGAGGAGAGCTTCCTCGACACGCCGCCGGGCCCGCCTCCGAGGACCTCTCCGACTACAGCCAGCGCTTGTACCGGAAGTACCCCACCATCCCCGCGAACGCCGCCACCATCACCCCCATGATGGCCCAGAAGGCCTCGCGACTGCCCTCGCCGGGGAAGGCCACGTTCATCCCGAAGATGCCGGAGATGAGGGTGAGGGGCAGCATGAGGGTGGCGATGACGGTGAGGACGCGGAGCACGTCGCCCTGCTCGTGGGAGATCACCGACTCGTTGGTGTGCTCGAGCGCCTCCACCACCTCCTTGTAGTTGTCGAGCAGATCCCAGATCCGCTCCGAGGCGTCGACGATGTCGTCGAAGTAGAGCTCGAGATCCTGGGGCAAGAAGCGCTGCACGTGTCGCTCAAGCACGCGCAGCGTGGCCCGCTCGGGCTTGATGATCTTGCGGTAGGAGATGATCTCCTGCTTGACGTTGGAGATGTCGCGCACGATCTCCTGGGAGCGGCCCTGGAACATCTCGTCCTCGATCGTGTCCAGCTTGTGGCCGATCTTGTCCAGGATCGGGAAGCAGTAGTCGAAGAGGTCGTCGAGGACGTGGTAGAGGAGGTAGCCGGAGCCTTTGCCGAAGAGGCTCGCCCGCCGCTCCCCGTCCTCCTGGCAACGGGCGAACAGCCGGGACACGGGAAGGAGCTCGACGGTGGTCGGCAGCGTCACCAGGTAGTCGGGGCCCAGGAAGAGGTCGAGCTCGGCCGCGTTCAGCCGCTGGACAGCCTTGTCGTAGACGGGGAAGTGGAGGACGACGAACAGGTACTCGGGGTACTCGTCGACCTTGGGCCGCTGCCGCTTGGAGAGGACGTCCTCGAGATCGAGGGGATGCCACCCGAAGCGCTCCGCCAAGGCACCCGCCTGAGCGGGCGTGGGGACGGCGACGTGAACCCAGGTGAGGCCGCTCGCGGTGAGCTCAGCGACCTGGGGCTCGCTCCGAGCCGAGACCTCGCCGGCGCGGGCGCGGCGCCTGGTTCTGCGAATGCGCGACAAGCCGAGCATTCGTACTGAGCGGGTCGTCGGGTCGGATGGCCATCGCCTCCATTCTAGCCGTCGGATGAGGAGGGGGTAAGGCGCAGAGGGGCGGGGAGGGCCCGCTCGAGGGCCAGCGTCCAGGCGGCGGCAAGGAGCGAGACGAGGGCAGCGGTCGGCCACAGGGCGAGCGGCGCTTGGGCCAAGATGGCGCCGCCGGCGGCGGGGCCGAGGACGAAGCCGAGCTCCCAGGAGGTGGACGCGAGCGCCATGTAGCGGCCCCGCAGCTGCGAGGGAGCGAGATCGGCGACCAGGGCTGCCTGGGTAGGCCCGTGGACGCAGCTCGCCAGGCCGAAGAGCGCTGCCGCGGCCACGAACACGAGGGCGGCCGCGGTCGCCTGAAGCCACAGGCCGCCGGCCAGGACGACGAGCCACGAGACCGCGAACAGGGCGGGCATGGTCGCCAGCGCCCGCATGCGCCTGCGGCCCTCGACCAGTCGAGCCACCGGCAGCTGGGCGAGCACGAGGGCGATGGTGTTGGCGAAGAAGATGACGCCGATCCAGCGCTCGGAGACGGCGGTCTCGTTCTTGGCGAAGACGGGGAGCAGCTCGAGCGGCGCGTAGCCGGCGGCGATGTAGAGGACGTTGAGGCCGACGAGCGAGAGGAAGGGCCGGTCGCGGACGACGACGCCGTAGCCCCCGGAGGGCGCTCGGGAGGGCTGGGTCATCGGCTCTGGCACCGCCGGAAGGAGCGCGGCCATGGCCAGGAAGCTGGCCGCGTCGACGAGGAAGAGGATGGTGAAGCTGGTCGGGCTCTCGGTGGTGGCGATGAAGCCGCCCACGAGGCCGCCCAGGCCGATCCCGAGGTTGAGGGCCACGCGCTGGACGGCGAAGGCGGCATGGCGCCGGTCGGGAGGGACGAGGCCGACGAGGAGGACGCTGATGCTGGGCCAGAAAGCTCCCGTCCCCAGACCCACAGCGACCGCTACCAGGAACGCCTGCCAGGCCTGCTCCACGAGGGCGAGAAAGCCGTACCCGGCCGCGGAGACGAGCAGGGCGCCGGCGAGGGCGAGTCGCGCTCCCGCCCGGTCGATCAGGGGCCCGGCCAACGGCCCCACCGCCACTCCCGTAGCCCCCATGGTGGCGACTACGAGACCGGCTGTGCCCAGGCCGATCCCACGAACGTTGTGGAGGTAGAGGAGGAGGAAGGGGAAGGCGATCCCGGAGCCGAAGAAGTTGACGAGCGTCCCCGCCTCCAGCGTCCACACCGCCCGGGGAAGCTGGGGACGGAGGCTGCCAAGCCAGGCGCGCGTGCGCGTCTGCACGGGGGGAGCCTACGGGCGGCGACGACGAGCGGGGATGATGAGGGTATGCGCAGGCTCGCCGTCGTGAGCGGGGCGCTGGCCCCGCTACCCCTGACCGCGGCCTGGATCGCGGGGGGTCTCGTCCAGGAGGGCTACAGCCCGCGCAAGGAGGACGTGAGCGCCTTGGCCGCGGAGACCGCCCAGCATCCCTGGATCGTCATCGCGGGGCTCGTCCTCTCCGGCCTGTTGACGGCCCTCTTCGCGGCGGGCCTGTGGCGGCTCGCCGCAGGGTTGCGGCTCTACGCGGCACTGGTCGGCTTCGTCGGCCTAGGCCTGGTCGGTCTCGGCCTCCTCCGCAACGACTGCTCCAGCCTCACCGAGGAGTGCCGGCGGCGGGTGGAGGCAGGCGAGGTGTCCTGGCACCACGTCGCCCACGACGCCCTCAGCATCCCCGTGATCACGGGAGCCGTGCTCGCCCCCCTCGTCCTCGCCTGGAGCCTGCGCCGCCAGCCGAGCCGAGCGACGACCCAAGCCTTCTCCCTGGCCACGTCCTGCGCCCTCGCTGTCCTCTTCTCGCTGGGCGGCGCAGAGGCGGTCCCCGGCTGGGAAGGGGCGCTGCAGCGGGCGGGGATCTCGCTTGCCTTCCTGTGGCTCGAGGTCGTGGCCCTGCGTGAGCTCCCAAGGCGTCGGGCCCCCAGTCCCGCGGGGCCGTGAGCCGGCCGCCTGGACAGGGACGCGGAGCCGCCGGATAGGTCTTGTAACAACTTGTAACAAGCTGGGAACGGGAACGCCCGGTGCTCCATGCGCCTGGCAGGATTCGAACCTGCGGCCTTGCGCTCCGGAGGCGCACGCTCTATCCCCTGAGCTACAGGCGCGTGCCCTCAGTGTACCGCCGTGTTCGCGGCTTTCCCGTGACTGCGCCAGGTCGCCGCCGCCGCCAGGCCCAGGAGGAGGGTGGGAGCCACGGTGAGGAACCGGTAGAGGAGCGTCGCCGCCACCGCCTCGGGCTGATCGGCGCCGAAGCCGACGAGGAGGGAGGTCAAGCCGAGCTCGACGATGCCGAGACCCCCGGGAGTGATAGGGAGGGAGCCGAGCAGGCGAACGATCGACCAGGCGGCGAAAGCCTCTACCCCGCTCGTCTCCTGCGGCGAGGTGCCCACCCCTCGCAGGCAGACGAGCAGGACGAGGAAGACGCTGAGGTGGCCGGCCAGGGTGGCCACGGTGAGGAGGTACCACCGGCGGCGGAGGAAGCCGATGGTGTCGCTCCGGAAGCGGGCGAAGGACGCGCCCCCCCACGACACGGGGGGACGGCGCACGAGGCCGAGGGCGAAGGAGGCCCCGCGGGCCGCCAGCTTCCCCGCCTGCTTGGCCGCTCGCTCCGACGAGAAGGCGAGGGCGAGGAGGGCGATCAGGCCGGCCACCACGACGAGGCCGAGCACGGCGAACGACTCGAGAAGCGGGCTCCTCCCTCCGGCGAGGGCAAGCAGGGCAAGCGCCAGGGGCGGGAAGCCGAAGATGACGAGCTGGTTCCACACCCCGGTGAGGGCCACCGCTAGGGTCACCGCCCGCCGGCGAAAGCCCCAGCCGCGGAGGATGGCGAAGGACACGGCTAGCCCTGGGGCGGCCCCGCCGGGGGCGATGTAGGTGGAGGCGGTCGAGGCCTGGGTCACCACCAGCGCCCGCCGAAAGCCCAGCCCGGGCAGGGCCACCATCCACGGCGGGGCGAAGGTGGCGACGTTGAGGGCGGTGGCCCCGGCCAGAGAGAGCAGGCTCGTCCAGGAAAGGGAGGAGACGACCTGCCAGACGTCCCCGTAGTCGGCGATGGTGGGAAGGGCGAAGGCGTAGACGGCAGCCACGATCGAGAAGGCGAGGGCGAGCAGGGCCAGCCGCCGTCGAGGACGCCGGCTCCGGCGGGGGGGAGAAGGAGCCTCGCGCACGCAGGCACCGTACAAGGCTCGCCCAGGATCTAGGGTACGGGCGTGGAGCTGCGCGCGCGGCAGGTCACCCTGGAGCTGGCCGAGACGTTCCGCATCGCCCGCGAGGCCCAGGAGCGGGTGGAGGTGGTGCAGGTGGAGCTGCGGTTCCGCCACCTGGTCGGCTACGGGGAGGCGACCCCGGTCGAGCGGTACGGGCAGTCCCCGCAGTCGGCCCTCGCCTACCTGGAGGAGTCGGCCTCCCTCCTGGGCGACGATCCCTGGGCTCTGGACGAGATCCACGCCCGGCTGCCCGATCGGGAGCCGGCGGCCAGGGCCGCCATCGATGCCGCCCTCCACGACCTCTGCGGCAAGCTCGCTTCCCTCCCTGTCTACCGCCTCCTCGGCCTGCGCCGGGCCGGCCCGCCCACGTCCTGGACGATCGGCTTAGGCGATCCCGACGAGATGGCCCGCAAGGCGGAGCGGCAAGGGAGTCGCTTTCGCCGCCTCAAGCTCAAGCTGGGCGGCAGGGACGGGCTGGACCTGGAGCGGGTGCGGGCGGTGCGGCGGGCGACCCCCTTGCCCCTCCAGGTGGACGTCAACGAGTACTGGACCTTGGAGGAGGCGCTGGCCACCCTTCCCGAGCTGGCCAGGATGGGGGTGGAGTACTGCGAGCAGCCGCTGCCCGCCGGCGACCCCGCCGGCGCCGAGCTCAAGCGTCGGTCGCCGCTTCCCATCTACCTGGACGAGGACTGCCACACGCTGGCGGACATCGCCCGCTGCGCCTCGGTGGGCCACGGCATCGTCATCAAGCTGGCCAAGGCGGGGGGGTTACGGGAGGCCCTCCGCATGGCAGCGGCGGCCCGCGCCCTGGGGCTGGGGGTGATGATCGGCTGCATGGTGGAGTCCGGCCTGGGCATCGCTCCCGCCGCCCACATGGCCAGCCTGTGCGACTACGTCGACCTGGACGGGAACCTCCTCCTCGCCCGGGATCCCTGCCCAGGGCTGGAGCTGGTCGAGGGGGTGCAGCTCCCTCCGCTCGCCCCCGGCCTGGGCGTGGCCCCGGCGTAGGCTTCTCTCGATGGCGGGGAAGAGGTACCTCATCCTGGCCGAGGAGCGGTCGGCCGACCCGCACTACGGCAAGACGGGACGGGGGCTCATCCGCTACGGACGCCACCCGGTGGTGGCCATCCTCGACTCCACCCGGGCGGGCGAGCAGGAGCAGGGCATTCCCATCGTGGCCTCCGTGGAGGAGGCGCTTTCCTTTCGCCCTACCACTGCCATCGTGGGCGTCGCCACCCAGGGCGGGAGGTTCCCGCCTCGCTGGCGGGAGATCCTGCGCCGCTGCATCGCTTGCGGGCTGGACGTGGAGAGCGGCCTGCACGAGCTGATCAGCGACGACCCCGAGCTGAGCGCCCTCGCCCGCCGCCACGGGGTCGAGTTACGGGATCTCCGTCGCCCCCCCTCCGACCTCAACGTGCCCACGGGCGAGAACCTGCGCCTGGCGGCCAAGATCGTCCTCACGGTGGGCTCCGACTGCGCCATCGGCAAGATGTCAGTAGCCCTCGAGCTCGACCGGGAGGCCCGAAGGCGAGGCCTGCGGTCGGAGTTCGTGCCCACCGGCCAGACGGGGATCGCGATAGCGGGGTGGGGGATCGCGGTGGACGCGGTCGTCTCCGACTTCCTGGCCGGGGCTGCCGAGCGGCTGGTGGTAGAGGGGGCAGCGCGCGGAGGGGAGATCCTCTTCGTGGAGGGTCAGGGGGCCTTGTTCCACCCGCTCTACTCCGGGGTCACGCTGGGCCTCCTGCACGGAAGCGCTCCCCACCTGCTCGTGCTCTGCCACCTGGCCGGATCGAGCGAGATCGAGGGGTGCCCTGGGCACCCCATCCCTCCCCTCTCCGAGCTGGTCGCGGCGCACGAGCAGATGTCCCTGCCTGCCCGACGAGCCCGAGTCGCGGCCATCGCCCTCAACACGCGGCTTTTGGACGAGGAGGGTGCCCGGCGCGCGATCGCGGCCGCCCAGGAGCAGACGGGGCTCCTCGTCGACGATCCCGTGCGGTTCGGGCCGGCGCGTCTCCTCGACGCCGTGCTGGCCGCTCTCCCCTAGGAGCTGTCACACGCCGCGGTAGGGGTGGCCTTTCATCGCCCAGGGGTCGAGCATGACGTTCACGACTGCCGGGAGGCCTGAGGCCATGGCGCGCTCCAGGGCCGGGCCGATCTCCTCCGGCCGCTCGACCCGCTCGCCGTGGCCGCCGAAGACCTCGGCCAGCCGCTCGTAGGGGGTGGGGGCGAGGGCGGTCGCCACCTCGGCCTCCTCGCCGTAGATGCCGATCTGGGGAATGCGGATCTCGCCCCAGCCGGCGTCGTTGCCGATCACGATGACGACGGGAAGGCGGAAGCGGCAGAGGGTATCGAGCTCGAACCCGTTCAGCCCGAACGAGCCGTCCCCTGCGACGAGGACGACGGGAGCGTGCGGCATCGCTACCTTGACCCCCAGGGCATAGGGAGGCCCCACTCCCAGGCATCCGAAGGGCCCCGGGTCAAGCCAGTGGCCGGGCTTGTGGACGCGGAGGACGCGAGAGACGGCGGCCACGACGTCGCCGCCGTCGCCGATGACGATCGCCTCCGGGTCGAGCACGCGGTCGAGCTCGGCCCCCAGGCGGTAGTGGTGGATGGGGCAGGCGGCGGACTCGATCTGGGAGCGGTGCTTCTCCCACCAGGCGCTCTCCGCCTGTCGGAGCCGGTCGAGCCAGGCCGGCCGACCTCTCGACCGGCGAGGGATCGCCTGGGCCAGGGCAGCGAGGGCTGCTGCGCAGTCGGCGACGATGCCGACCTCGGGGGAGCGGTTGCGCCCGATCTCGGCGGGGTCGGGGTGGACGTGGACCAGCCGCGCTCCCTCGGCCAGGCGCCCGAAGCGGAGGCGGAAGTCGAGCGACGTGCCCACTACGCAGAGGAGGTCGGCGTCCGCCAGCGCCGCGCCTCGGGCGTGCTGGAAGAGGAGCTCGTGTCCGGGAGGGAGGGAGCCCCTGGCTGCTCCCTGCAGGAAGACGGGAAGACCGGCCGCTTCCGCCAGCTCGCGGAGCGCCTCCCAGCCTCCGTCCCACCACACGCCGCTTCCGGCCACGAGGCAGGGTCGCTCGGCCGAGGCGATGAGGTCGGCGGCGGCGGCCACCTGGTCGGGGTCGGGGAAGGCGCGGCCCTCGCTCCGAGCGGGGGCGGGGGGCGCCTCGGGCGCAGCCTCCTGGAAGAGGACGTCCATGGGCAGCTCGAGGTAGACCGGGCCGCGGGGCTGGGCCAGGGCGTGGCGGAAGGCGGCGGCCACGTACTCGGGGATCCGCTCCGCCTGGGTGCAGGCAGCTGCCCACTTGACGAGGGGCCGGAACAGGGCCAGCTGGTCAAGCTCCTGGAGCGCCCGTCTCTCGGCTTGCGCGAGCGGTCGAGCTCCGCCGAGGAGGACGAGCGGGGTCTGGGCGACGGCGCAGTTCGCGACCGCGGTGACCGTCCCCGTCACCCCCGGCCCTGCGGTCGCCAGCGCCACGCCGCAGCCGCGGCGGATGCGTCCCCAGGCCTCGGCCGCGTGGGCGGCCGCCTGCTCGTGACGCGTATCGATGACGCGCAACCCCTCCAGCCGGCAGCCCTCGTAGATCGGCATCACGTGGCCGCCGCAGAGGGTGAAGAGGGTATCCACCCCCTCTGCCTTGAGGGCCTGGGCTACGAGCCTCCCGCCCTGGAGCCGGTCCGCCACGCCCCCACTCTACGACCTTGGGGGCAGGTCCGGCGAGCGGCGGACTGCCCGCGCTGGGAGGAAGCGCCGCCGAGATGCCGGCCCGCCGGCCCGCTCCCCGGGCCCGGGGCGCCTGGCGCAGGGACTGTCCCT
>CAZQRA010000007.1:19840-86009 GCA_964595575.1 uncultured Gaiellales bacterium
CCGGCCCGCCGGCCCGCTCCCCGGGCCCGGGGCGCCTGGCGCAGGGACTGTCCCTCGGACGGGGCTGGAGGGGGCGTGGCCGGGCGGGGCAGATTTGGCTCAACCACGCGGAAGCAGGGTAACGAATCCGTAGCGCAACTAGAATCGCTCTGTGGACCTCGATCTCGTGTTCCTGGGCACTTCGGGCTCGATGCCCACGGCGGAGCGGTCCCCCACCGCCATCCTCCTCCGCCGGGGAGGCGAGCGACTTCTCTTCGACTGCGCCGAGGGCACCCAGCGCCAGCTCCTCCTCTCCTCCGTGGGGCTGGTCGAGCTGCGCGAGATCTTCCTCACCCACTACCACGCCGACCACTACCTGGGGCTCCCGGGCATGCTGAAGACCTTCGCCCTCCGAGGTCGGGAGACGCCGGTCACGATCTATGGCCCCCCGGGCCTGCGCCAGCTCTTCGGGGCTCTGCGTCGCATCTTCGGCTCGCTCACGTACGAGTACGAGCTACGGGAGCTCGCCCCCGGAGAGGAGCTCCTCCGCCAGGGCTACCGGCTGGTGCCGTTTCCCGTCGAGCATGGGGTGGCCGCTCTCGGGTACGCCCTGGTCGAGGACGAGCGCCCGGGCCGGTTCGACGTCGCCGCGGCCGACGCCTTGGGGGTGCCCGCAGGTCCAGAGCGCGGTCTCCTCCAGCGAGGCCAGGCGGTCGTGCTCCCCGACGGCCGCACCGTGTACCCCGAGCAGGTGCTCGGCCCGCCCCGGCCCGGCCGCAAGGTGGTGCTCAGCGGGGACACGGGGCCTGCTCGCTCGGTGGTGGAGGCAGCCCGGGGGGCGGATGTTCTCGTTCACGAGGCGACGTTCCTGGAGGAGGAAGCGGCGCGGGCCCGGGAGACCGCCCACTCGACGGCCCTGGACGCGGCCTTGGTGGCTCGAGAGGCGGGGGTGTCCCTGCTCGCCCTCACGCACCTCTCCACGCGCTACTCCGGGGGGCAGGTAGCTCGGGAGGCGCGCGCCGTCTTCCCCGATACGGTCGTCCCCCGCGACTTCGATATCATCGAGGTCGGCTTTCGGGAGCGAGGCGGGCCCCGTCTCGTCAAGGGCGGGGCGCAGTACCGGCGAGGCGTGAGCGCGCAGCTTCCGGAGGCGGTGGCTGTCAGCGGCGAGAAGCGAGCATGACCCGAATGGTGCAGGTAGCCCTGGCGGAGGACATCGCCGAGGCGCAGGAGATTCAGTCGATCCTGTCCGCGGCCGGGATCTACTCCGAGCTAGAGACAGCGGTCGAGCACCACCCGGCTGCCACCGAGGACGCCCCCCAGAAGGTGCTCGTCCCCGAGTCGGCGGTGGAGGCCGCCCTCCACGCGATCGAGGCGATGACCGACGCCGAGGACATCACCGCGGACTAGGGCGGCCGTATGCTGCCCTGGAGATGAGGTGAGGCAGGCGCTCGCGGTCGCCGCCGTCGGCGTGGTGTGGGCGCTGGCGGCGAGCAGCCTCGCTCTTGGGAGCGTCCCAGGGAGCGTCCGCGTCCAGGCCACCTTCACCTCCCGCGGGGAGGAGGGGAGCTACGTCTACGCGCGCCTGAGGATCGTCCGCGCCGGGCGGGTCGTCCTCGACTCTCGGCTCCGAGGCCTGGAGAGGAGCGGTGTCCGGGTGATGCGTGTCCTCGTTCGCGACCTGGACGGCGATCGGGAGCCGGAGGTGATCCTCGACGTCTTCACGGGCGGCGCCCACTGCTGCCTGGAGGCGGTGGTGTACCGGTACCTGCCCGAGCGGGGAATGTACGCCCGCAGCGTGCACCGGTTCGGCAACGTCGGCTATCGAGTGGTCGATCTCGACCGCGACGGCCGCCCCGAGCTCCGCAGCTCCGACGACCGGCTGGCCTACGTGTTCACCTCCTACGCCGCCTCCGTCTTCCCGGTGCGGGTCCTCCGCTTCTACCGGGGGAGAATGGTGGACGTCACCCGCCGCTTCCCTGAGCTCGTGCGCCGGGAGGCCAGCTGGTGGTGGCAGGAGTACCTGCGCCTGCGGCGCCGGCGGGGAAGCGACGTGCGGGGCCTGCTCGCCGCCTGGATGGTCGACATGACCCTGCTCGGGAGAAGCGAGGAGGGGTGGCGAGCCCTCGAGGTTGCCTACAGGCGGGGCGATCTTGGGCCGCGCCCAGACCTCGCAGGGTGGCCCCAAGGTCGAGCGTACCTGAGGGCGCTGGACGCCTTCCTCCATCGGGCGGGCTACACGCGGTAGCACGTCCGAGCGGTCCGCTAGCCTTCTCGCCGACACGTACCCCTTTAAGCCCGGTCCTGCGAGGCCGGAAAGGAGTCGGATGAGCAAGGACGTTCGCCTGCCCGCTCCCGAGCGGGTGCTCCTCGACGCTCAGGCGCTCGAGCGCACGCTCCACCGCATCGCCCACGAGATCATCGAGCGCAACCCCGACCTGGGCTCGGTCGCCCTCGTAGGGATCCACACGCGGGGCGTGCCCCTCGCCCAGCGACTTCGCCGGCTCATCGAGGAGTTCGCCGGCGTGGCCGTGGCCCTGGGGACGGTGGACATCACCTTCTACCGGGACGACGTGCACGTGCGGGGACGGGAGGCGCCCCTCCATCCCCAGCCGGTAGTGCGGGCCACCGCCCTCGACTTCCCGCTCGAGGGCAAGACCTGCGTCCTCGTCGACGACGTGCTCTATACGGGGCGGACGATCCGCGCCGCCATCGAGGCCCTCTTCGACTACGGGCGACCGGCCCGGGTGCAGCTCGCGGTGCTCTGCGACCGGGGCCATCGGGAGCTGCCGATTCGCCCCGACTACGTGGGCAAGAACCTCCCCACCTCGCGCGCGGAGCGAATCCAGGTGCAGCTCCTCGAGGTGGACGAGGTCGACCGCGTCCTGCTCATCGACGCCCCTGAGGAGGAGTCGATCCCATGAGCCACATCCGCGTCCTCCGCGACGACCTCCCTCCCCCCGAGCCCAGGCGTCGCCATCTCATCTCCATCGCCGATCTCTCCCGGGCCGACGTGGACAGGATCCTGGCTACGGCCGAGAGCTTCGAGAACGCCCTCGACCGGGAGGTGAAGAAGCTTCCCACCCTGCGAGGGCGGACGGTGGTGAGCCTCTTCTTCGAGTCCTCCACCCGTACCTCCTCCAGCTTCGAGCTGGCGGCCAAGCGGCTGTCGGCGGACGTCATGTCGGTGAGGGCGACGGGGTCCTCGGTGGACAAGGGAGAGTCGCTCAAGGACACCGCCCGCACCCTCGACGCCTACGCCCCCGACGTGATCGTCATCCGCCATCCCGCCATCGGGGCTCCCGAGCTGGTGGCTTCCGTCACGCATGCCCACGTCGTCAACGCCGGCGACGGCAAGCGCCAGCACCCCACCCAAGCCCTGCTCGACCTGTACACGATCCGCCGGGAGCTCGGCCGCGTGGAGGGCCTGCACGTGGCCATCGTGGGCGACGTCCTCCACTCCCGGGTTGCCCGCTCCAACATCCAGGCGCTCCTCCTCTGCGGGGCCCGCGTCACCCTCGTGGCGCCGCCCACCCTGATCCCTCGAGGCATCGAGGCCATGGGCTGCGAGACGACCTCCGACATCGAGGCCATCCGGGCGGCCGACGTCGTCTACGTCCTGCGGATGCAGCGCGAGCGGATGCTCGAGGGGGCCAACTACGTCCCCAGCCTGCGAGAGTACGCGGCCCGGTGGGGGGTGACCCCGGAGCGGCTGCGCCCGAGCCAGAAGGTGATGCACCCAGGGCCCATGAACCAAGGCGTCGAGATCGACCCTCGGGTGGCCGAGAGCCGGGATGCCCTCATCCAGGCCCAGGTCCGGGCAGGCCTGGTGGTGCGCATGGCCGTCCTCTACGACCTGCTCACCCATGGCCCGGCGCCGGTGACGGCGGCCCTGCCGGCGGAGGTGGCGTGATGCTCGTCCTCAAGCAAGGACCCCCGGCCGACCTCGTCATCCGGGGGGCGCGGGTGGTCGATCCGCTCTCCCGTCTCGACCGCAGGATGGACGTCCGCGTCGACCGGGGCGTGATCTCCCAGCTCGGGGAGGCCGTGCCCGCGAACGGGCACCTGGTGGTCGACGCTGAGGGGCTCGTGCTCGCCCCCGCCTTCGTCGATCCCCACGTGCACCTGCGCACCCCCGGTCGCGAGGACGAGGAGACGATCGCCTCGGGAGCGGAGGCTGCGGCTGCCGGGGGCTACTGCGCCATCCTGGCCATGCCCAATACCGATCCGGTGGTCGACTCGGCTGCGGTGCTCGAGGCCCTCATTCAGCGAGCTCGGTCGGAGGCCGGGGTGGCGGTCGGGTTCTTGGCCGCCATCAGCAAGGGCCAGGCGGGTAGCGAGCTCACGGAGATGGCGGAGCTGGCGGAGACAGGCGCCGTGGGCTTCAGCGACGACGGCCGCCCGGTCGTGTCCTCGGGGCTCATGCGCCGCGCCCTCCAGTACGGGGCGGTGACGGGTCGTCCCCTGGCCGTCCACTGCGAGGACCCCACCCTGTCGCGGGGGGGACAGATCCACGAGGGGACGGTGGCGGCGGAGCTCGGCCTCGCAGGCTATCCGTCCGTGGCCGAGAGCGTGATGGTGGCTCGCGACTTGGCCTTGGCCGCCTACGAGGGGCGACCCTTGCACCTCCTCCACCTGTCGGCCAGGGAGTCGGTGGAGCTCCTCCGCCGCGCCCAGGCAGAAGGGGTAGCCGCCACCGGCGAGGTCACGCCCCACCACCTCTGCCTCACGGACGAGGCGGTTCGCGGGCTCGATCCCAACCTGAAGATGAACCCGCCTCTGCGCAGCGAGGAGGACAGGAAGGCCCTGGTCGAGGCCGTCCGGGACGGCACCGTCGCCGCCATCGCCACCGACCATGCTCCCCATGCCCGCCACGAGAAGGACGTGCCCTTCGAGGAGGCTCCCTTCGGAGTGACGGGTCTGGAGACGGCATTCGCCGCCCTCTACACCTACCTGGTCGAGCCGGGAGTCCTGTCGCTGGCCACGCTGGTCGAGCGGATGTCGGCCGGCCCGGCCCAGATCTACGGCCTGGCGCCGCCGCGCATCGCCAAGGGCGAGCCGGCCAACCTCGTCCTCATCGACCCGCGATGGCGATGGCGGGTGGAGGAGGGGTCGTTCCGCTCCCGCTCGGCGAACTCGTGGCTCCTCGGTCGCACCCTCAGAGGACGGGTGCGGCTGACCGTGGTCCAAGGGCAGATCGCGTACCGGGCATGACGGGCTACCTCGTGCTCGAGGACGGGGAGGTCTTTCCCGGCGAGCCCGTGGGCGCCCCCGGGCTCGCCTTGGGTGAGGCCGTGTTCGCGACGTCGATGACCGGCTACCAAGAGCTCGTCACCGATCCCAGCTACGCCGAGCAGGTGCTGTGCTTCGCAGCGCCCATGGTCGGCAACTACGGCGTCGCCCCCCACCGCCGCGAGTCGCCGCGAGCCCACGTGCGGGGTGTAGTCATGCGGGAGGCCTGCGGCCCGGCCTGGACCGACTGGCTGGCCGAGCAGGGAGTGCCTGCCCTGTCCGCCGTGGATACCCGCTCCCTCGTCCTCCACCTACGCCAGCGAGGCGCTATGCGGGCCGGCCTCGTCTGCTCCCAGACGCCGGTGGAGGAGACGCTCTCCGTCGTTCGCGCCCAGCCGGGGATGGCAGGCCGCTCGCTCGTCGCCTCTGTCTCCACCCGGGAGCCGTACGTGTACAGGAGGGAGGGGACGGTGTCCATCGCCGTCGTCGACTACGGGTGCAAGCGCTCGATCCTCAGGCGACTGGCGGCGGCCGGGGCCGCCGTCACCGTCTACCCCCACGACGTCTCCAGCGAGGAGCTCGTCCGCCACGACGGGGTCGTCCTCTCCAACGGCCCCGGCGATCCCGAGCCGCTGGCCGCGGAGACGCAGGTGGTGCAGGAGCTCCTGGGAAGGGTTCCGGTCCTCGGCATCTGCCTGGGCCACCAGCTCCTCGCCTTGGCCACCGGGCACCGCACCTACAAGCTCCCCTTCGGGCACCGGGGAGCGAACCACCCCGTGCTCGAGCGCAGGACGGGGCGGGTGCTCGTGACCAGCCAGAACCACGGCTTCGCGGTGGCGCCCAGCGACGAGGAGCAGGTGAGCCACGTCTCCCTCTACGACGGCACCGTGGAGGGACTCTCCTTCCCTCGTCTCCGCGCTTGCTCGCTCCAGTTCCACCCCGAGGCAGGGCCGGGGCCGCACGACGCTTGGCCTGCGATCGAGGCCTGGGTGGAGGAGGTGCGGGCTGCCGCGTAGGCGCGACATCCGCTCGATCTGCCTGGTCGGCTCGGGCCCCATCGTCATCGGCCAAGCCTGCGAGTTCGACTACGCCGGCTGCCAGGCCCTCAAGGTCCTGCGGGAGGAGGGGTTCCGCACCATCGTCGTCAACTCCAACCCCGCCACCATCATGACCGACCCCGGCTTCGCCGACCGCACCTACCTCGAGCCGCTGGACGTGGAGGGGGTGGCCGAGGTCCTGCGCCGCGAGCGCCCCGACGCCCTCCTTCCCACCATGGGCGGGCAGACGGCGCTCAACCTGGCTCGGGCGCTGGCCGAGGGGGGGATCCTCGATGCCCTCGGCATCGAGCTCTTGGGAGCGGGCTTGGAGGCGATCCGGCGGGCCGAAGATCGCCGGCTCTTCCGCGAGGTGGTGGGCGCGGTCGGCCTCAGCGTGCCCGCCTCCTCGGTCGTCACCTCCCTCGACCAGGCCCGCGGCCTGGCGCTCCCCGCCGTGGTGCGGCCTGCCTTCACCCTGGGCGGGCACGGCGGCGGCTTTGCCTCGACCGAGGAGGAGCTCCTGCGCCAGGTCGACCGCGGCCTCCGGGAGAGCCCCATCGGCCAGGTGCTGGTGGAGGAGTCCGTTCGAGGCTGGGACGAGTTCGAGCTGGAGGTGGTGCGGGACAGCGCCGACAACGTGGTCGTCGTCTGCTCGATTGAGAACATCGACCCCATGGGCATCCACACCGGCGACTCGGTGACGGTGGCGCCCCAGATGACCCTGTCCGACGAGGCCTACCAGGAGCTGCGGGACGCCGCCTGCGCGGTGATCCGGGCCGTAGGGGTCGAGTGCGGCGGCTCCAACATCCAGTTCGCCCGCCACCGAGAGACGGGGGAGGTGCGGGTCATCGAGATGAACCCGCGCGTCTCCCGCTCGTCGGCGCTCGCCTCCAAGGCTACGGGGTATCCCATCGCCAAGGTGGCAGCCAAGCTGGCGGTGGGCTACACGCTGGACGAGATCCCTAACGACCTCACCACCACGACGCCGGCCAGCTTCGAGCCCACGCTCGACTACGTGGTGGTCAAGTTCCCCCGCTTCGCCTTCGAGAAGTTCCCGGGAGCCGACGCGCGCCTGGGGACGCAGATGAAGTCGGTGGGGGAGGCGATGGGGATCGGTCGCACCTTCACCGAGGCCTTTCTCAAGGCCATGCGCTCGCGGGAGATCGAGGGGGAGAGCCGCCTTCCCTGGGGGAGCCTGGACGACCTTCCCGAGGGCATCCACCCTTGGTTTCGAGCCGAGATCGAGCGGGTCCGCGCCCTCCTGGCAGGGTCGCGCGACCTCCTCCGTCTCAAGCGGGCCGGCTGGTCGGACGCGGACATCGCCGCCGCCTGGGGCCTGACCGAGGAGGAGGTGCGCGCGCGGCGGGGGCGCCTCGGTCTTCGGCCCAGCTATCGACGGGTGGACTCCTGCGCGGGGGAGGTGGAGGCGCGCTCGCGCTACTTCTACTCCACCTGGGGCGAGCGGGACGAGGCATCCCCGAGGCCCGGCCGCAGCGTCGTCATCCTCGGCTCCGGGCCCAATCGCATCGGGCAGGGGATCGAGTTCGACTACTGCTGCGTGCACGCCGCCCGCGCCTTCCGAGCGCTCGGCTACGAGACGGTCATGGTCAACTGCAACCCGGAGACGGTGTCCACGGACTACGACGTCTCTGACCGCCTGTACTTCGAGCCCTTGCGCGAGGAGGAGGTGCTCGCCGTCCTCGAGCGCGAGCGGCCGCAAGGGGTGGTGATCCAGCTCGGCGGGCAGACGCCGCTCAAGCTCGCTCGAGCGATCGAGCGGGAGGGCTTTCGCATCCTGGGAACGCCTTTCCACGCCATCGACCTGGCCGAGGATCGTGCCCGCTTCGCGCGCCTCCTGGGCGAGCTTCGCATTCGCTGCCCGGCGTGGGGGATGGCCGAGACGGCCGTCCAGGCCCTGGCCGTAGCCGATCGGGTGGGCTACCCGGTGCTCGTTCGGCCCTCCTACGTCCTCGGCGGCAGGGCCATGCGTGTGTGCTACCGGCCCGAGCAGGTCATAGCGGCCTTCTCCCGTCCGGCCGCGGGCCCCGTGCTCGTGGATCGCTTCCTGGAGGGAGCCCTGGAGATCGACGTGGACGCGCTCTCCGATGGCAAGGACACCTTCGTCGCCGCTGTCATGGAGCACGTGGAGGAAGCAGGGGTTCACTCCGGCGACTCCTCCTGCGCGCTCCCCGCCCCCTCGCTGACCCCGGCGCTGGAAGGGGAGATCCGGTCGATCGTGCGCCGCCTTGCCCCTGCCCTGGGGGTGGTGGGACTCCTCAACGTCCAAGTGGCGGTGGCAGAGGGAGAGGTGTACGTCCTCGAGGCGAACCCCCGAGCCTCCCGGACCGTGCCCTTCGCCAGCAAGGCGCTGGGCTTGAGCTTGGTCGAGATCGCCTGCCACCTCATGGTGGGGGAGCCGCTCGCTCGCTACCTCCCGGCCCTGCGCAGGCGAGCCCAGGGTCGAGGGCAGGTCTCGGTCAAGGCAGCCGTCTTTCCCTTCGCCCGCTTCCCCGGGGCCGACCCTGTGCTCGGGCCGGAGATGCGCTCCACGGGGGAGGTCATGGCGACCGCCGGCGACTTCCCCACGGTCTTCGCCAAGGCGGAGCGAGCCGCGGGCCGTCCCCTCCCCGCCGCCGGCACCGCTTTCCTGTCGGTCCGGGATGCCGACAAGCCTGCCCTCGTCCCCCTGGCTTCGGCCCTCGGTCGCCTGGGCTTTCGGCTCCTGGCCACCGAGGGCACTGCCCGGGCGCTGCGGTCCGCCGGCCTGGTCGTGGAGGAGGTGGCCAAGGTGTCCTCCTCCTCAGGAGGGCGGCCGACCGTGGTCGACCTCATCCGCCGCGGCCGCGTCGACCTGGTCATCAACACGCCCCAAGGCTCGGGAGCCCGGGGCGACGGCTATCGGATCCGGGAGGCCGCTCTCGCCGCCCGCGTTCCCTGCATCACCACCCTGGCCGGGGCCGCGGCGGCGGTGGAGGCCATCGCCCATGCCCGGGAGGAGACCGCCTACTGCCTGCAGGAGCTCCATGCCGCAGCGTGACAGACTGACCGTGGTTTCCTCCGAGGCCGTCGGCCCCTACACCCTCCTGCGCCTGCGTCGGGGTGACCTCGACCCGGGAGAGCCGGGGCAGTTCTTCATGCTGGAGGCGCCCGGCCTTCTCCTCCCCCGGCCCATGAGCCTGTGCCTGGCTCCGCCCGGCGAGCTCGCCTTCCTAGTCGAGCCCGTGGGCAGAGGAACGAGGGCCCTGTGTGCCCTCTCCCGGGGAGATGCCATCGCCGTGTTCGGGCCCCTGGGCAAGGGCTTCGACCCGGCGGTGCCCCGACCGCTCCTCGTGGGAGGGGGGGTCGGCATCGCCCCGCTCGCCTACCTCTCCCGGGCCATGGGCCGACCGCCGGCCTTGCTCGGCTTTCGGTCCTCCTTCCACGCCCAGGCGGCGACGCTCCTCCCCCACGCGGAGGTGGTGATCGAGCCCTCCCTCGTCACCGAGGCCATCCCTGCAGGCGATTGGGACATCCTCGCCTGCGGCCCCGAGCCGATGCTGAGGGAGCTGCAGAGGCTCGCTCCCCGAGCCCAGCTTGCCTGGGAGGCTCCCATGGCCTGCGGCCACGGGGCCTGCTACGGGTGCGTGGTCGAGCTGGGAGGGGAGCTACGGCGCCTGTGCGTGGAGGGCCCCGTCCTGCGGGAGGCGGCGTGATCCTCAACGCCTCCGGCTGCCTGGACGCCTTGGCCGCTCCCCAGATCGCCCGGCAGCTCGACGCCTACGTGACGAAGACCATCACCCCGGCGCCGCGGGCGGGCAACCCGGGGCCCCGCATCGCCGAGGCAGAGGCGGGCCTGCTCAACTCGATCGGGCTCCAGAACCCAGGACGCGACCGGTTCCTAGCCCAGGTGCTACCCCGGCTCCTCGACCTCGGCCTCCCGGTGTGGGTGTCGGTGGGGGGCTTCTGCGCCCGCGACTACGCCGAGACCTGCGCCGCCTTGGAGGGGACGGGCGTGGCGGCGGTGGAGCTCAACCTCTCCTGCCCCAACGTGGCGCCGGCGGCCGAGTCGGCGGCCGAGATCGTGTCCGCCTGTCGGGCGGCGACCACGCTTCCCCTCTACGCCAAGCTGGCGCCCGGGCGAGAGGTGGCCGCCACCGCCGCGGCCGTGCAGGCGCAAGGGGCGGACGGCCTCTCCCTCGTGAACACGGCCGTGGGCCTTGGCCTCGATCGGTCTCTGCGCCCAGCGCTGGGCACCGCCGTCGGGGGCTACTCGGGCCCCGCCCTGAAGCCGATCGCCCTCGCCTGCGTCTACGCTGCCTACCGGGCCACCGGCCTTCCCATCGTGGGCATGGGGGGCGTGCGGAGCGGCCGCGACGCCCTGGAGCTCATCGCCTGCGGGGCCACGGCGGTGGCTCTGGGGACCGTCCTCCTCGTCGACCCCGATGCCGTCGGCCGGGTGCGGGCGGAGCTCGAGGAGGAGGCGAGGGCCCTGGGCTTGGAGCGGCCCGAGCAGGCGCTCGGCCTCGCCCACCAGGCCGCCACGGCCCTCCCTGAGCGAGGGGAGGTGTCCGTCCTCCGCTAGCTTGCGCATTCGCCCCGCGGGACCTCAACAAAGCGGGCGAGCGGTGTTAGTATCCCCCCTCGTCGATGGTCGCGTCCAAGGCGCAGGCGCAAGCTCCCAGCCGCTCGCTCGGCCAGCGGATGGAGGCCTTGAGGCGGGCGAACGACATCCGCGTCAAGCGGGCGCAACTCAAGAAGGACCTCAAGCTCGGCCGGGTCAAGCTCGAGGACATCCTCCGCGACCCGCCCGACTACGTCTCCACCGCCAAGGTACTCGACATGCTGATGGCCGTGCCCAAGTTCGGCCAAGTGAAGGCCAAGCGCTACCTCGCCCTGTGCCGGATCAGCGAGTCGAAGACGGTGGGCGGCCTGTCGGACCGGCAGCGCGCGGAGCTGATTGCGCTCTTCTCCCGATAGCCCGCCCGCGACCAGGGGGCGCCCGCGCAGGCGGCCGGTCCTGGTCGTCACCGGCCCCTCCGGAGCGGGGAAGGGAACGTTGATCCGCGAGCTCCTCAAGCGCATGCCTGAGCTGGAGCTGGCCGTCTCGGCCACCACCCGCCTCCGCCGTCCCGGCGAGGTGGAGGGCCGCGAGTACTACTTCCTGTCCGACGGGGAGTTCGCCCGCCGGGTGGCCCGGGGCGACTTCCTCGAGCACGTGACCTACGTCTCCGGCCAACGGTACGGGACGCTCCGCTCCGAGGTGGAGCGGATCGCCGACCGGGGGCGAGTGTGCGTGCTCGAGCTGGAGACCGAGGGGGCCCTGAAGGTGGCGGAGGAGCTCCCCGAGGCGGTCACCGTCTTCGTCACTGCCCCCCTTTCCGAGCTAGAGCGACGGCTGCGCGAGCGGGCGACGGAGAGCGCGGGCGAGATAGGAGAGCGGCTCGACCTCGCGGAAAGCCAGCTTCGACAGGCCGATCTCTTCGACTACGTGGTGGAGAACGACGACCTGGAGCGGGCAGTGGAGGAGCTGGAGAGGATCGTCCGGCGAGAGCTGGCCGGTGCCGGTACCATGTCGGCGCCGTGATCCATCCCCGCATCGACAAGCTGCTCGAGCGCGTGGACTCGCGCTACGCCCTCGTCATCCTGGCCGCCAAACGGGCTCGCCAGATCAACAACTACCACCACCAGCTGGGCGAGGGCACCTTCGAGGAGCTGCCTCCTCTGGTCGAGTCGCGGTCGAAGAACTACCTCACCATGGCCCTCGAGGAGATCGCCTCGGGCAAGATCGGCTACCGGTACACCACCGGGTAGCCCTCCTGCCGGCCGCGAGGGCACAATGCGCTCGTGGCCAAGATCCTCCTCGGCGTCACCGGCGGCATCGCCGCCTACAAGGCTTGCGAGCTCGTCCGCCTGTTCGTGCGGGCCGGTGACGAGGTCGTCCCCCTCGTCACCGCCGCCGCCGATCGCTTCGTGCGAGCGGAGACCTTCCTCGCGCTGGCCCGCCGCAGCCCCGGGGACAGTCCCTACCCCCACCTGGAGCGGGGAGATCTCCTGGTCATCGCTCCCCTCACCGCCAATACCCTCGCCAAGCTGGCCCACGGCCTGGCCGACGACGTCCTCAGCGAGGCGTTCCTCGCCCATCGGGGGCCGGTTCTGGCCGCTCCCGCCATGAGTCCCCGCATGTGGGAGCATCCGGCCACCCAGGCCAACGTAGCCCTCCTCCGGGAGCGAGGAGTCGAGGTCATCGGCCCCGAGGAGGGGGAGGTAGCGGAGGGTGGAGTCGGCTGGGGGCGGATGAGCGAGCCCGAGGACATCTTCGCCCGCGCCTGCGTCCTCTTGGGCCGAGCAGGTCAACTCGCGGGCCGCACGGTCCTGGTGACGGCCGGGGGCACTCGGGAGCCCATCGACGCCGTCCGCTTCGTCGGCAACCGCTCCTCGGGCCGCATGGGGGTCGCGCTGGCCGAGGAAGCCCGCCGCCGGGGCGCCCAGGTGACCCTGTTGGCAGCCAACCTGGCGGTACCCCCTCCTTGGGGGGTGGAGGTGGTCGAGACTCCCACGGCCGCCGCCATGGCCGGGGAGGCCCTGGCCCGAGCGGAGGACGTGGACGTGGTGGTGATGGCGGCGGCCGTGGCCGACTACGCGCCGGCCCAGGTCCTTCCCGGCAAGAGGGCCAAGGACGCAGAGCCCTGGCAGATCGAGCTCGTCCCCACCCTCGATATCCTGCGCACGCTGGGGGAGCGGCGCAGGGAGGGGCAGGTCCTCGTCGGCTTCGCCGCCGACCAGGGCGAGGACGGCCTCGCCCGGGCGCGGGCGAAGCTGCGCGACAAGCGCGTCGACCTGATCGTGTTCAACGACGTCAGCCGGCCTGGGGTGGGCTTCGAGGCCCCCGAGAACGAGGTCGTCCTCGTCCTCCCGCAGGAGGAGCGACGGGTGGCCCGAGCGTCCAAGGCGACGATCGCCGCCAGCGTCCTGGACGCGGTGGAGGAGCTCCTCTCGTGATGCAGGCGGTGGTGATGGCAGCGGGGGAAGGCCGGCGGCTGCGCCCCCTCACCGAGCGCTACGCCAAGCCCGTGCTCCCCATCGGGGGCAGGCCGGTGATCGCCACCCTCCTCCGCGAGCTGGAGCGGGCGGGGGTGGGCCCCGTCACCGTCGTCACCGGCCACCTGGGGGAGCAGGTGGAGCGCCTCCTGGAGGGGTTCGAGCCTGCTCCTCGACTGGTCCGTCAGCCGAGGCCGGAGGGATCGGCCGACGCCGTCCTTCGGGCCGGGCTTTCTACCCCCTACCTGGCGGTAGCGGCCGACACCGTGTTCCGGGAGGGAGACATCGCTCGCTTCCTGGCGGAGGCCGTCGACGGGGACGGGGCCATCGCCGTGCGCCGGGATCCCCCTCCGGGGCCGGGCCGGGCGGCGGTGCGGGTGGAGGACGGCCTCGTTCGCCGGGTGGTCGACGACGATCCCGAGAACCCGCTGGCGGGAGCCCCCTTGTGGCTGGTCGGGCAGGCCGTGCACGCCTTCCTTCCCGACCTCCCTGGGCCCCCCTTCGAGCTGGCGGGCGCCTTCCAGCGCGCCATCGACTCCGGCGCCCAGGTGCGGGCGGTGGAGATCGGGCCGACGCGGGACCTGACGCGCCCGCTCGATCTGCTAGATCGAAACTTTCCCTACCTGAGGGGTCTCGTCGGCGAGCGGTGAGCGAGGTCTACGACTACTACCAGGAAGGTCGCCGGCGGCTACGGCGGGGGGATGCCGCCCAGGCGACGGTGGTCCTGGAGAAGGCCAAGCGGCGGGCACCCGACAAGGCCTCGATCAGGGAGGCCTTGGGCATCGCCTACTTCCGGCTAGGACGCTACGCCGAGGCCGAGGCCGAGTTCCGGGCAGCCCTGGAGATCTCGCCCGTGGACGACTACGCCCACTACGCCCTGGGGCGGTGCCTGGAGAAGCAGGGCCGCCTGGTGGAGGCAAACGGCCACTACAAGCTGGCCCGCTCCCTGCGTCCGGGAGAGCCGAGCTACCAGGCCCGGGTGCGTGAGCTCTGAGCCGCCTCTTTCCCTGGGCTCGACTCCTCGCCGAGAGCTGGGCGGAGGCCCCTGAGGTGCGGGCGGTAGCGCAGAGGGTGTCGCGAGCCAGGGTGGTCGTGGCGGGAGCGACCCAGGCGAGCATCGGCCCCGGCCTCGTGCTCCTGCTCGGCGTGGCCCGCGGCGACGACGAGCTCGCCGCCGAGCGCCTGGCGGCCAAGGTCGCCCGCCTGCGCGTCTTCGAGGACGAGCAGGGCAGGCTCGATCGCTCCCTCCTCGACGTGGGCGGAGAGGCGCTGGTCGTGAGCCAGTTCACGCTCATCGCCGACACCCGCAAGGGAACGAGGCCGAGCTTCGCCCAGGCCGCCCCGTCCGAGCAGGCAAGGTCGCTTTACGAGAAGTTCTGCGCGTCCCTGCAGGAGCTCGGCGTCCCCGTGGCTACGGGCGTCTTCGGGGCTCGGATGGAGGTTGAGCTCGTGAACGAAGGCCCGGTCACCATCGTCCTCGAGGGATAACCCGCCGGCAGACCGGGGTTTGCGGAGGCGCCTCGACAGTGCCACACTCTGCTCGTCACAGGGAGCCGAGAGCCCGGCCGTAGCCCGGAGCTTCCCGGGGGGAGAGGCTGGAGAGGAAGCCCGGCGGAGCCCTCGTCGGCTCCCTGCAGGAGACAGGGTAGCCGGAGGGAGCGGGTCTCCGGCGAGTAAGCCTGCGCCTGGGGGCCGCCCTCAGCAGACGCCCGCCAAGGCCGGGCGGGGAGGCTTGCTATTCTTTGAACGACCACATTTCACCGGTTCGGGGAAATGGGCGCGCGGCGCCCATTTTCCATGATGGAGGCGGTCTTGGCCCAGGTACACGACAGAGAACGCGAGCTCCAGCGGGAGATCTCCCGACAGGTGGGCGAAGCCCTGCCCGGAGTGGAGGTGCTGGCCGTGGAGCTCTCCGGGCGGGAACGGTTCACGGTGTACGTGGACCATCCCCAGGGGGTCGATCACGCGCTCTGCGAGCGGGTGACTCAGGTCCTCCGCGGCTACCTCGACCGCTACACGGTGGATGTGTCCTCCCCGGGCTTCGAACGCCCCCTTCGCTCCCAGGCCCACTTCCGCGCTGCCCTGGGACGCCTCGTGACCCTGCGCACGGCGACCGAGATCGCCGGCAAGAGGCGCTTCCGGGGCCGGGTCGTCGCTGCCGGCGAGGAGGCGGTGGAGATCGCGAGCGGGGACGGAGGGGCAGTTCTCATCCCGTACGAGGAGATCGTGCGGGGCAACTTGATCGACGAGGTGGACGAACGATGAGCCGAGAGATCATCGAGGCGATCCGGGCGATCGAGCGCGAGAAGGGGATCGACTCCGAGACCCTGGTCCACGCCCTCGAGGACGCCCTGCTCGCCGCCTACAAGAAGACGCCGGGGGCCTCCCGGCATGCGACCGTCGAGCTGGACGAGGAGAGCGGCGACTTTCGCGTCTACTCCATCGAGCTTCCTCCCGACGTCGAGCAGCGCCTGCTCGAGGAGGCCCGGGAGCGGGCGATCGAGGAGCTGGAGAGGATGGAGCAGGAGACGGGGGAGCGCTCCCACGTCCTCGTCTCCGACGAGGACCTGGAGATCGACTGGTCGCAGGTGCCGGAGACCCTCGTCCGCCGCCAGGACGTCACCCCCGAGAACTTCGGGCGCATCGCCGCCCAGACCGCCAAGCAGGTGATCCTGCAGCGGATTAGGGAGGCGGAGCGGGAGATGATGTACGAGGAGTACGTCGACCGAGTGGGCGAGGTCGTCACCGGCATCGTCCAGCAGGCCGGAGACCGCAACAACGTGCTCATCGACCTGGGCAAGGTGGAGGCGCTCCTTCCCCGCTCGGAGCAGGTGGAGGGCGAGCGCTACGAGCAGGGAAGCAGGATCAAGGCGGTCATCACCGAGGTGCGCTCGGGTACCAAGGGGCCGCAGGTGATCCTGTCTCGGCGCGACCCCGAGCTCATTCGTACCCTGTTCGAGCTGGAGGTGCCGGAGATCGCCGACGGGCTGGTCGAGATCAAGGCCGTGGCCCGCGAGCCCGGGTACCGCTCCAAGATCGCGGTCGAGTCCCACGTGCAGGGCGTCGACCCTGTGGGAGCGTGCGTGGGCCCCCGCGGCTCCCGCGTGCGCATGGTGGTCTCCGAGCTGCGGGGCGAGAAGATCGACATCATCCCCTGGAACACCGAGCCGGCTCGGTTCGTGGCCAAGGCGCTGTCCCCGGCTCGCGTCCGGGAGGTGTACATCGACGACGAGCGGCGGGAGGCGACGGTGGTCGTCCCCGACGATCAGCTCGCCTTGGCCATCGGCAAGGAGGGGCTCAACGCGCGCCTGGCCGCCCGGCTCACGGGGTGGAAGATCGACATCAAGTCGGACACCGAGTTCGCCCAGGAGGAGGCGGAGGCCGCCTTCGCAGGAGAGGCCGAGGAGGACTTCCTCGGCCGCTGCGCCGCCATCCTGTCGACTGGGAAGCGCTGCCCCAACGCCGCCCTCCCAGGGTCGCGGTTCTGCGGCGTCCCTGCCCACCAGGAGCTGGCCGAGCGGGAGCGCCGGGGCGAGGACGTCTCCGCCCGGGTGGCCCAGCAGCCGGCGGCTGGCGGCGAGGAGGCGGCGAAGGCGGGCGAGGAGCGCTGGGAGGAGGAAGGCGGCGCCCTCGGGCCCCAGGAGGAGAACGGCCCTGCCGCGGCGTGAGCGAGCCCATCAGGACGTGCGCGGGCTGCGGCCGGCGCGCTCCCAAGCGGGAGCTCCTGCGGTTCGTCGCCCGGGCGGGAGTCCTCACCCCTGCTTCCCCCTCCGACCCCGGGCGAGGCGTGTACACGTGCCGGCGCCTCGCCTGCTTCGAGCGAGCCCGGGCCCGCCGGGCCTTCGCCCGCACCCTCCGTACGCCGGTCGCGGTCGACCCCGACCTGGAGCGCCTCTACACTGAGGGCGATGGCTGAGGGCCCGAAGAGACCGTTCCGTCCCCGCGCCCACGGCGCCCACGGGCGCCGGCGGCGGGTCGTCATCGACCAAGCGGCGGGACGACCTCGTCCTGAGGCCCGCCAGCCCCGCGATCGGGCCGCCCGCGAGCGGCCCAAGGAGCAGGCTCCGACTCCCGCGGGCCCCGTCAGCGTGCCGTCGG
Organism: uncultured Gaiellales bacterium; assembly: GCA_964595575.1. GTDB lineage: Bacteria > Actinomycetota > Thermoleophilia > Gaiellales > Gaiellaceae > PALSA-612. The sequence continues at coordinate 37,204 of CAZQRA010000007.1, forward strand.
GGGTCACGGTGAAGGACCTGTCCCAGGCCCTCGGCGTTCCCATGCCCCAGATCATCAAGTTCCTCATGGAGGACCTGAAGCAGATGCGCACCGCCACCCAGTCGCTCTCCGACGAGGAGGTGGAGCTCATCGCTGCCGAGTTCGGCCGCGAGGTGACGATCAAGCACGCGGCCGAGGAGCCCGAGGAGCCGCAAGCCTTCGCCGATAGGGAGGAGGATCTCGTCCCCCGTCCGCCGGTGGTGACCATCATGGGCCACGTCGACCACGGCAAGACCACCCTCCTCGACGCCATCCGCCAGACCTCGGTGGTGGAGACCGAGGCGGGCGGCATCACCCAGCACATCGGGGCCTACCAGGTCAACGTGGACGGGCGCAAGATCACCTTCCTCGATACCCCCGGCCACGAGGCCTTCACCGCCATGCGGGCGAGGGGGGCCAAGGTGACCGACATCGCCGTCCTCGTGGTCGCCGCCGACGACGGGGTCATGCCTCAGACCAAGGAGTCGATCGCGCACGCCCGGGCCGCCCAGGTGCCGATCGTCGTGGCCATCAACAAGATCGACCTCCCTGACGCCAACCCCGACCGAGTCAAGGCAGAGCTGGCGGCGGAGGGGCTCCAGCCCGAGGAGTGGGGGGGGACGACCCAGTTCGCCGAGGTGTCCGCCAAGCAGAGGCTCAACCTCGACGACCTCCTGGAGAAGGTGCTCTTGGTAGCCGACGCCGAGCTCGAGCTGAAGGCGAACCCCAACGCCGAGGCCTCGGGGCCGATCATCGAGTCCCGCCTGGACGTGGGCCGGGGGCCGGTGGCGACCGTGCTCGTCCAGCGCGGCACCCTCAGGGTCGGCGACGCCGTGGTGGCCGGAGACGCCTGGGGACGGGTGCGGGCGCTCTACGACTTCCGGGGCGAGCGGATGAAGGAGGCCAAGCCGGGGGATCCGGTGGAGATCGTGGGCTTCGACAAGCCGCCCCAGGCCGGGGAGCTGTGCCGAGTAGTCGAGAACGAGCGCCAGGCTCGGCAACTGGCCCAGATGCGGGCCGAGCGCCTGCGGCGCGAGCAGCTCGCCCAACGGGCCAAGCCCATCTCGCTGGAGGCCCTCTTCTCCCGCATGCAGGAGGGGGTCCAGGAGCTCAACATCATCCTCAAGGGAGACGTGGTCGGCTCGGTGGAGGCGGTCAGGGCCGAGCTGGAGAAGATCGAGCACCCGGAGGTGCGGGTGAACGTCATCCACGCCGCCGTGGGCGGCATCACCGAGAACGACGTCATGCTGGCCTCGGCCTCGAACGCCATGGTGGTCGGCTTCAACGTGCGGCCCAACGCGGAGGCGCGTGCCCTGGCCGAGCGCGAGGGCGTGGAGATCCGCACCTACCGCGTCATCTACCAGCTCACCGAGGACATCGAGCAGGCCCTGGTGGGCATGCTCAAGCCCGTCACCGAGGAGGTCACGATCGGAGAGGCGGAGGTGCGCCAGACGATCAAGATCTCCAGGGTGGGCACCGTGGCCGGGAGCTACGTCACGAGCGGGGTCGTCCGCCGCGGCGCCACCGTGCGGGTGGTGCGGGAAGGCGCCATCGTCTACGAGACCACCATCGACTCGCTCAAGCGGTTCAAGGACGACGTCCGCGAGGTGGCCGAGGGCTTCGAGTGCGGCATCCACCTGGCCGGCTTCGACGACGTCAAGGAGGGCGACGTGCTCGAGGTGTTCGAGGTACGCCAGGTGGAGCGGACCGGCCTCGAGGCCACCGCCGCGGAGACGTCGTAGCCCAGGCGGCGCCGGGCCTAGCGGGAGGTCGTACCCTTTCCCCGTGGGCTTCGGGTACGTGGGCATCCTCTCCGTCGAGCTCCACTTCCCGGACTCGGGCTCGCTCAAGACCAAGCGCATGCACCTGCGCTCGGCCAAGGCTCAGCTCCAGAAGCGGTTCGGAGCCTCCGTAGCCGAGGTCGACCACCACGAGCTGTGGCAGCGGGCGCGGCTAGCGGTGGCCTGCGTGGCCCGCGGCCACCGGGAGCTGCACGAGCTCCTCGACGGCGCCGAGCGGTACCTGGCGGCCCAGGAGTTTGAGCTCGTTCGGGCGGAGCGGGAGGTCGTGGCGCTGGGGGACGAGCTCGGCCGGTAGGAGCGCGGGCGCGCTACGCTGGCCCGGTGGGAGGGGCAAGTAGCGTGGTGGACGGCGAGGGACGGAAGCGACCCCGACGAGGCGGCCAGCGCCGCCCCGGCGCCTCCTCGAGGTGACGGGCTGTGGCCGGCGAGCGCATGCGGAGGGTGAACGAGTCGCTCCGGCAGCTCCTGTCCGAGGCCGTGCTCGAGCTCAAGGATCCCCGCATCGGCTTCGTGACCGTGACCGGGGTGGAGACCTCTCCCGACCTGCGCCAGGCCCGCGTGTACGTGAGCGTGCTCGGGAACGAGCGGCGCCGACGGCGCACCCTCGAGGGCTTGGCCGCCGCCCACGGCGTTCTCCAGGCCCGCATCGCCCGGGAGCTGCGCCTGAAGCGAACGCCCCAGCTCACCTTCGCATACGATCCTTCGGTGGAGCGGGGGGTGCGAATGGCCAAGCTGATCGATGAGCTCGTTGAAGGCGACGAGTGAGGTGAGGGCGGCGGCGGAGGCCCTGCGCTCCCGCGACTGCTTCCTCCTCGTCACCCACGAGAACCCCGACGGGGACGCCCTCGGCTCCATCCTGGGGCTCAAGCTGGCCCTGGAGCAGCTCGGGCGCGACGCCCTCATGTTCCTCCCCGGCGAGACCGATCCGCCGGCCGAGTACTCGATCATGCCCCTCCACGATCTGCGGCGGGAGCTTCCCCAGGACGCGCCCGAGCGGGCCCTCGTGGCCCTCGACTGCGCCAGCGCCAAGCGGATGGGAAAGGCTGCCGATCTCCTGCCCCAGGTGCCGATCTCGGTCAACGTCGACCACCACCACGACAACACCCGCTTTGCGGCCGTGAACGTCGTCGTCCCCGACGCCTCCTCCACGGGGGAGATCGTCTACGACCTCCTTCGGGAGCTGGGAGTGACCCTCACGCCCGAGATCGCCGAGGCCTTGTACATCGCCCTTGTCACCGACACCGGGCGCTTCCAGTACGCCAACACGACCCCGAGGGCCCTGCGCCTGGCGGCGGAGCTGGTGGAGGCGGGCGTGGACGTCCACCGCATCTTCCAGGGGATCTACGAGTCGGTGGAGCTGGCCAAGCTCAAGCTGCTCGCCCGCGCCCTGGAGCGGGCCCAGGTGTACGAAGGCGGCACCCTCGTCGTCTCCTACCTCCTTCGCAGCGACTTCGCCGAGCTGGGGGTGGGGGAGGAGTACGCGGAGGGGATCATCGACTACCTGCGCGCGGTGGACGGGGCGCTCATGGCCGCCGTCATCCGGGAGCCGCCGGAGCCTCCCGACGCTCCCCGCAGGGTGAGCCTGCGCGCGTCCAGCGACGAGATCGACGTCTCGGCCATCGCCCGCAAGCGGGGCGGGGGAGGCCACCGTCAGGCCGCCGGGTTCTCCAGCCCCGAGAGCATCGACGAGATCAGCGCCTTCCTTCGTTCCGAGCTCGCCCGCAGCCATGCCTCCGCGGGGTCTTAGGCCGACGGGGCTTGTGCTCGTGGATAAGCCGGCGGGGCCCTCCTCGTTCGCCGTCGTCAAGCGCCTGCGCGACCGCACCGGTGCCAGGGCGGGCCATGCGGGGACGCTCGACCCCTTCGCCAGCGGCCTCCTGCTTGTCCTGCTCGGCTCGGCCACCCGCCTTGCCCGCTACCTGGTGGGGCTGGACAAGCGATACGTGACCGAGATCGACCTGCGGGCCCGCACGACCACGGGAGACATCGAGGGGGAGGTGGTGGGGGAGCAGCGGCCGCCGTCGCCAGAGGAGCTGGCCGCTCGCCTGGAAGGGTTGCGCGGGGAGGTGGAGCTCCCCATCCCGGCGGCCTCGGCCGTCAAGATCGCCGGCGAGCGGGCCTACCGCCTCGCCCGCAAGGGGGTGGCTGTGGCCATGCCCCGCCGGCGCTCCACCATCCGCGACCTCGTGCTGCATCGGTACGAGGCCGGGGTGGCCACCGTCGAGCTGGAGGTGAGCTCGGGGACGTACGTGCGGGCCGTCGCCGACGTCCTGGGGGGGCACTGCCGCAGCCTGCGCCGCCTCCGGGTGGGCCCCTTCGCGGTGGAGGATGCCGACGACGAGCGCATCCTGCCCCCCCTCGAGGCGCTTCCCTTCCTGCCCCTGGTCGAGGTAGGAGAGGAGGAGGCTCGCGCCATCAGGGAGGGGCGCAGGCGGGTGCGGGATCTGGTGCGGGTCGCCTGCGCCGGCGAGCTCGTGTGCGTGGACGGGACGGTGTTGCCGTGAAGGTGGCCCGGACCGTCTCCGAGCTGGAGCCGCGGGAGCGGGCGGTCGCCATCGGCACCTTCGACGGCGTCCACCGTGGACACAGGCGGGTGATCGAGACCGCCCTGGCGACGGGCCTCGTGCCCACGGTGGTCACCTTCCATCCCCACCCCCGCCTTGCCCTCGGCTACGCCGTCGAGCTTCTGGCCACGCTGGAGCGACGCCTGGAGCTGCTCGAGGCGATCGGGGTCGAGGAGGTACTCGTGGTCGAGTTCACCCCCGACTTCGTGTTCACCGAGGCGGAGGCCTTCGCGCACACGGTACTTGCCCCCATGGGGACGCGGGTGGTGGTGGCTGGGGAGGGCTTCCGCTTCGGGCACAAGCGGCGAGGAGACCTCGACCTGCTGCGTCGCCTCGGCTACGAGACGAGGTCGGTGCCCCTCCTCCCCGGGGTCTCCTCGACGACCATCAGGCGCCTTCTGCACGAGGGCGAGGTAGCAGCCGCGGCGGCGCTCCTGGGGCGCCCTCCCGAGGTCGAGGGTCGGGTGGTGGCCGGGGACGCCCGGGGAGGGACGCTCGGCTTCCCCACCGCCAACCTCGCCCTCGATCCCTACCTCCTCGTCCCTGCCCACGGCATCTACGCCGGGGCCGCCCACGGCCACCGCGCCGCGGTGTCCATCGGCGTCAACCCCCACTACGGGGGCCGGGAGCGGCGGGTGGAGGTGCACCTGATCGACTTCCACGGCGACCTCTACGGGCAACGCCTGGTCGTGGAGCTGTGGCGCAGGCTGCGGGACGAGCAGGCCTTTGCCAGCGAGGAGGAGCTGGTGGCGCAGATCGCCCGCGACGTGGAGGAGGCGCGGGCAGCTACCCGTCCTGCGACCGAGCCGGAGGCGCCGCTGCTACCCTAGGAACGACCGCAGCCCCGGCCGGCCGTAGAGCTTCCCTACGGCGGGCTGAGACTGCGGAGTCGCCAACCTGGAGGTACGAGTGACCCTCACCAAGGAAGCCAAGCAGGAGATCGTCAGCAAGCACGGCCGCCACGCGGCGGACACGGGATCGGCCCAGGTACAGATCGCCCTTCTCACCACCCGCATCAACCAGCTCACCGAGCACCTGCGGGTGCACAAGAAGGACCACCACTCCCGGCGCGGCCTCCTCAAGCTGGTCGGTCGTAGGCGGCGGCTGCTCGACTACCTCCAGCGCACCGATGTGGAGGGCTACCGCGCCCTCATCAAGGAGCTCGGGCTCAGGCGCTGACCACCCCGGGCGGAAGCGACGGAAACGGAGAGTGGAAGTTTGAGCGAGCTTCACCGAGCAGTGAGGCTGACTCAAACCTCCACTCTCCCTGAGAGCACGTGGAGGAGACCATGGACTACACGACCGACCGCGTAACGTCGGTCTCCGTGACCGTAGGCGGTCAGGAGATCGTCTTCGAGACCGGCAGGCTGGCCAAGCAGGCCGACGGCGCCGTCCTCGCCCGCTCGGGAGAGACGATGGTGCTGGCCACCGCCCAGGGGAGGCTCGATGCCCGCGAGGGAGCCGACTTCTTCCCGCTCACGGTGGACGTCGAGGAGCGCATGTACGCCGCCGGCAAGATCCCCGGCGGCTTCTTCAAGCGGGAGGGGCGGCCGAGCGAGCGGGCCATCCTCATCGCCCGCATGATCGATCGCCCCATTCGGCCGCTGTGGCCGAAGGGGTTCAGGAACGAGGTGCAGATCATCTGCACCATCCTCTCCGCCGACCTCGTTACCGCCCACGACATCCTCTGCATCAACGGGGCTTCGGCGGCACTGATGGTGTCCTCCCTCCCCTTCCTGGGGCCGGTGGGAGCGGTGCGGATCGGCCTCATCGACGGCGAGCTGGTGGTCAACCCCACCCTGGCCGAGGTCAAGGACGTCTCCAAGCTCGACCTCGTGGTCGTGGGCACCAAGGAGGCCTTGACCATGGTGGAGGCGGGCGCCGACGAGGTACCCGAGGACACGATCCTGGCCGCCTTCGAGCTCGCCCAGGGGGAGATCCGCAAGATCTGCGAGGCCCAAGAGGAGCTCCGCCGCCAGGCCGGCAAGCCCAAGTGGCTCGACCTGGAGCTCACCGCCGAGCTCGAGGCCCGCTACGGAGAGCGTATCCGGGGCGAGATCGCTCGGCTCGGCCTCCGCGACGGCGGGGCGATCGCGGAGGCAATCGCGAGCGAGCTGTGCCCGCCCCTGACCATGACCTCGACGGAGGAGGACATCGTCCGTCGCGCCCAGGTTCACGCCAGCTTGAGCCAGATTCTCGACGAGGCCAGGCTGGCGGCCGTCGAGGGGCCCGTGCGCGAGCAGTTCGAGGCCGAGCTACGGGCGCTCACCGACGCCGAGCAAGACTCCAAGGAGCTCAAGTCGGCCAAGCGGCAGCTCCTCTTCGACCGGATCGTGGAGGCGGTCGAGCTTCCGTTCCCGGCCGGCCCGGTGCCTAGCGAGGGGGAGGCGCCGACCACCAAGGACCCCCTCACCCGCCAGTACGTGAAGCGGGCGGCGGAGGGCATCTACAAGGAGCTCGTCCGCCGCAAGATCGCGGTGGAGAAGCGGCGACCCGACGGGCGGGCGGCGGACGAGATCCGTCCCGTCTCCTGCGAGGTGCGGGTGTCGCCGCGCACCCACGGCTCGGCCCTCTTCACCCGCGGCCAGACCCAGGTCATGACCCTGCTCACCCTGGGGACGGCCAAGGAGGGCCAGCGCATCGACGACCTCTCCTTGGAGGAGGAGCGTCGGTACATGCACCACTACAACTTCCCTCCCTACTCGGTGGGGGAGACGGGCTTCATGCGCGGCCCCAAGCGTCGGGACATCGGCCACGGGGCCCTCGCCCAGCGGGCCCTGGAGCCCATGATCCCGTCCCCGGACGAGTTCCCGTACACGATCCGGCTGGTGTCGGAGACCCTGGAGTCGAACGGCTCCTCCTCCATGGCCTCCGTCTGCGGCTCCACCCTGGCCCTCCAGGACGCCGGGGTACCCATCAAGCGGCCGGTCAGCGGCATCGCCATGGGGCTCGTCAAGGAGGGGGACGATTACGTCATCCTCACCGACATCCAGGGCGCCGAGGACCACCTGGGGGACATGGACTTCAAGGTGGCCGGGTCTCGCGAGGGGATCACCGCCCTGCAGATGGACATCAAGATCGCCGGGGTCACCCAGGACATCATGCGGGCGGCGCTCGAGCAGGCGCGGCGGGCCCGGGAGCTCATCCTCGACAAGATGGCCGAGGTCATGCCCCACTCCCGCGAGGAGCTGGCCGCCCACGCCCCTCGTATCTCCTCGATGAAGATCGACCCCGAGTACATCGGGGTAGTCATCGGCAAGGGCGGGGAGACGATCCGCTCGATCGAGTCCGACTACGACGTCCAGGTAGACATCGAGGAGGACGGCACCATCCTCGTCTACGCCGCGGACGGCACCAAGGCGGAGAGGGCCATGCGGGCGATCACCGCCCTCGTGAAGGAGCCAGAGGTGGGGGACCTGTACACGGGCCGGGTGGTCAAGCTCACCCAGTTCGGCGCCTTCGTCGAGCTCAAGAAGGGAACCGACGGTCTCCTCCACGTCTCCAACGTGGGCCCGGGCAGGATCGGCCGCATCGAGGACGTGATCGAGCGCGGAGACGTGCTCGACGTGGTGGTGCAGGAGGTCGACAAGGAGCGAGGCCGGATCGGGCTCAAGCTGGTCGCGAAGCACGAGAACGGCAAGCTGGTCACGCCCGAGGAGCTGGTGGAGCGGGCCAAGGCGGCCTCGGCTGCCCGCCCCCCCGAGGAGCGAGAGCGCCCGCGGCGGGAGGAGCGGGGAGGCGAGCAGCGCCGCCGGGGGCCACGGCGGGGGCCGAGGCGCTCCGAGTAGAGGTGACAGAGGGAGGGGAGGGGGCCCGCTCGACCCCCTCCCGCGCGGCCGCAGGGCCTACGCCGTGGGCACGGGCTCAGCGAGAAGCCCAAGCTGGGTGAGGATCTGCACCTGGTCGAAGTACAGGTGCTCCTCGACGATCTTGCCCCCGCGGACGCAGAACGCCTCGCAGCCGCGGCCGCTGAGCGTGCGACCGGTGGGCGGGATCTCGCCCGCCGGACCTGCCAGCGGATGGCGGTGCGTCCCCTCGAAGGTGAACCTGGTGACAACCCACTCCCCCTCGGCCACGGTGTCGTGGATGGTGAGCCGGGCGTCGGGGAAGGCGCGAAGCCAGGCCATGGCGTAACCGATAGCGGCCTCCCTTCCCTCCAGGTGGACGCCGGGAGCCTCGAAGACGACGTCGGGGGAGTAGTGGGCCCGCATGGCCGCCTCGTCGTGGGCGTTGAAGGCCTCGGTGGCGGCGGACACGGTCTCGCGCGGCTCTGCCATGGTGGTCCTCCTTGGGTTGCCGGCTCGAGCCGGATGAGCCACAGTAGCAGAGGCCCGCGGTCCGGGCGGAACGGGAGCCGGCTACGATCCCCCCGTGCAGGAGTACGTCCTCTCCGAGCTCGACTCGGGCGAGCGGGTGGTCAGCGAGCGGGTAACCAGCGTCCGCTCGGTCGCCCTCGGCTTCTGGATCGGCGTCGGCTCCCGGGACGAGCCCGATGCCAAGGCCGGGGTCACCCACTTCATCGAGCACCTGCTGTTCAAAGGCAGCCGCTCCTACTCGGCCCAGGAGATCGCCGAGATCTTCGACGCCCTGGGCGGCGAGCTCAACGCCGCCACCTCGCGGGAGAGCACCGTCGTCTATGCCCGGGTTCCCGACCGCCACCTGGAGACCTCCCTGGACGTGATGGCGGACATGGTGCTCGTGCCCACCTTCGCCGACGTGGACGCGGAGCGGGAGGTGGTGCTGGAGGAGATCGCCCTGGTCGAGGACACGCCCCAGGACCTCGTGCACGACCTCCTGGCCGAGGCCGTGTTCGCCGGCCACCCCCTGGGCCGGCCGGTGATCGGCCGAGCCGAGGTCATCTCCACCATCTCCCGGGAGGCGCTCGCCACCTACCACAGGCAGATGTACGTGCCGGGCAACATCGTCCTCGCCGCCGCCGGCAACCTCGACCACGACCGCCTCCTCGCCCTGGCGGAGCAGGCAGCGACCCGCCGCCCCGAGCCCCCCGACGGCCGCGCGTACGTGCGGCGGCCGCTCGTCCGCGAGCCCAGCCCGGGCCTCCGCTTCCAGCAGAAGGACACCGAGCAGTACCACATCTGCCTGGGGGCGGTGGGGATCTCCCGCAACGACCGGCGCCGGTTCGCCGCCTCCCTGCTCGACGCCATCCTGGGAGGCTCGGCGTCGTCGCGGCTCTTCCAGGAGATCAGGGAGAAGCGGGGCATGGCCTACTCGGTGTACACGTTCGCCTCCCAGTACACGGATACCGGCCTCATCGGCGTCTACCTGGGCACGCGGGAGGAGAACGTCAGGCCCTGCCTCGAGATCGTGTCGGGCGAGATCGCGGACATCGCCGACGGCAACGTGCGTCCTGCCGAGCTCGAGCGGGCCAAGGAGAGCTTGAAGGGCCGCCTCGTCCTCTCCATGGAGTCGACGGCGAACCGGATGACCCGCCTGGGCAAGGCCCTGGTCACGGACTCCGAGCTTCTCGGTCTCGATCGGCTCATGGCCGAGATCGACGCGGTCGAAGCTGCGCAGGTGTCCGAGCTGGCCGGCGTGTTGTTGGCCCCCGAGCGCCTGTCGGCGGCCGGCATCGGGCCCAGCGAGGAGCGCTTCCGGGGGGCTGTCGAGCGCGTCCACCCGGGGCTGGCGGCGGCGGCCGCGTAGGCCCGGCGCTGTAGCCTTCCTCCCCGATGAAGGTGCTCGTGAACGGCCGTCGGGGCAAGGTGGGCTCGGTGCTATCGCCGGCGTTGGAGGCGGCCGGGCACGAGCTGGTCGAGGAGCTGGAGGCGGCGGAGGTGGTAGTGGACTTCACCACCCCCACGGCGGTGGTCGGGAACGTCGAGCGAGCCCTCGAGGCCGGCGTCCCCTGCGTGGTCGGCACGAGCGGGTGGGAGGGAGAGCGCGCGCGCGTCGACGCGGCGGCCCGGAGGCGCGGCCTACCCGTGTTCTACGCCCCCAACTTCGCCATCGGCGCCGTCCTCATGGTGCGGTTCGCGGCCGAGGCGGTCCGCCACCTGCCCCGGGCGGCCATCGTCGAGCTCCACCACGAGACGAAGCTGGACGCCCCTTCGGGCACGGCCAAGGCGACGGCAGCTGCCATGGGCGGGGAGATCCCCATCCACTCCGTGCGCCTCCCCGGCCTCGTCGCCCACCAGGAGGTCCTCCTGGGGGGGCCGGGGCAGCTCCTCACCATCCGCCACGACGCCTTCTCGCGGGAGGCGTACGTCCCCGGCGTGCTCCTCGCCTTGGAGCGGGTGCGTGACCTCCCTCCGGGGCTAACGGTGGGCCTCGAGCGCCTGCTCGGGTGACGGGCGCGAGGAGGGCGGCGCCGGCGGCCTGGGCCTGGTCGCGGCCGCGGGCGCGGCCAGCGCCACTAGACCCGCCCAGCCCACGAGACCTCCGGCCACCGCCACCACCGCTCCTGCCGACAAGGCCTCGTTGACCAGGGGCGCGGCGGCGATGGCGGCCATCATGGTCGTCGTCATGGCCGTGGCCGCCAGGCCGAAGACCGCTCCGTAGCGCGCTGGGTCGGCCTCGCGCTGGACGGCGGTCTCGAAGAGGGTGTCGGTGGTGCCGTCGACGAGCCCGATCCCTGCCAGGAGGAGGAGGGCGGTGGGCGGGCTCTCGGTCAGGCCGAGGAGGAGGAGGAGCGCAGCCATGAGCACGAGCCCCACCCCGATCCAGCGCTCCGAGCCGACGCTGGCCACGGTCGTCCCCACCAGCGCTTGGCCTACGGCCAAGCCGGCAGCCAAGGCCGCCAGCGCGAAGCCGTACCCGCCCGGGCCGAAGCCGAGCTGCCCCTCGAAGAGCCGGGGCAGGGTGGCATTGGTGAGGCCGGTAGCGAGCGTGGCGGCCGCGAACGCGCCCACGAGCACGAGGAGCGGGCGCTGGCGGACGAGGTACCGGGCCGCGCTCTCGTCGGGCCGGCCGAGGCCCCTGCCCCTGCCCGGCGCCCCCTCTCGGCCGGGAAGGGAGGCAAAGAGCACCGTCGCCGCCAGGAACGTGGCCAGGTCGGCGAGGAGGGCCGAGAGCGGGCCCAGGGCCTCGAGGGCGATGCCCGCCCCCAGCGCCCCCAGAGCCATGGAGGCGTCCTTGGCGATGCCGATGCCTGCGTTGGCGGCGGCCAGCTCGCAGGAGGGGAGGAGGGCGGGCACGAGGGCGGGGACGGCGGCGTTGGAGAGGGCGGCCAGGCCCCCGGCCAGGGCGATGGCAGCGTAGACGAGCGATGGAGCAGGGAGGAGGACGCCGGCGATGGCGACGCCGATCGACAGGCCCCGCCCCAGCTCCACCGCCACCAGAAGCCGGGTCTTCGACACTCGGTCGACGACCACGGCGGCAAGCCCCCCTCCCAGGATGGGGGGAGCCAGCCTGGCGAGGAGAAGCCCTGCCGAGGCGGCGGTGGAGCCTGTCTCGTGGAACATCCAGCCCACGAGGGCGGCCAGGGTGAGCCACGAGCCTAGGTGGGAGACGAGCTTGGCGGCGGCCAGGCGGCGGTAGCAGGGACGGCCCAGGGGACGGGCCAGTCGGCCAAGCTGGATGGGCGGCTCCGACGCCGGGGGCCGAGCCACGAGCACGACCAGGGCGATCGCCCCCAGCCCGATGAGGAGGTCGCCCAGGGAGAAGGTGTTGGCCAGGGGAACCTGGCGGGGCAGGGCGAACACGTCTCCCAGGAACCACAGGCGGTCGGCCTCCGCCGACACGTTCCCGCCCGGGTCGATACCGGCAGCGCGGGCGGCGGTGGGGGAGAGGGGCATGCGGCCGCCGTTGGCGGCGATGGCGATGGCGTTGAGGAGCAGCCCGGCGAAGACGAGGAGGAAGGGCCGGGTGCGGAGGTTGGCCAGGGCGAAGAGGAGGAGGAGGGCATAGCTCCAGAGGTGGAGCTGCGCCCGCGCGCCCTCCCCGAGGCCGGCTCCCAAGCGGGAGAAGATGGCGATCTGCGCTCCCAGGGCGACGAGGACGAGCCAGCCGTGGCGGACGGGAAGGGATCGTAGACGGCTGACGCGGCCGCCGAGGACGACGGCGAGAACGAGCCCTAGGGCCAGGCTGGGCAGGAGAAACACGCTAGGTCCCTCCTTGCACAGCCGTGAGGACGCGGCCCGATCCCGACCGGGCGGCCGGTCGCGCCCTCGCTAGGCGAGGGACGGGGACGCCGGCGCAGCCGCGGAGCGCGATTTCCACCCGGCTGGGAACACGGCCCCCGAAGGCGAGGACGAGGAAGCCGCTTGTGCCCTCCTCGCCGGGGCTGCGGAGAGGAAGGGCCACGTACGTTCCTTCGCGGCCTACCTCCGTCCCTGAGCAGACGAGCAGGTCGTGGGGGAGCTCGGCGTCCCGCACCAGCCAGCTCGTGAGGGCGGTCTGGGTGGGGCGGGCTGCTCGCCAGCCCCACTCGCCGAGGAGCGCTCCCTCCAGGCTCCGCTCGTCCCAGCGGACGATGCCGGCCCAGCGGAGCCCGGGCCTGCGAGGAAGGGACGAGGCGACCCGCTCGATGCTCGTCCCCAGGTCGGTGCCCTCCTCGAGAGCCGCCCGCAGCCGGCGGCCCAGGCGCCCTCCCCGCCAGGTGTCTGCCCGCAGGGCCAGGGCAGCTGTCGAGGCAGCTCCCAGGAGGACGAGGCCGGGGACTTCCTGCCCCAGCCCGACGAGGAGGAGGCCAGCCACCCCGCCGGCCACCGTCAACCCCCCGCGGAGGCGGAGACGGAGGGCCTCGGGCCTCAGCCGGCCGCTCGAGCGCCGCAGGGCGCGGCGAAGGCTCCGACGCTCGGCCGCCGACAGCGCCCGCTCGAGGCGGTGGCCGCGGCGGATGGCAACGAACGCCCGGGCGACCAGGGGATGGAACTGGGATCCTGCCTGGCGCTCGATCTCGGCCAGGGCCTCCTCGGTCGACAGGGCCGGCCGGTAGGCGCGGTGGGAGGTCATGGCGTCGAACGTGTCGGCCACGGTCAAAAGGTGAGCCGACAGCGGCAGGTCGTCGGCCCCCACGCCGTAGTAGCCTCGACCGTCGAGCCGCTCGTGGTGGTACTCCACGGCCCGCGCCTCCTCGGCCACGAGGGTGAAGTGGCGGAGGAGGCGGGCCGACAGGCGAGGGTGCCGGCGAACCGTCTCCCACTCCTCGGGGTCGAGGGCCCCGGGCTTGACGAGAATGGAGGTGTCGACCGCGATCTTGCCCAGGTCGTGGAGCCTCCCTGCCCAGGCTAGGCGGGAGACGTGGGGCGACGACAGGCCGAGCCCTTCCGCCAGCTGGCGCACGTAGTCCCCCACCCGCTGGGAGTGACGGAAGGTCGACGGGTCGCGCTCGTCGACGACGTTGGCCAGGGCCTCCAGCGCCCGGGCCGTCTCCCCATGGAGCATGGCCAGGCGAGCGAGGGCCTGGTAGGCGACCACGAGGAGGGGGACGAGGGCCAGAGCGTCCCAGGGGTTCCGCTCAGCGAGGAGGGCAAGACAGGTGCCGATCGCTCCCTCGGCCAGGGACGTAGCCGGCCGGACGGCCGAGCTCAGGACCGCTCTCGGCGAGAGCCCGGAGTGGAGGGAGATGACCAAGCTCACCAGCCCGACGTTCACGGTGGCGTAGCTCGTCAGGAGGGCGAGGATGGGGAGGAGGTCGCGAGGGAGGCTGACCGAGCCTGCGGTCCCCCCCAGGGCCTCGAAGGCGAGCCCCCCGGCCAAGGTGGCCAGGGCAAAGACGGAGGCGTTGAAGCCGATCTTGCGCCAGGCCGAGCCCCGCACCGTGTCCGCGAAGAGGACGCCGATCCCGGCGAGGAGGGCCGCCGCCCAGGGCCCCACGAGGAGCGCCGCTCCCATGTGGATGCCGGAGGAGAAGCTGAAGTTGCCGCTCGGGGGGTCGAGCGAGCGGGCCGGGGGCGAGACCTCGAACAGCTCGGCGGCGACCACCGCCGCGGCCAGCAGGGCGAGCGTGGACGGGGGCAGCGCCGCCGCCTGAAGGCCGGCCGCCGCCCCCGCGGCCAAGCCGGCGGCCAGCGTCAGGCCGACGAGCGCAGGCGCAGCTCTTCCTGCTCCCATGCCCCCGGAGTCGGCTCGACCCCTCGAGCGCTTTAGCCTTCGAGAAGGAGCCCTAGTTCCACTTGTTGCCGGCGCCGGCCGCCAGCAAGAGCGCGGCCAGGAGCGTCAGGCGGTAGATCCAAGCCTTGGTCATCGTCCGTCCTTCCTGTCGAGGGAGGCCGCGGAGCGCGGCCGGGACGATTCTCAGGTTGGGCGGCCCCCTCCTCGATAGCAATCCCCCGAACGAGTACAATCGCCCCGTGCTCGGCGAGGTGCTCACCGCGATCGTGACGCCCTTCCGCGAGGACGGATCGATCGACTTCCACCGCTTCGCCACCCTCGCCCACTACCTGGTCGACCACGGCTCTGACGGCATCGTCGTGGCCGGGACCACGGGGGAGTCGCCGACCCTGTCCGAGGACGAGCGCCTGGAGCTCTTCCGGGTGGCGGTGGGGGCGGTGGGCGACAGGGCCACCGTCATCGCCGGCACCGGCACCTACTCCACCGCCGACTCGGCGCGCCTGACCGAGAAGGCGCACCACCTGGGCGTGGACGGCTTCCTCGTCGTCACCCCCTACTACAACAAGCCTCCCCAGCGGGGTATCGTCGAGCACTTCCGGGCCGTGGCCGCGGCCAGCGACAGGCCCATCATCGTCTACAACATCCCCGGGCGGGTGGTGGTGAACATCGAGCCCGCCACCATGGCCAAGCTGGCCGAGATCCCCACGGTGCGGGCGGTGAAGCAGGCCTACGACGACCTCGCTCAAGCCCGCTTCATCGTCGAGGAGACCGGCCTCGACCTCTACGCCGGCGACGACAACCTCGTCTTCCCCTTCCTCGAGGTGGGCGGCCTGGGAGGCGTGTGCGTGCATACCCACATCGTGGGGCCCCAGGTGAAGGAGATGGTGCGCCTCTACAAGGCGGGCGATCGAGCGCAGGCTCGCCGCATCCACGAGCAGCTCCAGCCTGCGTACGACCTGCTCAAGGTGGTGGTCAACCCCATCGCCATCAAGGCGGCGCTCAACATGCTCGGCCACGAGGTCGGGGGCCTGCGCCTCCCCCTGGTGGAGGCCTTGCCCGAGGAGGCGGAGGCGATTCGCGGCTGCCTCGAGCGCCTGGGCGTGCTTGCCCCCGCCCGGGCCTGACCGCGACCGTCAGGGCTACTATCCAGGGGTGACCGGCTCACCTCTGCGCATCATCCCCCTGGGCGGCCTGGGCGAGGTCGGCAAGAACATGACCCTGCTCGAGACCGACAAGGGGGGGCTCCTGATCGACGCCGGGCTCGCCTTCCCCCGGGACGAGCACCTCGGCGTCGACCTCGTGCTCCCCGACTTCTCCTACCTCGCGGAGAGCCGCGTCGTCCTCCACGGCGTCGTCCTCACCCACGCCCACGAGGACCACGTGGGCGCCCTTCCCTACCTCGTCCGCAGGGTAGAGGTGCCGTGGGTGTACGGCACCCGCCTCACCCTGGGCCTCGTCCAGCCGAAGCTGGACGAGCACGGGGTGGCTTCCCGCACCCAGCTCGTGGAGGTGCGCCCCGAGGACGGTCCCTTCCAGGTAGGCCCGTTCCGCGTCGAGCTCGTGCGCATGGCCCACTCGGTGCCCGACAACGTGGCCGTGGTGGTGGAGAGCGAGGGGCTCCGCATCCTCCACACGAGCGACTACAAGCTCGACCACACCCCCATCGACGGCTTCCGCACCGACGTCGGCCGCCTGGCCGAGCTGGGGAGTCGGGGCGTGGATCTCATGCTGGGGGACTCCACCAACGCCGAGCGGCCCGGGTTCACCGGCTCCGAGCGTCTGGTAGGGGAGGCGTTTCGCCAGATCATCCCTCTGCGCAAGGGGCGCGTGCTCGTAGCCTCGTTTGCCTCCAACGTCCACCGGATGCAGCAGGCGATCGACGTGGCGGTGGAGTGCGGGCGGAAGGTGTGCGTCGTGGGCCGCTCCATGCGCAAGAACCTCAACATCGCCCGCACGCTCGGCTACATGCAGGTTCCCGAGGGCACGCTCATTCGGCCGGCCGAGCTGCGGGACTACCCTCCCCACCAGGTCCTCATCCTCTGCACGGGAAGCCAGGGGGAGCCCCTGTCCGCCCTCACCCGGATCGCCTACCGCGACCACCCTTCCGTGGCCGTCGAGCGCGGCGACACGGTCATCATCTCGGCCAAGCCCGTCCCCGGCAACGAGCTGCGCGTCCACGACACCATCAACCAGCTGGCCCGTATCGGGGCCGAGGTGCTCCACCAGGAGATCGCGCCCGTGCACGTGTCCGGGCACGGCAACGCTGAGGAGGTGCGGACCGTCCTCTCCCTGGTGCGGCCCAAGGCGGTGATGCCCGTCCACGGGGAGTTCCGCATGCTGGCCGCCCAGGCCCGCATGGCCCAGGAGGCGGGAGTTCCTTCCCAGGGCATCGTCCTGGCCGAGAACGGCTCCGTGGTCGAGCTCTCCAGCCGAGGAGTCCGACTGGCCGGCCAGGTGGAGGCCGGCGTCACCTTCGTCGACGGCTTGGCCGTCGGCGACATCACCGACGTGGCGCTCCGCGACCGCAAGCGGCTCTCCGAGGACGGGGTAGTGATCGTGGTCGCCACGTTGACGAGCTCGAACGGCCGGCGATCGGCGGCCCCCGAGCTCGTGGCCCGGGGCTTCGCCGAGGCCGACGATCTCCGCGAGGACCTACGCCGAGAAGCCGAGCGGGTGCTCGACCAGTGCCTGGCCGGGGACATCCTGGAGGTCAAGCTGCTCCAGGAGCACCTGCATGACGGCCTCGGTCGCCTGATCTACGACCGCACCCGCCGCCGCCCGCTCATCCTGCCCGTGGTCGTGGAAGTGTGAGCGCGGTCAGGGCCGAGGACTGGTCTGACGTACTCACGGCCGCCGTGGCCGACGCCGCCACCGCCCGCCGCCTCGTCGTCCAGCTGCGCGCTTGCGAGGCGGCTGCGCTCGCGTTCTGTCGACTGCTCGAGCGGTGGGCGAGAGGCGACGCCGAGCCGTGCACCCCCGGCAGGCGGGCGGCGGCCTTGCGCCGGGCTGCCGACCGGGCGGAGACCGCCGTGGCCGGGCTGGAGCAGCCGCTTGCCCGCTACCTCCTGGAGCTGCAGGCCGACACGGCAGAAGGGCGCTCCTGGTACGGGGAGCCGGGACGAGCCGAGCTGGTCGACTGGGAGCCCGTGCTGGCCCGGGCGGGGGTGCGGGTGGCGCCGACCCGGGTCGCCCAGGCCTACCTGGAGCTGGCAGTGCTGGTGCGAGCGCTGGAGGGGCTGACGGCGGCTGCCCGCCTGGGCAGCGTACCCAGCAGAGGATCCTTGTGGGCGGGCCTGTTCGACCTCCGCGAGAACCTCCTCGGCCCCTGCCTGGACGACCTGCGAGCCTTGGCGGCCTAGCGCGATGGGGGACGTGACCCCGCGCCTGGCGGTCGTGGGATCGATCAACCTCGACCTGGTGGCGCACGCCGAGCGCCTGCCCCGCCCGGGGGAGACGGTGGCGGCCGCCCGCTTCCAGCGCTACCCCGGCGGCAAGGGGGCAAACCAAGCCGTGGCGGCGGCCAGGCTGGGCGCCCAGGTGCGCATGATCGGGATGGTGGCCGTGGACGACCTCGCCGACGAGGCCCTCTCGTACCTCGAGGACGAGGGCGTCGACCTCTCCGGAGTGAGCTGGCTGGCCGAGGAGGAGCACACCGGCGTCGCCCTCGTGGTGGTGGCGGAGAGCGGGGAGAACCAGATCGTGGCGGTCCCGGGGGCTAACGCCCACCTGCGACCCCAGCACGTCCAGGTGGCGGGCTACGACGGTGTCCTCTGCCAGCTCGAGGTCCCTCTCGACACCGTAGAGGAGGCGGCCCGCCAGGCCACCGGGCTCTTCTGCCTCAACGCCGCCCCGGCCCGGGAGCTTCCCCCGACCCTGGTGGAGCGAGCCGACGTGGTCGTCGTCAACCAGTACGAGTACCGCAAGCTGGGGGCAAGGCCGCGGGGGCTGGTCGCCGTCACGCTCGGAGACGAGGGGGCGCGGCTCTTGGAGCAGGGAAGGGAAGTGGCCCGCGCCCGTCCGCCCAGGGTGCGCCCGGTGGATACGACCGGGGCCGGCGACGCCTTCACCGCCTGCCTGGTCGTCTCCCTACTCGAGGGGCGGGACCGCGAGGACGCCTTGCGGCGCGCCTGCGCGGCGGGAGCTCTGGCCGCCTCGCGGCCCGGCGCACAGCCGTCCCTGCCGACCGCGGCCGAGGTCGAGGCTATCCTCCACGCCGGCGCCGCCCCGGGCTAGCTAGCGCGGCGCCTCCCCAGGGACGAGGAGGACGAGGCGGAGGACGGGCAGCCTCGGAGGCGCTTGTCGCCGCCGGGCAAGGTTTGTCGTCTCCAGCGTCGAAAGGAAGGGACGATGGCACGCAAGCGACGCCTGAGGAAGCTTCGCCCCAAGATGCCGGCGCGGGCGAGGAAGCGACGCCGGGCCCGAGGTCTTCGCCAAGCCGCCCGCCGGCACCCGGAGCTCGTCGGCCTCGGGCTCGTGGCCGCCGGGGCCTTCCTGGCCGGCGTCCTCTACGGGGGCTGGAGCGGGGGCTACGTGGGCGGATGGCTGGCGGAGGGCCTGGTCGCCCTCCTCGGCGACGGGGCGGAGCTGGTACCGGTGGGGCTCCTTGCCCTGGGGGGGATGGCGGTGGCGAGAAGCAGCCTCGTGGGCTTGGCTCCCTTTCGCCTCGGGCTGGGGCTGGGTGCGGTGGGAGGCCTCCTCCTCCTGGGAGGATCCCGGGGCGGCTACCTCGGGAGCGGCCTTGCCTGGGCGCTGGGCCGGCTCCTCGGCTCGACCGGGGTGCTCATCCTGGGCTCCTTCCTCCTCCTCGCCGCGTCGCTGCTTGTGACCGGGGCCTCGGCGGGGGCGCTCCTTCGGCGCTGGGGCAGGGCTGTGCGCACAGCGAGGACGCTCTCTCGAGGCCGCCGGGCCCCCGGCGCGAGGCGGACGGGGCCGGAGCTTCGGTCGGCGCCTGCCTCGACCACGCCTGCCGCAACCCCGCCTCCCTTGGTCGACGCCGAGCACGACTTCCCCGACTTGGTGCAGGCGAGCCCGGCGGAGATCCTCGACGAGGAGGAGACCGCCGAGCGGCTCGAGGAGGCGTCCCTGCTCGCCCGCGCCGAGCCCGCTCCCCAGGACTACCGGCTTCCCGACCGCAGCCTCCTTCGCACCTCCCGCCGGGCGGCGGCCTCCTCGGAGCAGGAAAGCCGCGCCATCGCCGAGACCCTGGTGCGGACGCTGGCCAACTTCGGGGTCGAGGCCACGGTGGTGGGCGAGATCGCCGGCCCCCGGGTGACCCGCTACGAGCTCCAGCTCGCCCCCGGCACCAAGGTGGCTAAGGTCGCCTCGCTTAAGGACGACCTCTGCTACGCCCTCGCCACCACGGAGATTCGCATCCTGGCGCCGATCCCAGGAAAGCAGGCGGTGGGGGTGGAGGTACCCAACCGAAGCCCCAACCTCGTGACCCTGGGCGACATCTTCGACGACCTCCCTGCCTCGGCCAGCCCCCTCGCGGTGTGGCTGGGCAAGGACATCTCCGGAAACGCCGTCTGGGCCGACCTGGCGCGCATGCCCCACCTCCTCATCGCCGGTACCACCGGCTCGGGCAAGTCAGGCTGCATCAACACCATCCTCACCTCCATCCTGCTTCGGGCGACGCCGGACGAGGTACGCATGATCCTCATCGACCCCAAGCGCATCGAGCTCGGCTTCTACGAGTCGATCCCCCACCTCCTGACCTCGGTCGTGTCCAGCCCTAAGCAGGCGGCTGCGGCGCTCGCCAACGTGGTGGGGGAGATGGAGCGGCGCTACGAGCGGATGAGCCTGTTTCGAGCCCGCAGCCTACCGGAGATGAACCGGGCCCTGCGCGCCCACGGCGAGCCTCCCCTGCCCTACCTCTTGGTGGTCATCGACGAGCTGGCCGACCTCATGATGATCTCGCCCCAGGAGGTGGAGGACTGCGTCATCCGCCTGGCCCAGAAGTCGCGGGCGGTGGGCATCCACCTCGTCCTGGCCACCCAGCGCCCGTCGGTGGACGTGATCACGGGCATGATCAAGGCCAACGTCCCCAGCCGGATCGCCTTCGCCGTGTCCAGCCAGACCGACTCCCGGGTCATCCTCGACCAGGCCGGGGCAGAGACGCTCCTCGGCCAGGGGGACATGCTCTTCAAGCCCCTCGGCACCTCCCGCCTGCAGCGGCTCCAGGGGGCCTACGTGAGCGAGGAGGAGATCGCTCTCATCGTCGAGCAGTGCCGGGCCCAGCGCCCCCAGGAGCTGGACGAGTCGCTCCTCGAGCCGCCCGAGCCGGTGGAGGACGAGGAGGACGAGGAGAGCTTCGACCCGGACGAGGACCCTCTCCTCGACAAGGCCATCGAGATCGTCGTCCAGACCCAGACCGCCTCCGTGTCCCTCCTCCAGCGACGGCTGCGGGTCGGCTACACCCGGGCCGGCCGCCTCATCGACATGCTCGAGCGACGGGGCATCATCTCAGGGTACGAGGGCTCCAAGCCGCGGCGCGTGCTCCTCTCGGAGGCAGACCTGAGCAGCCTGCATCAAGGCTGAGCGCTCCTCGGCCGGACTCGCGGAGAGCGCGGCGAGCATGGCGTCGAGGTCGGGGGCCAGGCGACCTTCTCGGTCGGCGGCGGGGGAGCGACGCTCGACCTGGGCAGCCCGCCGGCCCCTCGTGGCTCATGAATCGAGAATCGCTGATCTAGACGCAGGGAGCCGGCGGCGCTAGCATCCCCTCCGCTCTCGAAAGACCGGACAGGAGGAACTATGCACGCACCTCGTAGACGGACGAGCGCGGCGGCGCTCTTGGCGGCCGCGGCGGCGACGACAGTGGCCCTCGTCGTCACCGCCCCGAGCGGCGCGTCCCCGCAGCAGACGGTCCGGGTAGCCGTCGTCACGGACATCGGCGGCATCAACGACAAGGGCTTCAACAGCCTGTCCAACGTGGGCCTGCAGCGGGCCAAGAAGACGCTGGGCGTCGAGGGCCGGGTCTTCATCACCCAGACGGCGGCCGACCGGTTGCCCAACCTCACCGCCGCCGCCCAGCAGGGCTACAACCTCATCATCGGCGTCGGCTTCCTCATGTTCGACCCCCTGGGCAAGGTCGCGCCCCAGTTTCCCGACGCCAAGTTCGCCGGGGTGGACGTCCCCTACGGGTTCGTCGTCTCCCAGGCCAAGCTGAAGAGCATCCCCAACCTGCGCGGCCTTCTGTTCCGCGAGAACGAGGCGGGCTGCCTCGTCGGGAACATCGCCGCCCTGGAGGCCAAGCGCCTGCCGGGGCCGGACATCATCTCGGCCGTGGGCGCCAACAAGGTGCCGGCCATCGTGTCCTTCATCGCGGGGTACAACTTCTGCGCCAAGCGGGCCAACCCAGCGGTGAAGGTGCTCGTCAACTACGCCAACGACCCCACCTTCGCCGACCAGGCCAAGTGTCGGGCGACGGCCTTGAGCCAGATCGCCCGCGGCTCTCGGGTGGTGTTCCAGGTCGCCGGCCAGTGCGGCCTGGGCGCTCTGGACGCGGCCAAGAGCAAGGGCGTGTGGGGAATCGGGGTCGATGCCGACCAGTACTTCCTCGGGCCCCACGTCCTGACCAGCGCCACCAAGAAGGTGGACGTGGCCGTGTTCGACACCATCGCCGACTTCAAGAAGAACGGCGCCAAGTTCAAGGGCGGGTTCGACAAGATTTTCGACGTCAAGAACGGAGGCGTCGGCTACGGCCGGCTGAGCACGAGGCTGCCGGCGGCGGTGCGGGCTCAGTACAAGCGCTCCACCGACGCTCTGGCCAAGCTCATCGCCACCGGCAAGGTCAAGCCGCCCACCCAGTAGGCGCTCGCCCGGAGGGAGGGGCGGCGGAGCGGCCGCCCCTCCCCAGCCGGCATCCCCCTCCGCACTAGGATTGGTCGCGATGGCGAGCGACGCCCTCGTCCTCGAGCTGCGCGGGATCACCAAGCGCTTCCCCGGCGTCCTCGCCAACGACCGCATCGACCTCGACCTGCGCCGGGGGGAGGTACACGCCCTGCTGGGGGAGAACGGGGCCGGGAAGACGACGCTCATGAACGTCGTCTACGGCCTGTACCGCCCCGACGCCGGGGAGATCAGGGTGGGCGGCAAGCCCGTCGTCTTCCACTCGCCCCGGGAGGCCATCGCCCACGGCATCGGCATGGTGCACCAGCACTTCATGCTCATCCCGGTGATGACGGTGGCCGAGAACATCGTGCTGGCCAAGGAGCCCAGGAAGGCCGCAGTCGCCCTCGACTACGAGGCCGCTTGCCGGCGCGTGCGCGACCTCGCCGACGCCTTCGGGTTCGCCGTCGACCCCGAGGCGAGGGTGAGGGACATCACCGTGGGCCAGCAGCAGCGGGTGGAGATCCTCAAGGCCCTCTACCGCAAGGCAGACGTCCTCATCCTGGACGAGCCCACCTCCGTCCTCACGCCCCAAGAGGCAGGCGAGCTCTTCCAGATCCTGCGCGGTCTTACCCAGCAGGGAATGTCGGTGGTGTTCATCAGCCACAAGCTCAACGAGGTGCTGGCCATCGCCGACCGGATCACGGTGCTGCGCCGGGGAAGGAGGGTGGACACCATCCCCCGGGAAGGGGCGACCGAGGAGGGCCTGGCCCGCATGATGGTGGGAAGGGAGGTGCTCTTGCGGGTGGAGAAGCCCCCTACGACGCCGGGCCGGCCGCTGCTCGAGGTCGAGGACCTGCACGTCCTCGACGACCGCCAGCTGGAGAAGGTGCGCGGGGTCTCGTTCCAGGTTCGGGCCGGCGAGATCGTGGGCATCGCCGGCGTGGACGGGAACGGCCAAAGCGAGCTCGTGGAGGCGCTGGCGGGCCTACGCCGGCCCGCCTCGGGCAGGGTGGTGGTGGCCGGTCGGGACATGAGCGGGCGCGGGGCCAGGGAGATGCTCGACGCGGGGGTGGGGCACGTCCCCGAGGATCGGCTCCGGCGGGGCCTCGTCCTCGACTTCACCCTGGCCGAGAACCTGATCCTCCACGACTACGACAAGGAGCCCTGCTCCCGGCTCGGGTGGCTCTTCCCCGACCGCATCCTGCGCTGGGCGGAGGGGCTTCTGCGCCGGTTTGACGTGCGCGGGGGAGGGCCCAGGACCTTGGCTTCGGCCCTGTCAGGGGGAAACCAGCAGAAGGTCGTGCTCGCCCGCGAGCTGGGCCGCGAGCCGCGCATCCTCCTCGCCGCCCAGCCCACCCGCGGCCTGGACGTGGGCGCGATCGAGTTCGTCCACCGCCAGCTCCTCGAGGCGAGAGCCCAGGGCAAGGCCGTGCTCCTCGTCTCCTTGGAGCTGGAGGAGATCCTGTCCCTCTCCGACCGCATCCTCGTCATGTACGAGGGGAGGATCGTGGGCGAGTACGGGCCCGAGGCCAAGGAGGAGGAGCTGGGTATCGCCATGACCGGAGGTCGGGTGGCGGAGGAGGCGGCGTGACCGACGCCGACCCTTCCTCTCCGGCCCAGGGGGAGGAGCGGCCGACGCTCGCCTTCCGCATCGCCCTGGCTCAGCGCGCGGGAGGCATCGTCGCCCCCTTCCTCACCGCCCTCCTTGCCTTCTTCATGGGGGGCCTGGTCGTCCTCTTCGTCACCGGCAAGAACCCCCTCTCCACGTACGAGGCCATCTTCGAGGGCACCGGCCTCAACTGGCTGCTTCCTTGGGAGACGTGCGCCCACCCCTGCTCGGCGGCCCTCAGCCTCCAGCAGACCCTGATCCAGTTCACGGCCCTCGTGCTCACGGGGGTGGCGGTGGCCTTCGCCTTCCGCTGCGGCCTCTTCAATATCGGCGGCCAGGGCCAGTACATCGTGGGCACGGTGGCGGCGGTACAGATGGGGATCTGGTTCGAGGGGCTCCCGTCGGCCCTCCACGTCCTGCTCGCGGCCGCCGCCGCAGCCCTGGCCGGGGCCCTGTGGGGCGGGATCGCGGGGGTGCTCAAGGCCACCGTGGGCGCCCACGAGGTGATCTCCACGATCATGCTCAACTGGATCGCCCTCTGGATCGCGAGCTACCTCGTCACCTTCGGCGGGCCCATGCAGGACCCCGCCGCCGGGACGGAGGCCGTGTCCCGCCCCGTCTCCGAGGGGGCCCAGCTCCCCCTCCTGTGGGGAAGTCGGCTCCTCCAAGGCCTCCACGTGGGGCTGTTCGTGGCCCTGGCCGCCCTCGTCGTCTACTGGCTCGTCCTCAACCGTACGACCCTCGGCTACGAGGTGCGGGCGGTGGGCTTCAACCCCGACGCAGCCGCCTACGGCGGTATCGACGTGGCCAGGAGCTACTTCCTGGCCATGGCTATCTCGGGAGCCTTCGCCGGCCTGGCCGGGGCCATGGACATCCTCGGCTGGCGGCCCCGGCTCGACCTCACCTTCGTGCAAGGCTACTCCCAGATCGCCTTCATCGGCATCGCCGTGGCCCTGCTCGGGCGCAACACGGCCGTCGGCATCTTCTTCGCCGGGCTTCTGTTCGCGGCCCTCCGCACAGGCTCCTCCACCCGCAACCTCGACCCCGAGGTCTTCCGCCCCGAGCTGGCCAACAACCTCACCGAGATCATCCAAGGCCTCATCATCCTGCTCGTGGGGGCCGAGACCCTCGTCCTCTACCTGCTCGCCAGGGGAAGGCGGCTCCGCCTCGGGGGAGGGGAGAGATGACCGTCGACGCGGGGACCGCCCGGGGGCGGCTGACCGGCAGGCGCCTACTCACCACGCGGCGGGTGGCCGTCGCCGGCATCCTCCTCGGGGCTCTTGCCTTCTGGATCGCCCTTCCCCCCCTGACCACGCGGACGGCGGCGGTGCCCGTCGCCGTCGGCATCCTCGCCGTCGCCTGCGGCATCTGGGCGGCCGCCCGCCGGGAGCGGCGGCTGGGGTGGGGAGCAGCCGCGAGCGGCGTCCTGGGGATCGTCTTCGGCGTGCTGGCCACGCGGGCGGCCGCCGACCACCTGGAGGCCGTGGTCACCTGGTCGTCGCTCGTGGCGCTGGCCCTCGTCTACGCCACCCCCCTGACGTTCGCCGCCATCGGGGGCATGTTCTCGGAGCGAAGCGGGGTGGTGAACATCGGGCTGGAGGGGATGATGCTCATGGGCGCCTTCTTCGGGGCCTGGGGAGCGGACGTCACCGGGTCCTGGCTGGGCGGGCTCCTCCTGGGCGTCCTCTCGGGGGGCCTTCTCGCCCTCGTCCACGCCTTCTTCTCCATCCACCTGCGGGCCGACCAGATCGTGAGCGGCACGGCGGTCATCTTCCTCGCCTACGGCATCACCGGCTACCTCTACAACGACGTCTACGGGGACGCGGGCACCCCCGGCGATCTGCCGGCCGTCCCCGACATCGACCTCGGCTGGCTCGGCTCGCTCCCCCCCGCTGCCCTGGGGGACTTCCTGGAGAGCGCCATCGGCCAGGTCAGCCTCATGACCGTCCTCGCGCTCGCCCTCGTGGTCGTCTCCTCGCTGTTCATGTTCAGGACCCCGCTCGGGCTTCGCATCCGCGCCTGTGGCGAGCATCCGCGGGCTGCCGACACGGCGGGCATCAACGTGTACGCGGTGCGCTACGCCTCGGTGGTGATGTCCGGCATCCTGGCCTCCCTGGGCGGCGTCTACCTCTCCATCGGCTTCAACCACTCCTTCACGGAGAAGATGACCTCGGGACGGGGCTTCATCGCCCTGGCCGCCCTCATCTTCGGCAACTGGCGGCCCTCGGGAGCCCTGGCTGCCGCCCTCCTGTTCGGCTTCTCCACCGCCCTCGCCCCGGAGCTGGAGAACGTAGAGTCCTGGGCCGTGTACGGCACCCTGTTCCAGTCCCTACCCTACGTCTTGACCCTCGTCGCCGTGGCCGGCGTCATCGGCCGCACCGTTCCGCCCGCTGCCGTTGGCCGTCCGTACGTCAAGCAGTAGCGATCTCGCCGCCGGTCGAGCGCCGCTCCCCAACCCCCGGGCGCGGGCCTCGCTCGTCGTGGGCTTGGCCTCGGTGCTCTCGGTCCCGGCCGGCGTCGCCCTCTCTTGGTACTCGGAGGCCGTCACCCTGCTCGACTCCATGGGGGCGGCGGGGCTCGCCCTCCTCTTCGGCTGGGCGGCGGTCGTCCTCTCCCGACGGGGACGGGAGACCGTGGAACGGACGCTGGGTCGGGCGGGAGGTCTCCTGGAGGCCAAGGCAGGACTGATTCTGGGGCTGGCGGGCGTGTGGATCGCCCTCACCGCCGCCCTGGCGGTCGCCTTCTACGGGCTCCTTACCCTGTTCGCCGGCTGACGCACCCCGTAGAATCGGTCGGCCGCATGTTCCAGATCGGATCCACCCTCCGCGAGGCGCGACTGCGCAAGGGCCTCGATCTCCTCGAGGCCGAGCGAGCCACCAAGATCCGGGCCAAGTACCTGCGGGCGCTCGAGGACGAGCGCTTCGACCTCCTGCCCAGCCAGACCTACGTCCGAGGCTTCCTGCGCTCGTACGCGGACTTCCTGGGCTTGGACGGGCGCCTGTTCGTGGACGAGTACACCTCCCGCTTCTGGGTCGACGAGGAGCACGAGCCGCGGCGAGCCCGGCGAGCGCGGGCTCGACGGCGCCGGGATCGGCGAGGGGAGCAGAGGATGGTGCTGGCCGCCCTGGTTGCGATCGCAGTGGTGACCGCCCTCGTCATCGCCGCCTGGAACTTCGGCGGCGGCGGCGGAGGAGGAGGAGGAGGAGGAGGAGGAGGGAAGACGGCTATCCCCAACCTGGCCCCGGCTTCGCCCGTCAAGCCCAGCCGGGCGGCGCACCTCGTCGTCCGAGCCAGCGGCGGGGCATCCCTCCTCGAGGTGCGTCGGGGTGGCCCCGCGGGGCCGGTGCTCTACACAGGCACGCTCGAGCGGGGCGAGTCCCAGCGGTTCGTAGAGAGGCGGCTGTGGCTGCACGTGGGAACGCCGGAGAACCTGGAGGTGACCCTCAACGGCCACCCCGCCGACCTGGGCAGGCGCTGCCCCCAGGTCGTGGTCGTCACCCCCAGGCAGGTGACCTCGGCGGCGAGCTGCCGCTAGCGTGGGCGCCGTGGTGCCGCGGCCGCGAGCCGCGATCGTGGTGACGGGGAGCGAGCTCGTCCGGGGCGAGCGGGAGGACCGGAACGGCCCCTTCCTCGCCCGCGAGCTCGTCTCTCTGGGCCTCGAGCCCTCCCGCATTACGATCGTGGGCGACCGGCCCGACGAGCTGGAGGCGGCCCTGGGCGACGCCCTCGCCCACGATCTCTGCGTGGTCTCTGGAGGCCTGGGGCCCACCCACGACGACCGCACGGTCGAGCTCCTCGCCCGGGCAGCGGGGCTGTCGCTCGCGGTCGATCCTGCGCTGCGGCAGGAGATCGAGGCGGTGTCCCGAGCCGCCGCCGCCCGCCTGCGACGGCCCTACGCCGACTTCGAGGCCGGGGTAACGAAGCAGGCGACGCTCCCCGCGGGGGCGGTGTCCCTGGGGCTCGCCGGCACCGCTCCCGGCCTCGTGGTGAGGACGGGACAAGCCGTCGTCGTCCTCCTCCCAGGGCCCCCGGCCGAGCTTCGCCGGCTGTGGCCGCGGGCCCTGGACAGCGACCCCGTCCGCGAGGTCCTCTCCCGCGCTCGCCCGCCCGGTCGCCGCGTGCTTCGCTTCTACGGCGCCAGCGAGTCGGCGGTGGCCCGCGCTCTGGCCGCGGCCGGAGGAGAGGGGGAGGGAGTGGAGGTCACGATCTGCGCCCGCGACTTCGAGATCCACGTCGACCTCCTCGTGGAGCCGGGAGCAGAGGAGCGGGCGGAGCGCCTGGTCTCCCAGCTCGGCCAGGCCCTGGGCCGCTACCTCTTCGCTCAGGACGAGCGACCCGTGGAGGAGATCGTGCTTTCCCTCTGCCGGTCGAGGGGGCTCACTTTGGCCACGGCGGAGTCCTGCACGGGAGGGATGGTGGCGTCTCGGCTGACCTCCATCCCGGGCGCCAGCGCCGTCTTCGTGGGCTCGATCGTGGCCTACGCCGACAGGGTGAAGGTTGAGGAGCTCGAGGTCCCCGCCGACGTCTTCCGCCGCCGGGGAGCAGTGTCGGCAGAGACTGCCTCCGCCATGGCCGCCGGCGCTCGCCGCCGGCTGGGGGCCGACGTGGCCCTGGCCGTGACCGGGATCGCCGGCCCCACGGGCGGGACGCCGACAAAACCGGTCGGCCTCGTCTACCTGCACGCTGAGACGCCCACCGCCAGCAAGGGGACCGAGCTCACCTACCCCGCCGACCGGGAGTCGATCCGGCGGCGGGCAGCGGTCGCCGGCCTTCACTTGGTGCGCAGGCTCTTGGCACAGAGCGGCGACGATCCCGCATGAGCCTCTCTGCTAGCGTCGAGGGCCATGGCACGCTCCGCCTCTTCGTCGCCCTCACCCTCCCTGCCCCTGTGCTTGCGGCCATCCAGGCCTGGCAACGCGCCGAGCTCCAGGGGCACGATCGACTCGTGCCGCCCGAGCACCTCCACCTCACCCTCGCCTTCCTGGGCAGCAGGCCGAGCGGCGACGTCGGCCCCGTGGCCGCCGAGGTGCGGGCCGCCTGCGCCGGCCTGCGGGTGCCGCCGCGCCTGGAGGTGCGGGCCTACCGGGAGACCCGCAGCGTGGGCATGCTCGTCCTGGGCGACGAGGGGGGACGGGCGGCCGCCCTGGCCGAGGAGGTGCAGGCGCGGCTGGAGCGCCTGGGGGTGTACGCCCGCGAGCACCGCCCCTGGCTACCCCACGTCACCGTCCTTCGCTTCCGCCGCCCTCCCAGGCTCCGACCCTCGCTGCCCGACCTCGGCGCCTTCAGTCCGTCCGGGGCTGCTGTCTACCATTCCCTGCTGCGGCCGGGCGGCGCCCGGTACGTCGTTCTCGACTCGGTTGCGTTAGGAGGCTGATCGCGGTGGATCGCACGGAGGCTCTGGAGGTGGCTCTCGGCCAGATCGAGCGTCAGTTCGGCAAGGGCTCGGTGATGAGGATGAGCGACCGGGCCCAGGTGTCCGTGGGGGCTATCTCCACCGGCTCCCTCGCGCTCGACATGGCTCTCGGCATCGGCGGCCTGCCCCGGGGTCGCATCATCGAGATCTTCGGGCCCGAGTCGTCGGGGAAGACGACCCTCGTCTACCACGTCATCGCCGAGGCTCAGCGACAAGGGGGGATCTGCGCCTTCATCGACGCCGAGCACGCCATCGACCCCCAGTACGCGCGCAAGATCGGCGTCAACATCGACGAGCTGCTCGTCTCCCAGCCCGACACCGGCGAGCAGGCGCTAGAGATCGCCGAGCTCCTCATCCGCTCGGGGGCCCTGGACGTCATCGCCATCGACTCCGTAGCCGCCCTCGTACCCAAGGCCGAGATCGAGGGGGAGATGGGGGACAGCCACGTGGGCTTGCAGGCCCGCCTCATGAGCCAGGCCTTGCGCAAGCTGGCCGGCACGCTCAACCGCACCGACACCGTGGCCCTCTTCACCAACCAGCTGCGCGAGAAGATCGGGGTGATGTTCGGGTCGCCGGAGACGACCCCGGGAGGCCGGGCGCTCAAGTTCTACGCCTCCGTCCGGCTCGACATCCGCCGCATCGAGACGATCAAGGAGGGGGTGGAGGCGATCGGCAACCGAGTGCGGGTCAAGGTGGTGAAGAACAAGGTGGCGCCCCCCTTCAAGCAGGCCGAGTTCGACATCCTCTTCGGCTCCGGCATCTCCTGGGAGGGGACCGTCCTGGACGTCGCCCTGGAGAAGAAGATCGTTCACAAGTCGGGCTCCTACTTCAGCTTCGAGGACGAGCGCCTGGGCCAGGGGCGCCAGAACGCCACCGCCTTCCTGCGGGAGCATCCCGACGTGTGCCAGGCCATCCTCCAGCGGATCCAGGCAGCTGCGGGGCCTGACCAGATCGTGTCCGCGCGCCTCCTCGGCGCCGGCTCCCCGCCCCAGGTCGCCTCGTCCCAGCCGGTCGAGGAGGCGTTGGCCGAGAGCTAGCGTGGCCGAGCCGGGCGACCCGCTCCATCTCGCCCAGCGGGCCCTCGCTCGCCGCGAGCTCACTCCCGAGGAGCTTCGCCGCCGACTCTGCCGGGCAGGCGTGCCTGCGGAGGCCGTCGAGCAGGCCGTGAGCAGGCTGCGCGAGGTCGGCTACCTGAGCGAGGAGCGGGCTGCCGAGGAGCGGGCCCGCGTCCTCTGCCGGCGCGGCTACGGGGACGCCCGCATCCGCCTCGACCTGGCCGCGCGGGGGGTCTCGGCGGAGATCCTCGACGCCGTGGTCGAGGCACTCCCGCCCGAAGACGAGCGGGCGTCGCTCCTCCTCGCCCGGCTCGGCTCCGCCCGGCGGGCATCCTCGGCGCTGCGGCGGAGGGGCTTCTCCGAGGACACGATCGAGCGGGTGCTCTCCGGGGACGTTGCGGACGCTCCCTGAGCGGCGCTAGGATTGAGGCACGACCCGACACTTTGCCTGCATAGACGCTACTTCACGAATCGACGCGAGACCGCCTGCGAGAAGCCGAATGGGGCCTTCGACCACCGGGAGGATCGGGCAGAGACCCGGCTAGAGCAGCGCCCTGAGGCGGTGTCGCCGCCTCGCCTTGCCGATTCGCGGATGCGCCCATGCGGGCCAGGTGCCGAGTCGAGCCCGCGTCTCCAGGCGTGGGCAGGCGACCGGAGGAGCGCCCGTGGCGTACATGGTGGGAAGTCTGATCGGTCTCGTCGCCGGCTTGGCGATAGCCTGGCTCGTGCTCGTGCGGATGGCCGGCTCCAAGCTGGAGGCGGCCCGGCGGACGCGCAACCTCATCCTCTCCGAGGCCCACCGGGAGGCAGACGCCCTGCGCCGGGAGGCGGAGATCGCGGCCAAGGAGGAGGCTGTCCGGCTGCGGGCCGAGATCGAGCAGGACCTGGCCGCCCGCCGGGCCGAGTCCATCCAGCTCCAAGAGCGGCTCCGGGCCCAGGAGGAGGACCTGCGCCGGCGCCTGGAGGAGGTAGAGCGCCGCGAGCAGGGGGTGGCAGACCGCGAGACCCACGTGCGCCGGCTCCAGGAGGAGCTCAAGGCGGCCCGACTCCAGGCCCTCCGGGAGCTCGAGCGCATCTCGGGACTCACCGTGGAGCAGGCCAAGGCCGAGGCTCTAGCCCGCTCCGAGGAGCTCGTCCGCCGGGATCTCGCCCGTCGAGTACGGCAGCTGGAGGAGGAGGCCCGGCAGGAGGCACGGCGGCGGGCCCGCAACCTCGTCGCCGACGCCCTCCAGCGGGTGGCCGCCAGTCACGCCGCCGAGACGACCGTGTCCATCATCGAGCTCCCCTCCGACGACATGAAGGGGCGCATCATCGGCCGCGAAGGCAGGAACATCCGCACCCTCGAGCACCTGACCGGGGTCGACATCATCATCGACGACACCCCCCAGGCCGTCGTCCTCTCCTCGTTCGACGGGATTCGCCGGGAGGTGGCCAAGCTCACGCTCCAGCGCCTGCTCGAGGACGGCCGCATCCACCCCGCCAGGATCGAGGAGATGTACTACCAGTCCAAGGCCGAGGTGGACGACCTCATTAGGCAGGCAGGGGAGCAGGCGGTGTTCGAGGCGGCCTGCGGCGACTTCCACGAGGAGCTGGTGAGGATCCTGGGCCGGCTCAAGTACCGCACGAGCTACGGGCAGAACGTCCTCCGCCACACCCTCGAGGTCGTCCACCTAGCCGGGATCATGGCCAGCGAGCTCGGGGCCAGCGTGAAGACGGCCAAGCGGGCCGCCCTCCTCCACGATCTCGGCAAGGCGCTCACGCACGAGGAGGAGGGCTCGCACGCCCTCATCTCCGCCCGCTACGCCCGCCGCTACGGGGAGGCCAAGGGGGTCGTGCACGCGGTCGAGGCCCACCACTACGAGGTGCAGCCCCAGACGGTGGAGGCGGTCCTCCTCATCGCCGCCGACGCCGTCTCCGCCTCCCGTCCCGGCGCCCGCGGCGAGAGCCTGGAGGCGTACATCAAGCGGCTGGAGGCGCTGGAGGAGATCGCCGCCCAGAAGGAGGGCGTGGAGCGGGTGTACGCGTTGCAGGCAGGCCGGGAGGTGCGGGTGATCGTGAAGCCGGAGGAGGTCGACGACGACGAGGCAGCCCTCCTCTCCTACGAGATCGCGCGGGAGATCGAGCAGCGCCTGGAGTACCCGGGCCAGATCAAGGTGACGGTGATCCGGGAGTCGCGGGCGGTCGACTACGCGCGCTGAGGCCGGGCTCGCGCATACACTGGGTGCCACGGTGAGGCGCTACTTCGTCACCACCTTCGGCTGCCAGATGAACGCCCACGACTCGGAGCGGATCCGGGGTCTGCTCGAGGAGCTGGGCCTGGGCGAGGCTCCCTGTCCGGAGGAGGCAGACGTGCTCGTCCTCAACACGTGCACCATCCGCGAGAAGCCGGACCAGCGACTGGCTGCCCATCTGGCCCAGGCCGCCGCTCGCAAGCGACACCGGCCCGACCTCGTCGTCGCCGTGGGCGGATGCTACGCGGAGGCGCAGCGCGAGCGCCTCTTCCAGCGCTACCCGTTCGTGGACGTGGCCTTCGGGCCGGGGACGATCCACCACCTGGGGGAGTGGCTGGGGGCAGGGGGGCAGGGAGTCGCCCGCTCCGCCTTCGGCACCGGCGGAGAGCGGCGGTTCTCGGCCGAGCTCCCCGGGCGCCGGCAGCGGCCGTTCCAGGCCTGGGTGCAGATCTCCATGGGCTGCAACTCGGCCTGCTCCTACTGCATCGTCCCCTCCGTGCGCGGCCGGGAGGTGAGCAGGCGCCCAGGGGAGATCGTGGCCGAGGTCACCCGCCTGGCCCAGGAGGGGGTCAAGGAGGTGACCCTCCTGGGCCAGAACGTCAACTCCTGGGGCCGCGACCTTGCCCCCTCCCTCCGCACCGACTTCGGGGAGCTCCTCCGCGCCCTCGACCGGGTGGAGGGGATCGAGCGGATCCGCTTCACCAGTCCCCATCCCAAGGACTTCCGACCCAGCGTGATCGCGGCCATGGCCGAGTGCCGATCGGTGTGCGAGCACGCCCACCTCCCCCTCCAGTCGGGCTCCACCCGCGTCCTCAAGCGGATGCGGCGCACGTACAGCCGCGAGCGCTTCCTGCGCCTGGTGGAGGAGCTGCGGGCGGCGATCCCCGACATCGCCCTCACCACCGATCTCATCGTGGGCTTCCCGGGCGAGACCGAGGAGGACTTCTGCCAGACGCTGACGGCGGTGGAGGAGATCGGGTTCGACGGCGCCTACACGTTCGTCTTCTCGCCCCGGGCAGGGACGGAGGCGGCGGCCATGCCCGACCAGGTGCCGGACCAGGTGAAGCGGGAGCGGATGGAGCGGCTGGTGGAGACGGTGCAGCGGGTGGCCGCCGGCCGCAACGCTCGCCGGATCGGCCTGGTCGAGGAGGTGCTGGTGGAAGGGAAGAGCCGCACCGACCCCACCCTCCTGCGCGGCCGCACCCGTCGCAACACGGTGGTCAACTTCCGGGGCTGGGCCCAGGCAGGAGAGCTGGTGCCGGTACGCATCACCGGGGCCACCTCCACGACGCTGCGGGGCGAGCAGGAGGCGCTGGCCGCCGCCTAGGGTGACCGAGAGCGACCTCGGGACCCTCGTCGTTGCCATCTTCGGGCCCACCGCCTCGGGCAAGACGGCCGTGGCCGAGGCCCTGAGCGAGCGGATTCCCGCCGAGGTCATCTCCGCCGACTCCATGCAGGTGTACCAGGGGCTACCCATCCTCACCAACCAGCCCTCCCGGCCTACCCGCCTCGTGGGCATCTGGCCGCTCGACAAGGAGGCCTCCGTGGGGGAGTACCAGCGGCTGGCTCACGCCGCCATCGACCGCGCCCTTGCCCACGGCCGGACCCCGATCGTGGTCGGTGGTACCGGCCTCTACCTGCGAGCCGCTCTGGCCGAGCTCGAGGTGCCGCCCCCTCCCGATCCTCGAGCGCGGGCTCGCTGGGAGCGGCTGTACGACCGACTGGGGCCGGATCGAGCTCACCGCCTCCTCGCCGCCCGCGATCCGCAGGCGGCAGCCCGCGTCCACCCCCACGACCGGCGACGGGTGGTACGCGCCCTCGAGCTGGCGGAGATGGGGCACTCGCTCCGCCCTCCCCGCGACCGCTTGTGGAGCGAGGAGGCTCGCCACCCCACCCTGCTCGTGGGGCTGGAGGTCCCGCGGGAGGAGCTCGAGCGCCGCATCCGAGCCCGGACGGAGGCCATGCTCGCGGCCGGGGTGGTGGGGGAGGTCCGCCGGGCGCTCCAGGGGCCCCTCTCGACCACGGCTCGGCAGGCCATCGGCCTGGGCGAGCTGGCCCGCCTGTCGGAGGCGGAGGCGGCGGAGGCGATCGTCCTCCGCACCCGGCAGTACGCCGCCTACCAGCGCAAGTGGATGCGGCGGATGCCGGGCCTGGCTACAGTGGACGGCACCCGTCCCCCGGGGGAGATCGCCGATGAGATCCTCGACTTGGCACGCCGCCGGCAACGTCTACCTACTCACGGAGGAGCCCGAGCTCGGGCCTGAGCAGGCCCGGCGGGAAGCGGGGACGGCCGACGGCATCCTCCAGGTGACCGCCTGGGGCCAAGACTGGGCGGAGGTCACGATCTGGAACCCGGACGGCTCCCAGGCGGAGATGTCGGGCAACGGCACCCGCATCGTGGCCTGCTGGCTGGCCGAGAGGACCGGCGCCCGGGAGGTGGAGGTGCGGGTGGGGCCGCGGCGGGTACGGGCCAGGCTGCTGGCCGACGGGATGGTGGAGCAGGACCTGGGGAAGGTGCGGGTGCACGCCAAGGAGCGGGTCGCGGGGCTAGAGGTGACGCCCGTGGACGTGGGAAACCCGCACGCCGTCGTCCTCGGCGACCCCGACGACCTGCCCCTCATCGGCCCTCTTCTGGAGAGGCACCCCCGGTTTCCCAGGGGCACCAACGTCCAGGTGGCTCGGGTGGACGGCCCCGGACGGGTGACGGCCAGAGTGTGGGAGCGGGGGGTGGGGGAGACCCGATCCTCGGGGACGAGCGCGGTGGCGGTGGCCGCCGCCACCCACGGGCAGGGGGAGGTGGCGGTGAGGTTCCCCGGCGGCGAGCTCCTCGTCCGTCTAGGGGAGGGCGGCGCCACCTTGATCGGGCCCGCCCGCAAGAGCCAGGGGCCGCCCTAGCGTCCGGGCGCCGCCTTGCCCGGCCAGGGGCTCGCCGGCCCTGCGAGAGCGGTGAACCCTCAGGCGATCCCGAAGTCCCGCAGCGTCTCGTTGAGGCTCACCTTGAGGTCGGTGGCCTCGGTGCGGCGGCCGATGATGAGGGCACAGGCGACGTGGTAGGTGCCGGAGGGAAACTCCTTGGGCCTGGTGCCCGGGACGACCACCGACCGGGGAGGAACGTAGCCCCGGTACT
Source organism: uncultured Gaiellales bacterium (assembly GCA_964595575.1). Taxonomy (GTDB): domain Bacteria; phylum Actinomycetota; class Thermoleophilia; order Gaiellales; family Gaiellaceae; genus PALSA-612. Next base: position 72,867 of record CAZQRA010000007.1, read on the forward strand.
CGACCGGCTCGGGGCCGGTGACGTCGATGATGGGCACGGAGGCAGTGAGGGAGACGTTGGAGGCCAGGACCGCCTGCTCGCCCACGATCACCCCCTCGGTGAGGATGCAGCGGGAGCCGATGAAGGCTCCGTCCTCGACGATGACCGGGCGCGCCTGCACGGGCTCCAGCACTCCGCCCACGCCCACTCCCCCTGACAGGTGGACATCGGCTCCGATCTGGGCGCAGGACCCGACGGTAGCCCAGGTGTCGATCATCGTCCTCGGCCCCACCCAGGCCCCGATGTTGACGTAGCTCGGCATCATGACTACGCCCTCGGACAGGAACGACCCGTAGCGGGCGACGGCGGGCGGCACCACCCGCACCCCCAGCGAGGCGTAGCCCTTCTTGAGGGGAATCTTGTCCCGGTACTCGAACGGCCCCACCTCCATGGGCTCGATCTGGCGCAGCCGGAAGAAGTCGAGGATGGCCTGCTTTGCCTCCTCGTTGACGACCCACTCCCCGTCCACCTTCTCGGCTACCCGCATCTCGCCCCGGTCGAGGGCGGCCACGATCTCCTCCACCCGTCGAGCGTCCATCACGGCGCCTCCTCCTCCAAGAGACCAGCAGCCCGCTCGCACTCCTCGAGCGTGGGCACCAGCGCCAGCCGCAGGTACCCCTCGCCTGCTCGGCCCAGGTACACGCCCGGCGCCACCACGATCCCCCGCTCGAGCAGGCGCTCGGCCGCCTCCTCCGAGCTTGCTCTGCCGGGAACCTCCACCCACAGGTACATGGTCGCCTCCGCCCCCGCCACCCGGTAGCCCGCCCGCTCCAAGGCAGGAAGCAGCACCTCCCGCTTGCGGGCGTAGGTAGCCCGGGCCCGCTCCACGTGGGCCTCGTCCTGCCAGGCGGCGATGGCGGCCCGTTGCACGAACTCCTGGGGGGCGGTACCGAGCGTAGGCCGGTAGCGACGGAGGCCCTCGATGACCCAGGCGGGGCCGGCCACGAACCCCGATCGGTAGCCGGTCATGGAGGAGCGCTTGCTCAGGGTGTTGAAGGCCACTACCCGGGAGCGGTCCTCCACCTGGAGGGCGGAGGGCGGAGGCTCTCGAAACCAGATCTCGCTGTACGCCTCGTCCGAGCAGACGAGGAAGTCGTGCTCCTCGGCCAGGGCTGTGAGCCGCTCGTAGAACGACAGGGGAGCGATCGAAGCGGTGGGGTTGTTGGGGTAGTTCACCCAGACGAGGGCAACCCGGGACAGCGTGCCGGGATCGAGCTCCTCGAGATCAGGGAGGAAGGCGTTCTCCTCCCTGAGGGGGAGGCGCTCGACCCGGGCCCCGGCGAAGAGAGCTCCCCGCTCGTAGACCGGGTAGGCAGGATCGCACACGACCACCGTGTCCTTGCCCGAGGCTGGGTCGAGGACGATGGGGGCGAAGCTGAAGATGGCCTCCTTGCTTCCCAGGGTGGGAATGATCTCCCGGTCGGGGTCAAGTCTCACGCTGAACCGCCGCTTGAGCCAGGCGGCGATCGCTTCCCGCAGCTCGGGCAGGCCCTCGGCCTTGGGGTAGCCCATGGTCTCGGCCAGGCCCGCCACCAGCGCCTCCCGAACGAGGGGCGAGGTGGGCTCGCGGGGATCTCCCTGGCCGAAGTCGATGATGGGGATCCCCTCCTCGAGGGCCCTCCGCTTCCTCTGCTCCAGGCGCACGAAGGGGTAGGTGGCTTGGGCGGCTAGGGTGGGGGAGAGGCGCACAGGCGAACGCTAGACGATGGCGCCCTCCTCGGCCCGGCCCAGCTCTCCTCGGCTCGGGCGTGCCTCCTCGGCGTGCCTCCTCGGGGTCATAATGGGATCGTGACCCACCGTCAGCCTAGCCCGGCTCCGGGAGCAGCCCCGGAGCGGGGCTTCGCGATCGCCGTCCTGCCCCCTGGTCGTGACCCCGAGGAGCTGGCCGAGCTCCGCGAGCTCGCCCGCACCGCCGGCGTGGAGACGGTGGGAGAGCTCGTCCAGCGCCGCCACCATCCAGACCCCCGCACCTACCTGGGCAGGGGAAAGCTGGCCGAGCTCAAGCGGGCCTTCGCCGATGCCCAGGCGGAGGTCCTGCTGGTGGACGATGAGCTCGATCCTTCCCAGCAGCGACGGCTGGAGGACGAGCTCCAGGCCCGCGTGGTCGACCGCACCCAGCTCATCCTCGATATCTTCGCCCAGCACGCCGCCAGCGCCGAGGGCAAGCTCCAGGTGGAGCTGGCCCAGCTCGAGTACAACCTCCCGCGCATGCGGGGGATGTGGAAGCACCTGGAGCGGCTGGGCGGCGGCGTAGGGACGCGGGGTCCGGGGGAGACCCAGCTCGAGACCGACCGCCGTTTGGCTCGCCGCCGCATCGCCACCCTCAAGCGCCGCCTGCGCCAGCTCTCCCGGGAGCGGGAGACGCGCCGCAAGGAGCGACGGCGGGCCGAGGTCCCCACCGTCGCCCTGGCCGGGTACACGAACGTGGGCAAGTCCACCCTGCTCAACGCCCTCACCGACGCCCAGGTGACGGTGGACGATCGCCTCTTCGCCACCCTCGATCCCACCACCCGCGCCTTCGTACGGGACGGCCGCCGCTACCTCGTCACCGACACGGTGGGCTTCATCCGCCGGCTCCCCCACCAGCTCGTGGAGGGGTTCGCGGCCACCCTGGAGGAGACCCTGGTGGCCGACCTCGTCCTCCACGTGGCCGACGCCTCGGTGCCGGAGGAGCGGCTGGACGAGATGGTGAGGGCGGTCGAGGCCGTCCTGACCGAGATCGGCGCCGACGCCGTTCCCGTCGAGCTCGTCCTCAACAAGATCGACGCTGTGGACGCCCTCCGCCGCCGGCGGCTTGCCAACCGCTACCCGGGAGCGCTCCAGGTCTCGGCCCTGACCGGCGAGGGGCTGGAGGCCCTCCAGGCCCGCATCGCCGAGCGCTTCCAGGATCGCTACCGCCTGGCCGAGCTGCTCGTGCCCTACGCCGAGGGCAGGACCCTGTCCGAGCTCTACGCCCTCGGTCGCCCCATCGAGCGCCGCGAGGATCGTCCCGAGGGGGTCCTGGTCAGGGCCCGCTTGCCCGAGCGAGAGCTCGGCCGCTTCGCCTCCTACCTCGTGGCCGAGGACGAGCGGGCGCCCGCTCGCAGCCGCGGGTGATCGAGCTTCCCGTTCGCCGCCTGCGGCCCGAGGCCGTGCTGCCCAGGAGGGCCTACCCCGGCGATGCCGGCCTCGACCTGGTCGCCTGCGAGGAGGTGGAGATAGGCCCTGGGGAGCGGGCGGTGGTCTCGACCGGCGTGGCGGTGGCCATCCCCGACGGGTTCGCAGGCCTCGTCCTGCCACGCTCGGGCTTGGCCAAGGAGCACGGGCTTTCCCAGGTGAACGCCCCCGGCCTCATCGACTCCGGCTACCGCGGGGAGCTGCAGGTGATCCTCCTCAACACCGACCGCAGGCGCCCCTTCACGGTGCGGCCGGGGATGCGCATCGCTCAGCTCGTGCTCGTCCCTGTTCCCGCGGCCTACCCCGTGGAGGTCGCCGAGCTGGCGGCCAGCGAGCGGGGGGAGGCTGGGCTCGGCTCCTCGGGGATGTGACCGCGGAGCCCCGCCTTCGCGTGTCGGCCGTCCTCCGCTGGAGCGAGCGCATCCTCCTCTGCCGTCACGTCAAAGGGGAGCGCGAGTACTGGCTCCTCCCAGGCGGGGGTGTCAACGCGGGGGAGAGCCTCCTCCAGGCCCTCCGCCGGGAGCTGGCCGAGGAGCTCGGAATCGACGAGGAGATCCCCCTCGAGGGGCCGGTGGCCGTCGTCGACTCCATCGCCCCGCCGGGAAGCCCGACCACGAGGCACGTCGTCCACCTCATCTTCGCCGGCGACCTCAGCGGGCGCTCCCTGGAGCGCCTGACCTCCCAGGACGCCGCCGTCCGAGGCCACCGCTTGTTCGCCCCCACCGAGCTCGAGGAGGTCGTCCTCCACCCGCCCATCCAACGCTTCCTGCGGCGGTGGCAGCCCGGCGACCCGGTCGCCTACCTGGGCGCTCTGTGGGCGCCCTAGGACCCTGGGCACGGCAGCCGTGTCACAGGCGACCGCCCCGGGCCCGGGCCCGGGCGGCGGCCACGGCGTGGGCCTGCTCCTCGAGCGCGTCGGGGAGGGGCCGGAGAAGCGGCAGCGAGCCGGTGCGGTGGGCAACGGCCTGGGCGATGAGCCAGTCCGCGAGCCAGGGGTTGCGGGGCAAGAGCGGGCCGTGCAGGTAGGTGCCGATCGCCCGGCCGACCCGGCAGCCCTCGTACCCTGACCGGCCGTCATTGCCGAAGCCGTAGATCACCCGCCCGAGCGGCTTCGCTCCGGGATCGAGGATGGTGCGGCCGGCGTGGTTCTCGAACCCGGCTACCGTCCTTCTCTCGCCCGGCTCGAGCTCGCACTCGATGAGGACGTCGCCGATCATGCGGCGCTCTCCTGCCACCGTGAAAGCTGGAAAGAGGCCCGCTCCTGGGAGCTCGGCCCCGGAGCGGTCGCGGTAGAGGCGGCCGAGGAGCTGGTAGCCCCCACACACGGCGAGGAGGGCAGCGCCCGTCTCCACCGACCGTCGCAGCGCCTCCCCTCGAGCGGCAAGGTCTGGGGCCACGAGAGCCTGCTCGCGGTCCTGGCCTCCGCCCACGTACCAGAGGTCGACCTCCTCGCCGGGGGTGGGGTCGCCCACAGTGACCGAACGGACCTCGAGGTCGATCCCCCGCCAGGCTGCGCGCGTTCGCAACACGGCTATGTTCCCCCGGTCGGCGTAGATGTTGAGGTACTCGGGGTAGAGGTGGGCGAGGAGGATCCTCACGCTGCCCGCTCCCAGTACGGCGGGGCATACCCCCGCTGAGCCACGATCCGCTGCAGGGCGAGCATGGCCGTGTAGGTGGGGAGGCACACGAGCTCGCCACCCTCGGGGGTGAGCTCGAGGGCCCTGTCGAGGCCCCGCTCGAGGTCGGGGACGAGCTCGATCTTGTCCTCGGCGAGGCCGCCGTACTTGAAGCGGAGGGCAAGCTCCGCCGCCCGCTCGCCGCTCGCCACCAGACGGTCGAGGCCGGCCGCCAGGGGCTCGAAGTCGACGTCCCAGATCCAGGAGACGTCCTTACCGTCGGCGACGTCGTCGTTGAGGCAGACGAGCGCCAGCCGCGGGGGCAGCTCCTCGACCAGGGTGCGCACCGCCTCGTTGGCTCCGGCCGGGTTCTTGATCAAGAGCACGAGGAGCGTGCGTGGGCCCATGGCGATCCGCTCGAAGCGCCCAAACGCAGCCTGGGCTCGGCCTAGGCCGGCCACGACCTCTTCTGGCGAGGCTCCCAGCGCCGAGGCCAGGGCTGCCGCTGCCAGGGCGTTGTAGACGTTGTACAGACCGGGGAGGGGGAGGCGGGCGCGCCGCTTCTCCCCCCAGAGGACGAGGTCGAAGGCAACGCCCCGGGTGCCTTGGAGCTCCACGCTCTCGGCGCTCACCTGGAGGGGAGGGCGGGCCTCCCGGCAGCGCGGGCAGCGGTAGGAGCCCAGGTGGCCGACGTACACCGCGGCATAGGCGTAAGGGCGCCCGCAGCGCAGGCAGTAGGCGGAGTCGGCGGCGTGGGGCAGGCCGGGGCGAGAGACGCGGGGATCGTCGATCCCGAACGCGATCGTTCGCTCCCGGCCGGCCGCGAGCCCGGCCAAACGGGGATCGTCCGCGTTCACCACCAGCCGGCTCGCCTCGGGAAGCTCGGCCACCGCCGTCCGCCAGCGCTCGGCCACCAGCTCCAGCTCGCCGTAGCGGTCGAGCTGGTCCCGAGACAGGTTCCCAAGGCAGAGGACGCGGGGCCGGGTCGCCCGCGCCACCTCGAGGAGCGCTCCCTCGTCGACCTCGAGGAGGCCGAGCTCGGCCCGGTCGGCCGCCACCAGGGCCGAGACGACGCCCGAGACGAGGTTGGCGCCGGCCCCGTTCCGAGCCAGGCGAAACCGGGGGGCGAGGATCTCCGCCGCCAGCGCGGCCGTGGTCGTCTTGCCGTTGGTGGCGGAGACGAGGGCGCACCCCTGAGGAAGTCGCGAGGCGAGGGCAGAGAGGGCCCCCCGGTCGATGCGGCAGAGGATCGCCCCTGGAAGCGTCGTCCCTCCCCCTCGCCCGCTGAGGCGGGAGAGGCGTCCTGCCGCCCGCGCAATCGCCATCCCCAGCTCCAGGCGCACGGCGGCCAGTGTAGACGCGGGGGAGGAGGCCGGCTCCCGTCGCGTTTCCCCCTCCTGGGGGATGGCGGCCGGCGCCGGCATCCCTAGTCTCAGCCTCAGGAGGCATGCCACCGCCGCTCCTCACGCTCGCTATCGCATCCGAGCTCTCCGCTCCTTCGTCGCTCGACCTTGCCCTTAGGGGCTGGCTTACCCTCCTCGTCCTCGTCGGCCTCGGCATCGCCGCCCAGACGGTGGTGGAGAGGGCTGACCGGGACCGGGCTCACCGGGTCGCCGTCGTCGTCTGCCTGGCGGCTGCCTCGCTGCTCCTCTCTCCCGGCCAGATCGTGCTCGCCGCCCTCCTGCTCTACCTCCCCCGGTGGCTGAAGACGCTCCAGGCTCCCTGGCAGGCCCACGCCTTCGAGCTCTCCGCCGACCTCCTGGGCGGAACGGCAGCCTGGGGAGCGGCCTCCGCCCTCGGCCACCTGGTGTCGGGCGGGATCGGTGCCGAGGCATCCCTGGCCGTGAGCGGCCTGGGGGCCTGTCTGGCCCTGGCCGGGGCCGGGCGTCTTCCCCTCCTCCTCGGCGCGCGCCGCAAGGGGGACGAGGAGGAACAGGGCGGCCGCGTGCGCCCGCCCGCTCTCGCCCTCGGGACGGAGCTCGCCCTGGCCGCCCTCGGGATCGCGCTCTCGGCCATGTGGCTCCTCGATCCTTGGCTTCTCCCCTTCGCCGCCGCTCCCTTCCTCCTCGTCCAGCGCTCCTTCCGCATCCCCCTCCTCGAGCACCAAGCTCGCCTGGATCCCAAGACAGGGCTCTTCAACGCCGCCTACTTCGACGTCGCCCTGGAGCGAGAGCTCGCTCGGGCTCGGGCCTTCGGTCGGCCGCTCGCGGTGATGGTGGCCGACCTCGACCTCCTGCGGGAGATCAACTCCGCGCACGGCCACCTGGGCGGCGACGCCGTGATCCGCGGGGTCGCCACCATCCTCGAGAAGAGCCTCCGACCCCAGGACGTGGCTGCCCGCTTCGGCGGGGAGGAGCTGGCCGTGATCCTCCCGGGGGTGGACGCAAGCGGCGCCCTCAGCGTGGCCGAGCGCCTGCGTCGGGCGGTTGCCTCCACGGCCTTCTCCAGCCGAGCGGGAGGCGGGCCCATCCGGGCGTCCCTGTCGATCGGGGTAGCCGCCTTCCCCGAGCACGGCACGACCGCCACCGAGCTCGTCCACCGGGCCGATCTTGCCGTCTATCGGGCCAAGCTCCAGGGCAGAAACCGGGTCGTGGCCGCCTCCCGCGATCCGCTGGCGACGCCCCTCGAGCTCACCTCGCCTGGGAAGGGCGCTTCGCCTGCCCCGGCGGAGGAGGTCGTGGAGAGCGAGGCAAAGCCCACGCCCGAGGAGGGGCGGGCACGGCCCCGGCTCTTCCCCTTGGCGGTCGCCCTTCTTTCTGCCTCCGCTGCCTCCTCCTCTGTGGCTCTCGTCCTGGCCTCCAAGGCGCCTGTGCCGGCCCTCGTCCTCGCTGCCGTCGCTCTCGCCCTGACGGCGGCGACCGTCGCTGCCCTCCGCCGCCGCAGCGACCTCGACCAGGCCGATCGGGCCCTGCAGAGGGCGAGACGGCTGTGGCAGGTGGCCGACAGCCTCCACGCCCGAGTGCTCGCCCTGGAGCGCGCCAACCGTCTGTTGCAAAAGCGCTCCCGGGCGGCGCTGGAAGCCCTCTCGGCCGCCGTCGACGCCCGCGACGCCCACGCGGCCGGCCACTCCCGCAGGGTGGAGCGCCTGGCCCTTGCCATCGGCCGGGAGCTGGGCCTGTCCCGGCACGAGCTGGAGGTGCTGGAGGTGGCGGCTCGCCTCCACGACATCGGCAAGCTGACCGTCCCCGAGGCCGTCCTCCTCAAGCCGTCTCGGCTCGACCCAGATGAGTGGAGCCTGGTCGAGCGCCACCCCGAGGAAGGAGAGCGCCTGATCGCGCAGCTCGGCTTCTTGGCGGATGCCCTCCCCGCCATCCGCCACCACCACGAGCGCTACGACGGCAGCGGCTACCCGGACGGGCTGGCCGGAGAGGAGATCCCCCTTGGCGCCCGCATCATCCACCTTGCCGACGCCCTCGACGCCATGCTCACGCCCCGCGTCTACCGGCCGGCCCTATCCCCCGCAGAGGCATTGGAGGAGCTTCGTCGCGGCTCCGGCAGCCAGTTCTGTCCCCGCTGCCTCGAGGCCCTGGAGCGGGTGATGCTGGCCGAGCTGGCCCAGGGAGCGGACGTGCCCGCCGAGCTCCTGGCCTGCTGAGCCGGCCGTCAAGACGCTCGGGTCGTGCTTGCGCCTTGCCCAGGACGCTCTATTCTAATTGCCATGCCCCGGCGCCGCGCCTACCGCGCCCTCGCCCGCATCGACCCCGCCGCGCTGGCCGCCTTCCAGGCGGGAATCCGGAAGCGCTACACGGACGAGCAGATCCTGGCCGAGCTCAGGGCCTGCGCCGAGCGGCTGGGCCGCTCTCCCACCATGCGCGACCTCGCGGCCGACCCCGAGGCCTCCGTCCATCCCCAGACCGTGGTGGAGCGGTTCGGAAGCTGGAATCGGGCCAAGCGCCTGGCCGGGCTCGTCCCCCGGCGCTTCGCCACCAAGGAGGAGCTCCTCCGCTGCCTCCGGGAGCTGGGCGAGGAGCTGGGCCGCGTCCCCACGGCCAAGGACCTGGACGCCCGCCGTGGTCGCCTGCCCTCGAAGTCGCTCTACTGGCACACCTTCGGGTCGCTGGCGAGCGCTTTGCGCCAGGCGGGATTCGACGTCCCCGTGGGGGAGGAGCGCCTGGAGCGGGCCATCGAGCAGGGAGCGAGGCTCGCCCGCCACCTGGGCCGCCTGCCCAAGTTCGCCGACTGGGCAGAGGCCCGCCGACGCGATCCTGCCCTGCTCAGCGAGTGGCAGGTGTACCGCATGCTCGACGCCAGGAGGGGCGCCTGGGCCACCTTCCAGTTCCTGGTGCGGGAGCGGCTGGTCGCGGAGGGGGTGGAGGTGGCGGCGGACGGCTCCCTGAGGAAGGAGGAAGGGCGCGCTTAGGCTCGGCCTCGGTCCTGCCGATACCTGGAGGGTCATGGCCGAGCCTGCCTCCACGAGCGACCACGAGCATCCCGATCTCGATACGCGTCTTTTCCCCGCCGAGGCACCGGAAAGCGAGGAGAGCGGCGACGAGGAGACCCAGGATCCCCTCAAGCTCTACGTCCGCCAGATCGGGGATGGGCCCCTCCTCACCCGCGAGGAGGAGCGCGAGCTTGCCCGGCGCAAGGACGCCGGCGACGAGGAGGCAAAGCGGCGGCTGATCGAGGCCAACTTGCGCCTCGTGATGTCGATCACGAGGAACTACACCAAGGCCAGCGTTCCGCTCCTCGACCTCATCCAGGAGGGCAACCTGGGCCTGATCAGGGCGGTGGAGAAGTTCGACTACCGCATGGGGTACAAGCTCTCCACCTACGCCACCTGGTGGATTCGCCAGGCCATCACCCGAGCCCTGGCCGACCAGGGGAGGCTCATCCGGCTTCCGGTGCACGTGGCCGACCAGGCCCGGCGGGTGATGCGGGCCCGGCGCGTCCTCGCCCAGCGGCTGAGCCAGGAGCCCACCCCCGAGCAGATCGCCGCCGAGAGCGGGCTCCCCGAGAGCCGGGTGAAGGAGCTCCTGCAGCTGATCGAGGAGCCAGTGAGCCTGGAGGCGCGAGTGGGGGAGGGAGACAGCCCCTACGGCGACCTGATCGAGGACGCGAGCGTGGAGGACCCCGAGGACGTGGTGGGAGAGCGCTTCCGCAGCCGGGAGCTCGACCAGGCTCTGGCCCAGATCGAGCCCCGCCTACGGGAGCTCTTGGAGCGCCGCTACGGCTTGGGAGGACGGCCCCAGCAGACCCTGGAGGAGATCGGCCGCGAGCTGGGGGTCACCCGGGAGCGGGTGCGCCAGCTGGAGAGCCGGGCCCTGCGGGCCTTGCGCGCCATCGCTCCCGGCCTCGCCCACTACCTGCGCACGGCCTAGCGCAAGGCCGCCGGAGAGCGATCAGTGGGGGACGGCCTGGATCTCCTGGAGGGTGGCCAGGCGGCGCAGGGCCTCGACCTCGATCTGCCGTACCCGCTCTCGGGTCAGGCCTAGCCGACGGCCGATCTCCTCGAGCGTCTTCGGCTCCTGCTCTCCCAGCCCGTAGCGGAGCGCCAGCACCTGCCGCTCCCGCTCGCTGAGGGTGGCGAGGGCCTGCCGAAGCGCCTGGGTGCGGAGGGATATCTCCACCTCCTCGTCGGGGAGCGGTCCCTCCCCGGCCACGAAGTCGCCCAGGACCGCCTCCTCCTGGTCGCCTACGGGCTGATCCAAGCTGGTGGCAGCCCGCGCCGCCGCCCGCACCTCCCGGGCCTGCTGCAGAGGAAGGCTCGCCTCCTCGGCGATCTCCTCCAAAGAGGGCTCCCGGCCGAGCATGGTCCAGAGGTTACGTTCCGCCCGGTTCATCTTCTGGAGCCGCTCCACGATGTGCACAGGCATGCGGATCGTGCGGGCCTTGTCGGCCAGGGCCCTGGCCACCGCCTGCCTGATCCACCAGGTCGCGTACGTGGAGAACTTGTAGCCCCGCCTCCAGTCGAACTTCTCCACGGCCCGGATCAGCCCCAGCGTCCCCTCCTGGATCAAATCGAGGAAGGGAAGGCCCTGGTTGCGGTAGTTCTTGGCGATGGAGACGACCAGGCGCAGGTTGGACTGGATCATCCGCTGCTTCGCCTCCACATCGCCCCGCTCGATGCGCTTGGCCAGCTCCACCTCCTGGGCCGCGGTGAGGAGGGGGTGGCGCCCGGCCTCCCGCAGGAAGAGCTGCAGGGCGTCGGTGGTGGTCTCCACGGGAGCGGTGAGGAGCTGGGCGATCGAGCCCCCGTCGTCCTCGATGACGTCGATCCCCCGGGCCTCTAGCTCCCGGTACACGAGGTCGATCTCCACGGGGTCGAGGCCGTGGGCATCGAGCACCTCCAAGAGCTCGGAGGCGCGCACGAGCCCGGTGGCCTCGGCAGACTCCAGCAGCGAGTGGAAGTCCTCGGCCTGGGCCAGAGCCTCGAAGTCCACCGTCGGCTCGGGCTGCTCGCTCGTCATCCTGCCTCGGCCTCCACCTCCGGGACGCTCCCGCGTTGCTCGTGCCCTTCGTCGCGACTGGGCGTGGGCGCCCGCTAAGGATAGCCCGAATGGCTACAAAAGCGAAGCGGCCGGCCCCCTTCCTCTCTGCACGATAACCCGGGTTATGTCAAGTTCGTCTGCCTCGGAGGCGTTTCCGCTCTCCTCCCTCCCCCTCGTCGCCTGCCCGTAGGATTGGCGCCCATGGGGGCGCGCCTGGGCATGCTGGCAGCGGCCGGGGCGCTCCTCGCGGCCGTCGTCCTCGCCGTTCTCGGCGTCGGCCAGGATCCCGGGTCCCTCTCCGGATGGCAGGCCTTGGTTCTGGGCGCCGTCCAAGGGGCTACCGAGCTTCTGCCCATCTCCTCCTCCGGGCACCTCGTCCTCGTGCCCTGGCTCGCCGACTGGACGTACCTCAGGGAGAACCCCGACCTCAACAAGACCTTCGACGTAGCCCTCCACCTGGGAACCCTCGTGGCAGTGGTCGCGTACTTCCGGGGTGAGGTGGCCCGCCTCACCGTGGCCCTGGCTCGCTCCCTGCGCGCCCGCCGGGCGGCGACCGAGGACGAGCGCCTGGCCTGGGTAGTGGCCATCGCCACCGTTCCCGCGGTGGTGGCGGGGGCGGCGGGCGAGGGCGTGGTCGAGGAGCGGCTGGGCGAGCCCTGGCAGATAGCCCTCTTTCTCGCGCTGTTCGGGGCGGTGCTTTTCGCCGTCGACCGACGGCCGACCAGCCGGGATCTCCTCGATCTCCGCTACCGGGACGGCCTCGTCCTCGGCCTGGCCCAGGCTCTCTCCCTCGCTCCCGGAGTGTCTCGGTCGGGGATCGTCATCAGCGCCGCCCGTCTCCTTGCCCTCGATCGGGACGCGTCGGCGCGGATCTCGTTCCTGCTCCTCATCCCGGTAGTGCTGGGGGCCTCCGTCTACAAGGGGATCACCGACGTCCTCCTGACCGGCCTCCCCCCCGGGTCGGTGGGGCCGTTCCTCGTCGGCATGCTGGCCGCCTTCGCTACCGGGGCCGCCGCCGTCTCCGGCCTGCTCGGCTACGTGCGCCGACACACGTACGGGGCGTTCGTGCTCTACCGCGTGCTGGCAGCGGGGCTCGTTCTCTCCCTGATCGCCGCCGGCGTGCGGGGGGCGAGCTTCTGACCGCGAGCTCTTCCTGGAGAAACTCTTCGCAAATTGCGAGAAGTTCCTTCCGCGACCCCTTGAGCACCTCCTCGCTCCGGTGTAGGTTCCCTCCTGCGCCGAGCACGGGGCGCAAGTAGGACGAAGCCTATCCCGCGGGCAGTACGCGGTAGCGGAAAGTCGGCGGGGTCGGTGGACGAACGCGTTACCGGCTCGGCGAACGTTTGGTCCCAGCCGCTGCCCCGTCGTGGGCTAGGATCGATCCGTGCGTCTGCGCCTGCCCAGCATCTCCCCAGGGGTGGTCGCCTTCGTCTGGGGACTCGTGTTTGCCCTGTACGTGTGGGCGTTCATGCTGGGCGTGGGCGTGTCCAACTTCCTCGCCACCATCGTCGGCGCCCTCGTCCTGGCCGCGACCTTCGTCTACGTGCGCGTGCTCGGCTTTCCGGCGCGCCGCAGGCAGGCCCGCCGACGGCGGTGATCCCCCGAGAGGGCGAACAGGAGGAGGCGGGCCAGCTCCTTGCCCACCCTCTCCTCCAGGCGCGCCTGCGCCCCGGGCTCCGCGCTGCCCTCGGCGAAGGCACGACAGTGGTCGAGCAGCCTCTCCGTCCCGGGGTCGCGATGGATAGCGTAGGCAAGGCGCATCTCCCGGCGAGATCGGGCGGGGTCGGCGCCGGCTCCATCCCTAGCGCGGGTAGCCCCTGGGAGGGAGCGCGCGGAGCTCGGCTAGCCCGCTAGCCGACGGACGTCGACGGGGCCCGAGCGAAGCTCCTCCCTCAGCTCCTGCA
>CAZQRA010000008.1:0-12895 GCA_964595575.1 uncultured Gaiellales bacterium
GGGGAGGCGATGGGGGAGCTGGAGATCAGGGGGCCGTGGATCGCCTCCGCCTACTACGAGGCCCCCGACCAGGGAGACCGCTGGACCGAGGACGGCTGGTTTCGCACCGGCGACATCGTCTCCGTCCACCCCCGCGGCTTCATCCAGATCAAGGACCGTCTCAAGGACGTGATCAAGTCAGGAGGGGAGTGGATCTCCTCGGTCGACCTCGAGAACGCCCTCATGGCCCACCCCGCGGTGGCCGAGGCCGCGGTCATCGCCGTGCCCCACGAGAAGTGGCAGGAGCGGCCTCTGGCTGTGGTCAAGCTCAAGGAGGGGAAGACCGCCACTGCCGAGGAGCTGCGGGAGTTCTTGGCCCCTCGGTTCGTGAAGTGGTGGCTTCCGGACGGGTTCGAGTTCGTGGACGACATCCCCAAGACGGCGGTGGGCAAGTTCAAGAAGACGGAGCTGCGGGAGCGGTTCGCCAAGGCCGGCGGGGAGGCCTCCTAGGGCCGTGGTCGCGGCGGCGAGGAGTGGAGGGGCATGACCCGAGCCCACCTCTTCGACCAGCTCCGGCCCGACGGGCGCCACATCTGGCGCACCCTCGGCTACCGGCTGGTCGAGTCGAGCCGGGAGCGGAGCGTGGTCGAGTGGGACGCCCCCGAGGAGCTCACCTTCCCCACCGAAACCCGCTCGATCGTCCACGGCGGCATGCTCGCCACCCTCCTCGACACAGCCATGGGCAACGCCTGCGCCGAGCACCTAGGGTGGGGCGACACGTTCCTCACCGCCGATCTCCACGTCGACTTCTACCGCTCGGCGGCGCCGGGGAGGCTGCGGGCCGAGGCCCGGGTCGTGCACCGCGGGCGCCGCGTCGTCCACTGCCAGGCCGAGCTCTACGACGCCGAGGGGACGCTCCTTGCCTCCGCCCGCTGCACCCAGGTCGTCCGCGCGTCCGCCTGAGGGGCTTCCCGGCTCCTGAGCCCTGGGGCGCGATCGGGCCGGCTCGCCTAGGAGAAGCGCCATGCGCCTCCCTCCCGGTACTCCCTGAGGATGCGGCGGCTGACCACCATGCGGTGCACCTCGTCGGGGCCGTCGTAGATGCGGCCACCGCGGGCGAGGGCGAGCATGGTGGCGAGCGGGGTTCGGTCGGTGAGGCCGAGCCCCCCGTGCACCTGGACGGCGCGGTCGATCACCTCGTTCAGCACCCGGGCGGCGTAGAACTTGACCAAGGACACCTCCACCCGGGCCTCGTCTCCCTGGTCGATCTTGCGGGCCGCGTCCAGGGTGAGAAGTCGGCAGGCCTGGATCTCGGCCGCCGAGTCGGCGATCCAGTTCTGCACCGTCTGCTTGTCGGCCAGGGGCCCGCCGAAGGCCTGCCGCTCGAGGGCGTAGCGGCACATGAGGTCGAAGGCGCGCTGCATCTGCCCCAGCCAGCGCATGACGTGGTGGATGCGTCCGGGACCGAGTCGCTTCTGGGCGATGCGGAAGCCCTCCCCCGGCTCGCCCAGCGTGTTCTCCAAGGGGACGCGCACGCCCCGGTAGCGCACCTCGCAGTGGGTCGTCCAGCCCCGGCCCCGGTGGCCCATCACCGGCACGGGCTCGATCTCGACTCCCGGAGTATCGGCGGGGACGATGATCTGGGTCGCCCGGCGGTGGGGATCGGCGTCGGGATCGGTGACGGCCATGACGATGCCGAAGGCCGCCCCCTCGGCCCCGGTCGAGAACCACTTGCGCCCGTCGATCACCCACTCCTCCCCGTCGCGGACCGCCCGCGTCTGCAGCAGGGTGGGGTCGGATCCCGCCACCTCCGGCTCGGTCATGGAGAAGAACGAGCGCACCTCGCCGGCCACGAGGGGCTTGAGGAAGCGCTCCTTCTGCTCCTTCGTGCCGAAGAGGTGGAGGATCTCGCCGTTACCGGCGTCGGGGGCCTGGCAGTTGAAGACAAGCTGGGCCCAGAAGCTGCGCCCGATCTCCTCGTTGAGGTAGGCGTAGGCGAGGAAGCCCCGGCCGGTGCCGCCCGCCTCGGGGGGGAGGTGGGGGGCCCACAGGCCTTGGGCCTTGGCCCGGGCGCGGAGGTCGGCCACGAGGGCCTCGGCTTCCTCGTCCTCCCGGGCGAGCGCGGCCTCGGCGGGGTAGATGTGCTCCTCCATGAAGGCCCGATAGGCGGCCCGGAGATCCTCGATCTCGGTAGGGGAGGCAAGCTCGGGGATGGCCACGGGGAGAGCCTAGCTGGTCGGGGCGCCGGGCCCTCCATCGAGGATGGACGCGGTCGGCGGCCTACTCCTCCGTTGGGCGTCTGGGCACGACCCGACCCCCTCTATCATCCCCTCGGTGAAGCTCGGGGTCGCGCTTGGCTACGCCTCGCCGGGGCAGAACCCGCGCCAGCTCGTCGACCTGGGGCGAGAGGCGGAGAGGCTGGGCTATGACTCCGCCTGGGCGGCCGAGAGCTGGGGCTCGGACGCGGTCAGCGTGCTCGCCTGGCTGGCGGCGGTCACCACCCGCATCAAGGTGGGCGCGGCGGTGATGCAGATCCCGGCCCGCACCCCGGCCATGACCGCCATGACCGCCGCCACCCTCGACCTCATGTCCGACGGACGCTTCCTGCTCGGGCTGGGCCCGTCCGGCCCGCAGGTGGCGGAGGGGTGGCACGGCCAGCCCTGGGGCAGGCAGCTTGTCCGAACCCGCGAGTACGTGGACATCGTCCGTCGCGCGCTGCGCCGAGAGGTGCTCGAGCACCACGGGCAGCACTACGACATCCCCTACCGAGGGCCGGGGGCTACCGGCCTCGGCATCCCCCTGAAGCTCATGCTGCGGCCGCTCCGGGCCGACATCCCCGTCTACCTGGCCGCCCTCGGGCCCAGGAACGTGGCCCTGGCGGCGGAGATCGCCGACGGCTGGCTTCCCCTACTCGTCTCGCCCGAGCGGTTCGGCGACGTCTTCGGCCCCGCCCTCGAGGAAGGCTTCGCCCGGGCCGGGCGCGACGGCGCCGGCTTCGACATCGCCGCCGGCGTGCCCGTAGCCGTGAGCGACGACGTGCAGGCAGCCCGCGACGCCCTCAAGCCCTACCTGGCCCTCTACGTGGGGGGGATGGGAGCCCGCGGCCGCAACTTCTATAACGCCCTCGTCCGCCGCTACGGCTACGAGGCCGAGGCCGCCCGTATCCAGGATCTCTACCTGGAGGGAAAGCAGCGGGAGGCGGCAGCCGCCGTGCCCGACCGGCTGGTGGACGAGGTGGCCCTGGTGGGGCCCAAGGAGCGCATCGCCGAGCGCCTGGCGCTGTGGCGGGAGTGCGGCGTGACCACCCTCCTTGCCCAGACGAGGAGCGTGGAGGCCCTGCGCGCGCTGGCCGAGATCGCCCTGTGACGAGCGGGGTGGCCTGGGCCGAGGAGCTGGCCGAGCGCTTGGGGCGGCGCGTCGACAGCCTGCGCCTCCTCCCTGGAGGCGCCTCCAAGGAGGCCTGGGAGGTCGAGGCAGAAGGAGAGCGGCTGATCGTGCGCCGGGCCGGCGGCGGCGTCATCCGCCGCGACACCCTCTCCCTGGAGCACGAGTTTCGGGTCATCGAGGCCGCCTACGAGGCGGGGGTGAAGGTGCCGCGGCCCATCGCCTACCTCGGCCTCGTGGGGGGAAGGGAGGCCTTCGCCCTCGAGCGGGTGGAGGGTGAGACGATCGGCCGCCGCGTGGTCCGTCGGCCCCCCCCGGGGCTTCCCTGCCAGCTGGCCCAGGAGCTGGCCAAGATTCACGCCATCTCCCCCCAGCGCCTTTCCTTCTTGCCTCGGCCCGACCCGCTGCGGGCCCTGCGGGAGGAGCTGGACGACGTCGATGAGCCTCACCCTGCCGTCGAGTACGGCCTGTGGTGGCTGGCAGCGCGGCGTCCGGAGCCGTTGCCCGAGGTGGTGAGCCACGGCGACTTCCGGGTGGGCAACGTGGTGGTGTCGGAGCGGGGGGTGGAGGCCCTCCTCGACTGGGAGTTTGCCCACGTCGGCGACCCCCGCGAGGATCTCGCCTGGCCCTTCGTACGCGCCTGGCGGTTCGGCGCCGATGACCGGCGATTGGGCGGGGTAGGCGATCCCGAGCCGTACCTGGAGCGCTACGTCCGGCTGACCGGACGAGAGATCTCGCTCCAGGAGCTTCTCTGGTGGGAGGTGCTCGGCAACGCCAAGTGGGCGGTGGGGGCGCTGAGGCAGGCCCGCCGCCACCTCCGAGGCGAGGAGCGGAGCATCGAGCTGGCCGTCATGGGGCGGCTGGCGGCGGAGATGGAGTACGAGCTCCTCGACCTCATCGACAAGGCGGAGCGGGGGAGGGCCTGATGGGCGATCGGCCGACCCCCGCCGAGCTGGCCGAGGCCGTACGGGAGTTCCTGGAGCAGGAGATCCTCCCCCTGCTCGCCGACCATCGGCTCCGGTTCCGGGCCCTCGTCGCCATGAACGCCCTGGCCATTCTCCAGCGCGACCTCGAGTCGACGGAGGAGGACATGACCCAGAAGGAGCTGGAGGAGCTCGTCCAGCGGATTCGCGCCGGCAACCCTCCGCCGGATGCCCTTCCCCGCCTCAAGGAGCACGTGGCGCTCAAGCTGCGGGTGGCAAGCCCTCGCTACCTCGACCGTTACCCGTGACCCGGCGGCGCCTGATCCTCATGCGGCATGCGGAGGTCGCCTACTTCGACGACGGCGGCCGGCCCTTTCCCCCCGACGAGGTGCCGCTGACGAAGCGGGGCGGCGAGCAGGCCCAGGCGGCGGCGCGGGCCCTAGCGGGGGCGCCCATCGACCGCGTCATCACGAGCGGGCTCCGGCGCGCCGTGGAGACGGCCGAGATCGTCGCTCCCGGGCGGGAGCCGGAGGCATGGCCGGACTTCCGGGAGATACGGTCGGGGCGGCTGGCCGACCTCCCCGAGGACGAGATCGAGGACGCGTTCCTGGGCGCCTTCCGGGGACGGGTGCCGCTGGAGGCGCGCTTCTTGGGCGGCGAGACCATGGGCTCGCTGGTCGAGCGGGTGACGAGCGCGCTCGAGCGCCTGGTGAGCGATCGGGACTGGCAGACGGCCTTGCTCGTGCTCCACGGAGGCGTCAACCGCGCCATCCTCTCCTTCGCCCTCACCGGCGAGCGCTGCTTCCTGGGAGGGATCGAGCAGGCCCCGGCCTGCATCAACGTGGTCGACGTGGGCGCGGATTGGGTGGTGCGGGTGGTCAACTACGCCCCCTACGATCCCCTCCACGCCGCCAGCCGGCTGACCACCATGGAGGAGCTGTACCGCCGCTACCGCGGCCTCTGAGCCGCCCGGGCCGTCCCGGCGAAGCGCGCGTCGGCCAGGCCCGGCGGGGGCCACGGGGCGCGGGAAGCTCGGGGAGGAACAAGAGAGGGCGGGCCGTCCTCAGCCGACCCGCCCTCTGGGCTTGACCTCGATACGGGATCTAGCGCCCGCGGCCGTTGACGAGGGCGCCCATCGCGCTCCAGGTGCCGTTGTTGAACCGGATCAGGCGCATGTGCGAGATCGGGAACGGGTCGTTTCGGCCCGTCTTCGTGATCGCCCCCGGGAGGGCGAACGGGTTCTTGGCGTTGGTGAAGTTGTCGATGGTCTTCATCAGCGCCTGTCGGGTCAAGTTCCTCCCCGTCTTGTAGAGGGCCTGGACGAAGTCCTCGGCCTTGGCGAAGCCGTACAGGTACAGCCCGTCCTTGTCGTTCGCCCCCGGCAGGTACTTGGCCATGATCCGCCGGTAGAGCTGCATCCCCGGGTCGTTGTCCCACTCGGGATTGGCCGGGTCCTTGAGGTACTGGACGCTGATCGAGCCGTTGACCACGTCGGCGCCGGCCAGCCTCACCGCTGTGGTCATGAAGGCGTCGGTGGCGGACACCGAGTTGAGGTAGATCGTGCCCGGCTTCCAGCCCAGCCGCGCCAGGGTGGCGTAGGTCTGGATCGTCTTGGCCGGGGTGGCGAAGATCATGAGGGTGTCTGCCCCCGAGCGCCGCAGGTCGACGAGCTGCGAGGTCACCGCGGGGTCATTGACGTTGAAGCCGCGGGTGGCCACGATCTGGCTCTTCTTGGCCCGGAGCCCTGCCTCGAGGCCGGCGATGTAGTCCCGGCCGTAGTCGTCGTTCTGGTAGAGAACGGCGATCTTGGCGTCGGGGTCGGTGGCGGCGATGCGCTTGCCGTACACCGCCGCCTCGGCCTGGTAGTCGGGTTGCCAGCCGATCGTCCAGGGGAACTTGTCGTGCTCGGCGCCCCAGAGCGTGGCGCCGGTGGAGACGAACACCTGCGGTACCTTCTTCGCGTTCAGGTACTCGCGAACCGCCAGCTGAGGCTCGGTCCCCAGGCCGCCTACGAGCGCGAACACCTTGTCCTGCTCGACCAGCCGCCGTGTCTGTTGGACCGTCTGGACGGGGTTGTAGGCGTCGTCGTAGTAGATGAACCGGATCTGGCGCCCCATCACGCCGCGCTTCTTATCCGGCCCCCGGCGCGCGTTGATGTAGCTGAAGTACGCCGCCATCCCCCGAGCGATGGGTGCGTAGCTCGAGGCCGGCCCGCTCAGAGGGAACGTCCCCCCGATCGTGATCAAGCGGTCGGTGACGCCGGGCGTGGCCTGGCCCCCTCCCAGCGCCCCGGGTAGCCCCACGGCCAGGGCGGAGGCGACGACGGCGAGCACGAGCAGCGCTCTTCGCATACCGTCCTCCTATCGAAGGATGTGGGTCCCTAGCTGGGCCGACTGTACAACCCCCGGGCCCGTCCCTTCAAGAGGGCGAGGAGCGCCACCAGGCGGGGAGCGAGCTCTGCGGCCCCTCCGGGAAGGAGGAAGAGGAGGCCGAGGAGGATGAGCCCGTACATGACCGACGGCGCCTCCTTGGAGATGCCCTCGGCGTAGAGGGGGGCGTACACGACGAAGAGGGCGCCGAAGATCGACCCCGACAGGGAGCCGAAGCCGCCCAAGGCGGTGCCTACAAGCAGGGTGATGGAGAGCGAGAGGGGGAACGAGAAGGGGTTGACGAAGCCGATGAGGATGGCAAGCAGGGACCCCGCGACCCCGGCGTAGGCGGCCGCCAGGCCGAAGGCGAGGGTCTTGTAGGCCGCCAGGTTGATGCCCGAGGAGACGGCTGCCAGGGGAGCATCGCGGATCGCCCGCAGGGCCCGCCCCAGCTTGCCCCGCAGGAGGACCCACGCCACGAGGAAGGCGCCGAGGGCGATCCCGAAGGTGAGGTAGTAGGGCGTCTGGGGCAAGCCCACCTGGAGGCCTCCTCCGCCGCCGGTGAGCCCCTCGAGCTTGGTGGACTGGACGAGGGAGATGAAGGCCACGGCCAGCCCGAAGGTGGCCAGGGCCAGGTAGACGCCGTGCAGCCGGAGCGCGGGGAAGCCGAAGAGGAACCCGACCAGGCCGGCCAGGGCGCCGGCCGCCGGGATCGTCGCCACGTCGGGGACGTCGTACCTGGTGGCGAGCACGGCCGTGGTGTAGGCGCCGATACCCATGAAGGCGCCGTGCCCGAGCGAGATCTGGCCGCTGTAGCCGGTGAGGATGTTGAGCCCGAGGATGGCGATGAAGTAGATCCCCACCTCGACCAGGCGGGGGAGCGAGGCCTCGTCCACGAGCTGGGGGAGGAGGGCAAAGAGGGTAACGGCCAGGAGGAAAAGTGGCGCCTGGGCCGGAGCGCCTTGCCACAGCCGTCGCACCTACACCCTCCTCGTGGTCGGTCGCCCCAGGAGGCCGGCGGGGCGGAGGACGAGGACGAGGAGCAGCACCGCCAGGGCCACAGGTAGCTCGAGCTCGGGGGCGTCGGTGATGAAGTCCACGTACGTGGACAGGAGGCTGATGCCGACCCCCAGCCCGTAGGAGCCGAGCACCGCTCCTAGCGGGCTGTCGATGCCGCCGAGGACGGCGGCGGCGAAGGCGTAGACGAGGACCGTGAGCATGAAGCTCGGCTCCAGGGGGAGGATGGGAGCGGCCATCATGCCGGCGACGGCCGAGAGGGACGCCGCCAGGCCCCAGCCCATCGCCAGCATGAGCGTCACCCGGATCCCGAGCAGCCGGCTCGTCGCCGGGCGGAGGGCGGAAGCCCGCATCTGGAGGCCCATGCGCGTGAGCCTGAAGAACAGGAACACGAGGAGGACGCAGGCCAAGGAGACCCCGATCGTGCCCACGTCCTGCCAGCTCACGACCACGTCGCCGACGGCCACAAGCTCGTTGGGGAACGGGCTCTCGAAGGCGCGGACCTCCGGTGACCAGATCCAGCCGGCAAGGCCGTTGAGGATGACGAGCAGGCCGATGGTGGCTACTACCACCGTCAGCTCGCCCCCCCGCTGCAACGGTCTGATGACGACCGCGTAGACGCCCGCCCCCCCGGCGAAGGCGATGAGGAGGGTGAGGACGAAGGCGAGCCAGTAGGTCAAGCCGTAGGTGAAGATGAGCGACCAGGCGATGTAGGTCGCGACCATGCCCATCTCGCCTTGGGCGAAGTTGATCACGCCGGTGGCGCGGTGGATGAGCACCAGGGCCAGGGCCAGGGTGGCGTAGATTCCCCCGTTGGCGAGACCGGCGATCGTCTGCTGGGCCAGCTCCGACCAGTCCACCCTAGTACCCCAGACCCTAGTACCCCAGGTACGAGGCGCGGACGCGGTCGTTGCGGCGGAGCTCGTCGCTCGGCCCTTCCAGGACCACGGCCCCCGCCTCGACCACGTAGGCCCGATCGCTGGCCTCGAGCGCCACGGCCGCGTTCTGCTCCACGACCAGCACGGTCAGTCCCTGGGCCCGGTTCAGCTCGCAGATGGTGTCGTAGAAGAGGGAGACGACGGCGGGGGCGAGGCCGAGCGAGGGCTCGTCCAAGAGGAGGAGCCTCGGTCGGGCCACGAGCGCCCGGGCCAGGGCCAGCATCTGCTGCTCGCCGCCGCTCAGGGTGCCTGCCTGCTGCTTCCGGCGCTCGGCCAGGCGGGGGAAGTAGTCGAGGACGCGACGGCAGTCGTCCCGAGCCTGGCGCCGGTCGCGGCGCCAGGCCGCTCCCACGAGGATGTTCTCCCACACGGTCAGCTCGGCGAAGATCTCTCGACCCTCGGGGACGTGGGCGATGCCCAGGCGGGCGATCGCCTCCGGCGGGCGGCGGTCGATGCGACGGCCGGCGAAGACCACTTGGCCGCTCCTGCGCACGGTGCCGGAGATGGCCCGCAAGGTCGTCGTCTTGCCGGCCCCGTTCGCCCCCAGGAGGGCCACGATCTCGCCCTCCTCCACCACGAGCGAGACGCCCCGGAGGGCTGGGATGGGCCCGTAGCGGGCCTCCACCCGGTGCAGCTCAAGCAGCGCCACCTGCCCTCTCCGGCCCCAGGTAGGCCTCGATGACAGCCGGGCTGGAGCGAACCTCGTCGGGCGTCCCGGTGGCGATGAGCTGGCCGAAGTCGAGGACGTGGACGATGTCGGAGACGCCCATGACCAGGTTCATGTGGTGCTCGACCAGAAAGATGGTGAGGTCGAAGTCGTCCCGCAGGCGGCGGATGAAGCGCCCCAGCGCCTCCACCTCCTCGTGGGAGAGGCCGCCCGCCGGCTCGTCGAGGAGGAGGAGCTTGGGCTCGAGGACGAGGGCCCGCGCCAGCTCGATGCGCTTGAGGGTGCCGAAGGGAAGGCCTCGAGCCGGCTTGTCGGCCACCTCGGCTAGGCCCAGGTAGTCGAGGGTGGCCCAGGCAGCCCGTCGCGCCTCGCCCTCGCCCGTCCAGCGGACCCGCGTGTGGAAGCCGACGAGGACGTTCTCGAGGACGCTCATGCGGCCGAACAGCTCCACGTTCTGGAACGTGCGGCCGATGCCGAGGCGGGCGACGCCGTGGGCCGGCACCCGGAGGAGGTCCTGCCCGTCGAAGAGGATTCGTCCCCGGTCGGGTCGCTCGAGGCGGGTGACGAGGTTGAAGAGGGTCGTCTTGCCGGCGCCGTTGGGCCCGATCAGCCCCACGATGTGGCGGGCAGGGACGTCCAAGGTGACGTCGCTCAGGGCGACGATGCCGCCGAAGCGCCGAGTGAGGCTCTCCACGCGGAGTAGCGCCATGGCAGGGGCCGCATCATACGCTGCCCGAAGCGGGGGTCGACCTCGCTCGTCGTCCGAAAGCCCGGCTACCGTCCCTCCATGCCGCACTGGGTAGCGCTCGTCCTTGCTACCGCCGTGGGATGGCTGGTGGTGGCGGTGGTGGGCGGGCTTCTCCTGGGCCGGGCGCTGGGGGCCCTCGACCGGTGGCCGAGCGACAAAGCGGACGCTCCCCGCTTGGGGCGGAGGCCGGAGAGGCACGAAGGCCCGGCCCCCGATCGGTAGGGAGCTCGCCCGTATCATTTTCCTCCGTGGACGACCGGCCGGGGGAGGAGGCGCTTCGACTGGCCGCCGAGCGGGAGCGGCTGCAGCGAGAGCTCGCGAGCGAGATCGAGCGGCTGCACGAGGCCCTCCGCGAGGCCGCGCGGCGGGTGGCCGAGCGCGAGCGGGAGCTGGCGGCCCTGGCGGCCCGAGCCCAGGGCCGTCGCCGGTGCCTCCTTCGCCTCCCCTTCCTGGGCGGCAGCCGCGCCGGCGAGGAGCCTCAGCCGGCCTCGGTAGCCGGGGCGGCGCCGGCGCCCGCCCAGGCCGGCCCGCCGGTGGGCGAGCTAGCGCAGCAGCTCGCGCGCGAGCGGCGGCGCCTGGAGGAGCTTCGACGCCTTGTGTCCGAGCGCCAGGCCCTGGTGCGGAGGCGGGAGCGGGAGGTGGAGGAGCTCCGCGCTCGGCTGGAGCTGGCCCGCCGCCGTCTGCTCGCGGAGCGGCGCCGGCTGGCCGATCGCAGCCGCCGGGCAGAAGCCGGCCAGCCCTGGGAGGTGTCGTTCAGGGAGGGCCTGCGCCTGCTCGCCTCCGCCTCCCGGCGGAGGAGGACTCCCTGGTCTGCCTGAAGGTGGTAGGTTCCGCAGCCGTGCTCCTCGCCCTCTCCTCGGGACAGAAGGCCGGGCTCGTCGCCGTCGGGGCGGCCTTCGTCGTCTTCGCCCTCCTCGCCTCCATGGTGGTACCTCGCT
Source organism: uncultured Gaiellales bacterium (assembly GCA_964595575.1). Taxonomy (GTDB): domain Bacteria; phylum Actinomycetota; class Thermoleophilia; order Gaiellales; family Gaiellaceae; genus PALSA-612. Next base: position 10,964 of record CAZQRA010000008.1, read on the forward strand.
ACCGCCCCGACTTCCCCGGTCGCTTCCTCGCCCTCTTCATCGCCGCGGCCGCGCTGTTCACGGCCGGCATGCTCGCCACCGTGGTAGTGGTGGCCAAGGAGTCGGAGGGAAAGGAAGCTGCTCCCGGGCAAGGGGAGACGGTGCCTCCCGCCCAGGCTCCTCCGACCCAGCCGCCGACCACAGGGGGGGAGCCGAGCAGCGATGCCCGTGCCGGCGAGCGGGTGTTCAAGGCGGCGGGCTGTGGCTCCTGCCATACCCTGGCCGCGGCCGGGGCCAAGGGGACGGTGGGCCCCGACCTCGACCAGGCCCGACCAGACCGCGCCCTCATCGTCGATCGGGTAACGAACGGCAAGGGGGTCATGCCGCCCTTCAAGGGGCAGCTCAGCGAGGAGGAGATCCGCGACGTGGCTGCCTACGTCTTCGAGGCCACCCGCGGCTAGCCCTTGTGCCTGCCCGTCGACGGGACGGCGCCGAGACCTGTATAGTGCGCCGCTCACGTCGCCCGTCCAGGGCGGCAGGCAGAGAAAGGGGTACGGCATGCGTACCACGATCGTCGTCGTGGCCGCGGTCTTCGCGGCGACGCTGGCAGGGGTCGTGTCGTCCGCCTCGGCGGCCGTCCGCCCGCAGGTCTTCAGCTTGGTCGACGTCACCGAGCGGGAGGTCGCCCTCGACCAGGGGGCCTCATTCGACAGCGACCTTCCCCGCCCCGGAGCCAGGTTCGCCTTCACCGACGGGCTCTACCGGTGGGCGGGCCGGCACCGCGGGGCCCGCGTCGGCCGCATCGAGGGCCTGTGCACCTTCACCAAGGTGGAGAGGGCCCGCTATGCGGTGACGCTCTTCTGCAACGCCACGGCCTTCCTCCCGGCCGGGAAGATCCTCTTGGCTGCTCACCTGCGGTTCAGCGAGGAGTCGGGGTCTTCCAGCGTGGTCGTGCTCGGCGGCACCGGACGCTACGCCGGCGCCCGCGGCTTCGCCAAGCTCACCGACCTGGGGAGTAGCGGCAACTCGAACATCGAGTTCCACCTGCTTCCGTAAGGGAGTCGTCGTGCCGGGGGAGCCGGCAGGTTCCCCCGGTTAGGCGGAGAGGGGGGGATTCGAACCCCCGAGGCGCCTTGCCGGCGCCTACGCGATTTCCAGTCGCGCTCCTTCGGCCAACTCGGACACCTCTCCGCGCTCCTCCAGAGTAAAGGATCGGCTGCGACCAGCCGACTAGGAGGGTGAGCCCGAGCGCTTCTACGGCAGCGCTCGGGCTTTGCCGCGCAGGGAACGGAAGCTTCAAGGGAAGGGCCCTACCGCTACGGCTCGGTAGGGCCCCTGCGCCAGGGTCCTGGGGAGAGCGGGACCTAGCGCACCAGGGCCGGGAGGCAACCGGCCCACGTGCATGGTAGCTGCTCGGCTCGGGCCGTGCGTTCCGTCGGCCTCATTCGAGGAGCGAGCGGCTGCGTCCCTGCCTACAGGGCCGAGGTGACGTTGCTGATGGCTCCTTGGATCCCGCCCGACAGGGCGGTGAACACGGCCACGGTGGCCACGGTGATCACGGCCAGGACGACGGCGTACTCGGCCATCGTCTGGCCTTGCTCGCGTCCAAGACGCCTCGTGATTCGTGTCAGCACGGAGACTCACCTCCCTTCCACGCCGGAAACGAGCGTGGCCTCCTTGTCGTCCTGGGAGACGGGAGCCTCCATCCCTCGCTTGGGGATGACGGTCACTCTCGGCACGTTCGCCTATGGCAGGCAGGCGGAGGGGGAGGGATTCGAACCCTCGACGGACGGAACCGCCCGTAACGGTTTTCGAGACCGCCGCATTCGACCGCTCTGCCACCCCTCCGTCTCGGCGGCGCGGCTCGAGGACAGCGTAGCGCGCGGCGGGCCGGAAGCTCGCAGGTGGAGGGAAGGGCCTCGGGCACCGGCACGCAGAGAGGCCCGCCCCCGC
>CAZQRA010000008.1:12905-43683 GCA_964595575.1 uncultured Gaiellales bacterium
GGGCCTCGTCAGGCGGAGAAGGAGGGATTCGAACCCTCGAAGGAGGCTTAGTGCCCCCTTAACGCCTTAGCAGGGCGCCGCCTTCAGCCACTCGGCCACTTCTCCGCGGATCGCCAGCCAGGATACCGTCGGCTCAGTCGTGGACGCGGGCGATGAGGTCGCTTCGCTTGAGGACCTTGACCTCGATCCCTCCCAGACGGACATCGTAGCCTGCTTCTCGCGGGTACAGCACCTTGTCGCCTGCCTCGATGCCGGTGGCGTCAGGGCCGACCGCGGTGACAATCCCCGTGCGACAGGCCGCCGAGGCGGCCGCCGACGCGGGCAGGATGAGGCCGGCCCGGGTCTCGGTCTCGTCGCTCGTGGGCTGGACGACCAGGTACTCGTCGAGCGGCTCGATGGAGATGTCGATCCGCTGGGGTCGCTCGATCTCCATGGACAAACCATAGCCGTAAGTCACGATCACAGGCGACCGGCGCGGAGGATCCTCTCCAGGAACCGGCGCGTGCGCTCGTGCCGGGGGGAGGAGAAGATGAGCTCGGGCGGGCCCTCCTCCAGGATCGAGCCCCCCTCGAGGAAGGCGACGCGGCTTGCGATCTCCCGGGCGAAGCCCATCTCGTGGGTGGCGATGAGCATGGTCATGCCGCCGGACGCGAGCTCCCGGATGAGGTCGAGCACCTCGCCCACGAGCTCCGGGTCGAGGGCGCTCGTGACCTCGTCCAAGAGCAGGATGTCCGGCTTCATGGCCAAGGCGCGCACGATGGCCGCCCGCTGCTGCTGGCCGCCGGAGAGTCGGTCGGGGAACTCGTCCCGCTTGTCGGCGAGCCCGAAGCGGCGGAGGAGCTCCTCTGCCTCGGCCTCGGCCTGGGCCTTGGGCACGCGGAGCACCTTGCGGGGGGCCAGGGTCACGTTGGCGAGCACGCTCATGTGGGGAAAGAGGTTGAAGGCTTGGAAGACGATCCCGATGCGGCGGCGGACGCGATTGACGTCCACGCCGGGGGCGGTGATCTCCTGGCCGTGGAGGACGATGCGCCCTCGGTCGATGGGCTCCAGGAGGTTGATGCAGCGAAGGAGGGTCGACTTCCCCGAGCCGGAGGCGCCGATCAGGCACACCACTTCGTGCTCGGCCAGGGCAAGGTCGATTCCCCGCAGCACCTCGAGGCGCCCGAACGCCTTGTGCACCCCTTCCAGGCGAAGGGCCTCGGCCACCGCGGTCAGGCTGCCACGCCGGCAGCCTGTCGACGCCGCCGATCGCGCGCGACCAGCCAGTCGGTGAGGCGGGCGAGGGGGATGGTGAGCGCGACGAACAGGGTGGCGGCCACGAGGTAGTACGTGCCGTTGAAGGAGGCGGCCTCGTTGATCTGGGTCTGGCGGAGGGCCTCGACCACCCCCAGCACGCTCACCAAGGCCGTGTCCTTCTGGAGGCCGATGAAGTCGTTGAGGAGGGGAGGCACCACCCGGCGGACAGCCTGGGGGATGACCACGTACCGGAGGGACTGCCAGCGGGTGAGGCCCAACGACCGGGCGGCGGCGTCCTGGCTGGGGTGAACGGACTCGATGCCGGCTCGGTACACCTCCGAGACGTAAGCGGTGTAGACGAGCACCAAGGAGACGATGGCCCAGAACACCTGGTCCTTGGGGATCCAGGCCACCTGCAGGGCGGGCATGCCCGAGCCGAGCATGAGGATGACGAGGATGGTGGGCACGCCGCGGAAGAAGTCGGCGTAGAGGATGGCGAGCGCCCGCAGGGGGAAGAACACCGGCCCGGGCAGGCTGCGCAGCACGGCCAGGGCCAGCGCCGAGACGAGGATCACCGCCTCGGCGATGGAGAAGATCTTGACGTTGAGGAGGAAGGCATCGGCGATCTCGGGGAAAGAGTCGCCGTAGCGCTCCCAGTCGAAGAAGTACCGCTCGAATTCCCCGTAGCCGGGGGAGCGGGTAATCCCCACGACGAGCGCGGCGGCGAAGACGAGGGTGCTCGCCACCGCCACAGCCACGGCCCGGGCGGGGCCGGAGCCGGCGGCAGGAAGGCCGAGGATCCGGGGGCGGCGGCTTCCGTCCAGCTACGTGAGCACCGGAGCGCCGGCGACCTTGGACAGCCAGACCTGCTGCAGGCGCTTGAGGGTGCCGTCGCGCCACAGCCGGTCGAGGGCCTTGTTGACGCAGTCGCGCAGCGGGTTTCCCTCCTCGAACACCATCCCGAACCGCTCCTTGGCGCCTCGCGTGGGGAACTGGCCCACGATCACCCCGTTAGGGACCTGGACGGCGGTGACGTAGAAGGCCGTCGGCAGGTCGACCACGATGCCGTCGATCTGCCCGTTCTTGAGGGCCTGCACCGCCAGGTCGTTGGTGTCGTAGGCGAGCGGCTTGGAGGACGGCTTGATCCACTTGACGATGTAGTCGTAGCTCGTGGTGCCGAGCTGGGCGCCCAGCTTGAAGGGCCGAAGCGCCGCGATGGAGGTGGCCTGGGCGATCTTGGTGCCCTTGCGGGCGACGAGGGCCTGGTTGACGAAGTAGTACGACTTGGAGAAGTCGACAGCCTTGTCGCGCTCGGGGGTGTAGGAGACCTGGGTGATGTAGAAGTCGAAGGGCTTCTTGCCGGGGCGGAATGACTGGGCGAAGGGAACGGGGATCCAGGTGACCTCGCGGCGGGCGAAGCCGAGGATCCGGGCCACGGCGTAGGCCACCGCCGACTCGTAGCCCTGGCCGCTGTAGGGATCGCTCACCTTCCAGGGCTTGTGCTTGGGCTGACCCCCGAACCACGGCGGGAAGGCGGGGTTGTCAGCTCCGATGGTGAGGCGACCTTCGCTCACCAGCCGCAGCTTCCCCTTGGCGCAGGCGCCCACGAGGGCGGTCTCGCGCGTCTGGGCGGAGGAGAAGGCGGCTGCGACGAGGGCCACCGCCGCCAGGCCTGCCAGAGCGAGCAGCGTGCGCATGGTCAATCTCCTTCCAAGCTCCGGGAGGGCGAGCGTACCACAGGCAGAATCGTGACCGGAATGCGCGTGGGGCGGCGAGAGGTCGCGTTCTCCAACCCGGACAAGGTGTTCTTCCCTGCCCTGGGCCTAACCAAAGGCGACCTCCTTCGCTACTACCTCGACCTCGCCCCGCTTCTTCTCCCCCACGTGCGCCGGCGCCCGATGCAGATGCTGCGCTACCCCGACGGGGTGGAAGGACCTGCCTTCTACCAAAAGCGGGTGCCCCGTCCCCACCCCGCCTGGTTGGAGACGGTCGAGATCCGCTTCCCTTCGGGGAGGACGGCCGCCTTCCCGGTGGTGAATGACCGTGCCTCGCTGGCCTGGATCGTCAACCTGGGCTCCATCGACCTCCACACCTGGCGATCCCGAGTGGAGGACGTGGAGCGGCCGGACGAGCTGGTGATCGACCTCGACCCCAGCCCCGGCAACCCCTGGGAGTACGTGCGCCGCGTGGCCCTGGTGGTGCGGCAGGTCATGGATGAGCTGGGGCTTCCCTCCTACCCCAAGACCTCGGGCGCCACCGGGCTCCACGTCCTCTGCCCGATCAGGCCGGAGCTCCGCTTCCCCGAGGTGCGCCGCTTCGCCAAGGCCCTGGCGCAGGAGGTGGAGCGACGGGTCGGCGACCAGGAGGTGGCGACCACCACCTGGAAGGTGGCCGCCCGGCGGGGGGTGTTCGTCGACTACGGCCAGAACGCCCGCGATCGCACCATCGCCGCCGCGTACTCGGTGCGCCCTACCCCCGACGCCAGGGTCTCGGCCCCGCTTCGCTGGGAGGAGGTCGCCGAGGTCGACCCCGCCCGGTTCACGGTGCTCACCATGCCTGCGCGGGTGGCGGAGGCGGGCGACCCCACCGCCGGCATGTGGCGGCGCAGGACAAGCCTCCTGTCCCGCTTCGCTCTCCTGGGCTTGCCGCCGCCGTCCCAGTGAGGTCCCTGGTGGGGCTAGGCGCGGAGTCGTCACGCGCGGTGGAGCAGGTCGCGGAGGGTGGGGTCGCCGGGCCGAGGCCGCGGCCGTACCTGGTCGAGGGTGCAGGCCTCAGGGTCCTTGTCCGTGCGGAAGCGCAGGAAGCGGGTGCCGTGGCGGAAGCGGTCGCGCTCGACCTTGTCGTAGAGGACCTCGACCACCATCTCCGGTCGCACCGCCGACTCCGCTAGCCCCCTCGACCCCCAGCGACTCGTCTGGGAGAATCCGCGCTCGGGGGCGCCGGCGAGCAGGGGCCGTAGGAGCCGGAGGGTTGTGTCGTGGAGCCCCGGGGCGACCGGGCAGAAGCCGACGTAGCGCAGCTCCTTTCCGTCGTAGAGGCCGAGGAGGAGGGTGGCAATCCGGGTCGGCTCGGTCCTCCAGCGGACGCCCACGACGACGCAGTCCGCCGTCTTCCGCCGCTTCACCTTGACCGCGCCTTGGCGGGAGCCGGGGAGGTAGGGCAGGCCCAGCCGCTTGCAGACAACGCCGTCCAGCCCCAGGGCCTCGAGCCCCTCCAGCCAGGCCCTCCCCTGGGCGGGATCGAGGGAGGCAGGGGACACGTCGAGGGGAAGCCGCTCCAGGCGTGCCCGTCGCTCCTCCAGGGGAAGCTGCCACACGGGCTCCCCGGCCCACAGGAGGAGGTCGAAGACGACGTAGCGGGCGGGGATCTCGACGGAGAGCCTCCGGATCCGGCTCTCGGCGGGGTGGAGCCGCAGCTGCAAGAGGTCGAAGTCGAGCCTCCCCTCCTGCTCGAGCACGATCTCGCCGTCGAGGGCCGACCCGGGCGGGAGCCGGGCGCCGAGGGGAGCGAGCTCGGGGAAGTAGCGGAGGAGGGGGCGACCGTTCCTGCTCCACAGGGCAGGCTCGCCCCCGTCGTTCTCCAGCACTCCTCGGAAGCCGTCCCACTTGGGCTCGTACTGCCAGCCTGCCTCCTCGGGCAGGGCCTCCACGAGCTCCGCCTCCATGGGCGGGAAGGGCACGCCAGGGCTGGGCACGGAGCAAGGCTAACCGCGTACGATCAGCGGCCATGAGGCGAGTGGCGGTCACCGGCCTGGGAGCGATCACCCCGATCGGCAACACCGCTCGGGAGACCTGGGAGGCGGCGGTGGCAGGACGGAGCGGTATCGACTTCATCCGCTCCTTCGACGCCAGCCCCTTCCCCGTGCGCATCGCCGCCGAGGTCAAGGGCTTCGACCCCGCCACCGTGGCCTCGGCCAAGGAGGCGCGGAGGCTGGACAGGAACGTCCTCCTCGCCCTGGCCGCCGCCCGCGAGGCGGTGGCCGACGCCCGCCTGGAGGGAGCCTACGACCCCATGCGCGTGGGCATCGTCTTCGGCACCGCCATCGGCGGCTTCCTGGGGATCATGGAGCAGGCGGAGGTGCTGCGCGAGCGGGGTCCCGAGCGGGTATCGCCCCACTTCCTCCCCAACGTCCTGGTCGACTCCGCCTCCGGCCAGCTTGCCATCGCCTTCGGCTACAGGGGGCCGAACTACGCCCCCGTGGCGGCCTGCGCCACAGGATCGACGGCGGTGGGCGAGGGGGCGGAGCTGATCCGGCGCGGGGACGCCGACGCCGTGCTGGCGGGCGGGGCCGAGGCCTGCCTCCACCCCCTCATCCTGGCTGGCTTCTGCGCCATGCGGGGGCTCGCCGCCGAGGACGAGTGCCCGCCGCGAGCCTCGCGCCCCTTCGACGCCACCCGCTCGGGGTTCGTGATGGGCGAGGGGGCGTGCGTCCTCGTGCTCGAGGAGCTGGAGGCGGCGCGGAGGCGCGGCGCCCCGCTCTACGCCGAGATCCTCGGCTACGGCGCCTCCAACGACGCCTACCACATGGCTGCCCCCGAGCCCGACGCTACCGGCGTGGCCGAGATGATGCGGCAGGCGCTGCGCCGGGCAGGCATCCGGCCGGAGGAGGTGGGGTACGTCAACGCCCACGGCACCTCGACCCCGCTCGGCGATGCCGCCGAGACCAAGGCGATCAAGGAGGTGTTCGGCGAGCACGCCTACCGGCTGGCCGTCTCCTCGACCAAGTCGGTGATGGGGCACCTGTTCGGAGCCGCGGGGGCGGTGGAAGCCATGATGTGCGTGCTGGCGGTGAAGGAGGGCGTGGTGCCCCCCACCATCAACTACGAGCACCCCGACCCCGAGTGCGACCTCGACTACGTGCCCAACGAGGCCCGCCGAGCGGAGGTCAAGGTGGCCCTGTCCAACGCCATGGGCCTGGGCGGCCACAACGCCTGCGTCCTCGTGGGACGTATCGACGCCGGCGAGAGAGCGGAAGATCGAGCCTCGCGGTAGCCGCTCAGGCGTCCGCGCGCGACCTCACCCCGGCGATGACCCCGGCCAGGTCGGAGACGACGATGTCGGCCTCGGCCAGCGAGGCCGGGTCAGGCGGGTAGCTCGGGTTGGGGACGGCGATCACCTGCATCCCGGCCGCCTTGGCCGAGCGGATACCGGCGTGGGAGTCCTCGACGGCCAGGCACCGCTCGGGAGGGACCTGGAGCCTCCTCGCCGCCTCCAGGTAGACGTCAGGGGCCGGCTTTCCCCGCGCCACCTCCTCGGAGGAGACCGTGGCCCGAAAGAGCGGAGCCAGACCGCTCAGCTCGAGGACGACGTCAATGAGCCGGCGGTTCGAGGAGGAGGCAAGCCCCAGGGGGAACTGACGGGCCAGCTCCTCCACGGTCTCGCGGGCTCCGGCTACGAGCGGCAGCCCCCTCCGGTACCGCTCGACCATCCGTCGCACCACCTCGGCGTCGATCCGCTCGGGGGGATCGGGTACCCCCAGTTGCTCGTGGATGTAGCGCGACCACTCGGGCGCGCTCATGCCCATCATCGCCCGCTGGGCCACCTCGTCGTAGAGGCCTCCCCGCTCGCGCACGTAGCGGGCGCGCACCTCGTCCCAGACCTCCTCGGAGGCGAGGAGGACGCCGTCCAGGTCGAAGATCACGGCCTCGATCACAGGGCCTGGTAGGCGGAGCGCAGGCGGACGAGGGCGGGGCCGCCGGTCCCCAGCTCGACGGCCACCACCTCTCCTTGGAACAGGGTGTGGTCGCCGGCGGGGCACTCCCCGGCGAGGCGGCACTCGATCCAGCCCAGGGCCCCGTCGAGGAGGGGAGCGCCGAGGACGCCCTCTCGGGCTGGGATGCCCCGCCACATGGCGATGGGCGGCACCCCGCGGGCGAAGTGATGGGCCAACGCCTCCTGGTGGCCGGCAAGGAGGCTGAGGGCGAAGCTGCCCGCCTCCCGCACGAGCTCGTGCATGGCGGCCTGACGGTCGATGGCCACGCCCACGAGGGGGGGCTGGAGGGAGAGCGAGACGAAGGAGGAGACGGTCAGGCCCAGGCGCTGGCCGGCGGCGTCGACCGTGACCACGGCCACCCCGCGGGGAACCCGGCGCATGAGAGCTGGGAGATCCTCTTCCCTTGCCACCGCCCGATCATAGGCAGCGCCCGCTCCCTACCGGGGTCGGCACAGCCGATCCCCGGCCAGCATGGCGAGCATGCGCCGGTCGGCCGCCCGGTCGAAGGCGGGATCGTAGGCTCGCGGGGCCGCCCCTTCCCAGCTGACGTCGGGCGTCACCCCGGGACCGATCACCGTGGCCCGGTAGCGGGCTCCCTGGCCGGAGGGGCGGTCTCCGTGGGGGTAGAGGCCGTAGCAGAAGCCGCCCGTCCCCCTGTGGACGAGGAAGCTGTTCTCGCGTCGCCAGCCGGGGCCGTAGGCGGAGTCGAGTGTGTCCACGTAGATGTTGCGGCCGTGGCCGTCCAGGGGTACCCCCGCGGAGGTGGAGCGGAAGCCGTGCACCGGCAGGCCGCGGTAGGTGAGCCGCCCGTAGATCTGGTGGAAGCGCCGGTAGGCCCAGCCGATCTCGACCTCGAGGACGGGCAGGGGCCCTCGCCAGTGGGACAGCCGAAGCTCCCACGCCGACTGGAGCTTGGTGGCGGGGTCAAGGCCGTAGTTGGGAAGCATCCGCTGCCAGCTCTGGAGGGCCCAGTAGGAGCCGTCGGGGGCCTTGCAGGCCACCACCAGCCAGGGAAGCGGGGGGCCGTCGTAGGGGAGACAGACGCCCCCGAAGGTCTTCCAGATCGGACGGCGGAAGGTCCCCCAGCCCCCCGAGTAGTCGAGCTGGAAGCGGACCTGGGGGCGCTCCGGGGACGGGGGGAGGGCGTCGATCGCCCCCCAGGCGAGCACCCGCTGCACCCGTCCCTGCGCGCGGTAGGTGACGAGGGCTCGCCCCCACCGGTCGACGGCCAGGCGTACGTCCGTCGCGTCCCGGGCGATGAGCTGGGAAGCGTAGGCAGGCCCGGCTGCCGAGATGGCTCCCAGGCCGACGAGGAGGAGAGCGAACGCTAGGCGGCGCATCCTTCCAAGGGAATGGTCGGCGGCACAAGACGACGTCTTCTCCCCCCTTCGGGTCAGGGGGCCAGCCGATCGATCCGCCAGCCGTCCTCGACCAGGAGGTACCGGAAGCGGTCGTGCAGCCGGTCCTCCCGGTGCTGCCAGAACTCGTAGGCGTGGGGAACCAGCCGGTAGCCGCCCCAGTGGGCAGGGCGGGGAACCTCCTTCGGGTACGCCCGGCGCAGCCGGGCGACCTCGGCCTCGAGCCGGCTGCGCGCCTCCACGACCTCGCTCTGGCGGGAGGCAGCGGCCGAGAGCTGGGCCCCGTAGGGCCGGGTGGCGAAGTAGGCGTCCGACTCGGAGGGGGACATCCGCTCCACCTTTCCCTCCGCCCGCACCTGGCGACCGAGCTCGTACCAGTAGAAGCAGAGGGCAGCCCACGGGTTCTCTGCGATCTCGCGGCCCTTGCGGCTCTCGTAGCCGGTGTAGAAGCAAAGCCCGCGGGCATCGGCGTCCTTGACGAGAACCATCCGAGCCGAGGGACGACCGTCGGGGGTGGCGGTGGCGAGAGCGGCTGCCTCCGGCTGGGGGCAGCCGGCCCGCTCGGCCTCGGCCAGCCAGGCTTGGAGCTGGCGCAGGGGATCAGGATCGAGCTGGCGCCGGCACAGAGGCCGGGCCCGAGGGTCGTCGCTCACCGCCATAGCCTCGCACGTATAGTGGCGGTCATGGCCTGGAGAGCCGTTCCGGCTGCGGCGGCAGTCGCGGCGTTCGCGGCGGCGGCGGCGGCCGCTCGCCCGCCGGGCCCCCCGCCCACGGTGGCCGGCGCCTCCTTGGCCCCTCCTCCGGCCTGGATCGAGGTGGACGCCGACGAGCGATGGCTTGCCTACTCGAGCTACTGCTGGAGGACCGTGTGCGTGGACTTCCTGCCCCCGGCCATGAGGCCTGACGTACCCACCGTCATCGTGCCGCGGGGGAAGACAGCCCGTCTCCACTTCGGCTTTCTGCCCCGATCGGTGGTGGTGTCCCGCCTGGGCGGGCGCGGGCGACGGCTTCCCCCCGCCCGCGTCGTCCCCTGGCGGCCCTCGGCCGGCCTCTATGCCATCGCCGTCAAGGCCCAGCGGGGGAGCGCGAGCTACCTCGTCCGCGTCCCCCTCCGCTGAGAAGGAGCCCCGGAGGCCTTGTCGGCCGCCGGGCCGAGGAGGGCTCAAAGGCCGGGGACGGGCCTCAGCCGGCGAGTGCCGCTCGCCCCTCCACGAGCACTCGCTGCACCTCCAGCCGGTCGTCCAGCACCACCACGTCCGCAGGCAGCCCCACGTCCAGGCGACCGAGCGTGCGGGCTCCCAGGATGCGGGCCGGCACCAGGCTCGCTGCCTCCAGGGCCCGCTCCAGGGGAACGCCCAGGGCATGGAGGTTGCGCACCGCCTGGGCCATGGTGAGCACGCTTCCGGCCAGGACCCCTCCCGGCAGCCTGGGCGCTCCTTTCCCCCTCTCGATGGTGGCTTCCCCCAAGCTGGCGCTCGAGCTCTCGGAGCCGGAGAGGGCGGTGGCGTCCGTGACCAAGGCCACCCGACCGGCGGCCGCCTGCCAGACCAGCCGCACCGTGTCCGGGGCGAGGTGGACGCCGTCGACGATGACCTGGAGGGCCACGTCCGGCCGGGCGAGGGCGGCCCCGGCCAAGCCCGGGTCGCGGTGGTGGAACGGCCGCATGGCGTTGAAGAGGTGGGTGACGGCAGTCGCTCCCCGGTCGAAGGCGGCGTGGGCCTCCTCGGCGGTGGCGTCGCTGTGGCCGAGGGAGACCGCCACCCCTCGCCCGCGAGCGAGCCGCACCAGGTCGAGGCCCCCGGGAAGCTCGGGGGCGAGCGTGACCAGGCGCACCGGGCCGGCGGCGAGCAGGCGCTCGAGGAGGGCGGGATCGGGGTCGCGGCGAAAGGCGGCCGGGTGGGCTCCCAGCCTCCCCGGGGCGAGGAACGGCCCCTCCAGGTGCACGCCTAGGATCCGAGGCCCCTCTCCCCCCAGGGGGACGCTGCCGACGGCTTCGACGAGCCTCTCCTCGGGGGCGGTGACGAGCGTGGGGAGGTAGGCGGTAACGCCGGTGGCAACGAGCGCCCGGCCTGCCCGGGCATACCCCGAGGCGTCGGCGGCCAGGAAGTCGACCCCGGCGAAGCCGTTCACCTGGAGATCGACGAAGCCGGGGGCGGCAATGCCCCTGCCCCTGGGGGAGGAAAGCCCGTAGGCGCTCACCCGTCCCTCCACCACCTCGACGTCTCCCGGCACGAGCGCTCCTCCGACGAGGGCGGCCTCGACCCCCAGCCTCATGGCCGTCGCCCGTCGTCCACGAGACGCTCCCCCGCCATGCCTGGGCTCAGGCTACAGGCCAGGTAGCCGGCCCTGGCGCGGGACTCCGGGCGGCGTCGCTCGCCCCCCTGTCGCCGCCCGGGCGTGCCATAGTGAAGGCGGTGAGCGGGCGACCGATCGTCGGCATCACGACCTACGCCCAGCAGGCGCGCTGGGCGGCCTGGGATCTTCCGGCGGCGCTCGTGCCGCTCGACTACGTGACGGCGGTCGAGCGGGCAGGAGGTCGGCCCTTGCTCGTGCCCCCGAGCGAGGAGGGCGTGGAGGAGACCCTGGACGTCCTGGACGGGATCGTCTTCTCGGGGGGAGCGGACCTCGATCCTGCCCTCTACGGGGCCGAGCCCCATCCCCAGACGGACACGCCCCACAGGCACCGGGACCTGGCCGAGATGCGGCTCATCGCCTCCGCCCTGGAGCGGGACATGCCCACGCTGGCCATCTGCCGCGGCTCCCAGCTCCTCAACGTCGTCCGGGGCGGGGAGCTCCTCCAGCACCTCCCGGAGGCGGTGGGGAACGAGCGCCACCGGGAGACTCGGGGGGCCTTCTCCGAGCACGCGGTGGTGGTGGAGCCGGGGACCCGCCTTGCCGCCGTCCTGGGCGAGCGGCTCGCGGCGGTGAAGTCCAGCCACCACCAGGGGATCGCCCGAGTGGGCGAGGGCCTGGTGGCGAGCGCGTGGGCGGAGGACGGGACGCTGGAGGGGATCGAGGATCCTCGCAAGCGCTTCGCCCTCGGCGTCCTCTGGCACCCGGAGGCCGGGGACGACCAGCGCCTGTTCGTGGCCCTGGTGGAGGAGGCCCGCCGCTATCGGGCGGAGCGCCGGTCGTGACGAGGCTCGCCCCCGGGCCTTCTCGTCTTTCCCTCCGCCGGAGGTTGAGGTGGTGGCAGGGAGGCTGGAGGGGAAGGTGTGCGTGATCACCGGGGCCGGGAGCGGCATGGGCCGGGAGGCGGCCGTCGTGTTCGCCGGCGAGGGGCCAACGTGTGCGCCGCCGACCTCGCCGCTGCCGCCGCCCAGGAGACGGTGGCCATGTGCCCCCGGGGGTCGGCCTTTGCCTTCGCCGTCGACGTCGCCGACGAGGTGAAGGCGATGATGGCCGCCACCGCCCAGCGCTTCGGCGGCATCGACGTCCTCTCTCTACAACGACGGCGCTATCTCGTCGCCAGAGGATGCCTCCATCCTCGACCCCTCGGTCGAGACCTGGCACCTCGGCATCCACGGCTCCGACCTCGCTGCCTACGAGCGGAGGCGCCTGCACCGGCCCACGGGCCGGCTGGGCAAGGGCCGGAAGGGTGGTCAACGCGGCCCTCTTCCCGGCCGGCGTCGAGTCGTCGTTCGTGACCGGGGCGGCGCTCGTGGTCGACGGCGGCATCATCGCCGCCTACGTGACGCCCGAGTAGGGGACGGCGCCGACCCCCTGGCCGCGGACACGGCCCCGGCGGCAATCCTGGCCACGCGCTCCATGGTCTCCTCCGTGGCCAGGCCCCGAGCGTAGAGCGTCGTCCGGCGGCGGGCCACGTCCTCCGGGCGTCGCGCCCACTCGTGGGTGACTGCGTAGAGGGCCTGGACGGCGAGATCGGGCCCGTCCGGGTGGAGGGGCTCGAGCAGCGCCTCCTCCTCCAGGGCGGGGGCGAGCACCTCGGGGGCCAGCGACCCGTAGAGGTGGAGGAGGTGGGCGCGGACGGCAGGCGCGAGCTCCACGGGGAGCCTCGTGTCCGCGAGCCCCTGGGCGCCGGGGAGCGGCCAGGGCCGCGTCTCCAGCCGGTGCAGCCCCAGCGGGGCTCGCAGCCGGGCCAGGGCGCCCAGGGCGATGGCTCGGTAGGTGGTGAGCTTGCCCCCGGCCACGCTCACCATGCCCAGGGGCCCCACCGTGTACACGGTCTCTCGGCGGGCGCTCACGCTCTCGCCCTTTCCGGCGGGAAGGACGCGCAGGCCGGCGAGGACGGCCCGCACCCGCTCCGGCCGCACGAGCTCGGGGTCGAGGGCGAGGGAAGCCTCCGCCAGGACCTGCTCCACCTCCGAGGGCTCCGCCTGCACGGCGCTCGGGTCCCCCTCGTAGGGCTCGTCCGTCGTCCCCAGGAGGAGCATCCCATACCAGGGCACGGCGAACGTCACCCGCACGCTGTCCTGGAGGAGGGTGAGGGCTGCCTGCCACTCGCCCCGGGCGGGGACGAGGGCATGCACCCCCTTGCTGAGCCGCACCGAGGTGCCCGCCCGTGGGCTCTCCAGCCGGCGCACCCGGTCGATCCAGGGCCCGGCCGCGTTCACCACCGCCCGGGCCCGCACGGGGACGACTTCGTCGTCCACCCGCACCTCCGCGCCCTCCAGGCGACCGGAGGAGGCGCGGAGGGACACGACCTCGGCTCCGTTGAGCACGACCGCCCCGGCCTCGGCGGCGGCGCGCACGTTGGCCAGGGTCAGCCGGGCGTCGTTCGTCCAGGCATCCGCGTACAGGGCACAGGAGCGAAGGCGCTCCAGGCGGAGGCCGGGCGCGAGCGCGCGGGCCCGCTCCGGCGCTACCAGCCAGGAAAGGCGGGAGCGGGCGAGAGCCGAGTACAGGAGGATGCCGCTCTGGACGAGCCAGGGCCGGTAGGGCCCGCCCTCGTAGAGGGGAAGCAGGAAGGGGAGCCTGCGCACCAGGTGGGGGGCGACGACGCGCATGAGGAGCCGCCGCTCCCGGTGGGCCTCCCGCACCAGGCGCACGTCGCCCAGGCGGAGGTAGCGGAGGCCGCCGTGGATGAGCTTGGAGGAGGCGCCGGAGGTGCCCGATGCGAAGTCGCCTGCCTCCACCAGGGCCACCGCCAAGCCCAATCGGGCGGCGTGGGCGGCCACGGCCGCCCCCAGGATGCCGCCCCCGATGACGAGCAGGTCGAAGCGGCGCCCGGCTAACGCCTCCACCGCCCGGCCGCGCCAGCCTACACCCGAAATGGGCTCGCCCATGCCTTCCTGCCCTCGGCGTCGGTGACCTCGACCCGCACGTAGCGCGCGCCTCGGGGGATGTCGAGCCGCGCCCGCACGATCAGGCCCGAGGCATCCTCCTCCAACGCTTGCCCGCCGTGGACGTAGCCCAGCCTGCCGGCGTTGACGGCCGAGCCCAGGGTGCTGTCGGAGACGAGCGTCACCGACCGGCAGGGGCTAGAGCGGACCTCGACGGTGTCGCCGTCGCGGGCGACCTCGTGCAGGAGGGGCCCGCAGGACGCGTACAGGCTGCCCTGGGACAGGGCCGCCAGCACCCCCTCCGGCGAGCGCTCGGGCACGCGCAGCCACGTCCAGGCGAGGTCGGAGTCGAAGCCGGGGTGGTGGGAGTCGTCGGTGGCGATGCCCGGGCAGAGCCTGCCGCGCTCGGCCAGCTCGTCCCAGTGCACCGAGGACAGGCCGCGACCCGCCTCGAGCTCGCAGCCGGCGTTGTACACCTCGATGCCGACCACGTTGGCGGGGAGATCCAGGCTCCCGAGCGGAAGACCGCTCCAGTAGGGGTGGGCGAGGTAGGCGACGCCCCCGCGTGCCTCCACCCAGTCGGCCACCCGAGGGAGGTCTGCCTGCTCGGCGGCCAGCTCGGCCGGCTCCCCCGGCTGGCAGCGGAGGCCGAAGGCGAGCAGGTGGCCGCGTCGACCGTCGGCACTCACGAAGGCGAGCTCGGCGCTGGGCAGGACGAGGATGCGCCGGCCCTGGGCTTCCGTTCGCTTGCCGTGGTCGGTGGTGGCGAGGACGTCGTAGCCACCCCGCTCGTAGTGGAGGGCGAGGTCGTCGGGGCGAAGCTCCCCGTCCGACTCCGTCGTGTGGGCGTGGAGGGCGCAGCGAAGCCACAGCCCCTCGCTCGGCCAGGGGAGGGCTGCTCGGGCGGCGGCCGCCTCCGCGTCGATGGCTGGGGATGGCGCTCTCACCCGGCTCGAGGTATACCAGCGGCCGCCAGTGCCTCCCGCGCCAGGCGGGGGCGATCGGTGAAGATGCCGTCCACCCCCAGCTCCGCCAGCTCGCGCATCCGCGCCGTGTCGTTCACGGTGTAGACGGTGACGAGGAGACCGAGGGCGTGGGCGCGGGCGATGCCCCGGGGGGTGGCGCGGGCGTCCCACAGGCCCACCGCCCAGGCGTAGCCAGCGGCCGCCCGGATGGAGACGCCGAGACCGACGTGCTGGAGCAGGCGCAGCTCCGGCCGCAGCCGGCGCGCCTCGAGGAGCGCCCGCCGCTGGAACGAGACGACCACGTCCTCGCCCGAGAGGAGGCGGGTCGCGCGCTCGACCAGGCCTCGCCGCCGGTAGAGGTGGGGGCTCTTCAGCTCGGCCATGATCCCGATCCGCCCCCGGGCCAGCTCGATCACCTGCTCCAAGGTCGGGATGCCGACCTCGGCCAGCTCGGCCAGCGGGCGCCGGCGCAGGGGGCCGGCGAGCGGAGTCAGGCGGTCGAGGTCGAGGTCGTGGAAGACGACGAGGGCGCCGTCCGCGGACACCTGCACGTCCAGCTCCAGGAAGTCGGCCCCCTCGGCGATCGCCCGCTCGAAGGCGGGGAGGGTGTTTTCCTTCTCGTCCCAGGAGGAGCCACGGTGGGCGATCACCCACGGCCGCGGCCGCTCCCCCTCCGGACGACGGGCGCTCATGCCAGCAGGCGGCGCACGAGCTCGACATCGATTCGCTCCACCAGGCCGTCGGCAGCCGCCAGCCGTTCCGGGGGAAGGGTGCCCTGGAGGGCAAGGCAGGCGAGGCCAGCCGCCTTGGCGGCGGCGATGCCGGCCTGGGTGTCCTCGAAGGCGACAATCTCCCCCGGGTCGAGGCCGAGGAGCTCCGCCGCCCGCAGGTAGCCCTGGGGATGGGGCTTGCCGTGGGCGACGTCCTCGGCGGTGACGAGGTGGCGGAAGAGCCCAGCCAGGCCGGCGTCGTCGAGCACGTCCTCGATCTCGCGGCGAGAGGCTCCCGAGACGAGCGCCAGCGGCACCCGCCGGGCGGCGTAGCGCACCGCCTGGCGGTGGCGCCTTGGGACGGTGGCGCCGCCGGCGACCCGCAGGCGGTAGCGACGCACGCGCTCCTCGGTCAGGCGGCGGAGCTCCTCTGCGTCCACGCCCAGCCAGCCGCCGATGATGGCCTCATCGCTTCTGCCGGCGAAGCGTCGGTAGTAGACGGCCTCGCTGAGCGGCCGCCCCAGCTCGGCGAAGAGCTCCCGGTACACCGCGCACAGGATGGGCTCGTCGAGAGACAGGGTGCCGTTGAAGTCGAAGGCGAGGGCGCGGAAAGGCACGAGCATCGAGTCTAGGGAGGACTGGCGCCGACCGCGCACTCCGGACGCGCTTCCACCCCGGTCGTGGCCCGATAGTGCCCTCCTCGCTGTCGGCTTGAGGGGCAGAGGGTAGAGTCGAGCCCCGTGCCTGCGCCTCCCCACATCCTCCTCGTCCTCGCCGACCAGCTGGCGGCGACGGCGCTTCCCCCCTACGGCAACCGGGTGGTGAAGGCGCCCGTGCTCGAGCGCCTGGCCGGGGAGGGGGTCGTGCTCGAGCGGGCCCTGTGCCCCTCGCCCCTCTGCGTCCCCTCCCGGGCGGCGCTCATGACCGGCATGCTCCCCTCGCGCACCGGGGCCTACGACAACGCTGGCGAGCTTGCCGCCGGCATCCCCACCCTCGCCCACTACCTGCGGCTGCTCGGCTACCGCACCGTCCTCTGCGGGAAGATGCACTTCATCGGGCCCGACCAGCTGCACGGGTTCGAGGAGCGGCCCGTGCCCGACATCTACCCGGCCGGGTTCGACTGGATTCCCGACTGGCGATTGGCCGACGAGGAGACCCTTCCCTGGTACCACGACCTGAGCAGCGTGCTGCGGGCAGGGCCGGTGCGATCGACGCTCCAGCTCGAGTACGACGCCGAGGTGCTCCACCGGGCCCGGCGGGCGATCGTGGAGAGCGCCCGCGAGCAGGGCAGGCCCCTCCTCCTCGTGGCCTCGTTCACCCATCCCCACGATCCCTACGAGGTGCCGGCTCGCTACTGGGACCTGTACGAGGGCACGAGCATCGATCCCCCCGCCTTCCCCGACCCGCCGGAGCCGCTGGACGCCCCCACCCGGCGGCTGCGGGCCATGGTCGCGGCCGACCGGATCGCCGTCTCCCCCGAGCAGGTACTGCGCGCTCGACGGGGCTACTACGGGGCGGTGTCCCTCCTCGACGACTACGTGGGCCTGCTGCTTTCCACCCTCGAGGAGCAGGGGCTCCTCGCCGACACCGTCGTGGTCGTCACCTCCGACCACGGCGACATGCTGGGGGAGCGGGGCCTGTGGTACAAGATGGCCCCCTTCGAGGGGTCGATCCGGGTTCCCCTCATCGTCTTCTGCCCCTCCCGCTTCCCGCCCCGCCGGGTAGGGGAGCCTGTCTCCCTGCTCGATCTCCTCCCCACCCTGGTCGACCTGGCGGGAGGCTTCGGGCCGGAGGGCCCGGCGGCGCCCCTCGACGGGGAGAGCCTCGTCGGCGCCCTGACCGGGGGGCGAGCGCCCAGGCGCGATATCCCCGTCGAGTACCTGGCGGAGGGGGTGCGCTCGCCCCAAGTGACGCTCATCCGGGGCTCGCTCAAGCTCGTGCGGGAGCTGGGCGGCCCCGACCTCCTCTACGACCTCGCCTCCGACCCCGGCGAGCGCCACAACCTCGCTGGGGAGGAGGGGCTGCCTTCCTGGGCCCAGGACCTGGCCGAGGCCCTGTCTGCCCGCTGGGATCTCCGGCGCCTGGACGAGGAGGTGCGGGCAAGCCAGAGGCGGCGGCGGCTGGTGGCGGTGGCGCTCCAGAGGGGCCGGGTGTGGCGCTGGGACCACGTCGTCCCCGGGGATGCCGGCGGCCCCTACATCCGCACCGGCGACGACTTCTGGGCCACCCTGGAGGCGGCCCGTCGCCCCTGAGGGGGCTTGTCTTCCTCTCCCTACCCCATCAGACTACGCGGCGATGGCCGCCCTGGTCGAGCTGCAGACGGTGGGCGATGTCTGCGTCCTCACGCTGCGGCGGGAGGAGAAGCTGAACGCCCTCTCGGTCGCCCTCGAGCGCGAGCTCAAGGAGGCCCTGGCCGCGCCCGCGGTCAGGAGGAGCGGCTGCCTGGTCGTGACCGGAGCCGGTCGGGCCTTCTCGGCCGGGGCCGACGTGAGTGAGTTTCGCGGTCGCGACCCCTACGACGTCGCTGCCTACTACCGGGAGACGGGAGACGTCTACGAGGAGCTGGCCGCGCTCCCCCAGCCCACCGTGAGCGCCATCGCCGGCTACTGCCTGGGGGGAGGCCTGGAGCTCGCTCTCGCCACCGACTTCCGGGTGGCGGACGAGACGGCCGTGCTCGGCCTGCCCGAGGTCGGGTTCGGCATCGTCCCCAGCTCGGGCGGCCTCCACCGTCTCGTGCGCCTGGTCGGTCCGGCCCGGGCCAAGGAGCTCATGCTTCTACGCGACCGCCTGGACGCGAGCGAGGGACTGCGCCTCGGGCTCCTGACCGAGGTGGTGCCGGCCGGGAAGGCGCTCGAGCGGGCGATCGAGATAGGCGAGCGGCTGGCGGGGCTTCCTCGGCTGGCGGTGGCGGTGGCCAAGCGGGCGGCCGACCTCCTCCCCGAGGTGTCGCGGGAGGGGGGCATCGCCCTGGAGCGGCTGGCCTACGGCATGCTCTCCCAGACCGAGGAGGCAAGGAGGAAAGCCGAGGCCTTCGTGGCCCGAAGCCAGGAAAGGAGAGGTCGGTGATGGAGAAGCCAAGACCCCGGGTCGTTCCCCTCGCCTCCGTGCCCGTGATCCCGGCCAAGGAGGCTCCCACCAAGGTCAGGATTGCCCGGCTCGTCAGCCGCCAGTCGTGCGGGTCGGGGCTTTTGCTCGGCGCCTGCTGGATGGACCCGGGCGAGGAGACGAACGTGTGGTCGTTCGAGGACGAGGACCGCACCCACCCGGGCGAGACCTACTACGGGCCCGTGGACGAGACGTACTACGTGATCCGGGGGCGGCTGCGTCTCTTCTGGGACGAGGGGGAGCTCGACATCGGCCCCGACGACGCCGTGTACCTGGCCCCGGGCTGGCGGTACCGGCTCTGCAACGTGGGCGAGGAGCCCGCCTTCTTCGTCTACAGCATGGCCCCTTCCCCCGTCTAGGAGGTGGCTCTCCTCGACGTCTTCTGGCACCGGGACGTCCTCCTCCACGACACCGGCCTGGGCGTGCTCGAGCGGCCGCCCTCGCCCCTCCTCGCGCGTCAGGAGCCGCACCCGGAGGGGATCGCCCGCATCCTCAACATGAAGGCGATCTTGGAGCGGGGGCCCCTGGCCGGGCACGTACGCTTCCGGCCGGGCCGGCCGGCGGACGCAGCCGAGCTCGAGCTCGTCCACGAGCCCGAGTACGTCCAGGCCCTGCGCGCCCTCTGCGCCCAGGGCGGGGGCCGCCTGACGACCACCACTCCCGCCTCGGCAGGGTCCTTCGCCGCTGCCCTCGCTGCGGCGGGGACGGCTCTGGCTGCCGTCGAGGCTGTCCTCGAGGGGAGCGCTGCCCGCGCCTACGCCCTCGTCCGTCCTCCCGGCCACCACGCCCAGCCCCGCCAGGCCGACGGCTACTGCCTCTTCAACAACGTGGCCCTGGCGGCCGCCCTCGC
Organism: uncultured Gaiellales bacterium; assembly: GCA_964595575.1. Lineage (GTDB taxonomy): Bacteria > Actinomycetota > Thermoleophilia > Gaiellales > Gaiellaceae > PALSA-612. The sequence goes on from CAZQRA010000008.1 coordinate 32,086, forward strand.
CTGCCGGCGGGGGAGCGAGCGGGTGGCCATCGTCGACTGGGACGTCCACCACGGCAACGGAACCCAGGAGTGCTTCTACGACCGGGCCGACGTCTTGGCCGTCTCCCTGCACATGCCTCACGGCGCCTGGGGGCCGACCCACCCCCAGACGGGCTCGGTGGACGAGGTCGGACGCGGCCGGGGGGAGGGCTACACCGTCAACGTCGAGCTTCCCTTCGGCACCGGGGACGCCGGCTACGCCCGGGCCATGGAGGAGGTCGTCTGCCCCATCGTCGACGCCTTCCAGCCCCAGCTCCTGCTCGTGGCCTGCGGCCAGGACGCAAGCCAATTCGATCCCAACGGGCGCCAGTGCCTGACCATGGCCGGCTTCCGGCGGCTGGGGGCCTGGGCCCGCGAGCTTGCCGACCGCCACTGCCGGGGACGGCTCGTCCTCGTCCAGGAGGGCGGCTACGCCACCACCTACGCCGCCTACTGCCTCCACGCCACCCTGGAAGGCGTACTCGGGCTGGAGCCGGCCCTCGACGACCCCCTCGCCTACCTCCCCGACGACGTGGAGCGGGGGCGGAAGGAGGTGGCGGCGGCCAGGGCGGCGCTCGCCCGCTACTGGCCGGTCTGACCCCAGGCCTGTGGCGGAGGCGGCTCGTAGCCCAGGCCCCAGGCGTCGAGCCCCCCGTCGACGACGATGGTGGTGCCGGTGATGTAGGCGCCCCCGTCGGAGGCGAGGAAGGCGATCACGCTGGCCACCTCCTCCGGCCGTCCCAGCCGGCCCAGCGGCACCTGCCGCGCCCAGGCCCCGATCCGCTCCTCGCCGTAGGCCGCAAGGCCCTCGGTGAGGATGGTGCCCGGGGCCACGCACACCGCCCGCACGCCGTAGCAACTCCACTCGTTGGACAGGGCGCAGGCCAGGTTCTCGAGGGCCGCTCGGGCGGCGCAGGCGTGAACGGTCTCGGGGATCCCCCGCCGGGGGCTGAAGCCGAGGAAGACGACCAGGCCCTGTCCCCGGGGCAGCATGGAGCGGCGGGCGACGAGGCGGGTGAGATCCCAGGCGGCGTCGACGGCCAGGCGGTGGACGGCCCGCCAGCCCTTGAGGCTGATGTCCTCGGCGGGGGCGAGGAACTGGCCCCCCGCGCAGTGCACGAGCACGTCGATCTTTTCCAGCCGCTCGAGGGCGGTGGCGACCAGGGCCTCGACCTGCTCGGGCTCGCGTACGTCGGCGGGCAGGGCAAGGCACGCCCCTCCCTGGGCCTCGATCTCGGCCCGTACCTCCTGGAGCGGCTGGGGACGGCGTCCGCACACGACCACCTGGGCCCCGGTACGGGCGAGCTCGAGGGCGGTCGCGCGGCCGATGCCGCTACCGCCTCCTGTGACCAGGGCCACTCTCCCCGCGTTGGCCTGGGGCGAGAGGGGCGAGCGAGGGCCGTCCCCGGGTCGCTTCATCCTGGGGCGGGCCTGACCACGACGCCCTCGGGCTCCCTGCCCTCCAGCACGGCCCGCACGGCGGCAGCTGAGCGGCGGTACACCGCCTCCTCCGCCTGGGGGCTGTACCAGGCGGCGTGGGGGGTGACGATGAGGTTGTCGAGCATGGGCACAGGACTCTCGGCCGTGGGCGGCTCCACCGGCAGGATGTCGCAGGCCGCCCCCGCCAGGCGCCCGCCGGCAAGGGCGCGCAGGAAGGCGGCCCAGTCGAGGAGCTGGGCCCGAGCGGTGTTGACCAGGTAGGCCCCAGCGGGCATGAGCGAGAGCTCGCGCTCGCCGATCATCCCCTCCGTCTCCTTGGTCAGGGCCGCGTGCAGGGTGACCGCGTGGCAGGCAGAGAGGAGCTCGTGCAGGGAGGCGGCCCGCACCCCCATCTCCGCCACCTCCTGGGGCGGGACGTAGGGATCGTGCCCCCACACCTCGAAGCCGAGGGCGAGCGCCCGCCGGGCCACGGCCCTGCCGATCCTCCCCAGCCCCACGATCCCCAGGCGGGTGTCCCGCGCTCGCCGAAGCGGGCCGGCGGCGTGCTCGTCCCAGCGTCCGGCCCGCACCGAGCGATCGAGGAAGACGATGCCGCGCAGGAGGGCGAGGATTAGGGCCAGGGTGCTGTCTGCCATCTCGTCCACGTAGGCGTCGGGCACGTTGCAGACCCAGATTCCCCGGCGGGCGGCGGCGGCGGCGTCGATGTGGTCGTAGCCCACGCTGGGGGTGGCGATGACCCTCAGGCCAGGCAGCCTGTCGAGGTCGTCCTCGGTCACCGGCCGCCAGGCGAGGAGGCCCACCACGTCCTCTCCCCGCCAGGGACGGGGCGGCGCCTCCACCGCGGCCACAACGCCGGCCAGGTAGCTGCGGGCCGCGTCCAGGGGGACGGGGGGCGAGTCGACGAGCACCCTCCCTGAAGCCATACCCCATCCTACGCAGCCCGGCAGTGCCCGGGGCCCGGTCGAGCCCCCGCCTCGCCGAGGAAGAGGGGTCGTCTAGGAGACTGGTAGAGGCTCCCGGAGGGGCTCGCCCGCGGGGAGCGGCCAGCCGAGGAGGCCGTCCAGGCCCCGCTTACGGATCTCGTTGGCCACGATCAGGCGCTGGATCTCCGACGTCCCCTCCCAGATCCGGTCGACCCGGAGATCGCGGTACAGCCGCTCCACCGGGTGCTCGCGCATGTAGGCCCGCCCCCCGAAGAGCTGGAGGGCCCGATCGACCACCCGCCCGGCTGCCTCGGAGGCGGCCAGCTTGGTCATAGCCGCCTTGGCGTGTAGGAGCTTGCGGGAAAGACCCTGGTCGGCCTCCCAGGCTACGTGGTAGAGGAGCGAGCGGTTGAGGGCGATCTCGACGGCGCTGTCGGCCAGCATGGCCTGGACGAGCTGGTAGTCGGCGATGGGTCGGCCGAACTGGACCCGCTCCCTCGACCAGTCGGCGGCCAGCCGCAGCGCCCGCTCGGCTGCGCCCAGGGACCGGGCGGCGATCATCAGCCGCTCCTCCACGAACCAGTCGCGGGTGAGGTCGTAGCCCTGTCCCACCTGGCCCAGGACGGCGTCCTCGCCCACCTCCACGTCCTCCAGCACGAACTCGGGGTGTTCGTAGACGAAGGTGTGCATGTAGCGGGGAACCCGCTTCACCCGCACCCCCGGCAGGTCCTTGTCGACGAGGAAGAGGGTGAGCTCCCGGCCGGGCTTGACGGCGGCGAGCACGATCAAGAAGTCGGCCACGTCGCCGACGGTCACGAACCACTTCTCCCCGTTCAGCCGGTAGCCGCCGCCGGGGAGGGGCTCGGCCGTCGTCTCGATGGCGGTGGGGTCGGAGCCCGCCTTCTCCTCGGTGACGGCGTAGCAGTCGCGCCGCTCCCCCCTGATCGCCGGCAAGAGGTAGCGCTCTCGCTGGGCGGGAGTGCAGGCGCGGAGGGCGTTCGCCGGGCGCCAGACGACGTCCCAGAGGGCGTTCGTCAGCTGCCCCAGCTCCTCCTGGACGATCACCTGCTCGAGGATGGAGAGGCCGGCGCCGCCCCACTCCTCGGGCATGTTGATGGCCTGGAGGCCGGCCTCCAGCACGCGCTCCTTGAGCTGGGCCAGGATCTCGGGAGGCAGGCCGTTCTCCCTCTCGCAGCGCTCCTCGTGGGCCATGATCTCGGCCGCCAGGGCGGCCGCCCGTTCCTTGAGCTCGACCTGGCGTGGCGTCAGTCGCAGGTCCACCGAGCAAGAGCTTACCGGGCAAAGCCTCCCGGCGCTGCCTCAGAATTGGCTAGATCGTCGGCTAGCTGGTCGGCCGGCCCGCCGCCGGCGAGCTCGGGGAGAAGGCGGGCGAGGGTGGCGGCCAGCCGCTCCATGAGCTTCGGAGGGCCTACCGTCACCCGCACGTACCCGGGCAGCCCGAGCTCGCTCCCTGCCCGCACGAGCAGGCCCTCCTCGGCCAAGGCCCGGACCAAGGCCTTGTCGTCCACTCCCACCCGGGCGAGGACGAAGTTGGCCTGGGACGGCAAAGGCTCGGCCCCCGCCTCCAGGAGGAGGGAGGAGAGCCGCTCGCGGGCGGCTACGACCGCCCGCCGCCGCTCCTCGACCGCGTCAACCCGCTCGAGGCAGGCTCGACCGGCAGCCAGGGCCACCCGGTTGACGTTGAAGGGCTCGTGGGCCACGTCGAGGTAGCGGGCGAGCCGCTCGTCGACCACCGCGTAGCCGAGGCGGAGGCCGGCCAAGCCGAACAGCTTGGAGAAGCTGCGGAGGAGGACGACGGGGCGGCCGGCCTCGACGTCCTCCTCTCGCCGCAGCCGCCGCTTCGGATCGACGTAGTCGATGTAGGCCTCGTCCACGACCAGCGCGCACCCCTCGGGGATGCCGTCGAGGAGCTTCTCCCACTCCTCTCGGGCAAGCAGCGACCCTGTGGGGTTGTTGGGGTCGCAGACCCAGACGAGGCGCGCCCGATGCTGGCGGGCGGCCGTGGCCAAGGCCTCTGCGTCGAGGGACAGGGCGCGGAGGGGCACGGGGATGACGGTCGCTCCCCGGGCCGCGCTGGCCTGGGCGTAGAGGCCGTAGGTGGGCGAGGGAACGACCACCACGTCCCCGGGGTCGAGGAAGACCGTGGCTACCGTCTCGATCAGCGCCTGGACGCCGTGGGCGGGGACGACGCGCTCGGGGCCGACGCCGATGCGGTCGGCGACCGCCCGCCGGAAGTCGGCGTAGGTCTGCTCCGGGTACATCCAGGCCCGTGCCAGCTCGGCTGCGGCCGCCTCCAGGGAGCCGGGAAAGGGGCCGAAGAGACTCTCGTTCCAGTTCAGCTTGCCCACCGCCTCCTCGCCCAGCCGGGCCCAGAGCTCCTGCACCGGCGGCTCGGTGGGGCGGTAGGGCTCCAGGCCGTGCAGGCGGGGAGGGACGAGGCGGTCCCAGTCGGTCACGGTCGCGGCGACTCGATCGTCCGTCCCGAGGCGCGGCGGCCGGCGATCGAGGCCAGCCCCTCGATCAGGCAGCGGCAGGCGACGGCGGCCCCGTAGCAGTCGAGGTCGAAGGCCGGCGCCAGCTCGACGAAGTCGAGGCCGCAGACCTCGCCTCCCTCCGCCACCGCCTGCTCGATCGAGCGCAGGACCTCGCGCACGCCCAGGCCGCCCGGCTCGGGGTACTTCTGGGCCGGCAGGGCCGTGGGCTCGAAGGCGTCCACGTCGATGGACAGGTAGAGGAGGTCGGCCCCGTCTCGGGCCCGGTGGACGGCCTCGCTCGTGACCCGGTCGAGGCCGAGCCGGTCGACCTCGGCCATGCTGTAGTAGCGGACGCCGAGCTCCTCGGCTACCTCCCGCCAGAGAATGGAGTTGCGGAGGCCGCGCACGCCGATCTGGACGAGGTTCCTGGGATCGAGGGCCCCCAGCTCCATGGCCCGAGCCCACTGCGAGCCGGCCCAGTAGCGCGGCTCCCAGGAGAGGTCGAGGTGGGCGTCGTAGGTCACGACCCCGATCTTCTTGCCGGTGGCGGCGTGGATCCCGGCCAGGACGAACAGGGTGATCAGGTGATCGCCCCCCAGGACGACGGGGATCGCCCCCGCCCGGGCGATCGCCTCGATGGCCCGGGAGGCGGCCGCCAGGGCCTGCTCGGGGCCGAGCTCGCGGAGCGAGAGATCGCCGGCGTCGCCGATCCGCAGGTGGTCGCCGAGACGGAGGTCCTTCTCCAGCATGAGGCCGTGGGAGTGGTCGAGCGAGAAGAGGATCGAGCCACGGCGGATGGCAGCGGGGGCCTCGTAGGAGCCGTGGCGGGCGTAGAGGTCCTCGCCCGGGGGCGGGGCTGCCCCCTGGGGGTAGAAGGTGCGGGGATCCTTGGGGACGACGCTCTCGAAGGGCACGCCGAGCACCACCGCGTCGACGTCGCTCGGCACCGCCGAGAGGTCGACCCAGGGGCACTCGAGGAAGGTGGGCACGTCGCGGGCGAGCAAGCGCTCGACCCGCCGCTCGACTCTGGCCGGCGCCCGGCGGGCCCGTTCCTGGGCCCGGGCGAAAGCGGCCTCGAGCTCGCGGTCCACGGGGTAAGCCTAGACCGAGAGGGCCTGGGCGGGGAAGCCTCCATCTTGTACCGTTCTCTCCCTGCCAGGGATCGCCCGTCTGGAAGGAGGAGCTGCCATGGCTTCGGCTGCCACCGAGACCAGGACGTTCGGCGCTCAGTCGATGGTCGCGCCCCTGCGCTGGGCGCTCGTCCACAGGCCCGGCCCCGAGTTCACCCGCGAGGGGTACGAGGCCTACGGGCTCCCCCGGATCCCCGATCCGGAGCGGGCCCGGGAAGAGCACGACCGCTTCCTCGCCATCCTCCGCGACCGGGGCGTCCGTCTCGACTTCCTGGAGGAGGCAGGGAGCGTCACCTGCACGGCCACCTTCGACCCTGCCCTCGTCACCGACCAGGGCGCGGTGATCCTGACCAGCGGCAGGCCCGAGCGGCGGGCGGAGACCTTCCCCATGGCCCGCGCCCTCCTTCGCCTCGGCATCCCCATCATCGGCTGGGTCGGGGGCGAGGGGACGATGGACGCCGGGGACACGCTGTGGCTTGACCACGACACCCTGCTCGTGGGCCGCAGCTACCGGACGAACGACGAGGGCTTCCGCCAGCTCCGTCGCATCCTGGACGGGATCGTGACCACCTTCCACCAGCTCGAGCTCCCCCACTGGGAAGGTCCCGGCAAGGTCCTCCACCTGATGTCGGTGGTCAGCCCCGTGGACGAGGACCTGGCCGTCGTGTACCCGCGGGCGGCCCCCATCCGCCTGCTCGAGCTGCTGCGGGAGCGCGAGTACCGCCTGGTCGAGGTCCCCGACGAGGAGTTCGAGACCCAGGGGGCCAACGTGCTCGCCCTCGCTCCCGGAGTCGCCGTCATGTGCGCCGGAAATCCGGTCACGGCTGCCCGCCTACGGGACGCAGGAGCCGAGGTGATCGAGTACGAGGGGGAGCACATCTCCGTCCGCCGCATCTCCGGCCCCACCTGCAACACCCGGCCCCTCCTGCGGGGATGACGGCGCCTGCGGGAGCCGGCGCCTCCTGGGAGGAGGAGGCGCTCGCCCGCCTCGACCCCGAGGCGCTGGCCCAGGACCTGGCCCGCCTCGTCCAGGTGCCCAGCCTCACCGGGGACGAGCGGGCGGCCCTGGAGCTGGTGGCGGAGCTTGCCGCCTCGCGCGGGCTCGAGAGCGCGCTGATCGAGCACGACCTCGCCGCCCTGGCCTCCCGCCCCGGCTACCCCGGCTCGGCCGTCCCCCGCCGGCAGCTCTTCGGTCTTTCGGTCGCTTTGCCCGGGGCCGACCCAGGCGCTCCCAGGCTCTGCCTCAACGGCCACGTCGACGTCGTCCCGCCCGGCCCCCTTCCCTGGGAGCGCGACCCCTGGTCGGGCACTGTGGAGGGCGGCCGCGTCTACGGCCGCGGCTCGGTGGACATGAAGGGCGGGCTGGTGGCCGCTCTCCACGCCCTGGGAGCGGCCCGCGCGGCCGCGGGGCGCCTTCCGGGGGACGTCGTCCTCCAGGCGGTGGCCTCGGAGGAGGACGGGGGCCAGGGCACCTTCGCCGCCCTCGAGCAGGACGCCGACTTCGCCGCCTGCCTCATCCCCGAGCCGACCGGGCTCGATGTCGTCTGTGCCCACGCAGGGTCGGTCCAGTTCGAGGGGGTGGTGAGGGGGAGGTCGGCCCACGCTGCCCTCCGCCGCGAGGGCCTCTCCGCGCTCGACCGCTACCTTCCCCTCCACCAGGCCTTGGCAGAGCACGAGCGGAGGCTGAACGCCGACGTCCGTCACCCCCTCATGCGCGAGCTCGAGCTTCCCTACCCGATCGTGGTGGGTCGGCTGGAGGCCGGCCGCTGGGCTTCCCAGGTACCCGACGAGCTCCGCTTCCAGGGCAGGGTGGGCGTGCGCATGGAGGAGACGGTGGAGGAGGCCTGCGCCGCGCTCCAGGCCCTGCTCGAGCGGACGCTCGATCGGGAGGGGCCTCCGCTCGAGCTCCGCTGGCTGGGCCGGTTCCGACCCACGGAGACGGCTCCTTCTCACCCCCTCGTCGTCCTCGCCCGGCAGGCGATGAGCGAGGAGCTGGGGAGACCCGCTCGGGTGACGGGCGTCCCCTGGGGCGCCGACATGCAGCACTTCGGCGCCCGGGGCATCCCCTGCGTGATGTTGGGCCCTTCCGGCATCGGCCGCGCCCACGCCGTGGACGAGTGGGTGGACGTGGGGGAGCTCATGATCGTGGCCCGAGCCATCGTCCGCGTCCTTGCCCGCTTCTGGGGGGAGGCATGACCGGGGGCGAGGCCCTGGTGAGGCTGCTCGAGCAGTACGGGGTCGACACCGTGTTCGGCATCCCCGGGGTGCACACCCTGGAGATCTACCGCGGCCTTGCCCGCTCGGGCATCCGCCACGTGACCCCCCGCCACGAGCAGAGCGCCGGGTTCATGGCCGACGCCTGGGCCCGGGTCAGCGGGCGGCCGGGCGTCTGCGTCGTCATCACCGGCCCGGGCCTGACCAACGTCCTCAACCCGGTCGCCCAGGCCTACCACGACTCGGTGCCGCTCCTCGTCCTCTCCAGCGTCACCGCCACCCCCGATCGAGGCAAGGGCTACGGGCTGCTCCACGACCTGCCCGACCAGCGGGCCTTGACCGCTTCCATCACCGCCTTCAGCCACACGGTCGGCCACGCCTCCGAGCTCCCGGAGGTCCTGGCCCGGGCCTGGGAGGTGTTCGAGGGCGGCCGTCCTCGCCCCGTGCACGTCGAGGTTCCCCTGGACGTCCTCTCCGCTCGGGCCTCGGTTCCCAAGCGGGCCGCTCCTCCCTCCGCAAGGCCGCCTTCGCCCTCGGAGGCGAGCCTGGCCCGGGCAGCGCGGATCCTGGCCGCCGCCCGCGAGCCCCTGCTCGTCCTGGGGGGCGGGGGGAAGGACGCGGGGAGGGAGGCTCTAGCTCTGGCCGAGCGCCTGGGAGCCCCCATCGTCGTGACCGTCAACTCCAAGGGGTCGGTGCCCGACCGGCACCCCCTGTGCCTAGGGGCGACCATGCCCTTCCCTCCCGTCCTCGAGGCCATCGAGCAAGCGGACGTCGTGCTCGCCGTCGGCACCGAGCTCAACGAGGCCTTCCTCTACGGGATCCCCAGGCCCGCGCGGCTCCGGGGGAAGCTGATCCGGGTGGATATCGACCGCCACCAGCTCCGCCGCCGGTACCGGGCCGCGGTCGGGATCCAAGGCGATGCCGCCCAGGTCCTGAGCAGGCTCCTCCGCGAGCTCGAGGGTTTCGAGCCCCGTCCCCGGGGGGAAGAGCGGGCGAGCCGCATCCGCCGTCGCCTTCGCTGGCCGAGGACGACCGCCTCTCGCCGGGCCGTCCTCGACGTCCTCCACGAGGCCCTTCCCGAGGATCGGATCGTCGCTTCCGACTCGACCCAGCTCGCCTACACGGCCCACCACTACCTCCCCGCCTTCCGGCCCCGCTCTTGGCTTGCCTCGCTCTCCTGGGGGACGCTCGGCTGCGGTCTTCCCATGGCCATCGGCGCCAAGCTGGCCGCTCCCCGCCGTCCCGTCGTCTGCTTGGCCGGGGACGGGGGGATCCAGCTCACCATCGCCGAGCTGGCCACCGCCGCCGAGCTTGGGCTGTCGCTGCCCGTGGTAGTTTGGAACAACGGAGGCTACGGGGAGATCCGGGAGGCCATGGACAGGGCCGGTATCCCCCGCATCGGCACTGAGATCACCGCCCGCGACTTCCTGGCCCTCGCCCGGGGCTTCGGCTGTCGGGGGGAGAGGGCGAGGGACCTCGGTCACCTGCGCTCGCTCCTTGGCCGCGCCCTCGCCGCCTCCGGCCCCACCTTGATCGAGGTGCGGGAGGAGGTAGCCAAAGCGACAAGCCGGCTCTTGACCTGAGCCGGCAATAGTGTTTCACTCTACGCCTCGACCGATACCTCATGTCTCTCTTGGGCATCGAACCGCGACAGGAAGCGAAGGCCGAGACGGAAGGAGGCTTGCGACCATGGCGGATCGCGATCGGATAGAAGAGGCGGCGGCGCAGGGGCTCACCCGCGAGCAGTTCCTGCGCCGGGCGGCGGCCGGAGGCGCGCTCGTCGCCGCCGGCGGCCTGGTCGAGCTGGCGGAAGGGGCGGCGCCCAAGCCCAAGCGCGGGGGCACGTTCCGGCTGGGCATCACGGGCGGCTCGGCCAAGGACTTCATCGACGGCCAGCACATCGTCGACAAGCCCGACATCGTGCGGCTGGTGGCCACCTTCGAGGGGCTCTCCTACTTCAACGAGCAGTACAAGCCGACCATCGACGGGCTGGCCGAGGAGATCACGCCCGAGCGGGCCGACCGCTGGCTCGTTCGCCTGCGGCAAGGGATCGAGTTCCACAACGGAAAGACGGTGACCGCCGACGACGTCATCTACTCCATGCGGCGGACGGCCACCCACCCCCTCAAGCTGTTTGGGAACGCCTCCTTCAAGAACGTCGACTTCAGCCGCACCCGGAAGCTCGACCGCTGGACGGTGCGCGTGTTCCTGAAGAGCCCCGACGTCACCCTCATCGACGCCTTCTCCCAGTACTTCCAGGGCATCGTCCCTGTGGGCTACCCCATGAAGGATCTGGCCAGCCGCACGAATAGCCCCCTTCGCTTCGTGGGGACGGGACCCTACAAGGTGAAGAGCTTCGTGCCCGGCCGCCAGAGCGTCCACGTCCGGAACGAGAACTACTGGCGCTCGGGCCAGCCCTACTTCGACGAGGTCATCATCATCGACTTCCCCGACGACACGGCCCGGGTGAACGCTCTCTTGAGCGGGCAGGTGGACGCGATCACGGACGTCCCCTACGCCCAGGTCCCGGTCGTCAAGCGCCGCAAGAACCTGAGGATCTACGAGGCGCCCACGGGGGCCTGGAACCCGATCTCGATGCGGGTCGACGTCCCCCCCTTCAACGACAACCGGGTGCGCCAGGCCATGCGGCTCCTCATCAATCGACCGCAGGTGGTCAAGCAGGCCTTGGCCGGCCACGGGCGGGTAGCGAACGACATCTACTCCCCCTTCGACCTCTGCTATGCCGGCGACGAGTTTCCCCAGCGCCGCTACGACCCCGAGCGGGCCCGGGCCCTGCTCAAGGCGGCCGGGCAGGAGGGCCTGACCGTCGACCTGCAGACGACGGCGGCTGACACGGGCATGGTCGAGGAGGCCCAGATCCTGGCTCAGAACGCCAAGGCGGCCGGCGTCACCATCAACGTCAAGGTGCTGGACGGCGGCACCTTCTACGGCGACCAGTACCTGCAGTGGCCGTTCGCCACCGACTTCTGGGGGACGCGGAACTACCTGGCCCAGGTGACGGTGGGAAGCCTCGCCACCTCCCCCTTCAACGAGACCCACTGGGACAAGCACCCCAAGTACCCGCGCTTCCTCTCCCTGTACAGGCAGGCCTTGCGCACCGTGAGCCTCGAGAAGCGCTGCGACATCATCCGGGAGATGCAGCGCCTGGAGTACGAGGAGGGCGGCCACATCATCCCCTACTTCAAGAACCTGACCGACGCCTACTCGGCCAAGGTCGGCGGGTTCAAGATCGATCGCGGTACCCTCAACTTGAACAAGTACGGAAACGGGTTCCGCACGATCTACTTTGTCGCCTAGGACGCAGCCGGGGGCCGGAGCCGTAGGGGACGGCTCCGGCCCCGCGGTCCCGGATCCCCT
>CAZQRA010000008.1:43693-57352 GCA_964595575.1 uncultured Gaiellales bacterium
CGGCGACCCGGCTTGGATGGAAAGGCTCAATCGCGTCGAGCTTCTCGCCGGTCCGCTCCTCCGGGGGCGCCCCCGCCTCTTCCGGGGGATCGCCGGCTTCGTGCTGCAGCGCCTGCTCTTCGGCCTCGTCACCCTGGTCGTGGCCTCGATCGTCATCTTCGCGGCCACCCAAGCCCTTCCCGGCGACGCTGCTCGCTCCATCCTCGGTCGCACGGCCACCCCCGAGTCCCTGGCTGCCCTGCGGGAGCAGCTCGGCCTCGACAAGCCCGTGGTCGAGCAGTACTGGAGCTGGATCTCGGGCGTCCTGACCGGCGACCTCGGCACCTCGCTGGCCGCCGGCCTGCCGGTGACCGAGGTGATCGGGGAGCGGGTGGGGAACTCCGCCTTCCTCATGGCGGTGGCGGCGGCGGCCAGTATCCCCCTGGCGGTGCTCTTAGGGGCGGTGAGCGCCCGGCGCCGCGACCGCCTCTTCGACCACGCCGTCTCCATCGTCACCCTGGGCCTCGCCGCCCTCCCTGAGTTCGTGGTCGGGATCGCCCTCATCCTCCTCTTCGCCACCACCGTGTTCCACCTATTCCCGGCCGTGACCATCATCTCCCCGGGATCGCCGCCCTGGGACCACCCCAAGGAGCTCGTCCTCCCCATCGTCACCTTGGCCATCGCCGTCACCCCCTACGTCACCCGCATCATGCGGGCCTCCATGGTGGAGATCCTGGAGAGCGACTTCGTGGAGATGGCCCGCTTGAAGGGCCTTCCCGAGCGGCTCGTCCTCTGGCGGCACGCCGTCCCCAACGGCATCGCTCCCACCTTCCAGGTGATCGCCATCAACCTCGCCTACCTGGCCGGCGGCATCGTGGTGGTGGAGGCGGTCTTCAACTACCCCGGCATCGGAGCCGGCTTCGTCAGCGCGGTCCAGAGCCGGGACGTGCCCGTGGTGCAGGCCCTCGCCTTGCTCATCGCCGCCCTCTACGTCGTCCTCAACCTCCTTGCCGATGTGGCCACCATCCTCGTGAGCCCCCGTCTGCGGACGGCCCTGCGATGAGCGACCAGGCCCTGGCCCTGGGCACGACCGGCGCTTCTCATCGGCCCTGGCTTCTCCTCTTGGCGGGCACCTGGCGCCAGGGTCGGACGAAGGTGGGGGCCGCCATCGTCTGCCTGCTCGTCGCCACCGCGGTCGTCGGGCCCTTCTTCAGCCCCTACGCCCCCGACGAGTCGGTGAAGGTGGCGGGGCAGTTCGCGAGCCCGTTCGAGCCTCCCTCGGCGGCGGCGGCCCTGGGCACCGACAACCTGGGCCGGGACGTGTTGAGCCGCTTCCTGTGGGGCGGGCGGTCGGTGCTCGCCCTATCGGCGCTGGCCACCGCCCTCGGAGCGGTGGTGGGGGTGGCCGTGGGCCTGATCGCGGCCTACGCTCGGAACGTGGTGGACGAGATCCTCATGCGGGCGATGGACGTGGTGCTCGCCTTCCCCCAGCTCGTCTTCGCCCTCGTCCTGGTAGCCACCGTCGGCCCCAAGCTGTGGCTGCTCGTGCTGGCGGTGGGGATCACCACCGCCCCCCGCGTGGCCCGGGTCACTCGGGGGGCGGCGGTGGAGGTGGTGGAGCGGGACTTCGTGCGGGCCGCCGAAGGGATCGGCGTTCCCTCCTGGCGGATCCTCGTGGGCGAGGTACTTCCCAACGTCACCAGCCCCCTCATCGTCGAGGTGGGCCTCCGGCTCACCTTCAACATCGCCGTCATCGCCGCCTTGAGCTTCCTCGGCTTCGGCCTGCAGCCGCCGGCGGCCGACTGGGGGCTCATGATCAACGAGAACCGGCAGGGCCTCCTCGCCGACCAGCCTTGGGGGGTGGTGCTGCCGGTAGCCGCCATCGGCCTTCTCACCATCGGCGTGAGCCTGGTGGGGGACGGGTTCTCGCGGGCGGCGATCGGCATCGAGCGGCGCCGGGTGGGGGAGTGAGCGGGCGGCCCGCGCTCGAGGTCGAGGGCCTGCGCGTGGAGCTCGTCGGCTCCCGCCTGGACATCGTGGACGAGGTCACCTTCTCGGTGGGGGCAGGCGAGGTGCTGGGGCTCGTGGGCGAGTCGGGCTCGGGCAAGACCACCGTGGGGCTGGCGATCATGGGGCATTGCCGGAGGGGGGCCCGGATCGCGGGCGGAGACGTCCGCGTCGCCGGGGAGAGCATCCTGGGCAAGCCTCCGCAGGAGGCGCGCAGCCTGCGGGGGCGGGTCGTCTCCTACGTCCCCCAGGATCCGACGGCGGCCCTCAACCCTGCTCTGCGCATCGAGACCCAGCTCATGGAGACCCTGAGCGCCCACGGCTACGGGGCAGACCCAGGGGAGCGCCGCTCCCGCCTCCGGGAGATGCTGGAGGAGGTGCTCTTGCCCAGCGACCGCGGCTTCCTCCGCCGCTACCCCCACGAGCTGTCCGGGGGCCAGCAGCAGCGGGTAGCCCTGGCCATGGCCTTCGCCTGCCGACCGAAGGTCATCGTCCTGGACGAGCCCACCACCGGCCTGGACGTAACCACCCAGGCCCACGTGCTAGAGACGGTGCGCGACCTCTGCCGGTCGCACGGGGTCGCCGCCGTGTACATCAGCCACGACCTGGCCGTGGTGGCGGCCCTCGCTCACCGGGTGGGGGTGATGTACGGGGGACGGCTGGTCGAGATTGGGCCCGAGCGGCAGCTCTTCCGGGCCGCCGGCCACCCCTACACGCGCCGGCTGGTCCAGGCCATCCCCGACATCTCGGGGCGGTACGCCCTGATCGGGATCCCCGGGCGGGCGCCGGCCCCGGGCCAGCGTCCTTCCGGGTGCTTCTTCGCCCCCCGCTGCGAGTACGCGGTGGAGCGCTGTCGGCTGGGCCCGCCTCCGGCCCGCTCCCTCTCCCAAGGGCACTTCGTCCGCTGCTTCCGGGCCGAGGAGGTGGCGGCGGAGAGCGTCCTCCAGCGGGTCGAGCTGGAGGCCGCCGAGCGGGGGCGGGAAGGGCAGGAGCCCCTGCTCTCCGTGCGGGGGGTGCGGGCTGCCTACGGCTCGCTGGAGGTGCTGCACGGGATCGGGCTGGACGTGTGGCCGAGCGAGTGCCTGGCCTTGGTAGGGGAGTCGGGGAGCGGCAAGACTACGCTCGCCCGCTGCGTCGCCGGCCTCCACCGCCGCTGGGCAGGGGAGATCCTCCTTTCGGGCAAGCGGCTGGCCCAGGCGGCGGCCGACCGTGACCGGGAGGAGCGCCGCCTCGTCCAGTACATCTTCCAGAGTCCCTACACCTCCCTCAACCCCCGCAAGACCGTAGGCCAAATCGTGGGCCAGCCCCTTCGCGTCTTCTTCGGCGCGGGAGGCAAAGAGGCCCAAGAGCGGATCGCCGCCGCCCTCGACAGCGTGGCTCTCCCTGCCTCCTACGTCGATCGCTACCCGGACGAGCTCTCGGGCGGGGAGCGCCAGCGGGTGGCCATCGCCCGGGCCCTCGCCGCCCAGCCCGCCCTCCTCGTCTGCGACGAGATCACCTCCGCCCTGGACGTGTCGGTGCAGGCGGCGATCGTGGAGCTCTTGGCCGAGCTGCAGGAGCGGCTGGGGTTGGGCCTCCTCTTCGTCACCCACAACCTGGCCCTCATCCGCACCATCGCCCAGGAGGTGGCGGTCATGAGCGAGGGCCGCATCGTCGAGTACGGTCCCGTGGAGGAGGTGCTGGCCGCTCCCCGGGCTCCGTACACCCGCCGCCTCCTCTCCGACACCCCCAGCTTGGACGCTGCCCTGGCTCGAGCCGGAGGGTAGGGAAGGAGGCTCTCAGGCTCGCCGCCAGCGGCCCAGCTCCACCTCCTCGGCCAAGCCGAGCTCCCGGAGGTGGACGAGGTGGGCGAGCGCCTCGGCCAGCGCGAAGGGGCGCTCGTGCGGCCCGGGCGGGTCGCCGAAGACGCGCCGGGCCACCTCGTAGGTCGTGGTCGGCCGGGAAGCGAGGGCGTCCAGGTGGGCGCGGAGGCGGAAACGGTGGTGGCGCTCGAGCTGGCGGACGCGCTGGACGGGGTCGGCGATCGTCTGCTCGTGCCCCGGGTACACGACCGCCGGGCGGATCTGGGCCAGGCGGTCGAGGGTGGCCAGGTAGTCGCGCACGGGGTCGGGGCCGGAGTCCTGCCACAGCCCCACGTTGGGGGTGATCCGCTCGAGGAGGACGTCGCCGGCGAAGAGCCTGCCCGACCGCTCCCCGAGGAGGGCGATGTGCCCGGGAGCGTGGCCGGGCAGCTCGAGGACGAGGAAGTTCTCGTCCCCCATCTCCAGGCGGTCGCCCTCCTCCACGAGGAGGGTGGGCTGGGCCATGTCGAGGGGTAGCGAGACCTCCGCGGCCACGACCTCGGCCGCGTGGCCGACGGGCATGCCGTGGGCGAGGAGGTAGCGGCGGTAGGCCTCGAGGTCGCGGTCGGCCCCGAAGGCAGCCCGGGCCAGGGCGGCGTCCCTCCTTCCCTGCACGATCTCCTCCGGCTGCACGAGGTCGGCGAGGAGGGCCCCGCCGCCTACGTGGTCAGGGTGGTAGTGGGTGAGGACGAGGCGGGTCACCCGTGGCCTTCCCATCTGGGCAAGCGCCTCCTGCCAGGCCGAAGCGGTGCCCTGGGTGCCGAGCCCGGTGTCGATGAGCGTCCAACCGTCGGCCGACGGCACCGCGTAGCAGTGGACGTGGTCGAGTGCCCAGGGGAGGGCATGGGTGACGCGAACGACGCCGCCCGGAAGCTCCGCCACCCTCACGCCTCGGTCCCTCACCAGGGCGCCCGGGCTTGCTCTTCCTCTGGAAGCCTGCGCCGGGCGGGGATCTGCGGGGCTTGACTCGACTCCCTGCCCGCCATCCAGGCTGCAGCCGCCAGGCAGACGGCGGCGAGGAGGGCGTAGGCCGCGCGATCCCCTCCTGCCTGGGCGACCGACCCGGCCAGGAGCGGGCCCCCGGTGGCGGCGATCCCCCACAGCACGTTGAGGATGCCCATCACCGCTCCCCGCCCCAGGGCGGCCCGATGGGCCCCGGTCGCTCCCAGCGAGTACACGATCGTGTCCAGGGTGGCCCAGAACGGCGCCCGCACGAACAGGAAGGCGACGGCGGCCAGGGCCGCCTCGCTGCCGATGACGACCAGGAAGGAGAGCCCGTAGGCGAGCACCGCTGCCCCTGCCACCCGCACTGTGACCGCCCGCGAGCCCATCCGGGCCACGCCCCCGCTGACCAGGGCGTAGAGGAGAGAGGCGCCGGAGAAGAGGAGGCCGATCTCCCCGGCGGACACGCCGGCCTGCCGCAGGCGCAGGGGGACGAGCAGGTTGACCCCGCCGGCCACGAGCCCGAGGAGGAGCATGACGACCAGGCTGGCGAGGACGAGGGAGTCGCCGCCAGCGGCTCTCAGGGAGGCGAGGGCCGGCCGGTCGAGGCGCTGAGCCCCGTGCTGGGGCAGGGCGACCATAGCCAGGCTGACGAGGGCGCCCAGGCCGGCGGCGACCAGGAAGGGCGCCCCGGTACCCAGAGAGTCGGCCACGAGGCCGGCGAAGGCGGGGCCGGCCGCGAAGCCCAGGCCCGAGGTGGCTACGGTGGCGCCCATCCTGCGGGCAGGGGGGCGCTCGGCGGAGTCGGCTAGGAAAGCCAGGCCCGCCGTCCACAGGGCCCCCACCGAGGCCCCGAATGCAGCCCGGGCGAGGAGGAAGGACCAGAAGTCCCCGGCCAGGCCCTGGCCCAAGGAGGAGGCGGCGAAGAGAACGGCCGAGGCGGCGGTGAGCGCCCGTGCCCCCACTCGGTCGGCAAGGAGGCCGATGGGGACGGCGACCAGGATCGTCATGAACCCGCCCGAGGCGAGGAGCGCCCCCGTCTCCACCTTGGACAGGTGGAGGTCGCGGGCGAAGGTGGGAGCGAGCGGCACCAGGGCCGTCCACACCAGCGTCTGGAGGAGGAAGAGGGCGTACAGGGGAAGGAGGCGGGCGCTCACACAGGCCATACTACGGCGCGGCCGCCGATCTGGGAGAATCGCCCCGTGGGGTACGAGCCTCGCACCGAGGGCCTGGTCGAGCTGACGCCCGAGCAGCGGGAGATCCAAGCCCTGTGTCGGGACTTCGCCCGCCGCGAGATCCGCCCCATCGCGAAGCAGGTGGACGAGGCCGATGCCGAGATGCCGTGGGAGATCTGGTACCGGGCGGCCGAGCTAGGGCTGACCTCGTTCATGCTCCCCGAGGAGTACGGCGGCGGGGGCATGACCGACCTCTTCACCCAGTGCCTGGTCCAGGAGGAGCTGTGCTTCGGCTGCGCCGGCATCGGCAACCTCATTACCTCCGGCGGCTTCTTCGCCGGGCCGGTGCTGGCCCTGGGCGACGAGGAGCAGAGGCGCCGGTGGCTGGAGCCGCTGTGCGGCCCTCGGCCGCCCCTGACGGCGGTGGCGGTGACCGAGCCGGGGGCGGGCTCAGACGCGGCCGCCATCGAGACCACGGCCAGGCGGGTGGAGGGGGGCTACGTCCTGCGGGGCCAGAAGAGCTGGATCTCGAACGGCGGCGTGGCCGAGTACTACGTCGTCTTCGCCACCGTGGCCCCGGGGACAGGCTACCGCGGCATCACCGCCTTCCTGGTGGAAAAGGGGGACGAGGGGGTCTCCTTCGGGGCCCCTATGCGCAAGATGGGACAGCGGGCCATCATCTCCACCGAGATCTTCCTGGAGGATGTGTTCGTCCCCGAGGAGCGGCGCCTGGGCCAGGAGGGAGAGGCCTTCAAGGGCTTGATGCGCACTTTCGACCACTCCCGGGTAATCCTGGGGGCGGCGGCCACCGGCCTTGCCCGGGCCGCCCTCGAGTACGCCCTGGAGTACGCCAAGACGCGGCAGGCCTTCGGTAAGCCGATCGCCCACCACCAGGCCGTCGGCTTCCGGCTGGCCGACATGGCCCTTCGCGTCGACGCGGCCCGGCTGCTCGTGTGGAGAGCCGCCCGCCTGCTCGACGCCGGGAAGGAGGGGTCGCTGGAGGCCTCCATGGCCAAGCTGGCCGCCTCGGAGACCGCCATGTGGTGCGCCTGGGCGGCGGTGCAGACCCTGGGCGGGTGGGGCTACTCGCGGGAATACCCTGTGGAGAAGTGGATGCGCGACGCCAAGCTGGAGGAGATCGAGGAGGGGACCTCCGACATTCAGCGCCTCATCATCTCCCGCCGCCTGCTCGAGCGGTGAGCCGCGACCTGCGGCCCCTCTTCGCGCCCCGGTCGGTGGCCGTCGTGGGCGCCTCCGCCGACCCCGCCAAGTGGGGACACTGGCTGGCTCGGGGAGCTCTCCAAGGGGAGGGGCGGCGCCCCGTGTACCTCGTCAACCGCCGGGGAGGGCAGGTGCTGGGGCGGGCGGTGTTCAGGTCTCTGGACGAGCTGCCCGAGCCGCCGGAGCTGGTGGCGATCGCGGTCCCGGCCGCCGGCTTCGAGCAGGCGGTAGACGACGCCCTGCGGGCAGGGGCACGGGCTCTCGTGGCCATCACCGCCGGCCTGGGGGAGATGGGGGAGGAGGGCAGGGCCCGCGAGCAGGCGGTGGTGGCCAAGGTGCGGGAGCGGGGAGCGGTTCTCCTCGGCCCCAACTGCCTGGGCGTCTTCGACGCCGAGAGCGAGCTCCACCTCGTCTCCAACCCTCTCCCGGCCGGGCCCATCGGCCTCATCTCCCAGAGCGGCAACCTGGCTCTCGAGGTCGCCCTCCTCGCCCAGGAGCTCGATCTCGGCCTGTCGCGGTTTGTGTCGGTAGGAAACCAGGCCGATCTGGGAGCGACCGAGCTCATCGCCGCCTTGGCCGCGCATCCGGGAACCCAGGTGATCGCCCTCTACTGCGAGGACTTCGGCGACGGCCGCGCCTTCGTGGACGCCGCCGCCCAGGCAGGAAAGCCGGTGGTGCTGTTGGCGGCGGGGACGACGCCGGCCGGGGCCCGGGCTGCCCGCTCCCACACGGGGGCCCTGGTGAGCGCCGAGGTGGCGATCGAGGCCGCCTGCCGGGCTGCCGGCATGGTGCGGGTACGCACGCCGGGGGAGCTGGTGGAGACCGCCTTGGCCCTCCTCTCGGCGCGCCGACCGAACGGGCCGAGGGTGGCCGTGGTCGGGGACGGGGGAGGCCACGGCGTCGTCGCCTGCGACCTCGTGCTCCAGGCCGGCCTACAGCTTCCCCCGCTGAGCGAGGAGCTAGCGAGAAGGCTCCGCGCCTTCCTCCCGCCCACGGCCTCCACTGCGAACCCGATCGACTTCGCCGGCGGGGGCGAGCAGGACGTGCGTAGCTTCCAGCGGGTGGCGGGCTCCCTCCTCGCCTCGGGGGAGGTGGACAGCGTGCTCCTCACCGGCTACTTCGGGGGCTACGGGGAGTACGACCAGGGCCTAGCGGCCAGGGAGCTGGAGGTGGCCG
This sequence comes from uncultured Gaiellales bacterium, assembly GCA_964595575.1. Classification (GTDB taxonomy): domain Bacteria; phylum Actinomycetota; class Thermoleophilia; order Gaiellales; family Gaiellaceae; genus PALSA-612. The sequence continues at coordinate 52,035 of CAZQRA010000008.1, forward strand.
GGGGGCTGGCGGACGAGGCGTCGGCGGGCGAGCGGCCCCTCATCGTCCACACCATGTACTGGCGATCCCCGGCGGCCTCGCTCCTGCGCCGACGGGGGGTCCCCGTGTACCGCACCGTGGAGTCGGCGGTGCGCGCCCTGGCCCGGTTGACGGAGGCGGCCTCGACGCCGCAGGCCCTCCGCCGCACCTTGCCCCTCCCTCCTCCCCGGAAGCTGCCTGAGGGCTTCCGGGGCGGCTACTTCGAGGCCCGCGCCCTCCTTGCCCAGGCGGGCATCGCCTTCCCCGAGGCTCGCCGGGTGGAGAGCCTGGAGGAGGCGCTGGCGGCGGCGGCGGAGATCGGCTACCCGGTCGTGCTCAAGGCCGCCGGCCTTCTCCACAAGTCGGACGCGGGCGGGGTCGCCCTAGGGCTGGCCGACGAGGGGGCCCTCGCGGAGGCGTTCCTGGCCATGGAGGGCCTGGGAGGGGAGTACGCCGTGGAGCGGATGGTCCCTCGAGAGCGAGGCCTGGAGCTGATCGTGGGGGCTCGGCGAGATCGCCGCTTCGGGCCTATCCTCCTGGTCGGGCTGGGCGGGGTGTACGCGGAGGCGCTGGGCGACGTGGCCGCCGCCCTCGCCCCCGTGGACGAGGAGCAGGCGCTCGCGCTCCTTTCCACCCTCAGGGGAGCCTCCCTCCTCGCCGGCGCCCGCGGTCGGCCTCCCCTGGCCGTGGCCGCAGCGGCCGGGGCCGCCTCCTCCCTCTCCCGGGTTGCCGCCCTCTACCCCCAGATCGAGGAGATCGAGGTCAATCCCCTGCTCGTCACCCCCGACGGCGCGCTGGGGCTGGACGCCCGGGCGGTGGTGGCGGAAGGCGGGGGGGACAGGGAGGAGGTGGCGTCGGCATCCGAAGCCTGCTTGGATACGGCGGCAGCAGCAGGAGCACCCGAGCGCAGGGAGGCACGGTGACGACGGTGGAGCTCGAGCGGCGCGCGTTCGTGCGGCCCGACGGCAAGGAGAAGGTGACCGGCGCCGGCCGCTACACGGCCGACCTCAACCTCACCGGCCAGTGCTACGCCGCCTTCCGCTACGCCGACTACCCTCACGCCCGCATCCTCCGCATCGACGTCTCCAGGGCGCGGGCCCTGCCCGGCGTCCTGGCGGTGCTCACCCACGAGGACGTGCCCGACGTCCGCTACGGCCAGCTCGTGCAGGACCGGCGGCTGTTCGCCAAGGAGAAGGTGCGGTTCGAGGGAGACATCGTGGCCGCCGTGGCCGCGCTCACGCCGGAGATCGCCCAGCGGGCGGTCTCCCTCATCGAGGTCGAGTACGAGCCCCTCCCGCCCCTGGTCGACATCGAGGCGGCCCTGGCCGAGGACGCTCCCCTCGTCCACGAGGAGTGGGCCTCCTACACGGGGGAGGAGGCGCTCGGCCGCCACGGCAACGTGCTCGGCCACTCCACCATCGTCAAGGGGGACGCCGACGCCGCCATGGCCGCCGCTGACGTGGTCGTCAAGAGCCGCTACGTGACCGATCCCTGCCAGGGGGTGCCCATCGAGCCGCGGGCCATCCTCGCCCAGTGGCAGGGCGACCGGGTCACCGTGTGGTCCTCCACCCAGGTGCCGTTCGTGGCCCGCAAGGGCATCGCCCATGTTCTGCAGATCCCGGAGTCGCACGTGCGCGTGATCGTGCCCCTCCTCGGGGGCGGCTTCGGCGCCAAGTGCGACTTCCACTTCGAGGGGCATGTGGCCGCCCTCGCCCGGGCCGCCGGCCGGCCGGTGAAGCTCGTCTTCTCCCGCCGGGAGGAGTTCGTCGCCCCCGACCACCGCCGGGAGGGGATGGTGATCGAGCTGGAGACGGGAGCGCGCCGGGACGGGACGCTCCTTGCCCGCCGCGGCCGCCTTGTCCTCGACGCCGGTGCCTACTGCGGGGAGGGCGGCTTCTTCGCCCAGCTCGCCGCCATGCACGCCTGCGGCCCCTACGTCATCGAGAACGTCCACGTCGACTCCAAGCTCGTCTACACGACCACCCAGCCCTCGGGCTCGATCCGGGCGCCGACCGCACCTCAGGTGTGCTGGGCGGTCGAGCAGCACATGGACGAGCTAGCCGAGGCGCTCGGCCTCGACCCGGTCGAGCTTCGCCGGCGGACCTTGATCGAGGAGGGGGCCGAGAGCCCCACCCGCCAGGTGTTCGGCCGGGTCGGCATCAAGGAGACGCTGGAGCGGGCAGTCGAGATGATCGGCTACGGCCGAGAGCTCCCCGAGGGCGAGGGGATCGGCGTCGCCTGCGGCTGGTGGCCGTCCTTCGGCGCTCCCTCCGGCGCCTACGTCAAGCTCAATAGCGACGGCACCGCCACCATCATCACCGGCGCCCAGGAGAACGGGACCGGCGCCGTCATGGCCCTTCCCCTGCTCGCCGCCGAGGTCCTGGGCATGCGCCCCGAGGACTTCACCCTCCTCTACCAGGACACCGACGCCGGCCCCTGGGACATGGGCTCGTGCGGCTCCCAGACGACGTTCAACAACGGTCGGGCGGTGGTAGAGGCAGCCCGGGAGGTGCGCGAGCAGCTGCTCGACCTGGCCGCCGAGGAGCTGGAGGCGGCGAGGGAGGACCTCGAGCTCGTGGGGGGAGCCGTGCGGGTGGTGGGATCGCCCGACCGGGCGGTCGCCATCGCCGACCTCGCCGCCAAGGGCACCCCTCTCCTCGGCAAGGGCTCGGGCAAGGTGCCGGAGGCACCCGCCTGCCGGCCCGACTCGGGCTGCGTGGGCCGGCTCGGCCTGGAGTCGTTCCTGGAGCCGCAGCTCATGACCCATGCCGTCCGGGTCAAGGTTGACCGCGAGACCGGGGTCGTGCGCGTGCTCCAGGTGGCGGCCGCCCACGACTCGGGCACCATCGTCAACCCGTCGGGGGCGAACGGCCAGGTGTACGGGGGCGTGGTCATGGGCATTGGCCAGGCCCTCACCGAGGGGACGGTGCTCGACGAGGAGGGAAGGCAGCGAAACCCCCACCTCCTCGACTACAAGCTCCCCACCGCTGCCGATGCCCCCCGCGTCGACATCGCCTGGGTGGAGACGCCGGCCGAGAACGGCGGCCCCAAGGGCTCAAAGGGGGTGGGCGAGCCTCCCTGCGTGCCCACGGCCGGGGCCATCGCCAACGCCATCGCCCGGGCCACGGGGGGGGCGCGCGTGCGGAGGCTGCCTATGACCCCCGAGCGGGTGTGGGAGGCGCTCCAATGACTGCCTCGCTCCTCGTTGCCTCCTCGCTTTCGGAGGCTCTTGCCGCCTTGGCCGAGGGGGCGCGGCCGATCGCCGGCGGCACCGACCTCGTGGTCGGCGCCCGCCAGGGGAAGGCGCCGCTTCCCGAGCGCCTGGTCGCCATCCACGCTCTCGACGAGCTGGCCGGGATCGGCGGCGAGGACGGCCTCCTCCGCCTGGGCGCGCTCGCCACCCACGCCCAGATCGCCTCTCACCCGGTCGTGCGCGAGCGCCTGACGGCGCTCGCCGACGCCTCGGCCATCGTCGGCTCGCCCGCCACCCGGGCCTGGGGCACGATCGGGGGCAACCTCATGAACGCCTCTCCGGCCATGGAGACGGGAGGGCCGCTCGTCTGCCTCGACGCCGAGGCCAGGCTGGTGGGGCCGCAGGGGGAGCGACGCCTGGCGGTGGCCGACCTTCTCGTCGGGCCGGGAGAGACGGCCGCTTCCCCGGACGAGCTTCTGGCGGAGGTGGAGGTGCCGCTCCCGGCCCCGGGCACAGGCAGCGCCTACCTGCGCCTGGAGTACCGCCGCAAGATGGAGATCGCCATCGTCGGCGCCACGGCGGTTCTGCGGCTGGAGGGGGGCCGGGTCGCCGACGCCCGAGTGGCGATCACCGCCCTGGCGCCCACCATCCGCCGCGTGCCGGAGGCGGAGCGGGCGCTTCTTGGCACCGATGCCGGTCGCCGAGCCGCGGAGGAAGCGGGCCGAGCGGCGGCCGCTGCCGCAGAGCCGATCTCCGACGTCCGCGCCTCGCAGGAGTACCGCCGGGCGATGGCGGCGGTGATCGTCCGCCGGGCGGTGGAAGCGGCGGCGGCCCGGGCCCGCGGCGAGTCCCTGCCCATCCCCGCCGGCGCTGCCTGGGAGGGAGGCGGGCGGTGAAGGTCGCCGCCACCCTGACCGTGAACGGGGTCGTCTACCCGGTCGAGATCCACCCCCACGCCACCCTCCTTCAGGTCGTGCGCGAGGAGATCGGGCTCACCGGCTCGAAGGAGGGCTGCGACGACTCCGAGTGCGGCGCCTGCATGGTGCTCCTCGACGGAAAACCGGTGAACTCCTGCTCCTACCTCGCCCTCCAAGCCCAAGGGAAAGAGGTGACCACGGTGGAGGGGCTGGCAGAAGACGGCGAGCTCTCTCCGCTCCAGCGCGCCTTCCTCGAGCATGGGGGAGTCCAGTGCGGCTTCTGCACGCCCGGCATGCTCATCTCGGCCACGGCGCTCTTGCGCGAGAATCCGCACCCGGCCGAGGAGGAGGTCAGAATCGCGCTCAGCGGCAACCTCTGCCGCTGTACCGGCTACGAGGGCATCGTGCGGGCAGTACTCGCCGCCGCCGAGCAGGCGTAAGGCGAGGCCCTCCGCCTGCCTTCTCAAGGCCGCGCGATTTTCGCACGATCGCGTGCTCGCGCTCCTGCGCCGCAGGTCGGCCGCGGTGCTCTATGCTCATCTCTGCATCGTGATGCTATGATGCGGAAGATGGCGAAGGTGAGAACGACCTTGACGATCGACGAGGAGGTCCTGCGCGCGGTCAAGGTGCGCGGCGCTCGCACAGGGAAAGGCGACAGCGAGGTGATCGAGGAGGCTCTGCGCCGCGAGCTCGGCTTCGACCTGCTCGAGCGGCTGTGGGCGCGCGAGGACCTGGGCGAGGAGCAGGCGCTCGCGCTCGCGGTCGAGGCCCAGCACGAGACGCGGCCCCGCCGCCGCTGAGTGCGCGCCGTTCTCGACCCGAACGTCCTCATCGCCGCCCTGCTTGCCCGTAGCGGAGCGCCGGCACGGATCGTCTCCGGCTGGATCGGCGGCGCGTTCGAGCTCGTCGTCTCGGAGAGGCTCCTCGCCGAGCTCGAGCGGGCGCTTGCCTACCCGAAGGTGCGCCGCCGGATCGCAGCAGAGGACGCCGAGGCCTTCGTCGACCTGCTTCGGCGCGGAGCTCGTCTCGCTTCGGATCCGAGGGCACCCGCCCGCCGCTCGTCCGATCCCGGCGACGACTACCTGCTCGCGCTCGCCGAGCAAGAGCGCGCGCTCCTCGTATCGGGCGACCGGCACCTGCTCGCGCTCGCCGGCGAGCTTCCGATCCGGACGCCTCGCGCCTTCCTGGAC
>CAZQRA010000008.1:57452-67091 GCA_964595575.1 uncultured Gaiellales bacterium
CTGCCCGGGACGGAGCGCTACGGCTTGTACTGCTGGTCGAGCGAGCGCACCGTGTCGCCGCGGACGCGGATCCAGACGCCGGAGTCGAGCGCCTCGAAGAGAGCCCGATGCTTGGGGTTGCGGCCGCGGACGATCTGCGCCAGCTCGGCCACCGAGACCCGGGTGCTCGTGATGCCGGCGGTACCTCTGCTGGTGAGCACGGTGGCCCGGGCAGTGGAGGGAACCTTGAAGAGGAGCAGGCGGTGGCCTTCCTCGATCGCGTAGTTGTCGTTGGGCACGGGTTGGCCACGAGGGACGACGCCGTCCTCCCAGGCGGCGACGTTGGCGGTGAGGCCGCTCGTGAACCAGGCGGGGTCGAAGCGAAGGAGGAAGCCCCGACGGGTCGGGGTCAGGGTCTTGATGTGCCCGAACAGGGTGGTCTCGCCGGCGGAGGCGGCGGGGGGAAGGGGCAGGAAGCCCGCCTCGAGGGCGGCGCCGGCCCCGGCCACGAGGACGGCAGCAGAGATGAGAGCTGCGAGAGCCGGTCTCAGGGTCTCTCCTTGGCTCGTAGTGTAGGGGTCAGCCCGAGGAGGCGGATCTCTCCGTCTGGGCGAGATCGGCGTCGCGGCGGTGGCGGTAGAAGTCGACCCGCTCGGGGGGAAGCGGCGTCGCACCCAGGATGAGGTCGGCCGCCTTCTCCGCCACCATCATCACCGGCGCGTAGATGTTGGCGTTGGTGATGGTGGGAAACACGGACGCGTCCACCACGCGCAGCCCCTCCACCCCGTGCACGCGCAGCGAGCTCGGGTCGACCACGGCCAGCTCGTCCACCCCCATGCGGCAGGTGCAGGAGGGATGCAGAGCCGTCTCGCCGTCGCGGGCCACCCAGTCGAGGATCTCCTCGTCGGTCTGCACCGTCGGGCCGGGGGAGACCTCGCCGCCGTTGTAGGCGTCGAAGGCCGGCTGGTTGAGGATGTGGCGGGCGCAGCGGATCGCCTCCGGCCATTCGCGCCGGTCCTTCTCGGTCGAGAGGTAGTTGAAGCGGAGCGCCGGCTTCACCCGGGGGTCGGCGGAGCGGATCTTCACCGAGCCGCGGGCGTCGGAGTACATGGGACCCACGTGCACCTGGTAGCCGTGCCCGGAGGCGGGAAGCGAGCCGTCGTAGCGGATGGCGATGGGCAGGAAGTGGAACATGAGGTTGGGGTAGTCGACCTCGTCGTTCGAGCGCACGAACCCTCCCGCCTCGAAGTGGTTGGTCGCGCCCGGCCCCGAGCGGAAGAGGAGCCAGCGCAGGCCGACGAGCGGTCGCGCCCGGCGCCGGTAGGCGGGGGCGACGGAGACGGGCTTCCTGCAGGCGTACTGGACGTAGACCTCGAGGTGGTCCTGGAGGTTCTCGCCCACGCCGGGAAGGTGGCACACGACCTCGATGCCGAGCGCCCTGAGCTCGTCCGCGTTGCCCACCCCGGAGAGCTGCAGGAGCTGGGGGGAGTTGATGGCGCCGCCGCAGAGGATGACCTCTCCGGCCCGCACCCGCTCGGTCCCTCCCCGCCGCGCCACCTCCACCCCCACCGCCCTCCGTCCCTGGAAGAGGACGCGGGTCACGAAGGCCCGGCAGCGAAGCTCGAGGTTAGGCCGAGACAGCACCGGGTGCAGGTAGGCGCGGGCGGCGCTCAGCCGGCGGCCCCGGTGGATGGTGCGGTCGAAGGGGGCAAAGCCCTCCTGGCGGTAGCCGTTCACGTCCTCGGTGAGGGAGTAGCCCGCCTGCTGCACCGCCTGGAAGAAGGCTTGGAAGAGCGGGCTTGCCGCCGGGCCCCGCTCCAGGACGAGAGGCCCCTCGTGGCCGCGGAAAGGATCGTCGGGGCGGGCGGCCAGGCACGTCTCCATGCGCTTGAAGTAGGGGAGGCAGTGGGCGTAGTCCCACGTCTCCATCCCCGGCGCCGAGGCCCACTTCTCGTAGTCCAGGGGATTTCCCCGCTGGAAGATCATGCCGTTGATGCTGGAGGAGCCGCCGAGTACCTTGCCCCGGGCGTGGTAGATACGACGCCCGTGCATGTGGGGCTCCGGCTCCGACTCGTACTGCCAGTCGTAGAGGCGGTTGCCGATGGGGAAGGAGAGCGCCGCCGGCATGTGGATGTAGAGGTCGAAGAGGTAGTCGGGGCGACCTGCCTCCAGCACGAGGACGCGCGTCCTCCCATCGGCGCTCAGGCGGTTGGCCAGCACCGATCCTGCCGAGCCGCCTCCCACGATGACGAAGTCGTAGGTCTTGTCCCTGGCCATGACCCTCAGTCTCCCAGCTCGGCGCGGCGGCGAGCGACGTACTCTGCCAGCTCCTCCCGGATCGCCTCGTCCATGGGCGGCGGCTCGTACTCGGCCAAGACGCGGCGCCAGATCTCTCCTGCCCGCTCGGCCGCGTCCTTGCCCCCGTTCCGCTGCCAGCGCTCGAAGTTCTCGGTGGAGGAGAGGAGAGGCCGGTAGAAGCAGTCCCGGAACCGCTCCAGGGTGTGGGCGGCTCCCAGGAAGTGGCCGCCGTGCCCGACCTCGAGGTGGGCGTCGAAGGCGAGGGTCTCCTCGCTCACCTCGAGCGGGGCGAACTCGGCCTGGAGCATGCGCAGGATCTCGATGTCAACGATGAACTTCTCGTAGCAGGAGACGAGGCCCGACTCCAGCCATCCGGCGGCGTGCATGACGAAGTTGGCGCCCGCCAGGAAGGCAGGGAGCATGGTCATCACCGTCTCGTAGGCAGCCTGGGCGTCCACCGTTTGGCTGGAGGTCAAGCCGCCGCCGCCCGCTCGCCAGGGAAGCCCGAACCGACGGGCGAGCTGGCCGGTGCAGAGGAGGCCGATGCCCGACTCGGGGGTGCCGAAGCTGGGGGACCCCGACTGCATATCGGTGTTGGAGAGGAAAGAGCCGAGGATGACCGGCGTCCCCGGCCGCACCAGCTGGGCCAGGGTTATCCCGGCCAGGGCCTCGGCCGTCTGCTGGGCGAGGGTGGCGGGGATGGACACGGGCGACATGGCGCCCATGAGGAGGAAGGGGGTGACGATCACCGGCTGGCCTGCCCGCACGTACTCGAGCATGGCCGCCAGCATGCGGGTGTCGTAGCGCAGGGGCGAGTTGACGTTGATCAGGGCGATGACGGCCGGCGTCCGCTCGATGGCCTCCCTCCCCCCGAACAGGATCTCGGTCATGCGGATGGTGTCGGCCGCGTTCGGCCCCGAGGTGACCGAGCCCATGTAGGGCTTGTCGGACAGGGTCTGCAGGGCGAGCACCATGTCCAGGTGGCGCGAGTCGAGGGGGCGGTCGCTGGGCTCGCAGATGGTGCCGCCTGGGGAGTCGAGCTCGGGGAAGGCCTGGCTCAGGCGGACGAGGTTCTCGAAGTCGGCCATGGTGGCGTCGCGGCGCTCCTTCCCCACCCGCACGAAGGGCGAGCCGTACACCGCCGTGAACACCATGTGGTCGCCCCCGATGTGGATGGAGCGGGCCGGGTTTCGGGCCTGCACGTCGAACTCGCGGGGGGCCTTGGCCACCTGCTCGAGCACGAGCTCGGGGTCGAGCTTCACCACCGAGCCCTCCACCTTCTGGCCGGCCCCGCGGAAGGCCTCGACTGCCTCCGGGTGGAGGAACTCGATGCCGAGCTCGCTGACGATCCGCCGCCAGCCGCGCTCGAGGGTAGCCATCGCCTCTTCGGACAGGATCTCGTAGCGGGGAAGCTGGTTGACGATCACGGCGTCCTTCCTTTCTTGTCAGGCAGTAGCCCTGTCGCCGGGGATGGGAAGGCCACGAGCTCGGCGAGCTGGCGCTCGAGCCCGCCTTCCCCCACCTCGAGCTCCTCCAGGGGGAGTCCCAGGCGCTGGGCAGCCTCCCGGGCGCGGGCGCGGAGGCTCGGGGTCGGGCGCTGGGCCAGCCACAGGGCGCGCCGGTAGTGCCGGAAGTAGGCGTCCCGGAGCTGGGGGTAGCGGTCGAGGCCGAGCGGGCGGACGACGCTCCGCTCGAAGGTACGGACGAGGAAGTCGGTGAGGAAGTAGGTGCCCGGCTCCTCGGCCAGGGCCTGCCGCACCTCCTCGAGCGCGAGGACGTCGTAGCAGGTGTCTCCGGGCAGTCGCTCGACCCCGCAGGCGGCCAGGACCTCGTCCAGCTGGCCGCGGGTGCCGCAGTCGGCGAAGGCCACGACCACCCGCTGGTACCGTCCCTGGAGCCGCGCCAAGGCGTCCCGGACAGCAGGGGCGATCCGCTCCGGCCGGTTGTGGAGGGCGGGCGGAAGCGGGTGGATATCGATGGGCAGCCGACGCCGCCTGGCGATGGCGCGCAGGTGGAGGGCGAGCGCCCCGCAGGCGACCACCGCTACCCGGCCCTCGCCCGTCGCTTGGGGGCTGCTCGCGGAAGCTCTCATGCCGGGAAGGTCAGCTCCTCCAGGAAGATCTCGTTGTAGGCGGCGTTCCCGGATGCCTCCACGTACTCCACCTCCTCGAGCAGGGCCAAGGCGGCGTGGCGCTCGGGCAAGGAGAGGGCGGCGATCTTGGCCCCCTCCCCGGCCACGTTGCCGGCGGCCACGATGCGGGTGACCGGGAGCGGCGGCACGAGGCCGATGCGCACCGCGCTGGCCGGGGTCAGGTAGGCCCCGAAGGAGCCGCCCAGGAGCACCTGTTGGACGTCCGTCTGCTCGAGGCCCAGGCGCTGGAGGAGCATCTTCCAGCCGGTGGCGACGGCGGCCTTGGCCTCCTGCAGTCGGCGCACGTCCACCTGGGAGAGGTAGACGGAGCGGGCAGGATCGCTCCCCTTCCAGGCCAGCACGAACACGCGCTCCTCGCCTCCGGCTCCGTTTGCCACCCGCGCCAGCCGCGAGGCCAAGGCGGGCGCCCGCTCCCGCGCCTCCTCCTGGGAGAGGAGCCTCCCCGAGGGCTCGATCAGGCCCACGCGCAGAAGCTCGGCCACGGCGTCCACCAGGCCCGAGCCGCAGATCCCGACGGGCTCGGCGTCACCGATCACCTGGATCTCCACCCGACCGTCCTCGATGCGCACGCCCTCGATTGCCCCCTCGGCGGCGCGCATGCCGCAGCGGATGGTGGCCCCCTCGAAGGCAGGCCCGGCGGGAGCGGCGGTGGCCACCGCTCCGGCGGAGGAGCCGAGCACGATCTCGCAGTTCGTGCCCACGTCGATGAACAGCCGGAGGCGGCGATCCAGGGTGAGGCCGGTGGCGACGAGCCCGGCCAGGATGTCGGGCCCCACGTAGGCCCCGAGGGCAGGGAAGGTCACCGCCGGGGCCAGCGGGTGGGCGGGGATGCCGAAGTCCGAGGCCCGGGCAGGGATGGGGGCGCGGGAGCAGACGGCGAAGGGAGCCTGGCCTAGGGGCTCGGGGTCGATGCCCAGGGCAAGCTCGATCATGGTCACGTTGCCCACTACCACCACCTCGTACACGTCCTCCGGGCGCGCTCCCGCCTGGGCGTAGGTCTCCCAGGCAAGCTGGGACAGGGTCTCGTGGGCAAGGCGGCGGAGCTCGCCCAGGGCCTCGGGGTCGACCATGGTGGCGGAGATGCGGGAGATGACGTCGGCTCCGAAGCGCTGCTGGGCGTTGAGCCGGGAGCAGACGGCGAGGGGCTGGCCGGTAGTGAGGTCGAGGAGGGTGGCTACCACCGTGGTCGTGCCCAGGTCCACGGCCAGGGCGTAGCTGCGCTCGCTGGTGTCGCCGGGCTCGACCGCGACCAGCTCCTCGTCCACGACGACGGCGGTGACGTCGAAGGAGGCCTGCCGCAGGGCGCGAGGAAGGGTCTGCAGTACCTCCAGGGGTACCCGCGGCTCCAGGTCGTCCATGGCCTCGAGCAGCCGCTCGAGGTCGGAGCGCTGGTCGTCCAGGGAGGGCGGGGGAAGCTGGAGGTGGCGCTTCTGCACCGCCGGCCGGAGGATGACGTGGCGACCGACCCCGACGAGGGCGGCCTTGGGCCGGGTGGCGAGCGGCGGCACCTCCACCAGGAGATCGGTCGTGGCCTGGGCCCGGCAGGCAAGCCGCCAGCCGTCGGCGATCTCCTGAGGGGTGAGCGCCCGCGGGTCGAGCCCGGAGGCGTCCACGTGGCCCTCGAGGATCCTCACCTTGCACTTCTTGCAGGTGCCGTGGCCGCCGCAGGTGGAGTCGATGGCGATGCCGTTCCAGCTGGCGGCGTCGAAGATGGTGGTGCCCGCGGGGACACGGCTCTCGCCCAGGGACTTACCCCCTTGCTCCCCGCCCACGAAGCGGAGGAGGACGCGGCCGAGGCCTGCCTCGGTCGCCGTCTGGTTCTCTTTCCTCTCGACCAGCATGCCGGGGCTCAGGAGGCCGCCGCCTGGGACCTGGCGCGATGGGCGGCGATCCAGCGGGCCCCCCACTCGTCCTTCCCCAGGAGAAGATCCCCGGCCCGTACCGCCTCCACGCACTGGGGGGATCGCGCGTCCATGATGGCGCTCGTCAGGCCGTGGCTCTGGGCGATGGCCAGGAAGCAGGCGTTCAAGGCCTGCCGTCCCGGGAGGCCGAAGGAGGTGTTGGACGCCCCGCAGGTGGTGTTCACGCCCAGCTCTTCCCTGATCAGCCGGGTGGTCTCGATGAAGGCGGTCACGGCCCGCGGCTCGGCTCCCACCGGCATGGCCAGGGGATCGATGACCACGTCCTGGGGGGGGATGCCGAAGTCGCCGGCGGCGGACACGATCTTGCGGGCGATGGCCAGCCGCTCCTCCGGCTCGATGCGGATGGCGTCGTCGTTGGCGAGGCCGATCACGGCCGCCCCGTGGCGGGCGACCAGGGGCAGGATCGCCTCCAGGCGCTCGTCCTCGCCGGTCACCGAGTTGACGAGGGCCTTCCCCTCGTAGACGCGCAAGCCCGCCTCCAGGGCCTCCACCACCGAGGAGTCGATGCAGAGGGGAAGGTCGGTCAGCTCCTGCACGAGGGCCACCGCCCGCGCCATCAGCCCCACCTCGTCGGCCAAGGGGTCGCCCACGTTCACGTCCAGCATGTCGGCCCCCCCTGCCACCTGCTCGGCTACGTCCACCTCGACCTGGGAGAGGTCGCCGGCTTGGAGCTGGGCTTGGAAGGTCTTGCGGCCAGTGGGGTTGATCCGCTCGCCGATGATGGTGAACGGCCGGTCGGGGCCGATCACGACCCGTCTAGACCGCGACTCGAGAACTGTCTCCACGCTCGATCCTCTCCTTCCTTGGCGGGATACCGAGACGCCGGCACAGGCGCTCCACGGCGCCGTCGCGGCGGAAGCTGATCAGGTGCAGGCCGGCCACGCCGGGGAGCGAGCGGGCGTGGTCGGCAAGCTCGCAGGCGAGCTGGAAGCAGGCCTCCTCGGGATCGTGGGCCCGCTCGCAGCGCTCGATCAGGCTGGCCGGCACCTCGATCCCAGGCACCTTCTCGTCCATGTAGCGAAGCCCCGCCGGCCAGCGGACGAGGCAGATGGAGGGAAAGAGGGCTGCCTTGGCGGCGAGCCCCTGGGCCTGCGCCTCGACCAGGAAGGCCTCCAGGAGCTCCCTGCGGAAGCAGACCTGGAGCTGGAGGAAGCGGGCCCCCGCCTCCACCTTCTTGAGCGCCCGCTCCACCCGGTAGGCGTGGGGGGGTGCCCCCGGGTTCTCCACCGCGCCCAGGAACAGCCGCGGCGGGGGCTCGATCGGTCGGCCCGACAGGTAGCGGCCGGAGGCGATGGAGCGGGCCGCGAGGAGGAGCTGGGGCGAGTCGAGGTCGAACACGCGGCGGGCCTCGGGCTCGTCGCCGGCGGTAACGTCGTCGCCGGTCATGAGGCACAGGTTCTCCACCCCGTGGAGGGCGGCGCCCACGATGTCGGCCTGGAGGGCGAGCCGATTGCGGTCGCGGCAGGCGAGCTGCATGATCGGCTCCGCGCCGAGCTGCTTGAGGGCGATGGCCACGGCCAGGCTAGACGCGTGGGCGTGAGCGGCGGCGTTGTCGGTGGCGTTGACGGCGTCGACCCACTCGGCGAGGGGAGCAAGGCGCTCCCGCACCGCCTGGATCCCGCCTCCGTCGACGGCGGGAAGCTCGGCGGTCACCACCGGCCGCCCGGCCGCGATCGCTTGCTCGAGGAGGGACATCAGCTCTCCGTGGCTGCCTGCCAGCCGGCGGGGACCAGCCGGTCGCGGCCGGTGAGGAAGTTGCGCCAGGAGGAGGTCCCGAGTAGCCGGTTGTCGACCGGGGGCCGCAGGTGGTTGAACTCGTCCTGCCAGAAGGGAAGCCGGCGCGAGCGCTCGTAGCCCTTGAGCCACACGCAGCGCATGTCCGGCTTCACCTCGCAGGCCCCGTCGGGGCGCACGCCCCCGCAGGGGCCGTTGCGGAGGGTCTTGGGACAGGTCATGGGGCAGGTAAGGCCGGTCGAGTGGAGGACGCACTGGCCGCACATGCGGCAGCCGAACAGGGGCCCCTTGACCGCGTGCTCGAGGGTGGCAAGGAGGCTCATGCCCGCTTCCTTAGGCGGGGAGGAGCGCCCGCCGCCGCTCGATCAAGTCCTTGGCCAGGCGAACGGCGGTGGAGGCATCCGCCGCGTACCCGTCGGCCCCCACCGCGTCGGCGTAGGCCTGGGTCACCGGCGCCCCTCCCACCATGACGATCACCTCGTCCCGCAGGCCGGCCTTCTCGAGCGCGTTGATGTTGGCCTTGAACATGGGCATGGTGGTGGTGAGGAAGGCGGAGAAGCCGACGATGTCGGGCCGGTGCTCCTCCACCTGCTCCACGAACGTCTCCGGGGCCACGTTGACGCCCAGGTCGATGACCGTGAAGCCGGCGCCCTCGAGCATGATGTTGACGAGGTTCTTGCCAATGTCGTGCACGTCGCCCTTGACCGTGCCCATGACGAAGGTGCCGATGGGCTTGGCCCCCGTCTCCGCCAGGAGCGGCCGCAGGATGTCGAGGGCGCCCTGCATGGCTCTGGCGGCGATGAGCATCTCGGGGACGAAGAAGTCGCCCCGCTCGAAGCGGGCGCCCACCTCCTCCAAGGAGGGGATGAGGGCCTCGTACAGCATCTTCTCGGGCTCGAGCCCCTCCGCCAGGCCCCTCTCGGTGAGGCTTCGCACCTCGGGCCCGTTGCCGACCAGGGTGGCCTGGTAGAGGCCTTGCAGGATCTCCTCGTGGGTCATGCCGCACCTTCCTTCGCGTCGTCGGTACCGAGTCGTCGGGAGAGCGCCGCCGCCTCTCGCACGAGGAGGCGGCCCAGCTCGTCGAGGAGGCCGTCGCGAAGCCGGGTGGTGGGCCCCGAGATGCTGAGGGCGGCGACGACGCCGCTTGCCCCGAACACGGGGGCCGCCACCGCCCACAGGCCCGGCTCCAGCTCGTCGACCGTGGTGGCGTAGCCTCGGGCGCGGACGCGGTCGAGCTCGCGGGCGAGCTCGCGCCGGTCGACGATGGTGCGCGGGGCGAGCTTGGGGAGCGGCCCGGCAGGCAGCCGAGCGGCCCCGAAGGCCAAGAACACCTTGCCCAGCGCCGTGCAGTGGTGGGGGACGCGCCGGCCTACCCAGTTGGTGGAGCCGATGAAGTGACGGCTGTCGCGCTGGTCGAGCTGGTCGACGCCCAAGGGCGTGGTCACGGCCAGGTTGACCGTCTCGCCGCTGGCCTCGGCTAGCCGGTCGAGGGTCTCTGCGGCCAGCTCGACGAGGTCGGCGGGAGAGAGGCCCCGCTGGGCGTAGCGGAGGAGC
>CAZQRA010000008.1:67101-78092 GCA_964595575.1 uncultured Gaiellales bacterium
ACAGGACCCGGGCGCACCGCCGCTCCCCCGTCGCGCTGGACGAGGCCGTGCCGCTCGAGGGCGCTGACGAGACGGGAGGTGGTCGAGCGGGGGAGGGCTTCCGCCTGGGCCAAGTCAGACACGCTGAGCGGCCGCTCCCCCTCCACCACCCGCACCAGGAGCCGCGCCGCTCGGTCGATGGCCTGAGTGCCCGTCCGTGCCGTCATCGCTGGATGGAATCATATCGTGGAAGGACCCTCTCACATTATGAGCGACGCTCTCCGCGCCCGCCACCCCCGCGGCAGCCGTAAGATGCGTGCGATGGGCGAGGCCAACCCCGCTCTGGGCGCATGAGGGACTGCATCGTCGTCGGCGCCGGCATCGCCGGCCTCACCGCTGCCTGGCAGCTACGTGAGCGGGACGTGCTGGTTCTGGAGGCGGAGGGGCGCGTGGGCGGGCGTATCAAGTCGGAGCTTCGCAATGGCTACCCGGTGAGCGTGGGCGCCCACATGTTCCCCGGACCCGGCTCCGTCCTCGCCGGGCTCCTCTCCGACCTCGGCCTGGAGTCGCTGCGCATCCAGGGGAGCCTGCTCGGCCTCGCCTACCGGGGGACGATCCTGGCGGGAGGACGGGTCGAGACCTACCCGCTGCGCTTGCCCATGTCCCTCGCCGGGCGCCTCTCCTTCGCCCGGGCTGGGCTGCGCCTGCGCCGGGACGCCGGGCGCTACAACGATTTGGCCCGCCCGCGACCTGGGGACACGGCGGCCTCCATTCGCGAGCGTTTGCTCGCCTTCCACGACCACTGGAGCTTCGCCGAGTACCTCGGCCCCCTCCACCCCGAGGCCGAGGCCATCTTCCGGGCCACGGCCAGGCGCCTGACGGCCGAGCCCGATCAGATCTCCGCCGGTTGCATGATCGGCCTCTTTGCCCACGTGTGGAGCGAGGGAGGAGTCGTCCTCGGCTACAACCTGCGGGGAGGCCCGAGCGCCCTGCCTACGGAGCTCGCCCGTCGCCTGGGGGAGCGGGTCGTCCTCAATGCCTCCGTGACCGAGATCGCGCTCGAGGGGGACTCCGTCCGGGTGGTCTACCGAAGGGAGGGACGAGAGACCGAGGAGCGGGCGCGAGCGGCCATCGTGACCACGCCGGCGCCGGTGGCTTCGGCCCTCATCCGCGACCTGCCCGAGGAGACGGAGAGAGCCCTCGCCAAGGTGAGCTACGGGCCCTTCGTCGTCGCCGGCATCCTCACCGGCGAGCGGGGGCCCATGCCCTGGGACGGGCTCTACTCCTTGCTGACGGTGGATACCTGCTTCAACATGCTCTTCAACCACGCCAACGCCCTGCGCCGACCGGGCGGTCCCCGGGAGCCCGGGGGAGCCCTGATGGTGTACGGGGGCGGGGATCTCGCTCGCCGTCTCTGGGACCTTGCCGACGGCGAGATCGCGGACCGCGCGAGCGAGGATTTGCGCCGCCTCTACCCGGAGGCAGAGGGCATCGTCCGTGACGTGCTCGTCCAGCGCTGGGAGTACGCCATCCCCTACGCCAGCCCCGGGCGTCACGCGGTGCAGTCGGCCTTGGAGAAGGGCATCGGCGGGCGCATCTTCCTGGCCGGGGACTACGTGGGCGAGTGGACGCACATGGAGGCAGCCGCCCAGACCGCCCTGGAAGCGGCGGCCAAGGTCGCTCGAGTCCTTGCTCCCTCCTCCCCGGGAGGGTGAGCAGCTCGTGCCGAGCTGCTATGTCCCGCTCAGGCTCTCCCCGTAGCGGGCGTCCCGCCAGGCCAAGGCAGCTTTGAGCCCCTGCTCGGAGGCGATGCGGTCGAACTCCCGCTGCTCGGGGGTGTCGGCGGCGTTCAGCATCGCGGAGAGGTCGAGGTTCGCGCCCACCGCCTGGCGGAGCCCCATGGCCTCGTAGGCTCGCACCAGGGCGAGCTTGGTCAATCGAAGGACGGGCAGCGGGGTGGGCGCGATCTTGCGCACGAGCTCGTCGACCGCCTTCTCCAGCTCCTCTCCCGGCACCACCCGGTTCACGAGCCCCAGGCGGGCGGCCTCCTGGGCGGAGACGGCGTCGCCCGTGAAGAGGAGCTCGCTCGTCTTCTTCTGGCCGAGGATGAAGGGCATGAGCAGGGTCACCGGGCCCGAGCCGTAGCGGATCTCGGGCTCTCCGAAGCGGGCGTCCTCGGCCGCCACCACCATGTCGCAGGCCATGGCCAGCTCGCAGCCGCCGGCCAGGCACCAGCCGCGCACGGCGGCGATGGTCGGCCGGGGGAGAGCCCACAGCTCCATGGTCATCTCCACGTCGGCGGCCAGTACCTGGTGCCAGCGGTCGGCTCCCTCGATCGCCGCTTCTGCCTCCTCGGCCAGGTCGTAGCCGGCCGAGAAGGCTCGCCCAGCCCCGGTCAGGACCACCACCTTCGTCTCCTCGTCGTCCTCGACGCGGCGGAAGGCGTCCCGCAGCGAGCGGACCATCTCCGTGTTCATGGCGTTCAGCTTCTCGGGGCGGTTGAGGACGATCCACAGCGCGGGTCCCCGCTTCTCCTCCAGCACGACGTCGCTCATGGCGTGGAGCCTCCTTCCTCCGGCCTGCGCAAGACGACGAGGGCATCCACGGCGATGGCCTCATCTCCGCAGACGACTATCGGGTTCACCTCGGCCTCCTCGACCTCCTCATGCTCGACCGCAAGCCAGCCTAGGGCGAGGACGGCGACGGCGATCTGCCGGCGCGCCGCCGCCCCGGCGAGCCGGGCAACCCCGGGCGCCTCCTCGACCAGGGCAAGGGCCGCCTCCTCGTCGAGAGGGGCTCGAGCTACCGAGGCGAGCGAGAGTGCCTCGGCCGCGTACCCGCCTACGCCGACCGCCACGATCGGCCCCCAATCGGGGTCGCGGGTTACGCCGCAGAGGACTTCGGGGCCGGGGGGAACCCGCCTCGCCACCAGCACCGGCCCGCCCAGCCGCTCCGCCGCCGCCCGCGCCTGGGCAGGATCGTCGGCGAAGAGGACGCCGCCGAGGCGGCTCTTGTGGACAGGCCCGTCCAGCTTGACGACCACGGGTCCGGCCAGCTCGCGGGCGGCGTGCTCGGCCTGCTCGGGATCGGCGGCCCGCCGGCGCTCCGGGAAGCGAACGCCGTAGCGCTCGAGGGCGAGGCTCGCCTCGTACTCGGCGAGCGCGCCCTCGCCTCCGAGGAGGTCGCGGAGATCGATACCGGGGCTTTGCCCCACGCCGACCGGCCGGGGAGGTCGCCACCGGGCGGCTCTGGAAAGGGCCTGGAGGGCGTGACGCGGCCCGCGCAGGAGCGGGACGTCCGCCTCGCGCGCGACGGCAGCGACATCGGGCCAAGGGTCGGCGGTGTGCACCGTCGTCACGGCGGGGAAGACGTCGCTGTCGGAGGCTACCTCGGCCAGGGCGCGCACGATCAGGGAGCACCACTGCCTCTCGCTTGCCCCGCGGAACTGGGACAGATCGACCTGGGCGAGGAGGATGTCGAAGGCGCCTGACCGAGCCAAGAGCTGGAGGGAGCGGGGGTAGACGCGCTCGGGCTCGGCGATGGCCCAGGCATCGAGGGGATTTCCGGGGGCGACGAAGTTGGGAAACTCGCTCTGCAGCCGAGCGACGAGATCTGGGGGAAGGGGTGGGAAGGACAGGCCTGCCTCCTCGCCTCGATCGGCGACGAGAGCAGCCTCTCCTCCGGACTCGGAGACGGCGGCGACGCGGGTGCCGCGCGGCCGGCGGCGCCGGCCCAAGACGTCGAGGAGCTCGATGAGGTCGGGAACGTCGTCCACCTCGAGCACCCCGTAGCGCCGCAGCACAGCCGAGAAGGCGCGCGCCGACCCCACGATGGCACCCGTGTGGGCGAAGGCGATGGCGGCCGCTGCCTGGGAGCGCCCGACCTTGAGGCAGGCCACGGGCTTCTCCGCCTCGGTGCAGAGGGCGAGGGCTTCCTCGAAGGCGCGCGGACGGCGGACAGTCTCGAGGAAGAGCCCGACAGCCCGCGTCGAGTCGTCCTGGGCGAGGAAGGCCAGGAAGTCGGCCGCGTCGCGCACCGCTTCGCCCCCGGAGGACACGATGCAGCGGAAGCCGATGCGACCTCCGAGGGCAAGCAGTGCCTCGGCGATGGAGCCTGACTGGGAGACGAAGGAGACGCCTCCGCGGGAGAGGCTCTCGGGGATCGTCCCGATCCACGCCGCAGCTTCCCCGGGAACCACCATGCCCATGCAGTTGGGACCGAGGACGGCAGCGCCGAGCTCCTCGGCCCGAGCGGCGATGCGGGCGGCGATGGCCGAGCCGGCTGCCCCCGCCTCGTTGCCGAGGCCGGGGATGATGAAGGCGCGGACGCCCGCCGCCGCCGCCTCCTCGAAGGCCTCCTCGAGGCGCAGGTGGCCGACGAGGAGGAAAGCAGCCTCGGGAGGCTCGGGGAGGTCGCGCACGCTGGGGTAGCAGCGCAGGCCGAGCACCTCCCTCCGCTCGGGGTGCACGCCGAACGCTGGGATGCGGCTGCGCAGCGCCGCCCGCACCGCCTCCGCGCTCCGCGGCGAGGCGCCTACCAGAGCCAACGAGCGGGGGAAGAGGAGCTCGCGCACACCGCGCAGCACGCCCTCGCCGACGACCGAGCCGCTCATGCAAGCCTTAGTCTACGGAGGCAGGAGCGGGCGATTCGGCCAAGAGGAGGAAGTACAGTTTAGGCTGGCCGTGGGTCGCGATCCTCGCCACGATGTCCTCTTCGAGCCGATTCGCATCGGCCCGAAGGTGATACGGAACCGCTTCTTCCAGGTCCCCCACTG
The DNA here is from genome assembly GCA_964595575.1 of uncultured Gaiellales bacterium. Taxonomy (GTDB): domain Bacteria; phylum Actinomycetota; class Thermoleophilia; order Gaiellales; family Gaiellaceae; genus PALSA-612. Next base: position 71,855 of record CAZQRA010000008.1, read on the forward strand.
CACGGGCTTCGGGACCGACAAGCCGGGAGCCCAAGCTCGCTTTCGAGCGGTACGAGCCGAGGGCGGGTGGGGAGCGGTCTGCACGGAGATCTGCTCGGTGCATCCCGAGTCCGATCGAGCGCCCCAGCCGATCGCCCGTCTCTGGGACGAGGCCGACGTGCGGAACCTCGCCCTGCTGTGCGAGGAGGCCCACGCCTACGGCGCCCTCGTCGGCTGCGAGCTTTGGTACTCGGGGCCCCACGTCGAAGGCAACCTGAGCCGGGAGGTCCCGGGGGCTCCCACCCAGATTCCGTCCGACGCTTACCCCATGACCTACCCCAAGGAGCTCTCGAAGAGGGAGATCCGAGAGATCCAGGAGTCGTACGCCGCCGCCGCCTCCCGAGCGCGCCGGGCGGGGTTCGACATCGTCTACGTCTACGGCGCTCACGGTTACCTCCCGGGCCAGTTCCTCTCCCCCTACTACAACAAGCGGACGGATGAGTACGGGGGCTCGCTGGAGAACAGGGCTCGCTTCTGGCTGGAGACGCTGGAGCGCGTCCGCGAGGCCGTGGGCGACGAGTGCGCCGTCGCCTGCCGTGTGGCCGTCGATGCTCGAGGGCCGGCAGGCGTCGACCTCGAAGAGGGGTTGGAGTTCGTTCGCCTCGCCGATCCCCTGGTCGACCTCTGGGACGTGAACACGAGCTCTGTCGGCGAGGGCTGGAACGACATGACTCCCTCCCGCTTCTTCCCCGAGGCCTCCCAGCTCCCTTGGACGGGACGCGTCCGCGAGGCGACGGCCAAGCCCATCGTCGGCGTGGGACGCTTGACCAGCCCGGACCGGATGGCAGAGATCGTGCGCTCCGGCGTCTGGGACCTCATCGGAGCCGCCCGTCCCTCCATCGCCGACCCCTTCCTGCCCAAGAAGATCGAGGAGGGGCGCTACGACGAGATCCGGGAGTGCATTGGTTGCAACATCTGCCTCGTCCGAGCCCTCGGCGTCGGCAATATCGCCTGCACCCAGAACCCCACCGCCGGCGAGGAGTACCGGCGCGGCTGGCATCCGGAGCGCTTCCCGCCGGCGCGCAACGCCGACCGCGACGTGCTCGTGGTCGGGGCAGGCGCGGCGGGGATGGAGTGCGCCCTCGTCCTCGGCAGGCGCGGTATGCGCAGAGTTCACCTGGTCGAGGCCCAGCCTGAGGTGGGCGGCTACGCCGGGCTTGTCTCGCGGCTGCCCGGCCTCGGCGAGTGGGGCCGGGTGGTGAGCTGGCGGAAGGTGCAGCTCGCCAAGCTCCCTAATGTCGAGGTACTGACGGGGCTTGCCCTTGACGCCGAGGGGGTGCGCACCTACGGCGCCGACATCGTCGTCATCGCGACGGGCGCCCGCTGGGCTAAGGACGGTCTCGATCCGACGACGCACGCGCCCATTCCGGGGGCTGAGCTTCCCCATGTCCTGGTGCCTGAAGAGGTGCTGGCGGGAACCCGCCCCCAGGGAGGTTCGGTCCTCGTCTACGACTGCGAGGGCTACTTCATGGGCGTGGGAATAGCCGAGCTCTTGGCCTCGGAGGGCGCCCGCGTGACCCTTGTCACGCCCCTCCCCTTCCTTGCCCCCTTCCTCGAGAAGACCCTCGAGGGCCGCCTCGTCCGCGAGCGCCTCCAGGACCTAGCCGTGGCGGTGGAGGCGGAGACGCAGGTGGTCGAGATCGGGGCGGAGGAGGTTCTGCTGCGGCGCTTGCGACGTGAATGGAGGGTGGCTGCCGACGGAGTGGTCCTCGTCACCGCCCGCCGCTCGAACGACGAGCTCTACCGAGAGCTCCTCTCCGACCCGGCGGCTCTCGCTCGCGAGGGAGTCGAGGCCGTGTACGCCGTCGGCGACTGCGTCGCCCCCCGTCCCATCGCCGACTGCGTGTTCGACGGCCACCGACTCGCGCGCGAGATCGACGCTTCGACGCCTGAACGACCGCAGGCCTACCTGCGCGAGCGGGGCTTGGCCGAGGCAGTGCGGCAGCGCGCCGAGGCGACCTCGGTGCCGGCGTGACCCTCACGCTCTACGACAATCCGGTGTCCTCGAACGCCCTCAAGGTGCGCTTCCTCCTCGCCGAGCTCAAGCTCCCCTACGAGCGTGTGTACGTCCCCTTTCGGCGACCGAGACCTGACTGGCTCACCCGCTTCCACCCCCTCGGCACCATCCCCGCCCTCGAGGACGGGGAGTTCCGGCTGGGGGAGTCGAACGCGATTCTCCGCTACCTCGCGCACCGCGAGCGACGGTACGACCTCTACCCTCTGGACTACCGCCAGCGTGCCCTGGTCGATTGGCTCCTGGACACGTGGGCGACGGAGATCCGGCCGCCCCTCCTGGCCCTGGAGATGGCAGCCCTCTTCTACCCGGGTACCGACTGGGAGGCGGGAGGCGGTGACCCCTCGGGGGCCGACGCGGCCGCCGTCGACGCCGCCCTGGGGCCGGCCGAGGAGGCCTTGGCCCGCTTCGAGCAGCTCGTCCACGGGCCCGACAGCGTGCTCGAGCGCTTCACCATCGCCGACTGCTGCGTCGCTCCCGTCCTCTGGCGCACCTCCCGGCTGCCGATGCTCTCGTTCCAGGCGCTGCCCAGGCTCGCCCGCTTGCGCGAGGCCCTCAGCGCCCGGCCTGCCTTCGCAGCCGCCGGCCCTGTGGGCTGAGGTGCCAGCCTCGTCGGGAACGCGCGCGGGAGCGTCTGCCCTACCTACGGCTCGAGGGGCGAGAGGCTAGGCCTGCCGCCGGCCTACCCAGGCGCCGCCCAAGCCGGGTCCGCAGCCTCCCCGCGCTCCGGGGTAGCTCCGCGAGACCGCCCGGGTAGAAGACCATCACGGCCATGAGCAAGACCGCGTAGATCACGAGGTTGAGTCCGGGCAGGTCGGAGAGGCTGGAGCGCAGGTACTCGGTCAAGAATACGAGTGGAAACGCCGCCACTGCCGGGCCCCACAGGCTCCCTCGACCTCCAACGTAGGCGACGACCAGGATCTCCACAGTCCGTTGGGTACTCATCACGTCCGGAGTGAGAATGCCGATGTAGTGGGCGAAGAAGGCCCCTATCAATCCTGCAAACATGCAGGACACCGTGAAGTTGAATATTCGGTATCGCGCAGGGCTGATACCAGAGGCTCTCGCGGCCTCCATGTTCTGGCCGATGGCGCGGAAAGCCAATCCCGTCTTAGTCTCTGTAATAGCCTTGAGTATAATGTACGTTATCACCAGTAATACGATGCCCAGAAAGTAGTATGGTCGATTCGAGCTCGTCGGAAGGAGGTTAGGCACCTGTAGACCGAGAGGACCCCGCGTTATATCGGTGAGGTTTCTCGTAATGCCCATGAGAGCCAAGCCCAGAAACCAGGCTACGACTGCCGCATAGATGCCGCGAAAACGGAGCGTCAAGACACCCGTGAAGAGACCGAGCACGCCTGCCACAGCCGCGCCGACAAACAGGGTGAGCCAAGGAGAGAGCCCCGCCTCGACCACGAGCAGCGCCGACGTGTACCCGCCTGCTCCGGCGAAGGCTGCGAAGCCGAAGTTGACGATGTTGATGTAGCCGGCGGTAAAGTCGAACGCCACGGCGAGGGCTCCGAGCACAGCTGCGCTGACCAGCCACCGCAAGAGGTCCTCTCGCGAGAACGGCGGCACGAAGCCAAGCGCGAACAGCGCCGCCGTCCCAGGAAGGAGCCAGCGCCGGCCGAGCAGGAAGGCGGCTACTGCTCCCATATACCCCGGACCTGGCGACCGAAGATCCCGGACGGGCGCAGCGTCAAGATGGCCACGATGATGAGGAAGGGGACGACATCCTGCCAGGCGCTACCTACGAAGTAGGAGGTAGCCGTCTGGAGGAACGCCACGATAAATCCTCCCACGATTGCTCCTCCTACGTTGCCCAGGCCCACCAGGATCACGACCGTCCAGGCGATGTAGAGGGGCTGGACCCCGACGTACGGGAAGGAGGGAAACATGAACAGCAGAGCCGCCCCTGCCAGGGCGGCAAGGGCGCTCGAGATGGCGAAGGTTACCGTGTGGATCCTGCCGATATCGATGCCCATGAGCATCGCCCCTGCCTCGTCTTGGGCTACCGCTCGTATGGCTCGACCCAACGCGGTGAAGCGCAGGAGGAGAGCCAGGAGCGCGACCGCTACCAGAGCGACGACGAGCGCCATGAGACGGTCGAAGCCGATGGAGACGCCGAGGATGGTGACGGGAGCCACGCTGGGCCAATATCCATAGATCCCCTTGTAATCGGTACCCCAGAGGAGCTGGTGGGCATTGATCATCAAGACCGAGAGGCCGACGGTGATCACGAAGGTGTTCATCACCCACTGCTCTCGCGTGCGACGACGAAGAGGAGCGAAGACGGCGCGGTCGACGCCCGCCCCCAGCACCGCTCCTACGAGGGCTGCGAACACGAAGGTGACGATGGGCATGGCCCAGCTCAGGGATCCACCGGCCGTGCCCGAGGCAGTGACGGAGGTGAAGAAGAGGTAGGCGGCCAGCGTCCCCGCCATGAAGAACTCGCCTTGGGCGAAGTTGGGGATGTTCATGACCCCGAAGACAAGGGCGAGGCCGGCCGCCACCAGGGCCCACATGCCGCCGGTGACGAGGGCGCTGACAAGCAGGAAGGGACCGCCTTGTTCCGTCGCCACCGCGATCAAGGTGGCTGCTGCCACTAGCGCGGCTGTCGCCGGCGAGAGGACGAGGCGAAGAGCCCTCGCCCGAAGCAGGGCCGCTGCCTGGGTCTCCACTATGGCGCTCCCAGCTCCATCACGCGGCTCCCAGGTAGGCGCGCCGCACGTGCTCGTCGGCTGCCAGCTCGCCGGCGCCGCCCGAGCGGACGATCATGCCCTGCTCGAGCAGGTATCCCCGATCCACCATCTCTAGCGTCATGGGCACGTTTTGCTCCACGAGGAGGATGGTGTGCCCCTCGGCGCGCAAGGTCGTGAGCGCCTCGAAGACGGCGTAGGTGAGCTTGGGAGCGAGGCCGAGGGAGGGCTCGTCCACGAGCAGGAGGGCGGGATCGCGCATGAGGGCGCGTCCGATGGCCAGCATCTTCCGCTCCCCTCCGGACAGGGTGCCGGCAAGCTGGGAGCGGCGCTCGGCAAGCCGCGGAAAGAGGGCGAACACGCGCTCCAAGGCCTGGCGCCGCCTCGCCCCGTTCCTCGTGCCGTGTGCCCCCAGCAGCAAATTCTCGTGTACCGACATGCCCGTGAAGAGGTTGAGGGTCTCGGGGACGAAGGCGATGCCCATGCGGGCCACCTTGTGGGCTGGAAGGCCGCCGATGGTGCTGCCGCGGAAAGAGATGTGGCCTCCCCACGGCTGTACCAGGCCGGCGATGGTCTTGAGCAGGGTGGACTTGCCGGCGCCGTTCGGACCGAGGAGGGCGACGAACTCACCCTCCTCGACCTCCAGGGAGACCCCGCGGAGCACCTGCAAGAAGCCGTAGCCGGAGTCGAGCTGGCGTACCTCCAGCATCAGGCCACGTGCCGCTCTCCGAGGTAGGCATCGATCACGCGCTCGTCGCTGGCCACCTCGTAGGTCGGCCCATCGGCGATCTTCTGGCCGTAGTTCAGCACGACCAGTCGATCGCACAGGTCGAGGATCGTGCGCATGACGTGCTCCACCATGATGATGGTGACCCCCCGCCTCGCGATCTCGCGGATGATCTCGATCAGCTCGCCGAGCTGGCCCGTCATGAGGCCCGCCGCCAGCTCGTCGAGGAGGAGCAGCTTGGGACGCGAGGCGAGAGCGCGGGCGAGGTCGAGCCGCTTCAGCTCCACCGTGTTCAGGGTCGACACAGGTGTCTCCTCGGGGCGAGGGAAGCCCACGAAGGCCAGGCACTCACGGGCGATCTCGAGCGGGCTCTCTCTCCCGGGGGGCGCTCCGAACTGGGCGGAGACGAGCACGTTCTCGATAGCCGAGAGCTTGGCGAAGGGCTGGGGGATCTGGAACGTGCGAGCGAGGCCGAAGCGGCACATCCGCTCGGGGCTCCAGCCGGTCACGTCGGTTCCCCGGAACACGACTCTCCCTCCATCGGGGCGTAGGGCGCCGGCGATGCAACTGAGGCACACGGTCTTGCCCGCTCCGTTCGGCCCCACGAGGCCCAGGATCTCGCCCTCCTCGAGCGAGAACGAGACCCGGTCGAGGGCGACGAGTCCACCGAAGCGCTTGGTCAGATCAGCGGTCGCGAGGATGGTCATCGGTACGTCGGGGGAGGGCGAGGGTACCCTCGCCCTCCCCCGACGTACCGAT
>CAZQRA010000009.1:0-991 GCA_964595575.1 uncultured Gaiellales bacterium
CACGTCCTTCGCGGGCATGGCTGGGGGTCAGACCGCGGACACGTCCAGTTGGGCGGCGGCGGCGGGCGCGTCGCCGAGCCCCGCCAGGCGCGCAGCGATCTCCCGCGCCGCAAGGAGGGGAGCGACGCTTGCGGCGGCGACCGGCCGAAGGCGGAAGCGGAGCTCGCGCCGGGCACGGACGAGCAGCGACTCGACGGCCGGCTCCGAGACGGAGAGCGCCTCCGCCAGCTCCTCGTAGGAGAGACCGGCGAGCTCGCGCATGAGCAGCGCCTCCCGCTGCTGAGACGGAAGCTCGGCGATCGCCGCCCAGAGCGCGGCCAGGTCGGCCTTGCGGAGGGCGCTCTCCAGGGGGTCGGGAAGCTCGCCCAGTCCCTCCTGCGGATGCTCGACGAGGGGGTGCCGCATACGGCGCTGGATCCGGTTCAGGCACTCGTTGCGGGCGATCGTGGCCAGCCAGGCGGCCGGATGGCGCGGGGTGCTTCCCGACCGCAGGCTGCGGAGGGCGGAGAGGAAGGTCTGCTGGGCGGCGTCCTCGGCCTCGGCCGGGTCGCGCAAGAGCATCCGGCAGAGGCCGAGCACGGTGCGGCCGTGCCGCTCGTAGAGCTCGGCCAGGTAGGCGTCGGCCGCCCCGAGGTCGGGGCAGCCGTGAGGGAAGAGAGGCTCGGGAGCGCTAGTCGTCGTCGCCCCCGCCGCCGCGGCGGTCGTCGCCGCCGTCATCGTCGCCGCCGCCGGGCCCGCTGTTCGATCGGTCGTCGTCGTTTTCGTCGGCGGAGCCCGGCCCCGAGCTGGAGTCGTCGTCGCCGGCCTTGATCTCGTCTCCGGCGTCCTCGGTCTCGATCTTCGTCACCGTCCAGACGCCTGCGACGAGAGCGCACTTGAGCTCCACCGTCCGGCCCAGGAAGGGGGAGAAGTCGCTCCCGTCCGGGATGCGGCAGCTGAGCGTGGAGCCGCCCGAGCTGACCGTCACCGAGCCGCCGGCGACCGAGGTGAC
>CAZQRA010000009.1:1091-73842 GCA_964595575.1 uncultured Gaiellales bacterium
CCCGGCCAGCGCGGCGAGATCCATGCCGGGCGGAACCTGGCAGGTGAGCGTGGAGCCGCCCGAGCTGACCGTCACCGAGCCGCCGGCGACCGAGGTGACGGTGCCGCGCACCTCGGTCCGGCCGCTACCCGCGGGCGGATCGACCTTGACCGCGCCCTGCTCGTCCTCGGCCTCGATGCTGCTGACGACCCACGCCCCGCCGACCAAGCGGCAGTGGAGCTCGACGGTGCGCCCGGCCAGCGCGGCGAGATCCATGCCGGGCGGAACCTGGCAGGTGAGCGTGGAGGGCCCGGCTTGAACGGTGATCGAGCCGGAGGAGACTGCGGTCACCGTGCCCTTGGCCTCCGCCTCGCCGTCCTGACCGTTCACCTCGACCGAGAGGCGCTTCCCCAGCGTGAGGATGCGGGTCGCCACGAGCCGCCCGCGCACCTGGCGGCAGGTCAGCCTCACCGTCGCCCCGACGAGCGCCCTCACGTCGGCGCGGGGGGCGAGGGCGCAGGTGAGCGACGCCGAGCGCGAGCGCACGCTGATCGAACCTCCACCCGCTGCGATCAGCGTCCCCTGGAGCTGCCGCGTTGCGGGTTTGCCCTTGGCGCCGACCCCGGCTGCCCCCGGAAGGGCCGCGAGCGCCGCCACCACCCCCGTCAGCACGAGTACGCGCTTCATGCTGCTCCTTTCGGTCGGCCCGGCGCGGAACGCGAGCGCCGGGACGTGTGATCTTTCCTGGAGAGAGCGCGGACGCAGCGAAAACCTGCGCATATCCCTCGGGCTAGGGAGCAACGGTCACCGCCGTCCCGGCGAGCTCGTCGCGCAAGCGCACGAAGAGCGCCTCGAGCGCGAGCTTCGGCTGCAGGTTCAGCTTCGCGAACGAGCGCCAGGTCGCGCGGACGAGCTCGGCGGCCCGCTCGGCGGCACCGAGCCGCTCGGGGGAGGCGTCGGCACGAAGCTGGGACAGGTGGTCGAGGTGGGCGACGGCCGCCTCCGCCCCCACGGCGACGCACACGAGATCTCGGTACCAGGCGGCAAGCTCCCCGAGGGCATCGAGGGCAGCCTCGCGCTCCACCCCGTAGGCGAGCCGACGCAGCCGCTGCTCCTCCTCCCGCGAGCTCGCCTCCATCCCTTCCCGCTCCTTCCGCTCGCCCAGGCGCCTGCGCTCCTCCTCGACCGCCTGCCGGACGCGGGCGGCGGCGAGGGCCAGCACCCGCTGGGCGGCCTGGGCCGGCTCGAAGGCCGGATCGCAGTACACGGCTCGTGCGAGGGCAAGGAGGGCGGTGCGACCGGACGCGGCCTCCTCGTCGGTCGCCAGGCGGCGAGCCACGTCCAGCCGGCCTGCCGCCACCCGGGCGATGGTGGCCTGGGCCTGGTCGGGGAAGTGGGGAACCCAGGCTCGAACCTGCTCCCGGACCGCCCGGGTGGAGAGACGCCGGAAGGGCACGAGCTGGCAGCGGGAGCGGATCGTCTCTGGCAGAGAGGCGATCTCCTCGGCCAGGAGGATAAAGACGGCGTAGGGGGGCGGCTCCTCCAGGTCCTTGAGCAGGGCGTCCGCCGCCTCCCGGTTCAGCCGCTGAGCCGAGACGAGGAGGTACACCCGGCGATCGGCCTGGAAGGGCCGGAGGTGTAGGTCGCGGCGGAGGGCGCGAATCTCGTCGATACGGATCTGGTCGCCGTAGGGCTCGACCACGTAGAGGTCGGGGTGGGCCTGGCGCCGGGCCCGCTCGCGATCCCCCAGAAGCTCGCCGGCGAAGCTGAGGGCAGCGAGCCGCTTGCCTACCCCGGCCGGCCCGTAGAAGAGGTAGGCGTGGGCCGGGCCCTCGCGGAGGGAGGCTCTGAGCAGCCGCTTGGCCTGCTCTTGCTCGATGATCTCGTCAAACATCGGGGAGGTGGGCACGAACGACGGCTGCGATCTCTGGGACGGGAAGGGTAGCGTCGATGGTCGTGATGCGCTCCGGGTAGCGCTCGCCCAGAAGACGGTAGCCTTCCGCCACCGCCCGCCGGAAGGCGTCGTCGGCCCGCTCGATGCGGTCGGGCTCGTCCCCCAGCCTCGTCGCCGCCGAGGCGGGGTCGAGGACGAGCACGAAGGTGCGATCGGGAAGGAGGTCGCTCACGGCCACGTTGAGGGCGAGTACCGCCTCGATGCCCAGCCCGCGGGCGACCCCTTGGTAGGCGAGGGAGGAGTCGAGGTACCGGTCGCAGACGACGTCGGCGCCGCGGGCCAGGGCGGGGCGAATGACGCGCTCGGCCAGCTCGGCGCGGGCGGCGGCAAAGAGGGCAGCCTCGGCCCAGGCAGTCATCTCCGGCCCCTCCAGAAGGAGCCTGCGGACCTCCTCGCCGAGCGGGGTTCCTCCCGGCTCGCGCGTCCGCACCACCTGGCGGCCGCGGGCGGCCAGGTAGGCCTCGAGCAGCTCAGCCTGGGTCGACTTCCCCGACCCGTCGAGGCCTTCGAAGGTCACGAACACGGACGCCGTAGGATAGTGGCGTGCGGGCGATCGTGACCGGAGGGGCGGGCTTCATCGGCTCGCACGTGGCAGACGCCCTGCTCGCCCGGGGCGACGAGGTGGTAGTGGTGGACGACCTCTCCACCGGCCGTCGGGAGAACGTCCCCAGCGGAGCGCGGCTGGTGGAGGCCGACGTCCGCGACGGCAGCCTCGGCGACCTCTTTCGGGAAGTCGAGCCCCACGTCTGCTTCCACCTCGCCGCCCAGGCGGACGTGCGGGTCTCCGTGGAGCGGCCCCTGCTCGATGCCTCCATCAACGTCCTCGGCACCGTGCAGGTGCTGGAGGCAGCTCGAGCCGTGGGCGCTCGGGTGGTGTTCGCCTCTACCGGAGGAGCCATCTACGGGGAGTGCGAGCGGCCGGCGAGCGAGGGCGACCCCGCGCGTCCCGTGTCTCCCTACGGAGCTGCGAAGCTCGCCGGGGAGAGCTACCTGGCCACCTACAGCCGCCTCTACGGCGCCGGCCACGTTGCTCTCCGCTACGCCAACGTGTACGGGCCGCGCCAGGATCCGCACGGGGAGGCGGGGGTGGTGGCCATCTTCTTCGGCCGCCTGGCCCGGGGCGAGCCCTGCCGGATCTTCGGGGACGGGCACCAGACCCGCGACTACGTGTACGTGGGGGACGTGGTGTCGGCCACCTTGGCCGCCGCCGACCGGGCGGGGGGCGTCTACAACGTGGGCACCGGACGGGAGACCTCGGTGTGGGAGCTCTACGAGCGCTGCCGCCGGGTGGCCGAGGTGGAGGGAGAGGCCGAGCTCGCCCCTCCCCGGCTGGGCGAGCTCCGCCGCAGTGTCCTCGATCCGGGGCGGGCACTGCGGGAGCTTGGGTGGCAGGCCCAGGTGCCTCTGGAGGAGGGCCTCCGCCGCACCTGGGAGTCAATGGTCGGGGAGAGGGAAGGAGGCGCGGGTACAGGCGCGAACTGACGAGGCCCGTGCTGGTCTTGCCCTCCTCGCCCGAATCCGTCGCCCGCGCCTGGCGCCGAGCCGCCCTCGTCGCCTGCGCGGTGGCGGCGGTGGAGCTGGTAGCGGTGGTCGTCTTGGCGGGCCTCCTCCTCGGCCGCCCCTTCCTCAGCCGGGCCACCGCCTCGCCGGGCCCGAAGCCGGCCTCCAAGGAAGCGAGGACGGCCACAGCGAGGCTGTCCTCGGCCGAGCCGAGACGGGGAACGCGCGCCCGGCGACCGGCCGCTCCCGCCCTCAGCCGTGGAGAGACCTCTGTCCTCGTACTGAACGGGAACGGCCGGACGGGAGCAGCCTCGGCCGAGGCCGAGCGGGTGCGGAGCCGGGGCTACCCCGTCGCCGGCGTGGGGAACGCTCCCCGAAGCGACTACCCCCGCAGCCTCGTCATGTACCGCCCCGGCTACGAGGTGGAGGGGCGCAGGCTGGCCCGGGACCTCGGCCTCGAGCTGGTCGTCCCCCTCGACGGCTTGGGCCGTGGCAATCTCCAGGGAGCCCGGGCGGTGGTAGTCGTCGGCCGCGACTGAGCCTACCGGCCCTCGACCTTGGCTCGGGCCTGGTCGAGCAGACCGCCGGGCCGACCTGCTGGGCCGTAGGGGTCGAGGCCGTAGGCCCGGTCGAGGTGGCGGTAGGCCGCTCGGTAGCGGCCGACGGCCAGCTCGAACGCCCCCAGGTCGTACCAGGTGGACGAGTTGGCCGGCTGGAGCTCGACCGCCTGGACGTAGCGACGAAGCGCGCCGGTCACGTCCCCAGCGGCGGCGTTGGCCAAGGCCCAGACTCGAAGCGGCTCAGGGGAGAGGGGATCGAGCCAGCGGGCCTGGCGGGCGGAGGCCACTGCCCTCTCGAGCTCCCCGCGCTCGATGGCGAGGTAGGCATCGTCGACGCGCCGACCGGCGAGCCAGGGAGCGACCAGGGAGTAGACGAGGGCGCAGGAGAGGGCCAGGACTGCCGTCGCCGCCAGGGGCCGAGGCCGCGCTCGAGGCTCCCTCCTCCCGGGGGCGAGCAGGGCGCCGACCACGAAGAAGACGGGGGCGCTCACGGCCACGAACTCCCAGTCGATGTCGGCCAGGGCATGGAGGAGGTAGACGGGGAGGGCCACGGCCAAAGCCAGGCCCGCCCCCCGCTCCTCTCCCTCCAGGCGCCGGAGAGCCTGCCCTGAGGCGGCGAGGGCGAGAGACGCGGCGAGGAGCCCCAGGGCAAGGCCCACGATCCCCATCTCGGCCAGGGCCTGGAGGGCCAGGTTGTGGGGCTCGGTGGTGACGACGTCGCTCTGCCGCAGAGGACGGCGGGCGATCTCGAAGGTGCCTGCCCCCGTACCCTCGAGCGGGTGGTCGAGGAAGATCCTCCACGCCTCCTGCCACCAGTCCCAGCGGTTGTTGGAGCCGAGCTCGGTCAGCCGGCCCGATCCCTGGGTTACCGCCCCCGAGCCGCGGAAGTCGTCCAGCCACGCCTGGGGGCCGCCGGCGGCGGCCGCGTAGCCGCCGGCCCCGGCGGCGGCGCACACGGCCACCGCTGCCCCCAGGCGAAGCGTCCACCTCCGACGGGAACGGGGGTCGAGGCGCCCCGTGCACCGCTCGGCGACCCGCGAGAGGACAAGGGCGGCCGCCGCCCCCAGGACGAGGAAGAGGGCCAGCCAAGCCCCGTCGGCAGCCCTGGTGGAGGCGGGCTGCAGGTCCTCCACCAGCCCCGGCCGAGTGGTGGCCCACCCAGCCACGCTCGCGGCGGGGACGGCGGCGGCGACGAGCGCTCCCAGGCCCTCGAGCCGCTCCTTCGTCCCTGCCAGCCACAGGGCCACGGCCGCTGCCGCGGCCGCTAGGCCGCCCCTCGAGAAGGTGAGGACGAGCGCCACCCCCGCCAGGTACAGGAGGAGAGCGCCTCCTCTACGCAGCACGGCCGGCCGTCGGCGGTCGGTGGCCAGCCAGAGGCCGAGGGGAAGGGAGAGGGCACAGAGGAGGGCGAGAGCGTTCCAGTACCCGACCGGGCTCCGCAGCCGGGCCACGCGGGCGCCGTCGGGAAAGAGCCCCGGGAACACCTTGCCGAGGAGAGCCCATCCCGCCACCCCCAGCAGGAGGGCTGCCAGCCCCAGCGCCGCTCGCGTCCTCGCCCGCGGGACGACAGAGGGGACGAGCAGGCCCAGCCCGAGGAAGGCAAGGTAGACGAGCCCCCGGTTGAAGAAGCCCCAACTCCGGTCGGGGGCGATCGACCACCCCACGCTGGCCCCGCTCCAGGCGACGAAGGCGACGACCAGGGCCAGGGCCGCTTGTCCCGTCCTCTCCGGCCACATCCGGCCGAGGAGGCAGAGCTCGCTGCTCGCGATGCCCACCCCGGCCACGAGCACGGCCGCCCCTCCGATCCAAAAAAGCCGATCCCCGCTCGTCCCCCCTCCGTGGAAGAGCGAGAGGGCTAGGAGGGCCCCGCTCCCGCCGAGGAGGACGATCCCGGCGGCTCGGCGCATCGGCGCGGACGCTAGCAGAGCCCCCTGATCGCCGCTCGCTTACAAAGCCCTTACCCGCCGATCACCCCCGCCTCATCGCCTTGGTCGAGACTTGTCGAGGCCACTTCCGCCTCGACCCGACGAGCACCGACCGATCGCGTACACTCGATGCAGTCCTAGGTCAGGACCGTGCTCCCAGAGCCCTCGTCACGATACCCCGAGCCCATGCCAGCTCCGCTCAGACTCCTCGTCCTCTTTGCCCTGCTCGCAGCGGCAGCCGCGGCGGCGCTCGCGGCGGCGCCTGCTCGGGCGGCGGCGCCGTGCTGGAAGGAGGTCATCAACGACTGGCTCGATGGGAGCATCGACAAGACCTATCCCGCCCACTGCTATCGGGAGGCCCTTCGCCACCTCCCCGTCGACATCGACACGTACTCGAGCGCCCGCGACGACATCAGCCGGGCCCTGGCCATGGCCATCGCCGGCAGGGACACGCCTCCGACCGCCGGGGGCGGCGCTCCCGGGAAGCCGGGCAGCAGCGGCTCGCCGGCAGGCGGGAGAGACAAGGGCCCGGGCTCGGGGGCGAAGGGGTCGACCTCGGGAAGCGGAGGCTCCTCCGGCCAAGGAGGGGCCGGCGGCACGGGGACAGCCGGTAGCGGAGGCCCGGGCCGGGGAGCCACTGGCGGCGCCCCGGCTCCCGGCCGCGACAAGGGAAGGGGAGGCCCAGTGGGAAGCGCGATCAAGGAGGTGGGCCCGGACAGCGCCGAGGGCCTGCCCATCCCCCTCATCGTGCTCGGCTCCGTGGCGGCCCTCCTCCTCCTCCTAGGCTCGGCCGGGTTCCTCGCTCGACGCCTCCAGGCCCGGCGGGGAGTCCGCCCGGCCGCCGACTCCCGTCCGCAAAAACCCTGAGCCGAGCAGGGGTTTTCCCGGACAGCGTCAGCAGGTAGGAGGCCGGCGACGACGAGGGTGAGTCCGTCCGACGCCTGCTCTACCGTAGCCCTTCCGCCCGATCGCCGGACCGAGCTCAGGGCGGCGGGCGCGTCGTTCCCCGACAGCGTGGAGGCAGAGAGGTCATGGCAACCGTAAAGACAGACGAGATCGCCCCGGAGGAGCTGGAGAACCGCGTCCTCGACCCGGGGCGGTCGCTCGCCGTTCGCCGCTACTTCACCATTCCCGGCCGCGACCCCTTCGACGAGATCGAGTGGGAGATCCGGGATGCCTCCATCCCCGGGAAGGACGGAGCCGCCTTCGAGCAGAGGGGCGTCGAGTTTCCCAAGTTCTGGTCGCAGACTGCTACCAACATCGTCGCCCAGAAGTACTTCCGCGGCCGCCTGGGCTCCCCCGAGCGGGAGTGGAGCGTCCGGCAGATGATCGGCCGGGTGGTCTCCACCATCGGCTCCTGGGGAAGGCAGGGAGGCTACTTCGTCGACGAGGAGGAGGCCGAGACCTTCGAGGCCGAGCTCAAGGCCATCCTCGTCAACCAGCTCGCCTCCTTCAACTCGCCGGTGTGGTTCAACGTCGGCTTCGAAGAGAAGCCTCAGTGCTCGGCCTGCTTCATCCTGTCCGTCGAGGACTCGATGGAGTCGATCCTCGAGTGGATCCGCAAGGAGGGGATCATCTTCCGGGGCGGCTCCGGCTCCGGTGTCAACCTCTCCCGGCTTCGCTCCTCTAAGGAGCAGCTGTCCAAAGGGGGGTACGCCTCGGGCCCCGTCTCCTTCATGCGCGGCGCCGACGCCTCGGCCGGCACCATCAAGTCCGGCGGGAAGACCCGGCGGGCGGCCAAGATGGTGATCCTCGATGTCGACCACCCCGACATCGAGGAGTTCATCTGGTGCAAGGCCAGGGAGGAGGAGAAGGCCCGGGTGCTCGAGGCGGCGGGCTACGACATGTCCCTCGACTCGCCCCACTGGGCCTCGATCCAGTACCAGAACGCCAACAACTCGGTGCGGGCGACGGACGCCTTCATGGAGGCCGCGGTCGAGGGGCGGGAGTGGAACCTCATCGCCCGCACTGACGGCTCCGTGCTCGCCACCGTGGACGCCCGCGGGCTCCTCCGGCAGATCGCCGAGGCGGCCTGGCAGTGCGCCGACCCCGGCCTCCAGTACGACACCACCATCAACGCCTGGCACACCTGCCCCAACTCCGGGCGCATCAACGCCTCCAACCCCTGCAGCGAGTACATGCACCTCGACGACTCGGCCTGCAACCTGGCCTCGCTCAACCTCATGAAGTTCCGCCGCGACGGCGAGCTCGACGTCGAGGCCTTCCAGCACGCCGTGGACGTCGTCTTCCTGGCCCAGGAGATCATCGTGGGCTACTCCTCCTACCCCACCCCCGAGATCGAGCGCAACGCCAAGGCCTACCGCCAGCTCGGTCTGGGCTACACCAACCTGGGCGCCCTCCTCATGGCCCGCGGCCTTCCCTACGACTCCGACGAGGGCCGCAGCTACGCCGCCGCGGTGACCGCCCTCATGACCGGCCGCGCCTACCGCAAGTCGGCCGAGATCGCGGCCCGCATGGGGCCCTTCGCCGGGTACCGCAAGAACGCTGCGGCCATGCTGGGCGTGATCGCCAAGCACCGGGCGGCGGTGGGCAACATCGAGCGCAGCCAGGCCGTCCCCGACGAGCTTCTGCGATCAGCCCGCCAGGCCTGGGACGAGGCCCTTGACCTGGGAGAGGTGCACGGCTTCCGCAACGCCCAGGCCACCGTCCTCGCTCCCACGGGCACCATCTCGTTCATGCTCGACTGCGACACGACCGGGGTCGAGCCCGACTTCTCGCTCGTCAAGACGAAGAGGCTCGTCGGCGGCGGCGAGATCACCATCGTCAACAAGACGGTGCCCATGGCCCTTGAGCGGCTGGGCTACACCCCGGACGAGATCGAGCAGATCGTGGCCTACATCGACGAGCGCAACACGGTCGTGGGCGCCCCCTTCGTCAAGCAAGAGCACTACCCCGTGTTCGACTGCGCTATCGGCGAGCGGGCGATCCACTACAGCGGCCACGTCAAGATGATGGGGGCCGTGCAGCCCTTCATCAGCGGGGCCCTGTCCAAGACCGTGAACCTCCCGGAGACGGCCACGGTCGACGAGGTGATGCAGCTCTTCATCGACGCTTGGCGGCTGGGGGTCAAGGCCATCGCCATCTACCGGGACAACTGCAAGGTGGCCCAGCCCCTGACCTCCAAGGACAAGCAGCCCGCAGGGGCCCTCGCGCCCGGCCTCCAGCTCGCTCCCCGGCGGCGCCGACTGCCCGAGGACCGGGTCGAGGTGGGCCGCAAGTTCCGGGTCGGCGACTACGAGGGCTACATCCACGTGGGCCTGTTCGAGGACGGGACGCCCGGCGACATCTTCGTGGATATCGCCAAGGAGGGAACGACGCTGGCCGGGCTCATGAACTCGTTC
Source organism: uncultured Gaiellales bacterium (assembly GCA_964595575.1). Classification (GTDB taxonomy): domain Bacteria; phylum Actinomycetota; class Thermoleophilia; order Gaiellales; family Gaiellaceae; genus PALSA-612. The sequence continues at coordinate 10,372 of CAZQRA010000009.1, forward strand.
ATGATCGCCGTGTCCCTGGGCCTCCAGTACGGCGTCCCCCTGGAGGTGTTCGTGTCCAAGTTCTCGCACATGCGCTTCGAGCCCTCGGGCCCCACCAACGATCCCGACATCAGGGTCGCCAAGTCGCTGGTCGACTACATCTTCCGGTGGATGGGGAAGAAGTTCCTGGCCCCCGAGCAGCAGGAGGAGGCAGGCATCCTCTCCCCCGAGGTCAAGGCTCGCCTGGCCGAGCGTCACGCGAGCGGGGCAGCCGGCGAGGGCGCACGGACTCCGGTGGTCGATCCCCCGCCCCCCGGCCAGACCGCGCTCTTCAACCAGTGGGAGGACGCCGTCGAGTGCGCCCGCTGCGGGGGCCGGATGGTGCGCACAGGAAGCTGCTACACCTGCCGGGACTGCGGCACCAATACCGGCTGCTCGTAGTCGGCTTGGCGCCGGCTTGGAGACGCGTATCATCGCCGCCGTGCCCCGCCTCGGCTCCACGTCGCTGGACGTCTTTCCCCTCTGCCTGGGGGGGAACGTGTTCGGCTGGACGGCGGACGAGGCGCAGTCGCTCGCCGTCCTGGATGCCTACGCCGCCGCCGGCGGCAACTTCATCGACACGGCCGATTCCTACGTCCACTGGGCACCGGGGGCGCGGGGCGGGGAGTCGGAGGAGATCATCGGCCGCTGGCTCTCCGCCCGCGGCAACCGCGACCGCGTGGTCGTGGCCACCAAGGTGGGCCGCCACCCGCAGCGCAAGGGGCTGCGGGCCGAGACCATCCGGGCCGCCTGCGAGGACTCCCTACGACGGCTTCGCACCGACTACATCGACCTCTACTACGCCCACGGAGACGACGACCCGTCTCTACCGTTGGAGGAGACCCTGGGAGCCTTCGACGCCCTGGTCCGGGAGGGGAAGGTGCGCTACGTGGCTGCCTCCAACTACGGGGCCGATCGCCTAGCCCGAGCCCTGGAGGTGAGCGAGCGAGAAGGGCTGACCGCCTACGTGGCCCTCCAGCCCCGCTACAACCTCATGGAGCGAGACTACGAGCGGGAGCTCCTTCCCCTCTGCGCGGCTAAGGGCCTCGCCTGCGTCCCCTACTTTGCCCTCGCCATGGGCTTCCTGACGGGGAAGTACCGCCCCGGCGGCCCGCCCGTGGACAGCCCCCGAGCCCAGCATGCCGTGCGCTACCTAGAGGGACGGGGGCGGGCGGTGCTGGCCGCGCTGGACGACATCGCGGCCGCCCACCGCACCAGCGTGGCCGCCGTCGCCCTGGCCTGGCTCCGCTCCCGCCCCACCGTCGTCTCCTCCATCGCCAGCGCCCGCAGCCCCGAGCAGCTGGCGGAGCTCCTCCCCTTCCTCGATCTCCATCTCTCCTCCGACGAGCTCTCCCTCCTCGACCAGGCGAGCGCCGCCTAAGCTGGTGGCGCCATGACCTTCCACTACCAGGTGGTAACGGTCGCCCGCCCGGGAAGGGCACGCACTCGTCGCTACGCCTCCGGGGAGGAGCTCGCCCCGGGAAGCCTGGTCAGGCTCGACGGGCGCGACTGGCTGGTCGAGCGGGTGGAGAAGGCCTGGGGAGGAGAGGGAAAGGACGGTCGGGTGGTCGCCAAGCCGGCCCGCTACCGCCTCCTCCTCCGCCATCCTGAGGGTAGGGTCGAGGTGGGAGCCCTCCGCCGTCTTCGCCCGGACGGGCCCCGGCTCGGCCACGCCTTCTCCACGGTCGAGGACGGCCAGCGGGTGAGCTGGCAGGTGGTGGACGAGCGGCTGGCCTGGGACGAGCGAGGAGAGCCCTACCTGGAGCTCGTGGCCGAGCGCGACTACGGCGAGGTAGAGCAGCTCCCCGACCACGAGCTCGAGCACGCCCTGTCCAGGGCGGCCGCGGAGCCCGTAGCCGGCGGTCCCGCCGTGGCCCGAGCCGAGGAGCAAGGGCTGGCAGTGGAGCTGGTGGCCCTGGAGCCCGGCCGGGAGCCCGACTGGGAGGAGGCCGAGCGCTACATCGACGCCCTCGTCCTCGACGAGATCGAGGACGACCTCCTCGAGCTGTGCGGCGTCGATCCGGACAGCGACCCGCCCGAGACCTGGCTCGACACCGTCAAGGAGCGCCTCCGCTTGGATTTGGAGCGCTTCCGCGCAGACGTCGAGACCGATCACGACCAGATCGAGCAGTGGGAGCTCGCAGGTGGGCGGGTCCTGGCCGCCATGGGCGGCTTCGAGGACGAGTCCGACCCTGGCTCGGGCTACGGCTGGATGTGCCGGCTCGTGGACAGCGGAGCCTTGGCCGCAGCCGGGTTCGTGCAGGTGCGCAAGGCCGACCTCAGGATGTCCTAGGCCGGCTGACGGCGGCCTGACAGTCGGGGCACAACCCCCAGAAGACCACCTCGGCCTCGTCCACGGCGAACCCCCCGCCGGCGGGGGGGCGGAGGCAGGGAGCCTGCCCCACCACGCAGTCGACGTCGACAACGGAGGCGCAGGATCGACAGACCAGGTGGTGGTGGTTGTCTCCCACCCGCGTCTCGAACCGGGCCGGCCCTCCCGCTGGCTGGATGCGACGAGCCAGGCCGTGCTCGACGAGCACCGCCAGGGCGTCGTAGACAGCCTGGACCGAGATGGAGCCCAGGCGAGCCCGGGCGGCGGCGCGGACCTCCTCGGCGTCGGGATGCCCGCTGAGCTCGTCGAGGGCAGCGAGCACGGCCACCCGGGGCGCGGTGACCCGGATACCACGCCGGCGCAGCTTCTCCGCGTAGGCCGCCCTGTCGTCCCTGCCCATTCGTCACATCGTACGCGTGGAGGCGGCTCCCTCCGGAGATATTGATGGCGATGTGGTCTCAGAGTAGAATAGATCCGATCTAGGATCCGATCCGAAGAGGGTGCCATGCAGTGTTACGTCTGTCATCGAGAAGGCCGTTCCTCCCCCGCCCTAGGGCTGTGCCGGGTGTGCTCGGTCGGTCTCTGCCTCGCACACCTGCGTCAGGCAGCCTCGACGCTCGGCCCCGGGGGGACCCTCTACGCCTGTCGCCACGACGCCTGGCAGGCGACGGCCGACGCCCACAGGGAGTGAGAAGACGCACGCGACAAAGGAGGTACGACCGTGTTCTTGCGCATCGACAGGCTCCAAGTCGAGCTACCCATGCCTAGCGAGCCCGATCCCGACGCCGCCGCCGCCGTCCAGGAGCTTCTAGGCGGACGGTTCGGGGAGATGTCCACCCTCATGAACTACACCTACCAGTCTTTCAACTTCCGGGGTCGGGACAAGGCAAAGCCCTTCTACGACCTCGTCGCCAACATCGCCACCGAGGAGCTCGGGCATATCGAGCTCGTGGCGGCCACTATCAACGGCATGCTCACGGGCGCGGCCGAGGGCGACGACCCCGCTACCGGTACCCCGCTCGGTCGGGGAACGAGGTCTCGCAACACCCACCACTTCATCGCCACCGGCCTGGGCACCCTCGTGGGCAACTCCCTGGGCCAGCCGTGGCGAGGCGACTACGTCTTCTCGAGCGGAGACCTGGTCATGGATCTCCTCCACAACTTCTTTCTTGAGAACGGGGCTCGGCTCCAGAAGATCCGCGTCTACGAGATGACGAACCACCCCATCGCCCGGCAGATGCTCGGGTACCTGTTCGTGCGGGGAGGCGTGCACGCCCTCGCCTACGGCAAGGCCCTGGAGGAGCTGACCGGGGTCGAGGTGTGGAAGCTGCTCCCCATCCCCAAGATCGACAACTCCGCCTTCCCCGAGGCGCGCGCGTTCGAGGAGCAGGGAGTCCATCGCAAGCTCTACCGCTTCAGCCTGCAGGACTACCAGGACGTGCGGGCGATCTGGCAGGGCGAGCACCCTCAGGGGGGAGCGCTGGAGGTGGTCGACGGCGCCCCCGAGGGGGGCCCTCTCCAGGCTCTACCCCCAGAGCCGGCTGTCTTCTCGCCCGGCGTCCACCCGGGGGAGATTGAGGAGATCGCCGCCCGGCTGCTCCGCTCGGCCTAGCTAGCCGGGCGGGGCGGCCGCCTGGCCGCGCAGGTAGGCGTCCTGGCCGCGCTTCCAGTCCTCCCGGGGAGGGGAGAAGATGTCGAGGACGAGCGAGTCCTCCAGGGCCTCGACCTGGTGGGGCTCGTTCGTCCTCAAGGCCACGCTCTCTCCGGCGGCGACGATCCGCTCCTCCCCGTCCCCGAGGAAGCGGAGCCGCCCCTCGAGCACGGTGGCGATCTGCTCGCTTGCGTGCTCGTGGCGGGGGACGACGGCCCCTCGGGCCAGCCGAATACGGGCCAGGGTCATCGTCTCCGTGTGCATGGCCTGCCGGGAGATGCCGGGAGACAGCTCCTCCACCGGCTCCTCCTCCCACCGCTGCACACGCACGGGCACAGTCTACGCCCTGCCGTCGCGGTCGGCGAACACGCAGGCGCGGTCGTCTCCCGGAAGCGGCGAGCGACCCACCCGGAGCACGTGGTAGGCGCGATCGCCCAGGGAGAGCCGAGCGCCCACCGGCGGCACCTCTCCCTGCCGCTCGAGGAGGAGGTACCCCCGCGGTCCTGGAGCGAGCAGGAGGTAGCGCTCCCCCTGCTCGAGCGGGCGGAAGAGGCGCCGCTCCAGGCGTAGCCGGCGGGCGGCCTCCTGGTGCCTGCCCGGCCAGTGGGGCCACTCTCCTCGGTGTCCGTGCTCTCGCGCCATGGGTCGTGGCCGCGGCGACCCCCCGTCAGATTCCTGCTCCCTCTTCGCCGGCGGGTCCCTCCATCCTACGTCGCCCGCCTGCCAGCCGTCAGAATCGAGGGCATGAGCGCCCTCCGCGAGCGCCTGGCCGCTCTCCTCGCCGATCCCCGTCGTGCCTCCGACGGAGCCTCGGATCGCGACCTGCACGCCGCCGACCTGACCTTCCACCGGCCGGTACGGCCGGAGGTGGTGGTCTACCCTGAGACCACCGAGGAGGTCGCGCGCGTCCTGGCTCTGGCCCACGAGCTGCGGGTGCCGGTGACGCCCTTCGCCGCCGGCTCCAGCCTCGAGGGCCACGTGATCCCGATCGCCGGCGGTATCAGCCTCGACCTCACGCGCATGGACCGGATCCTCGACCTCGCCCCCCACGACCTCACGGCTACCGTCCAGCCGGGGGTGACGCGTGGCGCCCTCAACCGGGCCGCCGGCGCCCACGGTCTCTTCTTTCCCGTCGATCCCGGAGCCGACGCCACCCTGGGGGGAATGGCGGCCACCAACGCCGCCGGTACCACCACCCTCCGCTACGGGAAGATGCGAGCCCAGGTGCTCGCTCTGGAGGTGGCGCTGCCCGGCGGCAAGGTGATCCGGACGGGAAGCCGGGCGCCCAAGACCTCGGCCGGCTACGACCTCACCGGGCTGTTCGTGGGCTCGGAAGGCACGCTGGGGGTGATCACCGAGCTCACGGTGCGCCTCCACGGCATCCCCGAGCGGGCGGTCGCCCTGCGGGCCGTCTTCCCCACGGTGGAGGCGGCCTGCCGGACGGGCGTGGCCGCCGCAGCCGCCGGCCTGGGGGTGACCCGCCTCGAGCTCCTGGACGAGGCGGCCATCGCCGCTGTCAACGCCTACGCGGGCACCTCCTTCCCCCGGGCGCCGTGTCTCTTCGTGGAGGCGGCGGGGACGGAGGAGACGGTGGAGGCAGACCTCGAGCTCGTGCAGGGCCTCGCTCAGGAAGAGGGCGCGCTCGAGGTCGTCTACGAGCGTAGCCCCGAGGGCCGCGCCCGGCTGTGGGAGGCCCGCCACGTGTACGCCTACGCCCTCCGAGCCGCCCGTCCCGGCCGCGGCGTTCGCTCCACCGACGTGTGCGTGCCCTTGAGCCAGCTTCCAGAGGCGGTGCGGGCGGCCCGAGCGGAGATCGAGCGTCTGGGCCTCGACGCCGCCATCGTCGGCCACGTCGGCGACGGCAACTTCCACGTGGCGGTGGCCATCGATCCCCAGGATCCTGCCGCTCGAGCCGCCTTCGAGGAGCTCTCCCAGCGACTGGTCGAGGACGCCCTCGCCCGCGGCGGCACCTGCACCGGCGAGCACGGGGTCGGCCTGGGCAAGATCGCCGCCTTGGAGCGCGAGCACGGGGACCTCGTCCCCTACATGCGGGCGATCAAGGCCCTGTTCGACCCCCACGGCATCATGAACCCGGGCAAGGTCCTGGGTCCAGGCTAGGTGGCCCCCTCGAGTTCTGCTTCTTGGCCGACTGGTTCCTTCGCAAGCGGGGCCTGCGGGAGCGGGTCGAGGCTGGCACAAGCTCAAGGTGGCCACCGTGGGTAACCCCGGCCTCCACCTGCCCACCCTGATCGGAGCCCTACCGGGGATGTCGGCTGTGGCTACCTGGATGATGCGGCGGCAGATGGAGAAGCTCGACCTTCCCCCGGTGCCCGAGTTCATCGAGCTCATCGCCGACTCGGGAGCCGAGCTCTACGCCTGCCAGGCGACGGTGGACATGTTCGGGCTGACCAGGGACGACTTCGTGCCCCAGGTGAAGGGAGTGCTCACGGTGGGCGAGTTCTACGAGCTCGCGGCCAGCGGCGAGATCATCTTCACGTGAGAGAGACGTGCCGGGCCGGCTGGGGAGAGCCGGCCCGGCGCCCTTCCGGCCCTCGGCCCCTCCTACCAGCGATCCCAGTGCACCATCGTCTCGAGCGACCTTCGCCGCGCGGGGCGAAAGGGACTACCGGTCACGTGGGCGACCGGGATCAGCGCTACCTGCATCACCTCCTCGTAGGGGATGCCGAGGAGGGCGGCCGCCTCCCGCTCGTAGGCCAGGTGGAAGGTGGTGAGGCAGGTACCGAGCCCGCGGGCCCGAGCGGCCAGCATGAAGCTCCAGGCGGCGGGGAGGATGGAGCCGAACCGGGCTGCCTGGAAGGCGAGCGGCTTGCCCTCGGTGCGACCCTCGATGCAGGGAACGACGTGGACCGGGACCTCCCCGATGTGCCGCATCAAGTGGCGAACCGAGTCGAGGAGCCGGCGCCTGTCCGAGGAGAGCAGGCCCAAGGCCGCTTGAGGTCGCGAGGCGAGGTAGCGCCGAGCGCCTCGCCGCCACAGCTCGCCCAGGGCCGTGCGCGTGTCAGGATCGGAGACGACGAGGAAGTGCCAGTCCTGGCGGTAGCCCCCAGTGGGCGCCTGCTGGGCCAAGCGCAGGCACTCCTCGAGGAGGCGGGGGTCCACCGGCCGGCGGAGGTCGAGGCGGCGCCGAACGCAGCGGGTGGTGGCCAGGAGCTCGTCGGGCGTCACCACGGCCCGCACCCGCCTAGCCTCGACCTCGTCCGCCCGGCGGCAGGCCCATCTACGGCTTCTCGATGGGGACGTCGACCAGGTTGCCCCACTCGGTCCAGGAGCCGTCGTAGTTCTTCACGTTGGCGTAGCCCAGAAGCTCGCGGAGGACGAACCAGGTATGGGCACTCCGCTCGCCGATGCGGCAGTAGGCGCGCACCTCCTTGTCGGGCGTGACTCCCTTGCCTGCGTAGATCTGGCGCAGCTCCTCCGCCGGCTTGAAGGTGCCGTCGTCCCGGACGGCCGTGGCCCAGGGGATCGACCTGGCGCCGGGGATGTGGCCGGCCCGCTGGGCTCCCTCCTGCTCGTAGCCGGGGGGGGCGACCAGCTCGCCCGAGTACTCCTGGGGGCTGCGAACGTCGACCAGGACGATGTCGTCGCGACCGAGCCCGGCCAGCACCTGGTCCCGGTAGACGCGAATCGACTCGTCCCGCTCCTTGGCCGTGTAGGCCCTGGGCGCGGGCTGGGGTACCTCGGTGGTGAGGGGACGCCCCTCGTCGATCCACTTCTGGCGGCCGCCGTCGAGGATGCGCACGTCCTCGTGGCCGTAGATCTTCAGGTACCAGTAGGCGTAGGCAGCGAACCAGTTGTTCTTGTCGCCGTAGAGGACGACGGTGGTGTCGTTGCCGATGCCGGAAGAGCCCATGAGGCGCTCGAACAAGGCTTTGTCGATGAGGTCGCGCTCGACCGGGTCCTGGAGGTCGTCGCGCCAATGGAGCCTGATCGCTCCTGGGATATGGCCCTCGTCGTAGAGCTCGGGGCTCTCGTCCACCTCGGCCACCACCAGGTTGTCGTCGCCCAGGTGGTCGGCCAGCCACTCGGTACTGACGAGCACCTCCTTGGCGTACCCGCCCATGTCCGAACCTCCTTTACTTTCCAAAGTGAAGTGACGGTAGGGGCGATTATTGCACGCCCCCCGGCCTCTCGCTAACGGCCCAGGAGGTGACGGCGCACGGCACGGGCGAGCTCCTCCGTCGACACCGAGCCCTCGAACCGGGCCTTGATCCGCCCGTCCCTGCCCACGAGGAAAATGAAGGGCTCCGAGGGAAGGCGCCACTCCTTCACGAACTGGTTCGGCCCTCGGGCCGGGTCGTTGCCCTCGTAGATCTCGACGTGGATGAAGCGGACGCCGCTTCCGGCGAAGCGCCTGCGCACCGCCTGGACGACGTCGACCACAGGACCGCAGGTGCGGCTAGTGCAGAAGCGGGGCGTAGCGAAGACGAGCACGAAGGGCGCGCGGGCCCGCAGGGAGTCGGCCACCGAGTAGCGGAGGAGGTCGACGTCGGGAGGGTCGGCGGTGGTGAGGGCGCGCACGTTGCCGTTGGCGCTCGTCAGGGTAGGGGTGCGGGAGGGGATCGCCCGCTCCCCCACCCCCGGCGCCGCCGTCTTCCGCTTCACCACGATCTCGAGCACCCCCTGCGCCCGTCGCCCTCCCACCGGCTCGGCGGCCACCAGGTAGCGCCCGGGAGCGGGCACCCGGAAGCGGGCCACGTAGATCCTCGTCACGTCCATGGCCGCTGCCTGGGAGACGCCTGGGACGCCCACCGGCTCCAGCCGGGCGACCGCCCGCGCGAGCACCGGCGCGGTGGCCGAGCGAGCCACCCACACGCGGGCGCGGGGACGCTCGAGGGAGCGTCCCTCCTTGTCGATGAGGAGGAAGGAAAGCCGGATCGGGCCGGGAGCGTAGTCGGAAGTGCCAGGGGTGAGGGGAAGATCGGGACCCGGTCGAGCGAGGACAGCCGCGATGGTCAGGGCAGACCGCGAGGCCGCTCTCTTCTCCCCCGAGGGAGGCTGAGGCGGGGGGGAGCTTCCGCAGCCCGCCCCCAGGCCGAGCACCAGCGCGACCGCCAGACCCGCGAGCGCCGCTGCGAGACCCAGGACGAAGGGGCGCACAGGGCGAGTCTAGACGAGTCTAGAGATGGCCAGGCGTCCTTCGCCCAGGGTCTCGCAGTCAGCTTCGCGCTACCCGCGCTCCTTCCTCACCGGGGCCCGTCGAAGAAGCCGGCCGCCGCCACGCCCGCCAGCGCGAGCTGAGCGACCAGCGCGAGCGTCGAGAGCCAGAGGATGGCCTTCGCCCTGCTCACCGCTACCTCCTTTCGCCTCTCCGGGTCTAGAACCGGAAGTCCTGCAGCGCCTCCGCCGCCCGCCGGTACAGCCGAGCCGCCTCCCGGTCATCGCCGCGGCGGGCGGCGACGTCGCCGAGGGCGACCCAGGCGGCAGCCCGGTGGCTGACGGAGGACAGCTGCTCGAAGCTCCTATCGGCGGCGTCCAGGATTGCTTGAGCCTCGTCCAAGCGATCCTGCTCGAGGAGGGCGCGGCCGAGCGCGAGCTGGGCGGTGCCGATCTCGGCCAGGTAGTCGACCCGCCCGTCCAAGAGCTCGAGCGCCTTGCGCGCCTGTACTTCGGCCTCGGCCGAGCGGCCCAGGCCGAGCTGGACCTCGGCCAGCGAGCACAAGACGTGGGCGACCTCGACGTCCTCGCCCCCCTCGTCGAGGAGGATGCGCAAGGCGTCCTTGAGGTAGGCGATCGCCTCCTCCGGCTTGCCCAGGAGGTAGCTCAGGCCGCCTAGGTTGTTCAGCAGCCGGCCTAGGTTCTCCCGCTCGGCCAGCTCCTCGTAGTAGGCCTTGGCCTTCTCGGCGTAGGCGCGGGCGAGCACCCAGTGGCCCTCGCGCTCGGCCACCAGCGACGCCTGGAAGTAGACGCCGGCCATGGCCCTGGGATCGCTCAGCCGCTCAGCGAGCTCGAGGGCCCGCTCCACGTCCTCGCGGGCGGCCTGGAAGTCGCGCTGGCGACGGTAGCAGCGCGAGCGCCACGAGAGGATGCTCACACGGAGGAGGTCGCAGGGAAGGCGCGAGCGGTCGGCGAGGGCGAGGGCCTCGCTGAGGAGGGCGAGCGCCGTGGACACGCTGGAGAGCTGGTAGCGACAGACCCCGAGCCGGTACAGGACGTCGGCTCGCTCGAGGTCGGAGAAGCGCCCATCTTCCGCGAGCTCTCGCGCCTCCTGGAGGAGGGCGAGAGCCGGCCTCAGCTCGCCCAGGTGGAGCCGAGCCCACCCCTCGGCGAGGAGGGCGCGCAGGACGAGGTCGGGCGCCTCCATTCTGGCCACCTCGGCGCGCAGCGCCGGGCAAGCAGCGGCCGCCTCCTCGTGCCGGCGCTGCTCGCACAGCGCCTCGACCCGAGCCAGCTGAGCCTCGACCCGCTGTCGATCTGCCGCCGATACACCCGTGGCGAGAAGCGCCGCGTCGACGCCCAGGCGCTGGGCGATCCAGGCCAGAGTCTCGGCTCGAGGCCGCGTCTTGCCGCGCTCGATCTGGCTGATGTACTCCTTGGAGAAGCGGCCTCCGGCGAGCTCGGTCTGGGTCAGCCCCGCAGCCAGGCGCAACCTGCGCACGCGCTCGCCCAGGGGCTCGGCCACGTGGGCGCCGCCGCCTTCCACCTGGCCCCCGGGCGCGCGCGTCTCGTCCATGGCGGTGAAGCGAGGGTAGCAGATTGTACTTGACTTCGCTACTTGACAGATTGGGCCATGTCCTGTACAGTCGGGTCACCTCGAGGAAGGCGTTGACGCCGAGAGCGGGGGCCGCGTCGGGGAACGCGCGACGGGCCGGAGCCCGGCTGGGCCGCAGGGCCGGGCCCGGTCAGTTGCAGCGGCCCCGGCGGGGCGTAACGGAAGCGGAGCCCCCGGTAGGCCGCAGCCGGGGGCCTTCGCGTCTCAGGGGTCTTCGCGTCTCAGGGGGATCACGGGGTCGCCGGCTCCGGCACCGGGTGGCCGTGGCGACGGACGGTGAGGAGCGCCACCAGGCCTGCCGCGAAGGCGATAGCGGCCGCCACCAGCATCGCCCGGTGGAGGCCGGACACGAACTGGGCGGCAAAGCCGGGATGGCTCGGCGCCACGTGGACGTAGGAGGCGAAGATGGCGCCCATGAGGGCGATACCCAGGGCTCCTCCGACCTGCCGAGAGGTGTTGAGAACGCCGGCGCCCACCCCAGCCTTGTCCATGGGCACGGCGGACAGGGCGGCCGCCGTCATGGGGGACATGGTCGAGGCCATGCCCGCCCCTCCCACCAGGAGCCCGGGGAGGATGTCCAGGAAGCTCGACGAGCGATCGAGCTGGGCGAAGAGGAGGAGCGAGACTCCCACCAAGCTCATCCCTCCGGCCATGAGCCACCGCGACCCGAACCGGTCGGAGAGCCGCCCCGCCACCGGCGCCACCACCACGATCAGCAGCGTCATGGGGAGGAAGGTGGCTCCCGCCTTCACCGCCGAGTAGCCGAGCACGCTCTGGACGTAGAGGGACAGGAAGAAGAACACGCCGAACATGGCCAAGGACACCATGAACGCCACCAGGTTGGCCCCGGCGAAGGTTCCCCGGCGAAAGAGCCCGAGGTCGAGCATGGGTAGGCGCGCCCGTCGCTCGAGCGCCACGAACAAAGCCAGGGCGAGGGCGGAGACCGCGAGCAGAGCGAGGATGGGAGTCGAGGTCCACCCGTAGCTATTGGCTTCGATCAGGGCGTAGGTGAGGGCGAGCAGGCCGACCCCGGAGGCGAGGAGGCCGGGGAGGTCGAGCCGCTGCTCGCGGGAGGTATCGCGCGACTCGGGGACCACGAGCAGCGACCCCACGAGGCCGAGGGCGCCGATGGGCACGTTGATGAAGAAGATCCAGCTCCAGTCCGCATGCTGGGCGAGGAGGCCGCCCACGAGCGGGCCCAGGGCCAGCGCCATGGCCGACACGCCGGCCCAGGTGCCGAGGGCCGCTCCCCGTTGCCTGGGAGGGAAGGTGGCCGAGATGATGGAGAGCGTCGCCGGCAGCATCAGCGCCGACCCCACCCCCTGGGCGGCCCGAAAGGCGATGAGCACGGCCGCCGATCCGGCGAGACCGCAGACGAGCGAGGCTACGGCGAAGATGGCGAGACCGGCCATGAATACCCGTCGGCGCCCCAGGAAATCGGCCAGCTTCCCTCCGGTGAGCATGAGGACGGCGAAGGTGAGGGCGTAGGCGTTGACCACCCACTCGAGCTCGGAGACGCCGATGGCGAGGTCGCGCTGGATCGAGGGAAGCGCCACGTTCACGACCGTGTTGTCGAGCATGATCATGAACAGGGAGAAGGTGAGCGCAAAGAGCGTCCACCACTTCCGGCTCTCGGGTGCTACGAGGAGGGCGAGGACGCGGGCTCTCACGGGCAGGGAAGGAGGTAGGGCCGGGGCAAAGCTACCAGCCGCCGTCGCCCCGCCGCCCGGCTAGGCTTGCTCCGTGGCCGAGGTCGTGTGGAGGCCGAGCCCGAAGACATGGGAGCGGGCGAACGTGGTCCGGCTCATGCGGCGGCACGGCATCGAGAGCTACCGCGAGCTCGTCCATCGCTCCATCGAGGACCCCGAGTGGTTCTGGCCGGCGGCCATCGAGGACATGGGGCTGGAGCTGTTCCAGCCCTGGCGACAGCTGGTCGACCTCTCACGAGGGCCCGAGTTTGCGACCTGGCTCGTGGGCGCCAAGCTCAACGTGGCCTGGAACTGCGTCCACCGGCACGCGGCGGGCCCCAGGGCAGGAGAGGAGGCGGCGGTGTTCCGGGGCGAGGACGGCAGCCGCAGCTCGTACACGTTCGCCGAGCTCTCGGACGCCGCCATCCGCCTGGCCGAGGGGCTGCTCGCGTTGGGGGTCGAGCAGGGGGATCGGGTGGCCATCTACCTTCCCATGTCCCCCCAAGCAGCCATCGCCGCCCACGCCTGCGCCCACATCGGCGCCGTGCAGGTGCCCATCTTCTCCGGGTTCGCCGCCCCTTCGGTGGCCACCCGGCTCGCCGACGCCGAGGCCACGGTGGTCATCACGGCGGATGGGTCGCTCCGGCGCGGCCGCCTGGTGGCCATGAAGGAGACTGTGGACGAGGCCCTGGCGGAGGCTCCCTCGGTGCGCCACGTCATCGTGTGGCAGCGCCTGGGCCGGAGGGACGTGCCCATGCGGCCCGGTCGCGACCTGACGTGGGAGGAGGCCGTCTCCGGCTCCTCGGGCATGACCGAGGCCTTCCCCCTCGACAGCGAGCACCCCTACCTCCTCGCCTACACCTCCGGCACCACCGGCCGGCCCAAGGGGGTGGTGCACGTCCACGGCGGCTTCCTCGTCTCCATCGCCCGGGAGGTCTGCTACCAGGCGGATGCCCACCCCGAGGACGTGATCCTGTTCGCCACCGACATGGGGTGGATCATGGGGCCCTGGACGGTGGTGGGCGGAGGCGCGATGGGGTCGGCCCTGGTCTTCGTCGAGGGGGCCCCCGACTGGCCTCCCGACCGCCTGTGGCGGCTGATCGAGGAGGAGCGGGTGACCATCCTCGGCTGCTCGCCCACCCTCGTTCGCGCCCTCATCCCCCACGGCGAGCCGAAGCACGACCTCTCCTCGCTGCGGGTGATCGTGACCACCGGCGAGCCCTGGAACCCCGACCCCTACATGTGGCTGCACGAGAAGGTGGGAGGCGGGCGCTGCCCCATCATCAACTGCTCGGGGGGCACCGAGGTGGGCGCCTGCTTCCTCTCCCCCACCCCGGCCATGCCCATCAAGGCCTGCTCGCTCGGCTTCCCGGCCCTGGGCATGGCCGTGGACGTGGTCGACGAGCAGGGCCGGTCCCTCGTAGGCACAGGCGAGGTGGGCGAGCTCGTCTGCCGCAAGCCGTTCCCGGGCATGACCCGCGGCTTCTGGCACGACCCTGAGCGCTACCTGGAGACCTACTGGCGACGGTTCCCCGGCGTGTGGACGCACGGGGACTGGGCCTCCGTGGACGAGGAGGGCTACTGGTACCTGCACGGCCGCTCCGACGACACCTTGAACATCGCGGGCAAGCGCATCGGTCCTGCCGAGATCGAGTCGGCGGCGGTGTCCCATCCGGCGGTGGCGGAGGCGGCGGCGGTGGGGATCCCCCACCCGGTGAAGGGGGAGGTGGCCTGGGTGTTCTGCGTCCTCGTCCCCGGACGTGCCGGGTGCGAGTCGCTCGCCCTGGAGGTGCGGTCGCTCATCGCCGCCCAGCTCGGCAAGGCGTTCGCCCCCGAGCGGGTGGTGTTCGTGCCCGCCCTCCCCAAGACGCGCTCGGCCAAGATCGTGCGCCGAGCCGTGCGGGCGGCGGTGCTGGGCGAGGATCCCGGCGACCTCTCCTCCCTGGAGAACCCGGAGGTCGTGGCCGAGATCGCCTCCAGGTTATAGACTGCGAGTCGAAAACCTTGAGGCTCGCGCTCGCCCAGATCGACACCGTCGTCGGGGACATCCCCGGCAACCGCCAGCGCATCCTCCGCTGGCTCGACAAGGCGACCGCGACCGGGGCCGACCTGGTCGTGTTCCCGGAGCTGGCGGTGACCGGCTACCCGCCCGAGGACCTCCTCCTCCGCCCCGGCTTCATCCGCGCGGCCGAGCAGTCCTTGGCCGAGATCGCCCGGGCCTGCCGGAGGACCGTAGCCTTGGTGGGTACGCCCTTCTTCGACGGGGACCTCTACAACGCCTGCGCCGTCTGCGCCGAGGGCGAGGTGAAGGCGGTCTACCGCAAGCGCTTCCTCCCCAACTACGGGGTCTTCGACGAGGATCGCTACTTCGGGTCGGGCCGGGAGCTTCTGCTCCTCGACTACGGGGGTACCCCCGTGGGCGTCACCGTCTGCGAGGACATGTGGCAGCCTGGGCCCCCCGCCACCGACCTGGCCTTGGCCGGCGCCCTCCTCCTCGTCAACGTCTCGGCCTCCCCCTTCCACGTGGGCAAGGACCGGGAGCGGGAGGAGATGTTCGCCGCCCGCGCTCGCGACACCGCCTCCTTCGTCGCCTTCTGCAACGCGGTGGGAGGCCAGGACGAGCTCGTCTTCGACGGGCACTCCCTCGTCCTCGACGACGAGGGAGAGGTCGTGGCCCGGGCCCCGGGATTCGAGGAGACCCTGCTCCTGGCGGACATCGACCCTCAGGTGGCCATCGCCCGCCGGCTACGGGACGTCCGCCGGCGGGCCCTCGCCCGCGAGCTCCAGGCCCAGCCGAGGCCCCAGGTGGTCCGCCTCGCCGCCGCCGGAGAGCGCGGCGGGACGTCGATCTCGGCCCCGGTCGCTCCCGTGCTCCCCGAGCTCGAGCAGATGCGCTTGGCGCTCGAGCTGGGCCTCCGCGACTACGTGGAGAAGAACGGCTTCCGCGAGGTGGTGATCGGGCTCTCGGGGGGCATCGACTCAGCCCTGACGGCGGCGTTGTGCGCCGAGGCTCTCGGGTCCGAGCGGGTGCACTGCGTGTCCATGCCCTCGCGCTTCTCCTCGCCCGAGACTCGGGCTGACGCCCGGCGTGTCGCCCAGTCGCTCGGGGTCGACTTCCGGGAGATCTCGATCGACCCCATCGTGGTCGAGCTGGAGCGCGCCCTCTCCCCCAGCTTCGAGGGGCGGGAGCGCGACCAGACGGAGGAGAACCTCCAAGCCCGAGTGCGGGGCACCCTCCTCATGGCCCTGTCCAACAAGCTGGGCTGGCTGCTCGTCGCCACCGGGAACAAGAGCGAGCTCTCGGTCGGCTACGCCACCCTGTACGGGGACATGGCCGGGGGCTTCGCCCTCCTCAAGGACGTGTACAAGACCGACGTGTGGCGACTCGCCCGCCACCTCAACGAGCGCGCGGGACGGGAACTCATCCCCCAGTCGATCATCGACCGCGCCCCCAGCGCCGAGCTTCGCCCCGACCAACGGGACGAGGACTCCCTGCCTCCCTACGCCAAGCTCGATCCGGTACTCCAGGCCTACGTCGAGCTCGATCGGTCCCGAGAGGAGCTCCTGGCCGAGGGCTTCGACCCGGAGGTGGTCGAGCGGGCGATCGCCATGATCGATCGGGCCGAGTACAAGCGCCGCCAGGCGCCGCCGGGGGTCAAGCTTCGCCCCAAGGCGTTCGGGCGCGACCGCAGGACCCCCATCACCAACCTGTGGCGGGGATGATCGAGATCGAGGCTTCCCCCTCCCCGGCCTGCCCTCAGGACCCTGGGTCGCCCCAAGCCTGGGGCCCGCACTCGGGACAGGCGAGCTCGAGCGCCTGAAGCTCGGCCAGGATCCGGTCGAGATCCCCGCTCCGCCCTCTCCACACGACCTGGCCGAACCTGCTCGCCACCGTCACCGAGGGGCGGCCGAGGGCGGCCGAGAGGGGACCCGGCTCCCGCTCGACCACGAGCTCGGCGCCCAGCTCGGCCAGCGCCGTCCTCGCCCCCTCCAGGGCCCCCGGATCGTCCAAGCAGGCGACGACCACGTGGCGGCGCTGGCGGAACGGCCATAGGGCCTGGAGCCTCCGCACCTCCTCCACAGGAGCGGTACTAGGCAGCTTCCGTGTCGAGACGGTCGGACCCGTCCCGCAGATCGAGGCGGGCGAGGAAAGCTCGGCGCAGCCTCTCGGCGGACACGGCCGGCCAGGGAAGCGGGCGCTCGTAGCTCGCGAGGACGGTGACGGTGGGGTCGCGCTGCCCGTACAGCCGAGCGTAGCACTCGGCCTCGCTGAGCGGCCGCAGCCGTTCCTCCATGCCTCTTCACGCTACCGACAGGATCGGACGGCACGGCCGCGGGCGGGTAGGGTTCGTCCCGTGAGCGCCCCCCGAGCCAAGGTGTTCTCGTTCTCCGTGTCCATCGACGAGGAGGGCCGCGCCTCGGTGTCCGGCGGGCCTCCCCGGGAGCTTCCCGCCGAAATGACACCTGAGGACCTGGTCCTCCTGGGGCTCGCCCGCTGCTCCCTCGCCAGCCTCGCCTACCACGCTCGGCGCTCCGGTCGCCAGCTTCGGCTGCAGAAGGCAGAGGCGACGGGGACGGTGACCCGCCGCGACCAGGACGGACGCTACGCCTTCGTCGACATCGAGTGCCGGCTCCAGGTCTCGCTGGAGCCGCCCCTGGCCGCCGAGGAGACGGCCGCTCTGCTGGCCAAGGCAGAGCGCGACTGCTTCGTGGGGGCGTCCTTGGCCGTGCCACCCCGGTACCAGTGGCGCGTCGACGGGGCCGCCGTAGCTCCTTCTCAGCCATGAGGGCCGGGTTCGACCCGGAGGTCGCCCGCCGACGCTTCTCGTCTCTCCAGCGGGATCTCGTCTTCCTCGATGCCCCGGGCGGGACGCAGGTTCCCGACCAGGTGATCGAGGCCATCTCTGCCTGCCTACGCACGTCGAACGCGAACCTGGGCGGCCCCTTCGAGACGAGCAGAAGCGTCGAGGAGCTCGTGGCCAGGGCACGCCGGACGGCGGCCCGCTTCCTCGGCTGCACGGAGGAGGAGGTCGTGTTCGGAGCCAACATGACCACCCTCAACTTCGCCCTCTCCCGCACGGCGGGACGCGCTTTCCGCCCCGGCGACGAGGTGCTGGTGACGCGGCTCGACCACGACGCCAACGTCGCTCCCTGGCTCGAGCTCGCCCGCGACCGGGACCTGGTGGTGCGCTTCGTCGACATCCGCCCCGACTGCACGCTCGACCTCGACGACCTCGAGCGTCAGCTCTCTCCCCGGACGCGGGTCGTCGCCTTTCCGGTGGCCTCGAACGCGGTCGGCACCCTGGTCGACCCTGCCCGGGTCGCGGCCCTCGCCCACGCGGCGGGCGCGCTAGCCTGGGCGGACGCCGTCCACTACGCTCCCCACGGGCCGATCGAGGCGGGGACGTGGGGCGTGGATGTGCTCCTCTGCTCCCCGTACAAGTTCTTCGGGCCCCACGTGGGCCTCGCCTACGTGCGGCGCACGGTGGCAGAGGGGTGGCGACCGTACAAGGTTCGACCCCAGTCCGACCGGCCCCTCGGGCACAGGTTCGAGACGGGCACGCAGCCCTTCGAGTTGCTGGCCGGGTTCATCGCCTGCGTCGAGTACCTGGAGTCGATCGGTTGGGAGGCGATCCAAGCCCACGAGCGGGAGCTGGGCGAGCGGTTCTTGGCCGGCCTGCCGCCCCACGTTCGCCTCTACGGCCTTCCCGCCATGGAGGGCCGGGTGCCCACCTTCGCCTTCACGGTGGGGGCGCTCTCGCCCGCCGAGGCTGCATCCCGCCTCGGGGAGCGCGGCTTCGCGGTCTGGCACGGCAACTACTACGCCCTGGAGGTGATGAGGCGGCTGGGGCTCGAGGACGGGGCCGTGCGCGTAGGCCTGGTCCACTACAACACAGCCGAAGAGGTGGATCGTCTCTTGGCCGAGCTCGCCCGGCTGGGCTGAGGGAGTCGGCCTCAGCTGTGGCCGAGGAGGATGCCGACGGCGGCGATGACCGCCCCGCCCAAGGTCACCTGGACCAGCGAGCGGAGGAGGCCGACCCGCTGGTAGCGCTTGCGGATCCAGGCGATAGCCACCAGCTCGACCGCCACGAGGACGTAGGCGACGACGAGGGCCGTGTCCAGGTCGGGGATGAGGAAGGGTAGGGCGTGGAACGAGCCGCCCAGGAAGGTGGCTACCCCGGTAATGAGGCCGCGGGTGAAAGCGGCTCCTCGCCCGGTGAGCCTACCGTCGTCGGAGAGGCCCTCGGACAGACCCATCGAGATGGCCGCTCCCACGGCCGCCGCCAAGCCCACGAACAGCGCCGACCGCGATCCCGCCAGGTAGGCGGCGGCGAAGACAGGCGCCAGCGTCGACAGGGCCCCGTCGATGAGGCCGATCAGGGCCGGCTGGACGACCTGCAGGAGGAGCTGGCGCTCGTCGGCAGCGCGCCACCGGGAGAGGGCGTGGACAGCGTCTTGCATCGCTATCATTATAAAGATCAAATTGTGATAACTACTCTATAGTATGATGTTCGTCCATGACCACGCGCGTGATCGAGTCTGACCAGGCCCTGCTCGAGGCCCTTCGCGACCGAGGGCAGCGGGTGACGACGCAGCGGGTGGTGCTGTTCCGGGCGCTGCGGGAGCTCGACCGCCACGTTACGGCGGAGCAGCTCCTGGCTGCAGTGGCCGAGCGTCTGCCCGCCCTCTCCCTGCCCACCGTGTACGCCACCCTCGACCTGTTCGAGGAGCTCGACCTCGTGCGCCGAGTGCCTGTGCCCGGCGGGCCCCTCCTCTACGACCCCCGGGCGGAGGCCCACCACCACCTGGCCTGTCGCCGGTGCGGCCGCGTCGAGGACCTCGATTGCCGGCTCGAGGCGGGACCCGCCCTCGCCGCGGCTCGAGAGCAGGGCTGGCGCGTCGCCGACGTGACCGCCGTGCTCAGCGGCACTTGCCCCGCCTGCAGCGACGAGGACGGCGGGGGAGGTGATGCCGCAGTTCCCTCAGGAAGCCGAGCAGGCCGCCTATAGCATGGCCGCCGTGACCGTCTTTCGCCGGGACGTGCTCGACAACGGGCTGCGCGTCTTGAGCGCTCCCATGGACCAGGCCCAGTCCGTCTCCTGCTTCCTCATGCTCGCCGCCGGATCGCGCTACGAGACGCGGGAGACCAACGGCATCGCCCACTTCGCCGAGCACATGTTCTTCAAGGGCACCGAGCGGCGCCCCACCGCCCGCGACATCGCCGCCGAGATCGACGCCATTGGGGGCGAGCTGAACGCGTTCACGGGCAAGGAGTACACGGGCTACTACGTCCGCTGCGCCGCCGAGCACCGAGACACCGCCCTGGACGTCCTGGCCGACATGCTCCGCAGCGCCCGCTTCGACCCCGAGGAGATCGAGCGCGAGAAGGGCGTCATCGTCGAGGAGATGAACATGTACTTCGACACGCCGCGCGACTACATCTCGGGGGTGTACGACAGCCTCGTATTCGGGGATCACCCGCTGGGCTGGGACATCCTGGGCCGCAAGGAGACGATCCTGGAGGCAAGCCGCGACACCTTCATGGGCTACCTGGGGCGGTGGTACAAGCCCCACCGGATCGTGGTGGGGGTGGCCGGCCTGGTCGGAGAGGGCCTCCTTGACACGGTGGCCCGCCTCCTCGGCGACCTCCCCGACGGCGAGACGGGAGCGCCCGAGCCGGCACCCGGCGATGCCCCCAATCCCCGCGTCAAGCTCCACGCCAAGGACTCGGACCAGGCCCACCTGTGCCTCGGTGTCCGCAGCTACCCGCTCGACCACCCCGATCGCTACGTCGTCCAAGTCCTGGCCACGGTGCTGGGCGGGGGTATGTCCTCGCGCCTCTTCACCGAGGTGCGGGAGCGAAGAGGCCTCGCCTACTACGTCCACGCGGTCAACCACCCCTACACGGACGCCGGCACCCTCTACGCCCAGGCCGGCGTCGACCTCAAGCGGGTGGAGGAGGCGGTGGAGACGATCGTGACCGAGTTTCGCAAGCTGGCAGAGGAGCCGGTGCCGGCGGACGAGCTGGAGAAGGCGCGCAACTTCGCCAAGGGCAGGTTCGTGCTCCAGCTCGAGAGCCCCCAGGGGATGAACCTCTACGGGCTCCGCCGCGAGGTCCTGGAGGGACGGGCCCCCGATCCCGCGGAGGTCCTGGCCGGCCTGGACGCGGTGCAGGCCGAGGATGTCCGGCGGGTAGCCCAGGACATCATCCGGGAAGGCGCGCTGCGGCTGGCCCTCATCGGGCCCTTCGACGACCCCGATCGCTTCGCCCGGCTCCTCCCCTGAGATGGGCGGGCCGGCGCACCCCCTGGGCCCGCCTCTTCCGCCCCCCGGGCTGCGCGCCCCTGCCCCTTTCGAGGTCTCGTTCGGTCGCGTCGCCGGAGTCGCCCCCCTGGGCGCACGTCGCATCGCCGTCCGCGTCGATGGGCGGCTCGTTGCCCTCCGGCGCCTGGCCGGCAGGAGCTTCGACTTCCGGGTCGCGATGCCCATGGCCGAGGTGGAGGTGTCGGTGCAGGCACTCGCCCCCCGCCGTCGGCCTGGCCGTCCCGCCGTGGTCAGGAACGTGCTCGGCCTCCCTACCGCCGCCAGGCCGGAGGCGAGAGCCCCCTGGCTCGACTGTCGCCTCGCTCGGCGGCTTCTACCCCTGGCGCGGACGTTCCCAGGAACGAGCGCCCTGTACGTCCAAGACCTGACGACCGGCGCAGGGGCGGCCTGGAACGCCCGCGCCCGCTTCCCGGCTGCCTCCACCCTCAAGGTGGCGATCGCGGTCGCGGTGCTCCGGAGCCTGGCGGAGAAGCCGGAGCGGGGATCGGCGGTGGATCGCCTGCTGCGGGCGATGCTGGAGCGATCGGACAACGCCGCCGCCAACGCCCTCGAGATCATGCTGGCGGGGTCGACCAGCGCCGGGGGCGCCAGGGTCACCGCTCTCATGCGGGCTCTGGGCATGAGCGACTCCCTCATGTACGGCGGCTACCAGCGAAGCCCCCAAGGCCGAGCGCCCATCCCAGCTCGGGTCGACGCCCAGCCGCCGCTCGCCCCGGGAAAGTACACGAGCGCTCACGACCTCGCCCGTCTCTTCGCGGTCGTCCACCTCGCAGCCGAGGGCAAAGGTCCCCTCGGGGGCAGCGTCGGCCGTGGGCTCACCCCGTCCGATGCCCGCTACCTGCTCTACCTGCTCGCGCACGCGGCCGATCGGGGCAAGATCGACCGCTTCCTGGGCAGGCGGGCGATCGTGGCCCACAAGGCCGGCTGGCTCGCCCTTGCCCGCCATGACTCCGGGATCGTCTACTGGCCCGGGGGAGCCTTGGTGGTGGCGGTGATGACCCACGGGGCGGGGGTGGGCACAGCGTCGGACGTGCTGGCCGGGCGGGTAGCCCTGGCTACACTCGAGTCTCTGCGACAGTCGCAGCGGGACCTCCCCCCGTCCTGCCCGGACAAGGGAGAGGGTCGGGCTCAGGGAGCCAGGTCGTAGGCGTACTCGGTGAGCCGCCGGTAGCCGTCCTCCGTGACGAGCACCAGGTCCTCCAGACGGCAACCCCCGAAGCCGGGCCGGTAGAGGCCGGGCTCGACGGCGACGACGTCGCCGGCGACGAGGGTGGCCGTGCTCGCCAAGCCGATCCCCGGCTCCTCGTGGACCTCGAGCCCGACCCCGTGGCCGAGGCCGTGGTAGAAGCCTTCTTCGAGTACTTCGCCCGGCCGCTTCGAGCGTCCGGTGCGGTGGCCTGCCCCCTCGAAGAGGTCGCAGGTGCTGAGGTAGAGCTGGCGGGCGGGGACCCCCGGCCTGATCTGGATGACCGCCGCCTCCAACGCCTCTCGCACGAGGCGGTGGTAGTCGAGGAGCTCCTGGGGCGGCTCGCCCACGACGAAGGTCCGGGTCATGTCCGCGTAGCAGCCGCTCTCGCGGTCGCGGGGGAACACGTCCACGATGATGGGCTCGCCGGGAGCGATGGGCCCGGACCCCGTCTCGTGGCCGATGGCGGTCTGGGGACCGTGGGAGACGATGATCTCGTCGGCCACGGCGTCCCGGGCGGTCAGCACCTCGCCCGCCGCGCGCCGGAGCCGCTCGCAGGTGAGGGGCCGGCTGTCCAGGGAGAGCGTGGGGCCATCGATCCGGGCGCGGCGAAGGAGGGCCCGAACCGCGTCCACCGCTGCCTCTGCCGCCCGCTGGGCGCGGAGGATGCCGCGAAGCTCGGCCTCCGTCTTGACCCGGCGGCGGGCCGAGAAGAAGCGGCGGTCGGGAACGAGCTCGACCCCGTTCGCCCGCAGGTGGTCGGCAAGCTCCAGGGGGAAGGTGTGGGGAACGCGAGCCCTCGTCAGGCCCACCAGTCGACAGGCGCTGAGCGCCAGGTGGAGGTACTGCTCCTCACGATCGACCCCGCGGGCCACGAGGTCGTCGAGGCCCACCTCCTCGTAGGGCCGAGCGTCGATGCCGTCCAGCTCGCGCAGGCGCACCGTCTCCAAGGCCGAGGAGAAGGCGTAGCGGCGCCCCCCGCGCTCCAGGTAGAGGAAGGGGTCCTGGACCGGGAGGGGGACCTCGTGGCGGAGCTCAGGGGAGCGCAGGGTGTCGGCGTACATGAGGACGTCGGGCACGGCCCTGCATCGTACTCGGCCCCCGCGCCCCTGCGGCTCCAGGGGCGGCCGGCCGACCAGGCTCGTGACGATCGAGCCGAGGCTCTGCACCGCGGTCGGCGCATAGACTGAAGGCGTGGCGGAGGCGGTGGAGCGCGCGCTCGAGCTGAGCGCTCACTGGGACGAGCAGCTCCGGAGAGAGCTTCCCGCCGGAGCATCCATCGTCGACGCCCACGTCCACCTGGGGACGGACATCGACGGCATGCGCGGCGACTACGAGGAGCTCCTGGGCCTCATGGACAGGTACGGCATCGAGCGGGCCTTCGTCTTCTCCATGGACGAGCCCGACCGCCACCCTGCCTTCCGCGTCCCCAACGACCGAACCCTGGCCGCGGCCGAGCGCTCGCAGGGGAGGCTGATCCCGTTCGCCAGGCTCGACCTGGCCGAGAGCCCCGTCGAGGAGGCCGAGCGCTGTCTTGCCCGGGGGGCCCGCGGGATCAAGCTCCACCCCCGAGCCCAGGGATTCCTCCTCACCGACGAGCGCCTCGACTCCGTCTTCGCGCTCGCCGCCGAGCGAGGGGTGCCTATCCTCATCCACGGCGGCCGGGGCCTTCCTCCCATCGCCGGCGCCCTGGGGCGCCTGGCGGAGCGGCATCCCCGGGCCCAGCTCATCGTCGCCCACGCCGGGATCGCCGACCTGGCCGGCCTGGCGCGGGTCCTGGCCGGGCGGCCGGGAGCCTACTTCGACACCTCGGTGTGGAGCCCGCTCGACCTCCTCGACCTCTTCCGCCGGGTCCCTGCCGAGCAGATCGTCTACGCCTCCGACTACCCCTACGGGCAGCAGCCGGCCTCGCTCCTCCTCACCCTGCGCGCCGCCCGCGCCGCCGGGCTCGACGAGGGCCGGGCGAAGGCCGTGCTCGCCACCACCGCCGAGCGGATCGCCGCCGGCCTTCCCCCCAGCCCGCCGGGAGCGCCCGCGGGCTCGAGCGCCCTGGCCCAGCCGCTCGTCCTCGCCCGAATCCACAGCTACCTGTCCATGGTCGCTCCCCTCCTGTGGCTCCGCCAGCCCGACGCCTACGGGCTCCTGGGTCTCGCCCTCAATGCCTGCCGGGAGAGGGACGGAAGCGCGAGCGAGGAGACGCTGGAGCGCATCGGCGCGCTCCTCCTCGCCGCCCGGGAGCTGTGGCGCTCGGTCCCCGACGGCGAGAGCGAGGAGGAGAGAGCCCGCCGGGGTAGGCTCGCCTTTCGCCTCGTCCACCTCGCCCAGATCGAGGCGACCATCCCCTGCGCATGAGGGCTCAGGGCACGGTCGAGGCTCGGCTGACGGTGAACGGCCGCCCCGCGACGGTGGAGGTCGAGCCCCGCACCCTCCTCGTCCACGCCCTCCGGGAGGGACTCGGCCTCACGAGCGTCCACATCGGCTGCGACACCGGTCAGTGCGGAGCCTGCACCGTCCTCCTCGACGGGCGGGCGGTCAAGAGCTGCACGCTCCTCGCTCTCCAGGCGGAGGGGCACGAGGTGACGACGATCGAGGGCCTGGCCCCGGCCGGGGACCTACACCCGCTCCAGCGCGCCTTCGTCGAGCACCACGGCCTCCAGTGCGGCTTCTGTACCCCAGGCATGATCCTCGTCTCCGTCGACCTCCTCGCCCGCCACCCTCGGCCCGACGAGGGGACGGTGCGGCGCGCCCTCCGCGGCAACCTCTGCCGGTGCACGGGGTACCAGCCCATCGTGGACTCGGTGCTGGCGGCAGCGGGCGAGCGTGGGAAGGAGGCGGCGAGGTGATCCCCGCCCCCACCGAGTACATACGCCCGGCCACGCTGGAGGAGGCCCTCGATGCCCTCGCCCAGCCGGAGGCGCGGCCGCTCGCCGGCGGCCAGTCGCTCGTTCCCGCCATGAGGCTGCGCCTGGCCCGGCCCTCGCTGGTCGTCGACATCGGCCGGCTCGACCTCCGCCGTACAGCGAGCGAGGACGGCCAGCTCCGCGTCGGCGCCCTCGTGACCTGGGACGAGCTCTCCTCCGCGCCGGCCCTCCAGAGGCCGGAGCTGGCAGCGGTGGCGGAGTGCGCGTCGGGCATCGGCGACCTCCAGGTGCGCAACCGGGGCACGCTGGGAGGCGGCCTTGCCCATGCCGACCCTGCCTCCGACATGCCGGCGGTGGCGCTGGCCCTGGGAGCGCGCGTCTTCGTACGCTCGAAGGAGGGGGACCGGGAGCTGGCCGTGTCCGATCTCTACCTCGGCCCCTTCCTCACGGCTCTCCGCTCCGGCGAGCTCATCCTCGAGGTGCGGCTGCCCGTTCCTCCCCCCGGCTCGGGGTCCGCCTACGTGTCCGTCGAGCACCCCGCTTCCGGCTTCGCCCTCGCCGGCGCCTGCGCCCTCGTCCTCCCCGACGGGAGCACCCGACTGGCGGTCACCGGCGTGGCCGATAGGCCCCTGCTCCTCCCCGAGGGCGTGGAGGTCCACGAGGCGCTCGCCGATCTCGACGTCCTGGCGGATCACCTCGCCCCCGCCGCCTACCGCCGTCACCTCGCCGGCGTCTGCTGCCGGCGGGCGCTCGACCGAGCGCGGGCGAGGGCCGAGGGCGAAGACGAGGGGCGGAGGAGGCCGTGACAAGCCCCATCGGCCTGCGCCGACCCCGCCTGGACGCTCCCCAGAAAGTCAGGGGCGAGACCCGCTACGCCGCCGACCTCTCCCCTCCCGGCCTCCTCCACGCTCGCCTCGTGCTGAGCTACGAGCCGCACGCGCTGCTCCGGCGCATCGACGCCCAGGCCGCGCTTGCCTTGCCTGGAGTGGTGGCCGTCCTTGCCGCCGGCGACCTTCCCCTGGCGGGAGCAGGATCGGATCGTGCCGCCGAGCCCCTAGCCAGGGAGGAGGTCGTGTTCACGGGGCAGCCGGTGGCCATGGTCGTGGCCGAGAGCGAGGCCGCGGCCGAGGACGGCGCGGAGGCGGTGGCCGTCGAGTACGACCCGCTGCCCGCCGTGGTCGACCTCGAGCAGGCCATGGCCCCCGGAGCCCCCCTCGCCCGCCGCCAGGCAGGAGAGGGCGCGACCGATCTCGAGTCGATCCACGCGGAGGCCGGGGCTGCCGCCTCGACCGAGGAGGAAGAGCCTCTGTCGGCCAACGTGCTCAAGCGCATCCGTCGCCGGGAGGGGGACGTCACCTCCTCCCTGGCCGAGTGCGACGTCGTCTGCTCCGGCACCTTCCGCACCCCCTGGGTCTACCAGGCCTACATGGAGCCCCAGGTGGCCACCGCCTGGATCGATCCCGACGGCACCTTGGTCGTGACCGCAAGCACGCAAGGGGCCTTCGTCACCCGGAGCGAGTTGGCCCGCGTCCTCGGTCTCCCCCTCGATCGGGTGCGCGTGCAGGCAGCCCCCCTGGGGGGCGCCTTCGGCGGGAAGTTCGCCCTCATCGAGCCTCTGGCGGCAGCGGCGGCGCTCGCCCTCCGCCGGCCCGTGCGGCTCGCCCTCACGCGCAGCGAGGACTTCGCCGCCACCAACCCTGCCTCCGCCCAGGTCATGGAGCTCCGGGCGGGAGCGCGCAAGGACGGCACCCTGGTCGCCCTGGAGGCCCGGATCGTGGTCGATCGGGGCTCCAACGCAGGTTGGGGGGTGGAGGACATCACCTCCCTCCTCATCGCCGGCCTCTACCGCTGGCAGGCCTACGACATCCGCGCCTACGCGGTCCAGACGAACCGCTTCCCGTTCGGGGCCTACCGAGCGCCGGGAGCGCCCCCGGCCGCGTTCGCGCTGGAGTCCATCCTGGACGAGCTGGCCCGAGCGCTCGACCTCGACCCCATGGAGCTGCGCCTGCGCAACCTCGTCCGGGAGGGAGACCTGGGCGTGAACGGCAAGCCCTTCCCCCCGCTCGGGGCTCGCGAGTGCCTCGAGCGCGCTCGCCGGCATCCCATCTGGCAGCGGCGGGACGAGCTCCCGGA
Source organism: uncultured Gaiellales bacterium (assembly GCA_964595575.1). Lineage (GTDB taxonomy): Bacteria > Actinomycetota > Thermoleophilia > Gaiellales > Gaiellaceae > PALSA-612. Next base: position 37,296 of record CAZQRA010000009.1, read on the forward strand.
CGGCGAGGGAGTGGGCGTCGCTCTCGGCTACTGGCCGGGGGGCACCGAGCCGGCTGCCGCCGTGTGCCGGGTGGATGCCGACGGCACCCTCATCGTGGTCACCTCCGCCGTCGACATGACCGGTACGGACACGGGCTTCGCCGTCATCGCCGCCGCCGCCTTCGGCGTTTCCCCCGAGCGCGTTCGGGTGGTCTCGGCGGACACCGCCCTCGGCCCGTACGCGGGGGCGAGCGGGGGCAGCAAGGTCACCTACACGGTGGGCCGGGCGGTGCAGCGGGCAGCCGAGGCCGCCCGCGACAAGCTCCTCCAGGCAGCGGCCGAGGAGCTCGAGATCGCCCCCTCCGACCTCGAGGTGGTGGACGGCGTGGTGCGGGCGGTGGGAGCCCCCGACCGCTCCATCACCGTCGAGGAGCTGGCGCGGAGGACGCTTCGCTTCGGCGGCCGCCATGAGCCGATCGAGGGCTGGGGCGGCTCCGCCCAAACCACCCTGGCACCCTCGGCGGCCGTCCACCTCGCCCACGTCCGCGTCGACCGAGATACCGGCGAGATCGAGCTCGTCGACTACGCCGTCGTCCAAGACGTGGGCCGGGCCCTCAACCCCGCCCTCGTCGAGGGGCAGATGCTGGGCGGGACCGCTCAGGCGATCGGGTGGGCCCTGTACGAGGAGCTCGTCCACGACCAGCACGGCCAGCTCCTCACCGGCTCGTTCCTCGACTACGCCATCCCCACCGCGGAGCGCCTGCCCCGCATCGACACCGTGATCGTGGAGGTGCCGGCCCCCGAGGGCCCCTTCGGGGCCAAGGGCATCGGCGAGGCCCCGGTCGTGGCCGGCCCCGCCGCCATCGCCAACGCCGTGGCCGGGGCGACTGGAGCGCGCCTGCGACAGCTGCCCATGACGGCGGCGCGGGTATGGGCCGCCCTGGCTGAAGGCCGGGGGACGTGATCGCCGCGGTCGTCCTCGCCGCCGGGGCCGCCACCCGGTTCGGAGCGCCCAAGCAGCGGCTGCTTCTGGAGGAGGTGCTCCGACGGGTGAGGGCAAGCTCGGTGGACGAGGTGGTAGTCGTCGTAGGGGCGCACGAGGTGGCTGTAGACGCTCCCACCGTCCACTGCCCGGAGTGGCAGCGGGGCCCCGGGGCCTCGCTCCGCTGCGGCCTGGCGGCGCTCCCCGCCGAGGTGGAGGCAGCGGTGGTGGTACTCGCCGACGGGCCCGACCTCGCTCCCCAAGCGATCGACCGCCTCATCCAGGCCTGGCGAGGTGGTGGGGGAGACCTCCTGGCCGCTTCCTACGGCGGCTATCGCGGTCACCCGGTCCTGCTCGCCCGCTCCCTCTGGCCCTCGATACCCGACGAGGGAGCCAGGGCGCTCCAGCCGACCCTCATTCCCTGCGACGACCTGGGACCGCCGGGCGACGTCGACTACCCCCAGGACCTGCCCCCGCGGCTGCGGGGGCGGAGTCTCACTCGGCGGTCCGGAGCGCCGCCAGCCTCTCCTTGAGCTCAGGCGACATCTCCTCGCAGCAGGCCTGCTTGATGTAGCGGCGCAGGCTCTCCTCGAACCGGTACCGCTTGGCGCAGTAGCCGCAGCGGGCCAGGTGCGCCTCTGCTTCCCGACGCTCGGCCTCGCTCAGCTCCCGATCGAGGTAGGGCTGCATGAGCTCCTCGCACTTCCGGCAAGGATCGCTGTCCACTCCGGTCATCGACTACCTCCGACGGCGCGCTCCGCCAGCTCGCGCTTCAAGATACGTCTACCACGGTGGAGTCGGGACATGACGGTGCCGATGGGGATGTCGAGGATCTGGGCAGCGTCCTTGTAGGTGAAGTCGCCGATGTCGACCAGCACGAGCACGTCCCGAAAGTCGTGGGGGACCGCCGACAGCGCGGCCACGATGTCGTCCTGGGAGAGGCGCTCCACGATCCGCTCCTCGTCCGGGCTCGCCGCCGGAAGGGCCTCCTCTAAGCGGTTGTAGAGGAAGTAGTCGCCCTCCTCCAGGGGTTGGCTGTCGGGGGCGCGCTGGAGGCGGCGGCCGCGGTCGATGTTGAGGTTGGCCAGGATGCGCAAGAGCCACGCGCGCAGGTTCGTGCCCGGGGTGTAGGAGCGCCAGCTGCGAAAGGCGCGGGCGTAGGTCTCCTGCACCAGGTCCTCGGCCTCCTCCTTGCTCGCCGCCAGCCGCCGGGCCACCCTGTACACCTGGTCTGCCAGCTCCAGCGCCTCCTCCTCGAACCGAACGCGGTCGCGCGCCCTCGCCGCGAGCTTGCGGGGCCGGGAGTTGCCGGTCGCCTCGCCCATCCCAGCCACCCTAGCAGCGGCTCTTGCAGACCGGCAACGAGGCTCGACGGCCCCCTATTCCTCGTGGGGGAGAGGGGCGACCTCGAGGAAGCCGGCCTCGGCGAGGGCGGCCACCAGGGCCTGGCGCGAGGTCAGCCCGTCGTCCCAGACGAGGGTGACCTGGCCGAGCAGGTTGGCGGTAGCCGCCTCCAGGCCGGGGTGGTCGGAGAGCGCCGCCGCCAGCCGGGCCACGCAGCGCTCACAGCGGATCCCGCTGACCTGGATCGTCTCCCTGGGCACCGGCTCATGGTACCGAGCGCCCGGCCGGGTCCCGCTACGCCCTCTCCCAGGCCGCGGCCGGAGGCAGCGAGCTCGCGCTCTCCTCGCCCGCCCGGCCGGGAGCCTCTCCGCGGGCAACCGGGAGGGGCGGCGACCGGGCAGGCGCCCTACCTGCCGCGGATACCGTGCACCGGCCGGCCGGCGGCCTCCCAGGCGTAGTAGGAGGCGCTGGGCCCGAAGGAGGGCCGGTACTCCACGATGCGGGGGTTCCTGCCCACCTGCTTCGCTCGCTCGGCATGCCGCAGGAGGTTGGGGTCGTCCCGCTCCTGCCAGACGAGGATGAGGTGGGCGGCGGTCATGAACTCGGCCACGAAGTCGCAGCCGGGGGCGGGGCAGGGGAAGGGATCGGTGGCGACGCAGAACCAGCCCGTGTGGTCGTCTCCCCCCTCCTCGCGCCAGAGCTCCTCCTCGGGCACGAGCTCGATCTCGACGAGCAGCATGCCGGGCTTCGGCGTCTCCTCGCTCATGCATCTAAAGCTAGACGATGGGAGCAGGGCTACAACCGAGTTAGGGGCCCCGGGCAGGCGGCGGGGCCCCTAACGTCAGACCCGCCGGGCCGTGGCGACTCGGCCTGAGGCGGGGCGGCCCCATGCAAGCCGGGGCCGATGCGGGCGGCTACCCGGAGGGAGTGGGAGGCTGCCGCCCAAGCTTCACCTCGATCGTCATCGGTCGGTCTCCGCGGTAGATCTCCAAGGTCAGGCGATCGCCCGGTCGCTTGGCCCCGATTACGTCGCGCAGGCGGGGGATGGAGGTCACCCGTAACCCGTCAGCCTTGACGATCACGTCCCCGCCCAGCGTGTAGCTCTCGCCGGCCAAGGTCACCTCCGTCGTGCCGCCTCGCAGCCCCGCCTTGGCAGCGGCGCTACCCGGCTCCACCCGCTCCACGATGACCCCGCTCGCTACCGGCAGCCGGAAGACACGGGCCAGGTCGGGGGTGATGGCCTGCGCTTGAATCCCGAGGTAGGCGTGCTCCACCCGGCCGTGCTTGAGGATCTGGGCCACCACTGTCTTCACCGTGTTGGAGGGGATGGCAAAGCCGATGCCAACGTTGCCCTCAGCCCCGGTGTCCCCTGTCTCGATCTGGGAGTTCACCCCGATCACCTCGCCCCGAGCGTTGATGAGGGGGCCGCCCGAGTTTCCCTTGTTGATGGGCGCGTCGGTCTGGATGACGTGGTCGATCGTGTACTGGTTGGGAGCCGTGATCTGGCGTTGCAGGGCGCTGACGATGCCGGCGGTGACCGAGCGCGCGTAGCCGAACGGATTGCCGATGGCCACCACCTGGTCTCCCACCCGCACCTGGTCGGAGTCGCCTAGAGGTAGAGGAGTGAGTGCCCGCGAGCCCACGTCCACCTTGAGGACAGCCAGGTCGGTCGAAGGATCGCTGCCCACTACCCGCGCCTTCACGCTGGTGTTGTTGGAAAACCCGACCCGGATGTCCTGGGCGCCCTCGATCACGTGGTAGTTGGTGACGACGTGGCCCGCCTTGTCGATCACGAAGCCGGAGCCGAGGGCGCGGCGTTGCTCTTCCTGAGGCAGGCCGAAGGGATTGCCGAAGAAGGGATCGGGGGGAACGCTGACGGTGCTCGTGGCCGTGATCTGCACCACGCCGGGGGCGCTCCGCCGGTAGATCTCGTAGATGGAGAGGGGCCGGCCGGGCTGCACGAAGGCAGCGGCGGGGGCGCTCTGGGGCACGCTGGCGATCTCGCGGATGGTGGTGGTCGTACCGCCGCCCAGAGCCCCCAGCCCGGCGGCGATGCCCAGAGCCAGGCCGGCGCCGGCCGCTCCGGCGGCGACGTAGGCGAGGGCGCGCGTCAGGTGGTCCCGGGCGTCCACGACTTCACGTATAGCGCCGCCCCCTTAACCGAGGGTTGTCCCTCTGTTAAGCATCGGTTCAGCGACAGGCGAGGCTAGCCTGAGGACGGCATGGAGACCCTGGGCAAGGCTCTTTTGGCGATGGGGATCGTCCTCCTGGTGGCGGGAGCGGGCGTCCTCGTCTTGGCCCGCTTCGGCATCGGTCGGCTGCCCGGAGACATCGTCGTCCGCCGTGGGAACTTCACGCTCTATGCCCCCATCGGGCTCATGATCGTGGCCAGCATCCTCCTCACCATCCTCCTCAACCTGCTCCGCCGCTAGGGTCTGCCCGGGCGGTGGCGTAGGATGGGGCGTCGCCGCTGAGGAGGGTCGATGGCAACGACGCTGAGGAAGGTCCTGCGCAGGGAGGTGGTCGCCCTCGACAGCGGGCGGGCGCTGGGCCGGCCGGCGGACATCGTGGTCGACCCCGAGCGGCACCGGGTGGCGCTGGTCGTGCTCACCCGGGGCTCCCTGCCCGAGACCTCGGTGGTCGTCCACGCCCGCCACGTCCACTCCTTCGACGCGGACACGATCGGGGTCGACAGCCTGGAGGCGCTGAGGGTGGCTGCCCAGGACGAGGAGACGCTCGAGCTTCTCCGCCGGGGGCTGGAGCTGCGCGGGCGTCCGGTGCTGAGCGCGGAGGGACGACGCCTGGGCCGGATCACGACCATCGTGGTCGACGCCGACGGGACGGTCAGGCAGTACCGGATCAGGAAGGGCCTCCTCGGCTACCTGCGCCCTTCCCTCAAGATCGACCCCAAGGAGCTACGCACGGCTGGAGGGGATATGGCGGTCGTGGACGAGCACAGGGAAGCCGGCGACCGACGGGGCGGCGGCAACGGAGACCCCGCAGGAAGGGAGAAGGCCTGACGTACGCGCTTGCCTCGCTAGAGGAGGGAGAGAGGATTCCTCGACCCCGCGTCGCACCTACGCTGCGTGTGGCACGACGTCTTCCACCTGGGCGTTCCCTTCGCCGAGAAGGTGGCACGGTCCCTCCTCGTCTACCTCTTCCTCGTCGCTGCCCTGCGCCTCGTGGGCAAGCGCGAGCTGGGGCAGGCAAGCACCCTCGATCTCGTCGTCCTGCTCTTGGTGGCGAACGCCGTCCAGAACGGGATCATCGGCGACGACCTGTCGGTCACAGGCGCCGTCGTCGGGGCAGCTGTCCTCTTCGCCGTCAACGAGCTCTTCGCCCGCGCCTCGTACGCGTTCCCCTGGGTTGCCCGCATCCTCGAAGGAGATCCGATCGTCCTCATCGAGCAGGGCCGGCCTGACCGGCGGGCCCTGTTTCGAGCCGGGATCTCGCTGTCCGAGCTGCGGGCCATCGCTAGGCGGCAGGGCTTCGCCGACTTGGGCCAGGTGCACACGGCCATCCTGGAGACGAACGGGGTCGTCTCCATGTTCGCCGAGGACGAGCCTCACCTCTACCACCCGGCCGAGCCGAGCGGCCCCGGCGTCGGCAGCCGCCCCCCGGCCCAGGGATAGGTCAGGAGGGGCGGCCCCTGGCCGCCAGGCGGCGGAGAAGAGCCTTGCGCCCCTCCTCGGCCAGGACGACGAGGAACGGCCAGCTCAGCAGGACGAGCCAGTGGACGGGCCCGATGGGGGCCTGGTGGAAAGCGGCGTTGAGGCCGGGGGCGTAGACGAGGGCGGCGGCCAGGGCGAGCTCGAAGGCGACGCCGACGAGGAGGAGGCGGTTGGAGAGGAGGCCGATCTCGAAGACCGAGCGGCGGCCCGTGCGCATGGCAAAGCCGGCTCCCACTTGGGCCATGACGATGCCGGTCTGGGTCATCGTCGTCGCCTGCACGTAGATCCTCCCCGAGTCGGGGAGGGGAGCCGGCGGCCGCCAGCCCCCGAGGAGGTAGCCCGCCAGGAAGCTGGCCATGGCGGCCAAGCCCTCGAGCGGGCCTACGAACCCGTATACCCGGGCGAGGACGCGCCGGTCGAGGAGCCGCTCGCCCCGGGGACGGGGCGGCCGGGCCATCGTTCCCGGCTCCGGGCGCTCGGTCCCCAGCGCGATCGCGGGCAGCATGTCCGTCCCCAGGTCGATGGCCAGGATCTGCATGACGACAAGGGGCAAGGGAATGGCGCCGAGGGACAGGCCCCAGGCGAGGAACGGGATGAGCTCGCCGACGTTGGAGCAGAAGTGGTACGAAGCGAAGCGCCGTATGTTGTCGAAGACGGCCCTCCCTTCCTCTACCGCCGCCACGATGGAGGCGAAGTTGTCGTCCAGGAGGATCATGTCCGCTGTCTCCTTGGCCACGTCGGTGCCGCTCCCCATGGCCACGCCGATGTCCGCCTCCTTGAGGGCGGGAGCGTCGTTGACGCCATCGCCGGTCATGGCCACCACCTCCCCTGCGGCTCGCAGCACGCGGGCCAGGCGCAGCTTCTGCTCAGGCGTGATCCGGGCGAAGATCACGTCGTGGTCGGCCAGCGTCCGAGCCAGCGTCTCGTCGTCCATGCCGTCCACCGTGCGAGGCCCGAGCACCTGCACCTCTCTCCCCCCGTGCACCTCGCCCTGGGGCCCCACGACCGGAGTCGTCTCCCCCACGAGGCCGATGCGACGGGCAACGGCCTCGGCCGTCCAGCCGCTGTCCCCGGTGACCATGATCACCCGGATGCCGGCCTGCCGGCAGCGGGCGATCGCCTCCGGTACCTCGGGACGGGGAGGGTCGAGAAGGCCCACCAAGCCGAGCAGCTCCAGCGCCCGCTCCACCGTCTCTGGCCGCAGGTCCAGGGGAGGATCCCAGCGGCGAGCGAGGGCGAGGACGCGAAGGCCCTGGCGCTCCATCTCCTCTGCTGCCCGCAGCGCGCGCTCCCGCTCGTCGGGGGGGAGCGCAGCCCGAGGCACCACCTCCTCGGGCGCTCCCTTGACGTAGGCGACGTGGCCCTCGCCGTCGAGATGAACGGTCGTCATCCGCTTGCGCCGAGAGTCGAACGGGATCTCCCCCACTCGGGGGTAATGCGCCACCTCTTGGGTCGGCCGCAGCCCTCCCTTCTCGGCCAGTACAACTAGAGCTGCCTCGGTGGGGTCGCCGACGACCCGGCGACGCTCGCCCACGCGTTGCACGCGGCTGTCGTTGCAAAGCAGCCCGCAGCGCAAAAGCTCGGCGTAGGGACGCGGGTCGACCGGCCGACCGTCTCGCAGGAATCGGCCGTAGGGCTCGTAGCCTGCTCCCTCGACCTCGAGCTCCACCTCCGGCGTCCACACCCGCACCACCGTCATCTCGTTCTCCGTCAGCGTCCCCGTCTTGTCGGTGCAGATGACCGTCGTCTCCCCTAGGGTCTCCACGGAGGAGAGTCGGCGGACGAGGGCCTGGCGGCGAGCCATGCGCTGGGTGGCGAGCGCCAAGGACAGCGTCACCGTGGGGAGGAGGCCCTCGGGAACGTTGGCCACGGTGACGCCCACGGCGAAGAGGAAGCGCTCCTGCCACCCCATGCCCAGGAAGCCGGCCACGAGGAAGAAGAGCGACCCTACCGCCAACGACAGCAGGGCGACAAACCGGGTCAGGTGGCGAAGCTCCCGCTCGAGGGGGCTGGGATCTGATCGGACGCGCTGGGCGAGCTCGGCGACCCGGCCGAAGCGCGTGGCCATGCCGGTGGCGGTGACCACGGCCAGGGCGGAGCCAGCCGTCACGTAGGTGCCCGCGTAGACCTCGTCCTCGGGCTCGACCGGCCACGACTCCCCCGTCAACGCCGACTGGTCGACCCGCAGGCGGACCCGCTCGACCAGGCGGGCATCGGCGCTCACCCGATCTCCCGCCGCGAGGACGAGGAGGTCGCCGGGCACGAGCTCCTCGGCCGAAATCTCCACCTGGACGCCGTCACGCACCACCCGAGCGGCCTGCGGAAGCATCCGCCGCAGGGCCTCGATCGCTCGCTCCGCCTTCCGCTCCTGGACGTAGGCGAAGACGGCGTTGACGACGATCACCACCACGATGGCCAGCGAGAGCTGGGGCATCCCTCCCGCCCAGGCAAGCGCCGCTCCCGCCCACAGGAGCAAGGCCAAGAGGTGGAGGAGCTGGGCGCAGAAGCGAGCCAGGGGATGAGGCCGCCTGGGCTCGGCAAGGACGTTTTTGCCGTAGCGACGGAGACGTCTCTGCGCCTCCTCGCTGGTCAGACCTAGCTTCGGCGTCGCCGTCCCTGGCGCCGCCGCCATCAGCCGCTCCGCGACACCTCGTGCTCGATCCGCCCCGGCTCGCCCACGCCGACCCGCTCCTTCACCACCAGCACCGGCAGCGAGGAGTGGCGGACGACGGCGGTGGAGACGCTCCCCAGGAGAGCGCCGGCGATCGCCCCCAGCCCCCGCGATCCCACGACGATGAGGCCCGCCTCCCGGTAGCGAGCGGTGCGCAAGATCTCGTCGGCCGGGTCTCCCTCGGCGATCTCGTAGTCTGCCTCCACCCCTACGCGCTCGGCCTCGGCCAGAGCCGCCTCCAAGACAGCCCGCGCCTGGCGGAGCTGGGAGGAGAGCTTGCGCTGGTAGTAGGGCTCGCCCAGGAGGGCGATGGGGCTTCGCACGTGGACGAAGGTCACCGGCACTCCCAGCTGGCGGGCGAGCTCGACCCCCTCCTTGACGGCAGCCTGCGACCCAGGAGAGCCGTCCGTTCCGATGACGATCCGCTCCATGGCTCCTCCTTTCGGCCTCAGTGTGGCGTGCCCGCCGTCGCCCGCCATCAGGGGCGAGGCTGAGCCTGCTCCGGGTTTTCCCGCAGGGAATCGTCAGCGGCCGGCCCGATGACGGGCGACACAGGCCCGGCGACGCTGGCAGCATGCCCCTGACGGTGCTTCCCCGGGACGTCATTCTCCGCGACGGCCGCACCCTCCGGCTTCGCCCTCCCTCGGCTACCGACGGCGCCAAGCTGCTTGCCTTCCTCGCCCGCCTCTCCGAGCAGAGCCTCTACCAGCGCTTCCACGGCTTTCCCTCGCTCACCCCTGAGCTCGTGGCCCCCTTCCTCGACCCCGACTGGCGCGAGCGGGGGGCGCTCGTCGGCACCTTCAGGGAGGGGACGACGGAGCGCGTGGTCGCCCTGGCCAACTGGGTGCGCCTGCGCGACCCGAGCTGCGCCGAGGTGGCGTTCGTGGTCGCCGACGAGCTCCAGGGCTTGGGGGCGGGGACCCGGCTCCTCGAGCAGCTGGCGGAGACGGCAGCCGCCGCCGGCATCGAGACCTTCGTGGCCGAGGTGCTCCCTGCCAACCGGGCCATGCTGCGCGTGTTCGAGGACGCCGGCTTCGCCGTCAGCCGCCGGCTGGAGGACGGCGAGATCGAGGTTCGCCTGGCGCTGGAGCCGACGGGCGCCTACCAGGAGCGGGTCGACATGCGTGACCACGTGGCCGTCACCGCCTCCCTCCAGCCCTTCTTCCGGCCTCGCGTGGTGGCCGTGGTCGGAGCCTCCCCCAAGCGGGGCTCGATCGGAGGCGAGCTCTTCCGCAACATCGTGGCGGGAGACTTCGCCGGAGCCGCCTACCCGATCAACCGCTCCGGGGAGCCGGTGGCGGGCGTGCGGGCATACCGGTCGCCCTCCGAGATCCCCGACCCCATCGACCTGGCCGTGATCTGCGTCCCGGCTGAGGGCGTGCTGGAGGCGGCGGAGGAGGCCTTGCGGACGGGGACGAAAGCCCTCTGCGTCATCTCTGCCGGGTTCGCCGAGACCGGGCCGGAGGGAGCCCGTCGCCAAGAGGCGCTCCTCGCCTCGGTCCGCGCCCACGGGGCTCGCCTGATCGGACCCAACTGCCTCGGCATCGCCGTGTCCCGCTGTCGGCTCAACGCCACCTTCGGCCCGCGGCCGCTTCCGCCCGGGAACGTGGCCTTCTCCTCCCAGTCGGGAGCGCTCGGCCTCGCCCTCCTGGAGGCGGCGGACGCCCGCGGGCTCGGCTTGTCCGCCTTCGTCTCCATCGGCAACAAGGCCGACGTCTCCTCAAACGACCTGCTCGAGTACTGGGAGGACGATCCCGACACCGAGGTCATCCTCCTGTACGTGGAGTCGTTCGGGAACCCGCGCAAGTTCGCCCGCCTGGCGAGGAGGGTGGCCCGGCGCAAGCCCATCCTGGCCCTGAAAGGGGGTCGCACCCGCTCGGGAGCGCGGGCGGCCGGCTCCCACACGGCCGCCCTGGCCGGCTCGGAGACGGCGGTGAACGCCCTGTTCCGCCAGGCCGGCGTGGTACGAGCGGACACCCTGGAGGAGCTTCTGGACGTGGCCAGCCTCCTCTCCAGCCAGCCGCTGCCGCGGGGACGGCGGGTGGGTCTCCTCACCAACGCGGGGGGGCTGGGCATCCTGGCCGCCGACGCCTGCGAGGCAGCCGGTCTCGAGCTCCCGCCGCCGGCCCAGGAGACCCGCGCCGCCCTGGCCGACGTCCTGCCGCCGGAGGCCAGCCTGGCCAACCCCGTGGACATGCTCGGGTCGGCCACGGCCGAGACCTTCGCGGCCGCCCTGCCTCTCCTCCTCCACGACCCGGGTCTCGACGCCGTCATAGTGCTGTTCGTCCCCCCGGTGGTGGCCGAGGCCGAGGACGTGGCCACCGCAGTGGTGCAGGCGGCCGAGGAGGCGGGAGAGCCCCGCAAGCCCGTCTTGGGCGTCTTCGTGAGCCACGCGGGACCGCCGTCCCCGCTCCTCCGCCCAGGAAGCCGGGTGACGCCCTTTGCCTACCCGGAGTCGGCGGCGCGGGCGCTCGGTCGGGCCGCCCAGCGGGCGGACTGGCTGCGGCGGCCGGCGGGGGTCGTGCCCGAGCTGGAGGGGATCGACGAGGAGCAGGGGCGGGCGGTGGTCGCGGCCGCCCTGGAGCGCTCGTCCGACGGGTGGCTGGAGCCGTCGGCGATCCGCGCTCTTCTCTCTGCCTACGGGATCCCACTCGTCGCCGAGGAGGTGGCCGCCGACCCCGAGGAAGCGGTAGAGGCTTCCCGCCGGCTCGGCTACCCCGTGGTGGTCAAGTCGGCGGAGCCGGGAGCCCACAAGACGGAGCGGGGCCTCGTCGCCCTCGACCTGCACCGCCCGGACGAGGTGCGGCAGGCAGCGGAGCGGATCGGGCCTCCTCTCCTCGTGCAACCGATGGTGCGAGGCGGAGCCGAGCTTCTGGCGGGAGCGGTGCAAGATCCCGTGTTCGGGCCGCTCGTCGGCTTCGGGCCGGGCGGCGTCCTGGCCGAGCTCATCGGGGAGGCCCAGTTCCGCATCGCCCCCCTCACCGACGTCGACGCCGAGGAGCTCGTTCGCGCCGGCAAGGCCGGGGCCCTGGTGGCCGGCTTCCGCGGCGCTCCGCCCTCCGACGTGGGCGCCCTCGTCCACCTCGTCCTTCGCCTCTCCCAGCTCGCCCAGGACCTGCCGGAGGTAGTCGAGCTCGACCTCAATCCCGTCGTCGGCCTGCCCGCAGGCTGCGTGGTCGTGGACGCCCGCGTCCGCGTGGCGAGGGTCGAGCCTGCCCCCCGCGTCAAGACGTGGTAGGGGCCGCTCCTTCCGCGTCCACGGACAGCTCAGCGACCCTTCGGCGGGGCGCGGCGCTGCACGGCGAAGGGCGAGACCTCGAGCGAGGTGATCCTGCCACGCCAGTAGACGAAGGGGCCGTCAGGCAGCTCCCAGCGCGCCTCAGCCTGGGTAGGGATGCGGATGCCGCCCAGGACGGAGTAGTCGCCGAAGCTTCCGCCCCACGCTCTCCGCACGATGTTCTTGCCCTCCGTGTACGGGCGCCCGTCGGCGAAGCAGGCGGCGTGTCGCCGGCGGCGTCGAACCCGAGCCGGACCGCGACAGGCTCCGGCCTCACCTGCGTGCTGACCTCGACGGTCTGGGGGTCGGGCTCCCGCCACTCGAGTTCGCGATTGGCGCGCATCGCGTGGGGCACCCATGGCAGCTCGGCGAGGTAGCGCATCGCCTCTCCCTCCGCGGTCTCCTGCCCGCGTGCCTGCGCCACCGCCACGCCGAGCAGGCGCACCTCGAGCAGTCCCTCACCGGCCGCGTAGCAGTCGAGAACGCGCAGCGAGACGAGCGGGAGGAGGCGACACCGGGCCCGCCAGGAGAAGGCGACCTCCTCCACGGCGAACTCCTCGACGGCGTCGAAGCGGAGCCAGCGGCCGCCCGGCCTCGGGCGCATCTCTCCGACCTGGGTCACCCGCACCCGCCGCGGCAGGCTCCCGCCCGCCGGCAGAGCGCGCTGGGCGTAGCGCCGCACGAGCGCCGGGAGGCTCTTCTCGGACGCGATCGTGGATCGCGGACCTTGGGATCGCTTGGCGCCCATCCCCGCTCCTTTCCGGGCTCCCGCCGGCTCCTTGCCCCCGGGACCTGAGAGGATAGGGCCATGCAGGCGCTGCGCAAGGTCGCGCCGGGCTCGGGGCTCGAGCTGGTGGAGACCCCTGAGCCGGCCCCGGCGCCGGACGAGGTGGTCGTGGAGGTGGAAGCGGCCTCCATCTGCGGCACCGACCTGCACATCGCCCGCTGGGACGAGTGGGCAGCGCACCGGATTCGGCCTCCGCTCACGCTCGGGCACGAGCTGGCAGGGACAGTCGTGGAGACGGGGAGGGACGTGCGCCACGTGGAGGTGGGCGAGTACGTCTCCGCCGAGAGCCACATCACCTGCGGCATGTGCTTCTTCTGCCGGACCGGCCAGGCCCACATGTGCGAGGGAACCCAGATCCTCGGGGTCGACCGCGACGGGGCCTTCGCCCGCTACGTGGCAGTCCCCGAGGCCGTCGTCTGGAAGAACGACCGCGCGAAGCTGCCGCCGGAGATCGCCACCCTCCAGGAGCCGTTCGGCAACGCCGTCTTCGCCGCCTCCGAGCAGGACCTCTCCGGGGCCTCGGTGGCGGTCCTCGGCTGCGGTCCCGTCGGGCTCTTCACCGTGGCCATCGCTCGGGCCTCGGGAGCCGCGATCGTGCTCGCCTGCGACCTCAGGCCCTTCCGCCTCGAGCTGGCTCGGCGCATGGGGGCCCACGCCGTCGCCAACGTGGGGGAGCTGGAGGACACCGCCGCCTGGTTCCTGGAGCAGAACGAAGGGTACGGCTTGGACGTGGTGTTCGAGATGTCGGGCTCCCCCCGGGCCATCCAGGACGCCTTCCGCATCGCCCGCAACGGCGGGCGGGTGATCTTGTTCGGCATCCCCTCCCGGCCGGTGGAGATCGACGTGGCCGAGTCCCTCATCTTCAAGAACTTGGAGGTGCGGGCGATCAGCGGCCGGCGTGTCTTCGCCACCTGGTACAAGGCCCGCTGGCTCCTGGAGAGCGGCGTCGTCGACCTGCGACCGCTGATCACCCACGAGTACGACTTGGCCGACTTCGCGCTCGCCTTCGACCAGCTGGAGAGCGGTAACGCGGGCAAGATCGTCCTCTACCCCGGCCAGCGGCCGGCTCCCGAGCGGCTGAGGGAGAGGCCGCGGCCGGCCCGCGAGGAGGAGCCGACCGGGCCGAGGAGGTGGACGCACCGGTGAGGAGCGAGGCAGGGCGGGCCCTCGACCAGGCGATCGCCGCCGAGCTCGAGGGCCTGCGGAAGGCAGGCACCTACAAGCGCTTCAACGTCCTCTGCTCGCCCCAGGGGCCTGTAGTGGAGATGGAGGGGCGGGGATCGGTGCTCGTCCTCTCCTCCAACAACTACCTCGGCCTTGCCTCCCGGCCGGAAGTGGTCGCGGCCGGGATCGAGGGGCTTCGCCGCTACGGGGCCGGCACCGCCTCCGTCCGCTTCATCTGTGGCACCTTCGCTCCCCACGTGGAGCTCGAGCGCGCCCTCGCCGACCTGGTGGGGACCGAGGCCGCGCTCACCTACGGCTCCTGCTGGAACGCCAACGAGGCCGTGATCCCCACCCTCGCCGACGAGAGCACGGTCATCCTCTCCGACGAGCTCAACCACGCCTCCATCATCGACGCCATCCGGCTCGCCCGTCCGGCCCGGAAGGTGATCTACCGCCACTCGTCGATGGACGAGCTGCGCGAGGGCCTTCGCTCCTGCGAGCGCCGCCAGCGCAAGCTGATCGTCACCGACGGAGTCTTCTCCATGGAGGGCGACCTCGCCCCCCTACCGGACATCCTCGAGCTTGCCCGCGAGTACGGGGCTGTGGTGATCGTGGACGACTCCCACGGTACCGGCGTCATGGGCAAGACCGGGCGCGGCGTGGCCGAGCACTTCGGCGTCCTGGGGGAGGTGGACGTGATCACGAGCACCCTGGGCAAGGCCTTGGGAGGCGCGGCCGGCGGCTTCGTGGCGGCGAGCGAGGAGGTCTGCGACCTCCTCGCTCAGCGCTCCCGACCCCAGCTCTTCTCCAACGCCCTTCCCCCCGCGGTCGCCTGCTCGGCTCTGGCGGCGGTGCGCGTGCTCCGCGACGAGCCTGAGCTCGTGGCCCGCCTTCGCCGCAACGCGGAGACGTTCCGCGCCCGCCTGCGCGAGGTCGGCTACTCCCCCCTTTCCGGCGAGGCGGCCATCATCCCCATCGTCGTGGGCGAGACCTCGCTCGCCATTCGCGTCTCGGAGCGGTTGCTCGAGGAGGGGATCTTCGTCACCGGCTTCGGCTTTCCGGTCGTTCCCGAGGGGACCGCCCGCATCCGCGTCCAGATGTCGGCGGCCCTGGAGGACGAGCACCTGGAGCGAGCCCTCGAGGCCCTCTCGCGCGTCGGTCGCGAGCTCGGCCTCCTCGGCCGAGTCGGCTGAGCGAGCTCAAGGGTTGCTGCCGGCTGCCGCGGTCTGCTGGGACGCCGGCCTCGCTCCCCCACCCGCCTCTCCACGCCCCTATCCCGGCGAGCGGCGGGGGCGCAGGTACACGAACCAGTAGACGGCGCCCACCATGAGGGCGCCGCCGACGATGTTCCCGAGCGTCACCGGGACGAGGTTCTCCCCCACGAACCGTCCCCAGGTGAGGTGGGCGAGATCAGGAAGCGAGGGCTGGGAGGCGAGGAAGGCGCCGTCCGTCTTGACGAGCAAGCCGTAGGGGATGAAGAACACGTTGGCCACGCTGTGCTCGAAGCCGGCGGCGACGAAGGCGGCGATGGGGGGGATGATCACGAGGACCTTGTCGGCGCTGGTACGGGCGCTGTAGGAGAGCCACACGGCCAGGCAAACGAGGGCGTTGCAGAAGGCGCCGAGGACGAACGCCTGGCCCCACCCGAGGCCGGTCTTGCCGGCGGCGATGGTCACCGCCTGCAGCCCCACGGCTCCCCCGCCGAGCTCGTACTGCTCTCCCGCGTACAGGAAGGCGGCGGTGGCGAGCGCCCCGGCGAAGTTGCCGACATAGACGATGGCCCAGTTGCGAAGCAGGCGCAGCGTGGACACGCGACGGCTGGCCCAGGCCATGACGATGAGGTTGTTGCCGGTGAAGAGCTCGGCTCCGGCCACGACCACGAGAATCAGCCCCAGGGAGAAGGTGAGGCCGCCGAGCAGGCGCCCCACGCCGTACGGCAGGCTGGCCCCTCCGGCCAGGGTGGTGGTGGCAAAGACGGCGCCCATGGCGATGAACGCCCCGGCCAGGACGGCCAGCACGAAGGTGGTGAGGGCGTCCATGCCCGCCTTGACCACGCCCACCTCCTCAGCCCTGCGGGCCATGTCGGGAGGCGGTAGCGCGTCCAGGCCGGCGGGGGCAAGCCGAGCCGCGGGCACCGGCCTTGCCTTCACCGCAGGCCGGCGAACGCCTGCGGCCAGTGGCGCATGGCCGCCCGCAGGGGAACGGGAGCCCCCTGACCCAGCCCGCAGATCGAGCCCCGCTCCATGGCCACGAGCCACTCCTCCAGCCGGTCGCGACTCATGACCTGCCGCCCCTCCTCGAGCTCGGCCAGCACGTGGCCGAGGGCGCGGGTGCCGATGCGGCAGGGCGTGCACTTCTGGCAGGACTCCTCGGCGAAGAAGCGCATGGTCTCTCGCACCAAGCGCAGGATGGGGTAGCCGGCGGGGAAGACCTGGACCCCGGCCGATCCCACGCCGCATCCCCACTCCGCCAGCCCCTCGCGCGTGAGCGGCACGTCCAGGGCGGCCGGGGGCAGGACGCCCGAGGCCGCCCCGCCGGGGACGACGGCCCCGATCTCCGCTGTAGCGCCCCCCGCGTGGCGGTCGATCAGCTCGCGCAGCGTGATCCCGTTGGGGGCCTCGTAGCAGCCCGGGCGAGCGACCGCTCCCGAGACCGACCACAGGCGAACGCCGGTCGCTCCCCGCACCCCGAGCGAGGCGAACCAGCGACCGCCGTGGCGGAGGATGGCGGGGACGTGGGCCAGGGTCTCCACGTTGTGGACGAGGGTGGGCAACCCCAGGTAGCCGGCCTGGGCGGGGAAGGGAGGACGCAGGCGAGGCATCCCCCGCCGCCCCTCCAGCGACTCGAGCAGGGCCGTCTCCTCGCCGCACACGTAGGAGCCGGCGCCGGAGACCACCTCCACCGTCAGCCCCTCGAGCAGCCCCGCTGCCCGAGCCTCGGCCAGCACCTCCTGGAGGCGGGTACGGGCAAGGGCGTACTCCTCCCGGATGTAGACGATGACGCGCTCTGCCTCCACCACTCGGGCAGCGATGAGCATGCCCTCGAGGAGCAGGTGCGGGCGGAGCTCGAGGATGTAGCGATCCTTGATCGTCCCCGGCTCTCCCTCATCGGCGTTCACGATCACCACCCGCGGCTTGCGCTGCTCGAGCACGGCAGCCCACTTGCGCTGGGCGGGAAAGCCGGCGCCGCCGTAGCCGACGAGGCCGCTCGCCCCCAGCTCGGATACCACCCGCTCCGGCGAAGGGAGATCGCGAAGCGCGGATAGCCCTCCCCGCCGCTCGTACTCGGCTAAGGACCCGTCCGGCTGGGCGAGACCCAGGGAGGGACCGTCGTTCGTGCGCCGGGACACGGCGGGCGCCTCCTCGCCCTCGATCGCAGCCTGCAGCAGGGCCGCGTGGAGCGAGGGAAGCACGGTATCGCCGCGGGTGGCCACGGGAGCGACGTCGCAGTGGCCGAGGCAGGGCACCTCCACCACCGGCAGAGCGGGGGGAGCCAGCTTCTCTGCCTGGGCGAGGAGCTCCCGGGCACCCAGGGAGTCGCACACAGGCCCCGTGCACACCCGCAGGCAGTCGAGGGGAAGGCGGAGGTAGGAGTAGAAGGAGACCGTCTCTGCCACCTCGCCCCGCCGGATGCCCATGTGGTCGGCGAGGGCGTCGGAGCGCTCGGGAGTGAGCGGACCCACCCGGCGTCGGATCCGCACCAGGTTGTCGAGCAGGCGGGTGCGCTCCCGGGGAAGCTCCGCGAGCAGCGACGGGAAGGCGTCGGCGGCGACAGAGCTCTCGGTCATGCGGAGCGAGCATACCCGGTCGTCTGGAAGACCCGCATCCTCCCTCCGTGGTTTCTGCGGCCACAAGCTCAGGGTCGGCCCCGATGCGCCAAGGACGGTCCTCCCCGACACTCGGGAGCGATGGCAACGAGAGGAGAGCAGATCGCGTGGCGACGGGCGGGTGGCTCCCGCGAGCGCCTGGGGTCGCTCCTCGTGGGCGAGACGACCCTTCGGCTGGGAGGCCGCGATCCGGAGAGCGGCCTCGAGGTGGCGCTCTCGATCCCGCTGGCGGAGATCGAGGACGTGCGCCTGTCGAGAGCCGGGGCGGAGACCGTCCGCGGCGAGGACGCGGTGGTGCTCGATCTGGCAGGATCGCGGGCGATCTGCTTGCGGGAGCTCGGCGCCGCGGGGCAGGATCGTCTTGCCCGCCGGCTCCGGGCCCTCGCGATAGGCCCAGGACGCCCGAGGAGGGCCCAGGCGAGCTAGTCGAGGAGGGAAGAGCGATGCGAGTCGAGGACGTGATGACCAAGGACGTGAAGACGGTGGCGCCGGACACCCCCCTACGCGAGGTGGCCAGGATCCTGGCCGAGAGCAAGATCTCGGGGATTCCCGTGGTCGAGGACGGCAAGGTGGTGGGGGTCATCTCCGAGGCCGACATCCTGGTCAAGGAGGGCGGCCAGCAGCCCGGCCGGGGCGGCTTGCTCGGCCTCCTCCTGGACGACAGGCGAGACCTGGAGACGAAGCTGCAGGCGCGCACGGCCGGCGAGGCCATGACCTCCCCTGCCATCACCATCGGCCCCAAGCGAAGCGTGACCGAGGCGGCTACGAGGATGGTGGAGGAGAAGGTGAACAGGCTGCCCGTCGTCGACGACGAGGGCACCCTGGTAGGGATCGTCACCCGCGCCGACCTCGTTCGGGCCTTCGTGCGCTCGGACGAGGAGATCGCCCGCGAGATCCGCGAGGACGTCGTCTTCCGCACCCTGTGGATCCCGCCCGAGCAGGTGGAGGTGGAGGTGGAGAGGGGAGTCGTCACCTTGCGCGGCCACCTCGAGAACCAGTCCGACGCCGAGCTTCTCCCCAAGTTCGTCCAGCGTGTTCCCGGGGTGATCGCGGTCGAGTCCCGCCTCACCTGGGAGGACGACGACGGCCGCCGCAAGCGCGGGCTCTAGCCGGCCGCTCGACCGCCACGCTCCGAGGGACCGCTCGCAGCGGGGCTCCGTCGGGAGCGCCGCTTCCCCCCGCCGTCGCTCCGGCGCCGGCTGTCACCTGGAGCTTTCCGGCCGGCGATAGCCTCTGCGCCGTGGCCCAGCCGCTCGCCCCTCCAGCGCCTCCGCCCTCGCTTGCAGGCCTGTCCGAGGCCGAGGCGGCTCGTCGACTGAGGAAGCGGGGGCCGCTTCCCAAGCCGCCGGCCAGCCGTTCCTACGCGAGCATCGTCGCCGCCAACGTCCTCACCGTGTTCAACCTCATCCTGGCCGTCTTCGGCGGCCTCACCCTGGCCTACGGAGCCTGGCAGGACGCCCTCTTCCTGGGCATCCTGGTGGCCAACTCGACCATCGGCATCGCCCAGGAGGTGCGGGCCAAGCGGGCCCTCGACCGGCTGGCGGCCCTGGTCGCCCCCACCGCTACAGTCGTCCGGGACGGCGCGCCCCGCCCCCTTCCGGTGGAGGCGATCGTGGTCGGCGACCTCATCCGCGTCCAGGCGGGCGACCAGATCGTGGCCGACGGCAGGGTGGTGACGGCCCACGGTCTTGCCCTGGACGAGTCGATCCTCACCGGCGAGTCGCGCCCGGTGGAGCGGGGGCCGGGCGAGGAGGTGCGGTCGGGGGCGTTCGTGGCCGAGGGGATCGGCGAGTACGAGGTGACGGCGGTAGGAGCCGAGAGCTACGCCTTCCGGATCACCCGCATCGCCCGCTCCTTCCGTCACCCCCGATCGCCCCTCGAGCGGGCCCTCAACCGCCTGCTTTTCCTGCTCGTGGGGGTCATGGTGCCGCTCGGGCTCCTCCTCGGCTACGCCCTCTGGGAGCGGCGTGAGCCGGTCGGCCAGGCGGTGACGACAGCCGTGGCGGCGGTGGTCACCCTCGTCCCCGAGGGCCTCATCCTCCTCACCAGCCTGGCCTTCGCCGTGGCCGCCCTTCGCATGGCTCGACGGGGGGCGCTCGTCCAGCAGCTGAACGCCCTGGAGTCGCTGGCCTCGGTCGACCTCGTCTGCCTCGACAAGACGGGGACGCTGACGGAGCCCGAGCCCCACGTGCTCGGCCTCGTCCCTGCCTCCGGGACCGATCGGGCCGAGCTCGAGCGGGCGCTCGCCCGCTACGCTGCCTCCGCCCGCAGCCGTACCTCCACCCTGGAGGCCATCGCCCGCGCCTTCCCCGGGCAAGAGGAGACGCCCGCGCAGGAGCTTCCCTTCTCCTCGTCCCGGCGCTTCAGCGCCCTGGATCTGGGCGACGCTACCTACATCCTGGGAGCCCCCGAGCTCTTGCCCCTCGGCCCGCTCGCCGCCGCGGCCGAGGAGGAGACGCGCCGCGGCCGGAGGGTGGTAGCGCTGGCGGCCACCGACGAGGAGCTGCCGGGAGGCGTGGACGACGGGTCGCTCCCGCCCAGTCCCAGGGTGCTCGGGCTGATCGTCGTCGGCGAGCGCCTGCGCCCGGAGGCGCGGGCCGCCGTGGCCTACCTGCGGAGCCAGGGCGTCGACCTCCTCGTCCTCTCGGGCGATCGCCCTGAGACAGCCGCCTCCGTCGCCGAGCAGGCCGGGATCCCCCTGCGCGAGCCCGCCCTCGACGAGGCCCAGCTGCCCCGCCGCGACCGCGACCTGGTCGAGGCCGTCCTCAGCTCCTCCGTGGTCGGGCGCATCTCTCCCGAGGGCAAGCGCCGGGTGGTCGAGGCCCTGGCTGCCTCTGGTCGCTACGTGGCCATGATCGGCGACGGCGTCAACGACGTACCGGCGCTGAAGGCGGCCCGGCTGGCGATCGCCCAAGGATCTGGCTCCCAGATGGCACGGAGCGTGGCCGACCTCGTCCTCGTCCGGGGCGACTTCGCCTCGGTCCCGGACATGGTGGCCGAGGGGCGGAAGATCCTGCGCAACTTGACCAGGGTGGCCAAGCTGTTCGTGACCAAGTCCGCCTTCGCCGGCTTCCTCATCGTGTCCACCGGGCTGTCGGAGGTCGCCTACCCCCTCCTTCCCCGCCACCTGACCCTGGCCGCCTCCCTCACCATAGGCATTCCCGGCTTCTTCCTCGCCCTCGCCCCCAGCTCGGGCCCCTTCCGGGTCAAGGGGTTCCTCCGGGAGGTCATCGGCTTTGCCCTCCCCGCCGGCACCGCCGCCGGCTTGGGCGTCCTCTCCAGCTACACCTTCGTCTCCCAGGTGCTCGACCGACCCCTGGTCGAGTCGCGCACGGTGGCCACCACCGTGCTCGTCGCCGTCGGCCTCTACCTGATCCTGGCCATCGAGGCGTCCTCGCCCCTTCGAGGAGCCGCGGTCTCGCTCCTCTGCGCTCTGCTAGGGGCCGCCTACGTGGCCGTACTCCTCGTTCCCCTGTCCCGGGAGTTCTTCGCCCTGGCCATCCCCCACCCGGTAGCCTGGGCGGCCGCTCTGGGGGGAGCTGTCATAGCCATCGCCGGCCTGGCCGCCACCGACCAGCGCTTCCTCCCCGGCGGCAGCGCCCGTACCCGCCAGGTCCCCTAGCGGGAGGAGGCGCCCTCGTCCATGGCCTCCTCAAGCAGGCCGTGCTGGATCGCGTAGCGGACGAGCTCGGCCCGGGTGGAGAGGCGCAGCTTCTGCATGATGTGCGCCCGGTGCGTCTCGGCCGTGCGCACCGAGATGTAGAGCATCTTGGCGATCTCCTGGTTCGTGTGCCCGAGAGCGAGCAGCCGCATGACCTCCCGCTCGCGGTCGGACAGGGGATCCGCCTCCGCCCGAGCCCGCTCCTCGGCCTCCGCCGCCGCCAGACGGGCGCCCAGCGCCGGGTGGACGTAGCGGCCGCCCGCGGCGACTTCCCGTACAGCCGCCACCACCTCGGTGTCGGCCGCCTCCTTGAGCACGTAGCCGCTGGCGCCGACCCCGAAGGCCTCCCGCACGTAGCGGGGATCGTCCTGCATGGAGAGGACGAGGAGCTTGGCCTCCGGCGCCTCCTTGAGTACGGCCGGCGTTCCCTCGATCCCGCTGCGACCGGGCATCACCAGGTCCATGAGGATCACGTCCGGCTTGGTCGCTCGCGCCTCCAGGATCGCCGTGCCGATGTCGCCCGCCTCTCCCACGACCTCGATGTCCGGCTCCGCGTCGAGGAGCAGGCGCAGGCCGGAGCGCACCACGGCGTGGTCGTCCACGATGAGGACGCGGATCGCTCCCTTGGGCTTGGCGCCTGGGTCTATGTCCTCGTGCTTGCTCACCGAAGAGGTACCTCCGCCACGATAGTCGTCCCCGCTCCCTGCGTCGACTCGATCCGCAAGCTTCCGTCGAGCAGGCCCAGCCGCTCCCGCATCCCCACCAGCCCCAGGCCGTGCCCCTCCGTCGCCTGGGCCTCGAAGCCGCGGCCATCGTCCTCGATCACGGCCGTCACCGCTCTCCCCTTGCGGGCGAGGACGACGCTGACGCGGCTCGCCCCGGCGTGCTTGACCACGTTGGTAAGGGCCTCTTGGACGATTCGGTAGAGGGCTGTCTCCACCTCCCCCGGCAGCCGCTCGTCCCCCAGCGCCGCCTGGAAGTCCACGGCCAGGCCCGTCTGCTCGGAGAAGGTCTCGGCGAGACGCTCGAGAGCAGGAACCAAGCCGAAGTCGTCGAGGGCCTTGGGGCGAAGCTCGACCGCCAGCCGGCGTACGTCGTGGAGGGTCTCCACCACGAGCTCGCGAAGCCGGGAGGCGCTCTCCTTGGCCTGGGCGAGGTCGGCGGCGTCCTCGATCGTCTTCAGGCCCAGGAGGATGGAGGTGAGGGCTTGGCCGGTCTCGTCGTGTAGCTCCCGGGCCAGGCGCCTGCGCTCGAGCTCCTGGGCGGCCACCACCCGGCGCAGGGCATCCCGCTGCACCCGCTCGGATAAGTCGACGGCCACGGCGGCCCGGGCGGCGAAGGTCTCTGCCAGGCGCTGGTCGTCCTCGCTGAAGCGGGGGTCGGGCCCAGCTTTGTCGTGGGCGATGATCACGCCGATGGCCCGCTCCTGGACGATCAGGGGTACGTACAGGCCGCTCGTTCCCCCAAGCTCGCGGGCTACTTCCTGATCGACCTCGGGGTCGTCGGCCAGGGAGTCCACCCGCTCGCTCCTCCGCCGCTCGAGCACGCGCCCGGACTTGGAGCGAGCGGTGCGGAAGCGACGGTCGCGCAGGTGCTCCACCTCGGGCCCAGCCACGGCAGCGATGCGCAAAGCCCCCGGCTCGGCGGGGAGAGCGATGAGGACGAATCTGGCGCCCACCAGCTCGCGCAGCCGAGACGCGATCAGCTGGAGCAGGCGGGGGAGGTCGAGCTCGCCGGCGAGGGCATTTCCCACCTCGTTTAGGGACTCGAGCTGGCGCAGCCAGCGCATGGCCGACTCGTAGAGGCGGGCATTCTCGATGGCTACCGCCGCCTGGGCGGCAAGGAGGGTCACCATGTCCTCGTCCTCCTGGGTGAACTCCTCGCCTCCCTCCTTCTCGGTCAGGTACAGGTTCCCGAAGGCGACGCCCCGCAGGAGGATGGGGACGCCCAGGAAGGTGCGCATGGGCGGATGGTGGGGAGGGAACCCCACCGCCCGGGGGTCGGCGGTGAGGTCGCGGAGGCGGAGCGGCTTGGCCTCGCGGATGAGCACCCCCAGGATGCCCCGGCCCCGGGGCGGCTCCCCGATCCTCCGCCGCGTCTCCTCGTCCACGCCCACGGCGATGAACGGGTCGAGGCGCTTTCCCGAGGCATCGATCACCCCCAAGGCGGCGTAGCGGGCGCCGGTCAGAGAGGCGGCCGTCTCCGTCAGCTTGCGGAGGACGGCCTCCAGGGAAAGCTCGGAGGTGACAGCGATGCTGGCCTCGGCCAAGGCGCGCAGGCGCTCTTCCACGCCCGCATTATCCGTCCTCGCTACATGCGATACGGCACGGCGCGATCCGGAGGGGGCCCGCCGACGAGCGGGATAGCGCCCAGCCCCTAGGCCGCGAGCAGGCGGCGGAGCACGTAGGGCAGGATCCCGCCGTGCCGGTAGTACTCGCGCTCCCGGGGCGTGTCCAAGCGCACCCGGGCTGCGAAGGTCTTGTCGTCGGCGCGGACGGTCACCTCGCGCGCCTCGCCGCCGGCGATCCCCTCGATGGAGTAGAGCTCGCGGCCGGTCAGGCCGAGGGAGGCGGCGCTCTCCCCCTCCTGGAACTGGAGGGGAAGCACGCCCATCATGAGCAGGTTGGAGCGGTGGATGCGCTCGTAGCTTTCGGCGATCACCGCCTTCACGCCGAGGAGCGCCGGCCCCTTGGCCGCCCAGTCGCGCGAGGAGCCGGAGCCGTACTCCTTGCCGGCGATCACGATCAGGGGCACGCCCTCGGCCTGGTAGCGGACTGCCGCCTCGAAGATGGTCATCTCCTCGCCCGAGGGCAGGTGCACGGTCCACGTCCCCTCGGAGCCGGGCACGAGCAGGTTGCGAAGGCGGACGTTGGCGAAGGTGCCCCGCACCATCACCTCGTGGTTTCCCCGCCGCGAACCGTAGGAGTTGAAGTCCTTGCGCTCCACCCCATGCTCGATCAGGTAGCGGCCGGCCGGGCTGTCCTGCTTGATCGCGCCGGCGGGGGAGATGTGGTCGGTCGTCACCGAGTCTCCGACCATGACCAGGCAGCGCGCCCCGCGCACGTCCTCGACCGGGGACGGCTCCAGCCGCATGCCGTCGAAGTAGGGCGGCCGGCGCACGTAGGTGGAGGCGGGGTCCCAGGCGAAGAGGTCGCCGGCCGGGACGGGCAGCGATCGCCAGCGCTCGTCGCCCATGTACACGTCCGCGTAGGTACGGGTGAACATCTCCCGGCGGATGGCGCTCGCGATCACCTCCTGCACCTCCTGCTGGCTGGGCCAGATGTCGGCGAGGTAGACGTCCGCTCCCTCCTTTCCCTTCCCGAGGGGCTCGCGGAGGAGGTCGATGTCCATGCGGCCGGCCAGGGCGTAGGCGACGACCAGCGGCGGCGAGGCCAGGTAGTTCGCCTTCACCTCGGGGTGGATGCGCGCCTCGAAGTTGCGGTTTCCGGAGAGAACCGCGCAGACGACGAGATTCCCGTCCGCGATCGCCCGCGACACCGGCTCGGGCAGCGGCCCCGAGTTGCCGATGCAGGTGGTGCAGCCGTAGCCGACCGTGTGGAAGCCGAGCTCCTCCAGGTACGGCGTCAGCCCGGCCGCGTCGAAGTACTGGCTGACCACCTTCGAGCCCGGGGCGAGGCTCGACTTCACCCAGGGCCGGCGGCGTAGCCCGCGCTCGACCGCCTTCTTGGCCAAAAGGCCGGCCGCAACCATCACCTGTGGGTTGGAGGTGTTCGTGCAGCTCGTGATGGCGGCGATCACCACCGAGCCGTGGCCGATGTCCGCCTCCTCCCCGTCCAGGCGCACCCGCACCGCTGCCGGCGGCGGGGGAGCGGCCGCTCCCGGCCGCGGCTCCTCCTCGCGGGCGGCGTCCCCCGTGGGGGGGTCGGAGGCGGGGAAGGAGTTCGACAGCTCCTTGTCGTAGCTTCCGTCCGGGTACTCGACGCCGAAGGTCGACAAGGCCTCGATGAACGACTCCTTGGCCCGGCGGAGGGGAACCCGATCCTGAGGCCGGCGCGGGCCCGCCAGGCTGGGCTCCACGGTGGAGAGGTCGAGCTCCACCACCTGCGAGTACTCGGGCTCGCCGTCGGCGGGGTCGTGCCAGAGGAGGTTCTCCTTGCAGTAGGCCTCCACCAGCCGCACCCGCCCCTCGTCGCGCCCGGTCAGACGCAGGTAGCGAAGCGTCTCCTCGTCCACGGGGAAGAAGCCGCAGGTGGCCCCGTACTCGGGCGACATGTTCCCGATCGTCGCCCGGTCGGCCAGCGACAGCCCGGCCAGGCCGGAGCCGAAGTACTCCACGAGCTTGCCCACCACCCCGATCCGCCGCAGGATCTCGGTCACGGTGAGCACGAGGTCGGTGGCGGTGGCGCCCTCAGGAAGCTCGCCGGTCAGCCGGAAGCCGACCACCTGGGGGAGGAGCATGGAGATGGGCTCCCCCAGCATGGCTGCCTCCGCCTCGATGCCGCCCACCCCCCAGCCGAGGACGCCCAGGCCGTTGACCATGGTCGTGTGCGAGTCGGTGCCGACCAGGGTGTCGGGGAAGGCCTGCAGGCGCCCGTCCACCTCCCGCGTCTCCACCACGCGGGCCAAGAACTCGAGGTTCACCTGGTGGACGATGCCGGTCGCCGGCGGCACCACCTTGAAGTTACGGAAGGCCTGTTGCGCCCAGCGAAGGAGCGCGTAGCGCTCACGGTTTCGCTCGAACTCGCGCTCCGTGTTGCGGAGGATGGCCAGGCGCGAGGCGTACTCGTCCACCTGCAGCGAGTGGTCGATCACGAGCTCGGCCGGGAGCTGGGGGTTGACGCGAGCGGGGTCGCCGCCGAGATCGCGCATGGCGTCGCGCATGGCGGCCAGGTCGACCACCGCCGGCACGCCGGTGAAGTCCTGGAGGAGGACGCGGGCGGGTACGAAGGAGATCTCGCGGGAGGGTTCGGCCCCAGGCTCCCAGCCGACGATGGCCTCCGCGTCCCCCTGGTTCCCCGCCCGCAGGGCGTTCTCGAGGAGCACCCGGAGGACGAAGGGAAGGCGGGCGGCGTCCCCCGCCTGGGCGATGGGGGCGATCTCGTAGGCGATCCCGTCCACGGTGAGGGTGGAGCGCGCCGGGGGCATGCCCCGATTCAATCAGACGGGCGGGCCCGCTTCGTCGCCCGCGAAGCTGGAAGGAGCGTGGAGGGGGCGGCGAGGCTCGCCCTCTACCGGCCCAGGACCCGGAGCGAGGGGCGAGGGGCGACGAGCGGCCGCTCGCCTCCCCCGGGGATCACCCTGAGGCGGACGCCGCTCGCGAGCCTCGGCCCCTTGGCCCGGGGCGTCCTTCGCCGCCGGAGCGTCCTCCTCCAGTCGGGATCGAGGGCCCGACAGAGAGGACAGGCTCGGCCCCTCTCCCCTCCCGGCAAAGACACCTCCTCCCAGTGAGCACGAGACACAAGACCCACGGTCTGCCTCCGGCCACACAGGGCGCAGGTAACCGCCAGCCCCTCCCTGGAAGGGCGGCGACGGGGCCGGAAGAACCAAAGCAGCGCTGGCGACGAAGGCCCCATAGGAGTCGGAGCGCAAGCGTAGCTTCCGCCTCCGGCCGGTAGTCAACATCGACTAGCGACGCTCACACCTCCGGGCTAGTCTTGAAGCAATGCTTCAAGAGGCACCGGTGGCGAGCACCGGCATCCCTGCCCTCGACGAGGCCCTGGGAGGGCTCTTCTGGGGCGACAACGTAGTCTGGGAGTCGCGACAGGACGTGTCGGTCGAGCCCTTCTTCCGCTCGGTGGCGTCGCTTGCGCGCGAGTACGAGGAGGCCTACTACGTGTCCCTCGTCCGCCCCCCCGAGGAGGTGAGCGCCCGCTACCCCGGGCTGGAGGTGATCGACGCCCGGCCCGTCAGCCCTCTCGCTAGTCCGGCCCCGCTGCTGCAGGCTGTCGTCCAGCGCTGCCGCCAGGACCGGCGCACCCTCCTCCTCTTCGACTCCCTCGATCTTATGGCGGAGCGGTGGGGGACGGATATGGCTCGACGGTTCTTCGCCCGCACCTGCCCCGTCCTCCTCCAGCTGGGTGCCATCGCCTACTGGTCGCTCACGGGGGATCGGCGCCAGATCCTGTCCCACGAGGTCGAGGCGACGACCCAGTGCGTCATCGCCGTGGAGGACGGCCGGCTGCGCATCGTCAAGGCTGAGGGGAGGAGACCCGGCACCGAGGGTACGGTCTTCCGCTACCGCCTGGAGGAGGGGCGCCCGCTGCTCGAGCCGGCCCCGGCCGCCGCCCGACTGGGAGCCGCGCTGCGGGCGCTGAGGCTCCACCGGGGCCTCTCCAAGACCGACCTCGCCCGCATGGCAGGCGTGTCCGCCAGCGCCATCTCGCAGGCGGAGCGGGGCGCCCGGGGGCTCTCCCTCGACACCCTCCTTCGCCTCTCCTCCCAGCTTCACGTCACCCTGGACGAGCTGCTGGGAGGGAAGCTCTCCCCCAGCTACCGCCTGGGTCGTAGGCCTGACCCCGTGGAGCGGGCCTCGGGCAAGCCGGTGGCCCTCCTCGACGACCCCGAGATCGGGCTTCGCGCCTACCTCCTCCATCTTCCCCCCCGCGGCTCCGCCCCTCTGGGGCAGCACAAGGGCCTCGAGCTGGTAGCGGTGGCGAGCGGCCTCGTCCAGGTCGTGCTCGGCGAGGAGCGTCCCGTCCTCCGCCGGGGCGAGGTCCTCCTGGCCGGTCGGAGCGGCATCGCCGCCTGCCGCAACCTGTCCGACGGCGAGGCGCTCGTGTTCTGGATCCTCCGCGACGAGGTCGGGCCCGAGACCGCGACCCCGTGAAAGCGTTGCTTCGGGACGCAGGACGGCGACTGCCGTCCCGGCTTAGCCTGCGATTGTTTGATGGGCAACGTCGTTGATTTCTAGGCAACGTCGAGAAAGGAGAGACCGATGACGCGCGTTATCTGCGCCCTCGACGACTCGCCTGCCTCGCGAGCGGCCGTCGAGTCTGCGGTCGAGCACTGCCGCCGACAGGGCGGCGAGCTCGTGCTGGTCGGGATCGTGCGCACGAGCCCCTTCGATCCCCCCCAGCCGTCGTACGGGGAGGTCGCCCGCCGCTACGCCGGCGTCCAGCACGAGTTGGCGCGGGCGGCGGCGACGGCCAAGGAGGCGGGACTCTCCCCCCGCGTCTCCCTGCGGGCAGGCAAGCCGGCAGCGGAGCTCCTGCGCGAGGCGGAGGCCTCCCAGGCCGACGAGGTGTTCGTGGCCGGCAAGCGATCCCCGCTCGCGGCTGCGCTCGCCGGCCGTCCCGCCGTCGAGGTCGTCCGCGTGCGGGTGGCGGGAGCGCCCCGGGCCACGGTCGAGCGCGAGCTGGCGCGAGCGGCGTAGGGAGGCGTCGTGAGCGAGAGTAGGTCGGGCGGCCGTCCCCTGAGCGCGGCCGAGGCTTTCGGCCTCGCCCGCACCCTGACCTGGTGGGACGGGTTCAACATCGCCCTAGGCGTCCCTGTCCTCCTCATCTTCTCGGTGGGGTCGGTGGTCGTTCTCACCGGCACCCTGTCCCCCCTGATCTGGGTCATCTCGGTCGTCATCGGCTTCCTGCAGGCCTTCGTGTGGGCCGAGATGGCAGGGCTCTTCCCCCACAAGTCGGGGGGACACTCCCTGTACGGCTCGGAGGTCCTCAGGCGCTACAACCGCTTCCTACCCCCCCTCGACATCTGGGGCAACTGGTTCGCCTGGTCGCCGGTGCTCGCCATCGGCGGCCTGCTCATCGGAAGCTACGTCCAGACCCAGTGGCTCCCCGACCAGGACTGGCTCCTCACCTGGGGCCCCTTCAAGCTGTCGATGGCGACCATCATCGGGGCGGCCGCCCTCCTGCTCGTCTTCTGGATCAACCACTTCTCCATCAAGTCGAGCGCCCGCACTCAGCTCGTCCTCGGGCTCGTGAGCCTGCTGCCCATGGCGCTCCTCATCATCGTTCCCCTGTTCCAAGGCCGAGTCGACATCGACAACCTGGCTCCCTTTGCTCCGCCGGACAGCCCCTGGCTGAGCTGGGACACCCTGGTCACCATCTGCGCCGGCCTGTACATCGCCGCCTGGAGCGCCTACGCCTTCGAGACGACCATCTGCTACACGGCCGAGTTTCGCAACCCGGCCAAGGACGCCCCCCGGTCGATCATCGCCGCCGGGCTCCTCAACCTCGTCTTCTACGGCCTCGGGCCCGTGGTCCTGCTCGGAGTCGTGGGCAGGGAGGAGATCGCCAAGGACCCGGCCGTCGCCTTCTCCCCCCTCGCTCGAGACGTGTTCGGAGCAGGCTCGGACGTGGTCATCGCCCTGCTCGTGGTGGCGCTCGTCCTCATCATCAACACCGCCATCCTCGGCTCCGCCCGCACCCTGTACCAGGCCTCGGCCGAGGGCTACACCTTCCGCGGCTTCCAGAAGCTCTCCCGCCGACGGGTGCCCACCCGGGCCATGGGCTTCGACGTGGTCGTCAACCTGTTCCTCATGCTGCTCGGGACCCCCATCTACATCCTGGCCGCCTCCACCGTGGGCTACATGGTCACCAACGTGCTCGACGGGGTAGCCGGCTGGCTCCTGCGCAAGGACAGCGCGCGGATCGAGGCTCCCTACCGGGCGCCCCGCCTCGCCATGTACGCGATCCTGGTCTTCGCCGCCCTCAACTTCGTGTTCCAGTTCCTGGGCGGGCCGAGCTGGGGCTGGACGGCGATGGGGCTCGGCTGGGCGATCGTCTTCGCCTCGATCCCGGTGTACCTCTACCGGCGGTACACGGACGCCTACGGTGGCGTGCGGGGGCTGGTCGCTGCCGCCCGCCGCGCCATGGCAACCCGCGCTGTAGGAGAGGAGGCATGACGATGGACTTCGACGATCCCCGCGCGATCGAGCGCCACGCGGAGCTGATCGCGCGCACCCTCGACGAGCGGCCCAAGGTGTCGTCCCTGTGGCTCCTCCTGGCCGTCTGGGCGCTCGCAGGGCTTCTCCTGACGCTCGCGCTCAGGACCGGCGAGGACTGGCTGTACGGGCTCGGCCTGGCGCTCACCGCCGCCTGGACGGTCGGCTTCGTGCTGGCCCGGGGCGAGGCCCGCTGGTTTCGCTGGTAGGAGGCGCGCTCGGCCGAGCGCGCCTCCGGCCTGGCATCATCGCTCGTAGCGCGCTCGGGTCTCGACACGCGCGCCACAGGGACTACAATTGCCCACTACACCATAGAGTTGCGTAATGCACAACGACCGCCAGGAGGAGATCGCGACCATGGCCACCGTCCAGGCAGGTTCCACCCTCGTCCAGAGCGTCCTCGCCAAGGGGCCGATCCCTGATCCTCTCCCTACGCTCGAGCAGGCGCGCTCCGACCCCGCCCGCCGGGAGAAGATCCAGGCCATCCGCAAGGAGATCAACGAGAAGGGGATCCAGTACATCTTCTTCCAGCAGGTATCGGTCTCGGGCCACGTCAACGGCAAGGGCGTGTCGGCAGCCCTGTGGGAGAAGGTGGCCGAGGAGGGCTACCAGCTCGTGTACGGGGCCACCGCCGACCTCTTCGTCGACCGCTCCGACCACTACATCGGCTTCGGGCCGGAGGAGTCGGAGCTGGCCGCGATCGCCGACCTCGATACCTTCGCCCAGCTCCCCTGGGATCCCCGCGTCGCCCGGGTCTTCTGCGACTGCTACGACACCGAGACGGGCGAGCTCCTGGACGCCGACCCGCGCCAGAACCTGAAGCGGATCGTCAACCAGGTCGAGCGAGAGCTCGGCTACACGTTCCTATGCGGCATCGAGCCGGAGATGATGTGGCTCAAGCGGCCCCGGGGCTCGTCCGACCCGGGGGCGGCGAGCGGCATCACCAAGCCGTGGTGCTACCACATCAACCAGTTCGAGGAGCTGCGCCCGATCATCCTGGACGTGATCGACTACGGCCAGCGCCTCGGCCTCAACCCCTCCTACGGCGACCACGAGGACTCGCCCGGCCAGCTCGAGCTCAACTTCCTGTTCGACCGCGCCGTCCGCACCGCCGACAACCTGTCCACCTACCGGCAGATCTGCCAGGCGGTGGCCCGCAAGCACACCCGCGAGGGAACGTACGGCCCGGACGTGGAGATCATCGCCACCTTCATGCCCAAGCCGTTCACGGGGGTCTCTGCCAACGGCGCCCACCACCACTTCACCTTGGTCGACCAGGAAGGCCGAAACGTCTTCTACGACCCGGACGGGCCGGCCAAGCTGTCGGAGCTGGGCCGCCAGTTCATGGGCGGCATCCTCGACCACTACCGGGCCCTGTGCGCCATCACCGCCCCCACCGTCAACTCCTACAAGCGGTTCTGGGACTTCGGCTTCTGGGCCCCCATCTACAAGGACTACGGCTGGCAGAACCGCACCTGCCTCGTGCGGGTCGCCTCCGGCGGCCGGTTCGAGTACCGGGCGGTGGACTCCTCCTGCAACCCCTACCTCACCCAGGCCGCCCTGCTCCTGGCCGGCCTGGACGGGGTCAAGCGCAAGCTCGACCCCGGCCCTCCCCAGCAGCGAAACGTCTACGACGTGCTGGCCGAGGGGGTGGAGATCCCGCGCGTCCCTGCCCACCTGGGCGAGGCCCTGGATGCTCTGGAGCAGGACGAGGTGGTGAAGAGCGCCCTTCCCGGCCGCCTCTACAAGGTGTTCATGCACTACAAGCGCGACGAGTGGGAGCGCTTCCTCGCCGCCGTCACCGACTGGGAGCGGGAGCGCTACCTCGACGTGCTTCCATAGAAGGAGAGCGAAGAGACTATGTGTGGAATCGCCGGCATCATCTACCGAGACGGAGCCGAGCACGACGTGGGCGTGGAGATGACGCGGATGCTCCAGTCGATGAAGCACCGCGGCCCCGACTCCACCGGGTATGCCCTCTACCACGCCCCCTCGACCGGCCTCTACCTCCGCTACAAGCTGGCCGACGCCAACGATCCCCGCGACTCGGAGTTCGAGGAGCGCCTGGCCCGCCACAACGCCGAGGTCATGCGCCGCCTGCGGGCCCTGGGAGCCGAGATCGAGGAGGCAGAGGGCGACACCGAGTACGCCTACCGGCTCAAGCTCCGCTACGACGGCGACCCTAAGGACATCGCCGACATGCTCGAGGAGATCCCCCGCTGCGAGGTTCTGTCCCTGGGGAGCTCGCTCGAGATCGTGAAGGACCTGGGGGACGCCGAGACGGTCGCTCGACAGTACCGCCTGGATCGCTTCAAGGGGACGCACGGCATCGGCCACGTTCGCATGGCCACCGAGTCGGACGTGGACATCTCCGGTGCCCACCCCTACTGGGCCTACCCCTTCCCCGACGTAGCCGTCGTCCACAACGGCCAGCTCACCAACTACTGGTGGTGGCGGCGACGCCTGGAGCGGGCAGGGCACCGCTTCCAGTCCATGTGCGACTCCGAGGTAATCGCCGTGTACCTGGCCGAGAAGATGAGCGAGGGGGCCACCCTCGAGGACGCCATGCGCGACAGCCTGGACGAGCTGGACGGCGTGTTCACCTACATCGCCGTCACCGAGGACTCGCTGGGGGTGGCCAAGGACGAGATGGCAGCGAAGCCGCTCGTCCTCTACGAGTCGGACGATCTCGTCGCCCTCGCCTCCGAGGAGATCGCCATCCGGGCGGTGATCGAGCACGAGATCGAGACCTACGATCCCTACGAGCGGGAGGTACTGGTGTGGAAGCGGTAGCCGGAGAACGGCGGGTCACCTACGACGCCCGGGGGCTGGCCGAGCCCTACGCCGAGGTCCCCAAGATCTCGGAGATCGAGGGCGAGCGGGCGGTGTTCGACGCCAAGGGCCTGTCGACCCGCCAGGTCAACCTCGAGCTTCGCTGGCTCCTGTACGAGCAGGGGGTGAAGGACGTGACCGTCCTCAACCCCGGCTCCAAGCACTCCCTCGGCGTCGGCATCCTCACCCGCTGCCGCATCACCTTCGACGGGTCGCTCGGCTACTTCGCCTGCGGGCTCATCGACGGGCCCGAGGTGCTCATCAAGGGCCGGGTTGGCTGGTCGGCGTGCGAGAACATGATGTCGGGGGTGGTGGTGGTGGAGGGCAACGCCGGCTCCCTGACCGGCGCCGCCATCCGCGGCGGCGACCTCGTGGTCAAAGGACGGGTCGGCGCCCGTACCGGGATCGACCAGAAGGGCGGCACCATCATCGTCCTCGGCGACGCCGGCTCCATGACCGGGTTCATGATGCAGCGGGGCCGCATCATCCTCTGCGGCGACGTGGGGCCGGGCCTGGGCGACTCCATGTACGACGGCACCATCTACGTGGCCGGCAAGGTGAAGTCGCTCGGCATCGACTGCGTGCCCGGGGAGTGGACCGACGCCGACACCGAGGTCATCGAGCGCAAGTTCCGCATCTACGGGCTGGGCTCTCCCCCTGAGTTCCAGAAGTTCGTGTGCGGGAAGAAGCTCTACAACTACGACACCCTCGAGCCCGCCGAGCGCAAGATCGTGCTCTGACAGGAAGGACGGACGATGGCCGACGAGACAGCTCCCACCCAGCGAACCGTCCTCGGGCGAAGCTCGATCTTCACGCCCGAGGTCATCAACGACATCCACATGAAGGCCGAGCTCGGTCGCTACCGCATGCGCGGCTTCTCCATCTTCAAGAAGCTTCCCCACTGGGACGACCTCATGTTCCTGCCGGGGACCCTGACCCGGTTCGTGATCGAGGGGTACCGGGAGAAGTGCGAGACCAAGACCGTGCTCGGCGCCCGCTTTGCCAAGAACCCGATCGAGCTCGACATCCCCATCTACATCACCGGCATGAGCTTCGGGGCCCTGTCCCTGGAGGCCAAGATCGCCCTGGCGAAGGGCGCCTCCATGGCCGGGACCGCCACCTGTTCCGGCGAGGGAGGGATGATCCCGCCCGAGCGCGACTACTCCATCAAGTGGTACTACCAGGTGATCCAGTCCCGGTACGGCTTCAACCCCCACCA
Source organism: uncultured Gaiellales bacterium (assembly GCA_964595575.1). GTDB lineage: Bacteria > Actinomycetota > Thermoleophilia > Gaiellales > Gaiellaceae > PALSA-612. The sequence continues at coordinate 71,560 of CAZQRA010000009.1, forward strand.
CCTGATGCTGGCCGACGCCGTCGAGTTCTTCATCGGACAGGGCTGCAAGGTCGGCTTGGGCGGCCACCTGATGGGCCAGAAGGTGACCGAGCAGGTGGCGGAGATGCGCTCCCTGCCCCCCGGGATCGACCAGCGCTCGCCTGCCCGGCACCCCGACTGGCTGGGGCCCGACGACCTCTCCCTCAAGATCCAGGAGGTGCGGGAGGCGACCGACTACCAGGTCCCGATCCAGCTCAAGCTGGGAGCGGCCCGCGTCTACGACGACGTCCGCATGGCGGCCAAGTGCGGGCCCGACATCATCTACCTGGACGGGGCCGAGGGCGGCACGGGAGCAGGTCCCCACGTGGCCACCGAGGAGACGGGGATCCCGCTCATGGCCGCCATCCCCGAGGCCCGTCGAGCCCTCGAGGACGTGGGCCTCGCCGACGAGATCGATCTCGTGGTCGCCGGCGGCATCCGCAACGGGGCCGACGTGGCCAAGTGCCTGGCCCTGGGGGCGAAGGCGGTGGCGATCGGCCACTCCGTCCTCATGGCCCTCAACTGCAACAAGGAGATCCCCGGCGTCACCGACTACGAGGGCACGGTGGGCGTCCCCGCCGGCTACTGCTACCACTGCCACACCGGCCGCTGCCCGGTGGGGATCGCGACCCAGGATCCCGAGCTGCGCAGGCGCCTCGACCCGGACGAGGGCGCGGAGAGGGTCTACAACTTCCTGCACGCCATGACCCTGGAGCTGCAGATGCTGGCCCGCGCCTGCGGCAAGACGAACGTGCACTCCCTTGAGCCCGAGGACCTGTGCGCCCTGACCGTGGAGGCGGCGGCCATGGCCAAGGTGCCCCTAGCCGGGACGAGCTGGATCCCGGGGGTGACCGAGGATCGCATCCTGGCCGAGGTGCGCAAGCTGGTCGAGGCAGAGCGGGAGGAGGAGCTGGAGCGCGAGGCGGCCGAGGCTACCCGCCTGCGGGCCGCGGAGGAGGCACGATGACGAGCGTCTACAAGCCCACCGAGGCCGAGTACCGAGCCCCCAAGCGGGGCGTCAAGATCGACGCCGAGGAGCTGGCGGGGCGGCGCTTCCCCTACCAGGAGGACATCTCCCTGGTCGAGGACATCGACCTCGTCGCCGCCACGCCCGGCGAGGACTTGAACTGGCTGGAGGACATCCACCTCCAGGAGGAAGACGGGGTGCCGGCGGTGTTCGACCGCTACTCCAACTCCTTCATCAAGATCTACTTCCCCATCCCGGAAGGGAGGGAGGACGAGATCGCCCGCAAGGTGCTGATCAAGCACCTCCAGTCGGGGAACTCCTACGGCATCCAGCTCAAGCGCCGCCACTGCAAGTTCCCCCAGCCCATGCTGGGCCCTTGGGTGGAGGACTCGGAGATGGTGGGTACGAGCTGGACCCCGCCCACCCTGGAGGGCTGGGAGCCGCGGGAAGGGCACTGAGTCGCGGAGGAGCCGAGGGCCCGGCGCCCTCGGCTCCCCGGTCTCTCTTGCGATCACGATGCTCCCCTCCCACGCTCGCTACCTCGTCGTCGGAGCAGGCGTGCACGGCCTCTCCACCGCCTACCACCTGGCCGAGGAGCTCGGCTCAGGCGACCAGGTGGTGGTGCTCGACAAGACCCGCGTCGGGGCCGGCGCCTCCGGCGTCAGCGGCGGCATCGTCCGCAACTTCTACCTGTCCGCGGCCACCAACGAGATCGTGCGCCGGTCGGTGGAGATCTTCGAGCTCGACCCTTCCGGCTTCGGCTTCCACCAGGTCGGCTACGTGGCGGCGGTGGCCGAGGAGCAGGCGGACGACCTCCGCCGGATCGCCGAGCAGCACCGCGACCTCGGCTACGCCTCCACCCTGGTCGAGGGCGCTTCCGCTCGGGAGCACATGCGTCGCCTCTTTCCCGACTGGCGGGCAGGAGGTATCGCCGCCGTCCTCCACGAGCACCCAGGGGGCTGGGCAGAGGCGCCCCGCACCCTGGCCACGCTGGCCGGCATGGCCCGCTCCCTGGGGGTGCGCATCGTGGAGGGGGCGGAGGCGCTCGGCTTCGACCCCGACTCGGGCCCGGTCGAGCGGGTGGAGACGAGCCTGGGCAGCATCTCCTGCGAGCTCGTGGCGGTGGCGCCCGGCCCCTGGGCCCGAGAGCTCTGGGGCCTCCTCGGCCTTCCGGGCGAGGTCGACGTGGGCGGAGAGCGGCAACCTCTGTTCCACTTCCTCAAGGTGCGGGAGGGGGACTACGTCCTCCCCGGAGGACCGGCCCTCGAGGAGGGCTGCCCGGTCGTCCACCTCGATCT
>CAZQRA010000010.1:0-22312 GCA_964595575.1 uncultured Gaiellales bacterium
AGATCGAGGTGGCAGGCCTTCCCCCGGCCAAGGGCCTGAAGGCGGCAAACGCGCTCGCCGACCTCGTGGCCGGCGCCTTCTCGACCTACGTCGACCAGAAGCTCAGGACGTACCAGGCCCGGCGGGCCCGGGCCCAGCGCGAGCTGGCCCGGGTGAACGCCGAGATCGAGAGCGCCCGCGCCCAGCAGGAAGCCATCATCGCCGACCGCACTCTCCCTCCCACCGAGAAGTTCCTCCTCCTGGCCAACTTGAACAACATGCTCCAGTTCAACGAGACCCGGCAGGCGAACCTGGAGGGGACGCTCCTCACCCTGGGCGACGTCATCACCTTGGCCGAGCAGGTGGAGCGGGCTCGGGTGGTGGAGCCCGCCACCCTCAGCCGGGCGGAGCCTCCCAGCCGGCGGTCGAGCATGGTCGTGGGGGCGGTGGTGGGCCTCCTCGTGGGGGCGATCGTGGCCCTCGTGTGGGAGCCGCTCATGGCCAGGGTACGGGCCCGTCGGCCTGCCTAGCCAGCCGGCCGTGGTCGCCGGAAAGACGGTGGCGGTGGTGGTACCGGCCTACGACGAGGAGCGCCTGCTCCCCACCACTCTGGCAGGGATCCCCGACTTCGTGGATCGCGTCTACGTCGTGGACGACGCCTCCCGCGACCGGACGGTCGAGCGCGCCCGCCAGGCCCAAGCCTCCGATCGGCGGGTGGAGGTGATCGTCCACGACCGCAACCGGGGGGTGGGGGCGGCCATCGTGACTGGCTACAAGCGGGCGCTCGAGGAGGGGGTGGACGTCGTGTGCGTGATGGCGGCCGACAACCAGATGGATCCCGGCGACCTCGCCCGCCTGGTGGAGCCGGTGGCCCGGGGCGAGGTCGAGTACGCCAAGGCGAACAGGCTGGTGACCGGGGAGGCCTGGACGACCATGCCCAAAGCCCGCTACCTGGGGAACGCCACCCTCTCCCTCCTCACCAAGATCGCCTCCGGCTACTGGCACGTGGCCGACTCCCAGTCCGGGTACACGGCCGTCTCCCGCCAAGCCTTGGAGCGGCTCGACCTCGACCGGCTCTACCCCCGCTACGGCTTCCCCAACGACATGCTCGTGCGCTTGAACGTGATCGACGCCCGCGTGCGGGACATCCCCTCCCGGCCCGTGTACGGGGTGGGGGAGCGCTCCGGGATCCGCTACTCGCGGGTCGTCCCGGCCATCTCCCGTCTCCTCGTCAAGGCCTTCTTCTGGCGGCTGTGGCAGAAGTACGTGATCCGAGACTTCCACCCCCTGGTCTTCTTCTACGTGCTGGGCATCGCCCTCTTCCTGGCAGGCCTGGGCCTCGGCATCGCCGAGGTGGCGCTGCGGGCCCTCGGCAACGCCATCCCCGCCGCCACCATCGTGCTGGTCGCCCTCCTCCTCGTCTTCGGCTCCCAGCTCGTGCTCTTTGCCATGTGGCTGGACATGGAGCGAAACAAGGACCTGCGTTGACTCCGCCGCTGAGCGACAGGAAGACCGCCCCTGGGGCCGCCGCCGCTACCATGACCCGCCAGTGGCCACCGCCGTCGTTACCGGGGGGGCCGGCTTCCTCGGCTCCCACCTCTGCGACCACCTCCTCGCCCACGGCTACCGCGTCATCTGCGTGGACAACCTGGAGACGGCCACCCTGGCCAACATCGAGCACATCCGCTCCCCCGACTTCGTGTTCGTCAACCACGACGTCACCCAGCACATCAGGGTGGACGAGCCGGTCGACGTCGTCTTCCACCTGGCCAGCCCGGCCAGCCCCATCGACTACCTGCGCCTGCCCCTGCACACCCTGAAGGTGGGCTCCTACGGCACCCACAACGCCCTGGGGCTGGCCAAGCACAAGCGGGCCCGCTTCCTCCTTGCCTCGACCAGCGAGGTGTACGGCGACCCCCAGGTGCATCCCCAGCCGGAGAGCTACTGGGGGAACGTCAACCCCATCGGCCCTCGGGGCGTGTACGACGAGGCCAAGCGCTACGCCGAGGCCCTGACCATGGCCTACCACCGCCAGCAGGGGGTGGACACCTGCATCGCCCGCATCTTCAACACCTACGGCCCCCGGATGCGGCCCCACGACGGGCGGGCCATCCCCACCTTCATGCGCCAGGCGCTGGCAGGGGAGCCCCTGACCGTGTTCGGGGACGGCTCCCAGACCCGCAGCTTCTGCTACGTGGACGACATGGTGCGGGGCCTACGCCTCTTGGCCGAGAGCGGCGAGCACCTGCCCGTCAACCTGGGTAACCCGGCTGAGTACACGATCCTCGAGCTCGCGGAGACGGTACTCCGGGTCACGGGGTCGCGGAGCGAGATCGTGTTCGAGGCCCTGCCGGTGGACGATCCCCAGGTGCGCCAGCCCGACATCAGCCGGGCCCGCCAGCTCCTCGGCTGGGAGCCCGAGGTGGGGCTGGAGGAAGGCCTGCGCAGGCTGCTCGAGTCGCTCAAGCCGCGCCCAGAGACGGTAGGTGCGTAGGAGGGTCGTCCTGGCGGCGGCCGCGGCGGCTGCGGGTCTCGTCCTCTCGTCCCAGGCGGCCTCGGCAGCCCCGGGGATGCTGGTCGGAATCTACGACGAGCCGGAGACCCTGTACGGCCGACCCGAGGCCTCGTTTCCTCTGCTTCGCTCCCTCAAGGTTCAGGTGCTTCGGCTCAACCTCTACTGGGGAGGTCGGTTCGGCGTGGCCAAGCGACGCCCGTTCGACGGCGCCGACCCCAACGATCCCGCCTACGACTGGGACGCCTACGACCGTACCCTCCGCTACGCGGAGCAGTTCGGAATCAAGGTGGTCTTGACCATCTTCGGCACTCCCGCCTGGGCCAACGGGGGAAAGGGGCTCAACCGGGCGCCCGCCTCCTTCGAGGAGCTGCGCAAGTTCGCCTTCGCCGCCGCCACCCGCTACAGCGGCACCTGGACCGACGCCGCGGGCAACCGCCTGCCCCGCGTCCTCTACTGGACCGCCTGGAACGAGCCCAACAACCCCGTCTTCCTGTCCCCCCAGTATCGGCGCGTGGAGGGGCGGTGGGTGGTGCAGAGCGCCGTCGACTACGCCAAGATCTGCCGGGCGGTCTACCAGGGCGTGCACGCGACCCTCCTCGCCGGGGAGAAGGTGGCCTGCGGCGTCACCGCACCCCGGGGCAACAACAACCCAAGGAGCGCCCGGCCCTCGGTCGCCCCCATCGCCTTCCTGCGGGCGGCCTGGAAGGCCGGCCTTCGCCGTTTCGACGCCTACGCCCACCACCCCTACTACACCTACCCCAAGGAGACGCCCACGACGAGGCCGCGCAGGCCGGCGAAGCCCGAGCAGGCCGCCGTCACCCTGGCCACCATCGACCTCCTGGCGGACGAGCTTCGGCGCCTGTACGGGCCCACCCGCATCTGGATCACCGAGTACGGCTACCAGACGAACCCCCCCGACCCCCTGTTCGGGGTCTCCTGGCAGAGGCAGGCCCAGTACCTGCGGGAGGCCTTCGCCATCGCCCGCAGCCACCCCCAGATCGACATGATGCTGTGGTTCCTCCTCCGGGACGAGCCCCGGCTCTCCGGCTGGCAGTCGGGCCTTCTGACCGCGAGCGGGAGGAGGAAGCCCGCCTTCTTTGCCTTCCAGCGCCTTCCCCGCTGAGGGCTCAGCCGGGCGGAGCCAGGCCCTTGCGCTCGAGGAGGGAGCGGTACAGGCGATCGTGGTCGTCGAGCAGCCGGTCGACCCCGTAGCGGGAAAGCACGCGCTCCCTGCCTGCCCGCCCCATGCGCTCCCGCAGCGCCGGGTCGGCGGCGAGCAGGGCCAGCCGGTCGGCCAAGGAGCTCACATCTCCCGGCTCCACGAGGAATCCGTCCTGACCGTCGCGGACGACGTCGGGAACCCCTCCCACCCGGGTCGCCACCACCGGCCTGGCTGCCGCCAGGGCCTCGATGGCCGAGACCGGAGTCCCCTCGTTCGCGGAGGGGAGAAGGAGGGCGTCGAAGGCGGCGTAGAAGGGGGCAACCTCGTCCTGGTAGCCGAGAAAGAGGCAGTGGCGGACGACGCCCAGCTCGTGCGCCCGGCGCTCCAGCGCCTCCCGATCGGGCCCGTCCCCGACCAGGCACAGGCAGGCATCCACGCCCCGGTCGCGGAGGGCCTTGAAGGCGCCCAGGACGTCCTCGGCGCGCTTGACTGCGGTCATGCGACCGATCCACCCCACCGCGAACCGCGTGGGCGGGATGCCGAGCATGCGCCGGGCCCGGGCCCGACCGTCGGGCCCTGCCTCGACCCGCTGGGCGAGCTCGATGCCCAGGCGGATGACTGCGAACCGCTCGGCGGGGGCCACACCCAGGGCGACGAGATCGTCCCGCACCTCGGGGCTCACCGCCACCAGCGCCGTCGTCGTCCTTGCCAGCGCCCGCTCGAGGAGGCGAAAGAGGGTCGCCTGCACGGGATCGAAGTAGCCGCGGAGGACGTGGCCGTGGAAGGTGTGGACGACGATGGGAGGGCGGGCTCGGCCGGCCAGGAGGGCGGCGATGCGGCCTACCGCTCCTGCCTTGGCGGTGTGGGTGTGGAGGATGCGGGGGCGGAGCTCGCGGATCAGCCGCGCCAGGCGGAAGGCAGCCTTGAGGTCGCGGGGCAGGGAGATCTCCCGGGACAGCTCGGGCAGGGGGAGCACGGGCACTCCCAGCTCCTCGGCGACGTAGGACATCGACCCCTCGCCTCGGGCCAGGGTCCCGGCCACGAGGGTGGTCTCGTAGCCGCGATCGCGGAGGCCGGCCGAGAGGTAGGCGACGTGGAGGGCAGGGCCCCCCATGTTGAGGCGGGCGATCACCCGCAGCACGCGAATCGGCTCAGCTGCCGACAAGGCTCTCGGCGGTGAGGAGCAGGCCCTCCTCCAGCCCCACGCGCGGCTCCCAGCCGAGGAGGGCGCGGGCGGCAGAGACGTCGGCCCAGGAGGAGCGTACGTCCCCGGGACGGGGAGGGAGGTAGCGGCGCTCCGCCGTGCGGCCGAGGATGCGGCAGACGGCGTCGGCCAGATCGTTGACGCTCACGGCGCGTCCGGTGGCGACGTTGACCACGGCTCCGTTCCCGTCGGCGGCGTCGGCGGCGAGGAGGTTGGCCTCCACCACGTTGGCCACGTAGGTGAAGTCCCGCCGCTGCTCGCCGTCGCCGTAGATGGGGAGCGGTCGGCCGGCAGCCGCCTCGCTGATGAACCGGGGGACGACCGCCGCGTACTCGGAGCGCGGGTCTTGGCGAGGCCCGAACACGTTGAAGTAGCGCAGGACGACGGTTTCCAGGGGGTAGACGCGGCTGAAGCTCACGCAGAAGCGCTCGGCGGCCAGCTTGGACACCCCGTAGGGGGAGATGGGGTCGGGCCGGGCTTGCTCTGACAGGGGGAAGGAGTCCTGGTTTCCGTACACCGAGGAGGAGGAGGCGAACACCACCCGCCGCACGCCCTCGTCGCGGGCGGCGAGGAGGACGTTCAAGGTGCCCTCGACGTTGACGGCGGTGGTGGTGAGGGGGTCCTGCAGGGAGCGGGGCACGGAGGGAAGCGCCCCCTGGTGGAACACGAGCTCGCAGCCGCGGACGGCGTGGTGGACACGCTCGTAGCTTCTCAGCTCCCCCTCGATCACCTCCACGTCGCGCTCGAGGCCCTGGAGGTTGGCCCTGTTCCCGGTGGAGAAGTTGTCGAGCACCCGCACCTCGTCGCCCCGCTCGAGGAGGGCGCGCACGAGGTGGGAGCCGATGAAGCCGGCCCCGCCGGTGACGAGCACTCGCCGTCCCACTACGGTCCCCTCCTCACCCGATCGACCTTCTCCTCCCCCTCTCCAGCGTGGCCATGGGCGAGGCAGATTGTGGCCCACCGCTCGGCAAGGGGTCGCCCCCAGCGCGACGGGGGACAGGTCGCGACCCAGGGGATCGGGCAGGCGCCGTCATGCCTTGTCCGCCACCACGTGGTAGTTGAGGAAGAGCGTCCCCGGCCCTGGGCGTCGGAGCGAAGGGAGCAGGCGGTCGAGGGCCGGCCCCAGCAGGTTGAGCGCGAGGACGGAGGCCCGCGCCAAGGGGACGAGACCCAGCCTCCGCCAGAGGAGGTCGGCGTAGATGGCGACCAGTGCGCAGAGGCAGGTGGCCGTGCCTCCGGCCGGCTGCACGGACAGGGAGCGCCAGGATCCGTTGCGGCGGAAGAGGAGCTCGAGGCCGGCGTGGGTGAAGCGCCAGTAGTCCTCGGGCGAGGGGTGGTACACCTGGACACCGTGGGTCGAGGCCAGCACTCGGCCCCCCGGCGCGGTCACCCGCCACAGCTCCCGGACGGCGAGGTGGGGGTCGGAGGCGTGCTCGAGCACCTGGGTACAGATGACGAGGTCGAACGAGGCGTCGGGGACGGGCAGGGCCTCCACCGCGCCCACGAGGTCGCCCGCGCCGCCGTCCACGTCCACGCCCACGTACTCCCGCGCATAGGGCTGAAAGAAAGGGTAGTAGGGCTTGATCCCGCAGCCTACGTCGAGCAGGCGGTAGCGACCGAGGTCACCCGCCGCCCGCCGGGCCTCCTGGGCGAGCCAGGCGGCCAGGGCCGAGCGCACGGCGTAGGTGACGGAGCTGCGCCGGGGGTGCCGGTGCTCGGCCCCCGGGTACTCCCTACCCGTCGGCATCGTCGCCCCGGCCGAGGAGCCCGGCGCAGGCAGCCGAGGCCCCCACGGCGATCGAGGTAAGGGCGAGGAGGGGGATGCCTGCCACGAGCCCCACCCCGTTCCAGGTCCCGAGAGCCACCACCAGCCAGCCCGACGCGGCCAGGGCGATCACGGCCAAGGCCGGGGGGGCCCGGCGGGCCGCGCGCAGGCCCAGGGCCAGCGCCGCCCCCGCCGCCCCCGCCAGGGCGAGCAGGCCCATCACCCCCATGTCGGCTAGAGCCTGGAGGTAGGCGTTCTGCACCCCCCAGGGGTGCTCGGCCGAGGGGAAGGCGATGGGGGGGGTGTCGGGAAAGCGGCGGCGGGCGTCGGCGAGGTAGGGCTGGAAGCTCTCGGGCTCCCCTGACCCCTGCCAGCCGACCCCGGTCAGGGGGTGGTCGAGGAAGATGCGGAGGCCGATGTAGGCAAGGAGCGTCCGCTGGGTGTAGGTCTCGACCCCTGCCTGGCGGCTCTCCCCCAGACCCAGGAAGCGGGCGAAGTTCCCGATGTCTCCCGAGCGCATGAGGAGGACGCCGGCCGTCACCAGGCCGAGGAGGAGGGTCAGGGCGAGCGCGCGCCTGAGGACGAGAGCCCCCCGGGCGGCGGCCACGGCCAGGGCGGCCGCCGCCGCCAGGCCCACCCCGACCAAGGCGGCCACGGCGGCCGACAGGACGAGCCCTAGGCCGCCCCCTACGCCGCCCAGCCAGGCGAGGGGCTTGTGGAGGGGGCGGCCGGCTCCCAGGGCTAGCACGGCGAAGGCCCAGGCGAGGGCGGCTCCCGAGAGGGCGGCGAAGTCGTGGATGCCGAGGAAGGAGGGCGCCCTCCGTCCCTCTCCGCCTCCCTCGAAGCCGGCGACCGCTCCCACGAACTGGAGGAGTCCCCACAGGGTGGCGGCGCCGCTCCAGAGGACCACGGTAGCGACGAGGAGCTCGAGGCTCGCCCGCGAGCGCAGCAGGAGGACGAGCCCTGGGGCAAGGAGCGCGTACTCCCCGAGCTTGAGCGCCGTCACCGCATGGGTCAAGAAGGCGTAGTCAGGCCGCCACAGGAGGGGGTGGAGCGTGGCCGCCCCCACGACGGCGAGGAAAACGGCGCCCGTTGCCCAGAGCGACCGGGCAGCCCGGAGGGCGGAGAAGCCGAGGGCGAGCCCGGCGCCGAGGCCGGCGCAGACTAGGGCGAGGACGGCGAGGTCGGAGAGCTGGATGCCGACGGTGGTGGAGCCGGCGTCGATCTCCAGCGAGGGCTGGTAGCGGATGTGGAGGAAGACGATGGGCAGAGAGAGGACGAGGAGTCCGGCGGCGGGCCACGGCCGTCGGGCGGAGGCGGTGCGGAGGAGGGAGAGGCCCAGACTGGAGGCGACTCGGGCCATCGGAAGGAGCCACTATACTCGCGGCCTACGGCGGCGGCCCCGGCACCCTTCGCCAGGGCCCGCGCTCGACCCGGAGGCGGCGACGCTCGCCCGCCGCGCGCAGGGCCAGGGCGCGCAGGCCGGCGGCGGCCATGACGGCGACCAGGAAGTCCCAGGGGACGCGGTAGCGGGTGGCGCCGGCGAACAGCATGGCGACCACGGTCTGGTAGGCAAGGAGGGCCAGCGCCAGGCCGAGGAAGCGCCGGCCCACGACGGGGAGCGAGACAGCCGCCAGCGCGTACACGGCGCCCATGAACAGGGGCTCGGCCACCCTGCGGGCGAGGTCGACCCAGGTTCCCGCCCCCGGCCGCCCCTTGGTCTCGTGGACCGTGGGCTGCCAGAGCATGCCCGCCGCCTGGGCTGCCAGCCGTAGCTTCTCGCCGGGATGCTGGCGCCAGAAGGCGAGCACCTCGTCCTGGTAGCGGCGTGCCTGGCGGCACTCGTCGAGGCGGAGGATGCGCCCGGTCTCGCGGTAGAGGGCTCCCGCCACCTCGGGAGTGGGGGGAGTCCCGGGCGGGTCGGGCACGTCGTCGATCCAACCGCCCTGAGCCAAGACGCGGTAGGTGTGCTCGTTGTTGGCCTTCCAGAGGGCGCGCGCGTCCGTGGTGAGGGCGAAGCAGCCAACCGACAGCCGGTTGCGGACGACCCAGGGCGAGACGACGACGGCCGAGGCAGCCAAGACGACGAGCGCTGCTCGAATCGCCTGCCGGGAAAGGCGCCGGCGGGCGAGGAGCCATCCGATGAGGACGAGCGGCAGCAGCGCCAGGCGGGCGTTGCCGAGGATGGCGAGGCCGGCCACGGCTCCCAGCAGGGCCGCGCGGGGCAGTGTCGGCCGCTCCTCCACGACGAGGGCGCAGAGGACGAGGGCAGCCGCCAGCAGGCCGTCGAGGATCTCCCGGTTCAGGTGGACGTCGTGCCAGATCAGGTAGGGGTGGAGGGTGGCGAGGAGCGCGGCCACGAGCCCGGCCCGCCTGGACACGACCCGCGAGCCGACCGCGTACACGAGCCAGGCGGTGATCGTCGCCACCGCGATCTGAGCGAGACCCACCGTCCACCAGTGGCGCCCGACGGTGGCGTAGATGGGGACGAGGAAGAACCCGTACAGAGGCTGGGTGTAGGCGGAGGGGACGCCGGGGATGAAGCCGTAGGTGCCGCTGTCGACGAACGTCCTGGCGAAGTCGTCGCTCTTGTCGGTGAACTCGGCCAGGATGTCCCCCCGCTCGTAGAGGAGGGCGGCCAGGCGGGGCAGGCCGGCAGCGAGGGCCACGAGGAGGTAGGGACGGAGACGCAGCCGGCCGGCGAGGCGCACCTCCGAACGGTACGCGGTCCCGGCCGGCGCCGGGGGCGGCCAGCGACGGAGGAGGGAAGGCCGGCCACTATACTGGCCTCCGTCGATGCGCTTGCCGCTCCTTTGGCGCCGCTCGGCGACCGCGGCGGGAATCTACCTCTCGGTGGGGCTCGGCTTCCTCGGCACTCTCCTTGCCGCCCGTCAGCTCGGCCCTCAGGCGTTCGGCCTCTTCTCCATCGTGCTCGTGGCCACCGGCTTCTTCCAGAGCCTACTCGACCTGACGGCAGAGGAAGCCCTGGTCAAGTACGGGTTCGAGTACGTGGCCGGAGAGCGGTGGGGAAGGCTCCGTCGCCTGTTCGCCTCGGCCTTCCTCGCCAAGGTGGCGGGGGGCGTCGCCGCCGGCCTCGTCCTGGCCGCGCTGGCCCCGGCGGCCGACCGGCTCTTCGGCGGCCACGACCTTGCCCTTCCCTTCCTCGTGGCCGCGCTGCTTCCCCCGCTGCAGAGCCCGGAGGGAGTGGCGAGCGCGGCGGTCATCCTCCGCGGGCGCTACGACGTCCGAGCCTGGCTCTCCGCTTCCTCCATGGGGTTGCGCATGATTGGTCTTGCCGTGGGGGCTGGGTACGGGGTGACGGAGGCTGTGGCCGGCGTCGTCTGCGCCCAGGCGGCCGCCACCCTGATCCTAGGGATCGCCGCCCTTGTCTCTCTCCGCCGGTTTCCGTCGGCCCGGGAGGAGCCCCTGGGCGAGGACCGACGTGGCCTCCTTCGCTTCGTGCTCCACTCCAGCCTGGCCACGGGCGTCGTCTCCCTGCGGGGGGCGCTTGCCCCCCTCCTCCTGGGGGTGGTGACGAGGCCGGTCGAGGTCGGCTACTTCCGCATCGCCCAGGCTCCCCAGCAGGGCCTCGCCTCGCTGAGCGCTCCCGCCCGGCTCATCCTCCTCACGGAGCAGACGCGGGACTGGGCGATGGGCGAGCGGGAGGCGGTCTTGAGGGGGCTTCGCCGCTACACGGTGGGGGCGACCCTGGTCATGGCCATCCTCGTCCCCCCGGTGCTCGCCTTCATGCCCGAGCTCGTCCGTCTGCTCTACGGGCCGAGCTACGGTCCTGCGGCAGACGCGGCTCGGCTCGTCCTCCTGGCCGCCGCCCTCCAGTTCGTCGTGGGCTGGTCGAAGTCGTTCCCTGTCTCGATCGGGCGGCCGGGCCTACGGGTGGTCGCCCACGGGGTGGAGTCGGCGGTCATGATCCCGCTCGTCGTCGTGCTGGGGGGCTACTGGGGAGCCACCGGAGCGGCGGGGGCGGTGCTGGTCGCCGCCGGGGTGTTCGCGGCCCTGTGGGGAGCGCTCCTCGTCCGCATCCGGCGGCAGCCTGCGCCGGCTCCCGTCTCCCAGCCGGCGGCGGAGGAGGTGCTGGCGCCGTGATCGGCGCGCGGTGAGGGTACTCCTGGTCAGCGGTATCTGGCCACCCGACGTGGGCGGGCCGGCCAGCCACGCCCCCGAGCTGGGGGCCTTCCTCCAGGCCCGGGGCCACCAGGTGGAGGCGGTCGTCACCGCCGACCGGCCCCCGCCTCGCGGCGCCTATCCGGTGCGGTGGGTGTCGCGTCGTCTTCCCGTGGGCGCCCGCCACGCGGCGGTGGCTCTCCTCGTCGCCCGTCGCGCCCGCTGGGCGGAGGTCGTCTACGCCACCAGCATGGTGGGCCGTGCCGCCTTGGGATCGGCCCTGGCCGGCCGACCGCTCGTGGTCAAGCTGACGACGGACGAGGCCTACGAGAGGGCTCGGCGGCGGGGGCTCTTCTCCGGGGACTTGGACGCCTTCCAGCGCGCCCGGGGAGGGGTGGCGATCGCCCTCCTGCGGGCGGGCCGCGACGTTGCCCTCCGGCAGGCCAAGCGCGTCATCTGTCCCAGCGCCTACCTGCGCGAGCTCGCCCTCTCCTGGGGCGTGCCGGCAGAGCGGCTGGCCCTCTGCCCCAACCCGGCGCCGGAGATCCCAGCTCTGCCCGACGCGAGCGCGGCCCGGGCCGCCCTCGGTCTCGAAGGAGGAATCCTCGCCTTCGCGGGCCGCATCGGCCGCCAGAAGGCGCTCGAGGTGGCGCTGGAGGCGGTGGCGCAGGTGGAGGGCGTTTCCCTCCTCGTGGCCGGGGACGGGCCCGAGCGGGCGGAGATGGAGGAGCGCTGCCGGCGCCTTTCCTTGGGCGATCGGGTGCGGTTCCTCGGTGCCCTGCCCCGGCAGCGGGTGCTCGAGCTCTTCCGGGCCGCCGACGCCACGGTGCTCTCTTCGACCTGGGAGAACTTCCCCCACGCGGTGGTCGAGTCGCTGGCGGTGGGAACGCCGGTGATCGCCACCGCGGTGGGAGGGGTGGCGGAGGTGGTCGAGGACGGGGTGAACGGCCTCCTCGTCCCGCCGGGAGACCCCCAGGCCCTGGCCCGGGCCATCCGGCGCCTATACGGCGAGCCGGGCCTCCGCGACCGGCTGGCAGCGCGCGCCCGCGCCTCGGTCGCCCACCACTCTGCCGAGGCCGTGTACGGGCGGATCGAGGCCCTGCTCCGCGAGGTGGCGACCCGGTGAGACGCCTGCTCATGGTGGCGAGGACGCGCTACCGCCTGCCCCTCGAGGCTGGGCTGGCCCGGAAGTTCGAGGCCATGGGCCGCCGCCTGGAGCTGCGCGTGCTGGCCTCGGCGGCCGATGCCGGGGGGAAGGGGGACACGGCCTTCCGGCTCGTCCCCCCCTTCCCCCTCCGTGCGCTCGACGGGGTCGCCTTCTACCTCGCCCTCCCCTTCCGGATCGCCCAGGAGCTTCGCCGCTTCCGCCCCCACGCGGTCGTCGCCCAGAGCCCGTTCGAGGGGGCGGCGGTGCTCGTGGGCCGTCGCTTGGCCCGGGTTCCCGCTCCCCTCGTGGTCGAGCTCCACGGCGACTGGCGCACCTTCCCCCGCCTGTACGGCTCTCCCTGGCGGCGGGCGCTCGCTCCCCTCACCGACCGGCTGGCCACCCTGACCCTGAGGCGGGCTCAGGCGGTGCGGACGCTCTCCCCCTTCACCAGCGAGCTCGCTCGGGCCGCGGGGGTGGAGCCGACGGCCACCTTCGTCGCCTACACCGACGTGGAGGCCTTCGCCGGCCCCCCGGGCCCTCTTCCCGAGCGGCCTCAGGCGCTGTTCGTGGGGGTGCTCGAGCGGTACAAGAACGTGGACGCTTTGGCCTCCGCCTGGCGGCTGGCGGCAGGGCGGCTTCCCCAGGCCCGGCTCCTCGTCGTGGGGGACGGCCGCCGCCGCCGCGTCGTGGAGAGGCTCGTCTCCGACCTGCCCGCCCAGACGGCCTGGAGGCCCTCCGTGCCCAACGCCGAAATGGCCGCCCTGCTCGACCAGTCCTGGTGCCTCTTCCTTCCCTCCCGCTCGGAGGGGACGCCGCGGATCGTGGTGGAGGCCTTCCTCCGGGGCCGGGCGGTGGTGGGGACGCGGGCGGGCGGCATCCCCGATCTCGTGGAGCAGGGAGAGAGCGGCCTCCTCGTCGATCCCGACGACGTGGCGGGGATGGCCTCGGCCCTGGGCCGGATCCTCTCCGACCGGGGCCTGGCCGAGCGGCTGGGGGCTGGCGCTCGGGAGCGGGCGCGGGCGTGGGTGGCGACCGCCGACGAGTACGCCGAGCGGGTGGCCCGCCTGGTCGAGCAGGCGGTGGCGGGCTCGTGAGGCGGAGGCTGCTCCTCGTCGGCCGCGATCGCTACCGGCTGCCCCTGGACGAGGCCGCCGAGCGACGGCTGGCAGCCTTGGCGGAGGCCTTCGACCTGCGGGTCGTGGCTCGGGCGCGGCCGGGCTCGGCCGGGGAGGCCGGAGCGCTCCGTCTCCTCCCTTCGTGGGGGCCTATGGATGGGCCCGGCTTCTACCTCCGCCTCCCCTTCGTCGTGGCCGGCGAGCTGCGCCGCTTTCGGCCGGAGGCGGTCCTCGTGCAAGGGGCCCACGAGACCGCGCTCGCCCTGCTCGGGCGCTCCCTCGCCGGGGCCTCCTCGCCCATCATCCTCGACCTCCACGGCGACTGGCGGGCCCCCACGCGGCTCTACGGCTCCTCACTGCGGAGGCTGCTCGATCCCGTGGCCGACCGGCTCGCCCTGTGGGGGCTGCGGCGGGCCGACGCCGTGAGGACGGTGTCTGCCTACACGACCCGCCTCGTGCGGGAGCTGGGCCGGGAGCCGGCGGCCGAGTTCCCCGCCTACATGGATTTCGCCGCCTTCGCCGATCGGCCCCCCCTCCCCCTCCCCGAGGAGCCCCGGGCCCTGTTCGTGGGCGTGCTCGAGCGGTACAAGGGCGTGGACGTCCTGGCCTCGGCCTGGCGGACGGTGGCGGCAAGGATCCCTGGGGCGAGCCTGCACGTGGTCGGCCGCGGCTCGCTTGCCCGGGTCGTCCGCCGGCTGGCGGAGGAGCTCCCCGGCCGGGTGCGATGGGACGAGGCCCTGCCCTCGTCCGAGGTCGCGCGGGCCCTCGACCGGGCCACCCTCCTCGTCCTCCCCTCCCGCTCGGAGGGGATGGGGCGGGTCCTCGTCGAGGCCTTCTGTCGGGGCCGCCCGGTGGTGGCCACCCGGGTAGGGGGCATCCTCGACGTGGTCGAGGAGGGAGCCCAGGGACTCCTCGTTCCCCCCTGCGATCCCGCCGCCCTGGCGGAGGCCCTCGTGGCCGTGCTCAGCGACCGAGCGCTGGCCGAGAGGCTGGCGGGGGAGGCAAGGGCCGCCGCCGGGCGCTGGATCGTGTCTCCTCAGGAGTTCGCCCGCCGCCTCGAGGCCCTGGTGGAGGCGGTGGTGTCGGGCCGCTCCTCCCGCCTAGACTAGGCGCGTGCGTGCCGAGACGCTGAAGCAGCTCCTCAAGAACGGCGTCTACAGGACGATCGGGGAGGCGGCCCGGGGCATGGGGGCCAAGGAGGGGGAGGACGGCCGGGCCCTGCGGGTGCTCATGTACCACAAGGTCAACGACCTCCCCGGGAACTCGCTCACCGTGCCCGTGTCCCTGTTCGAGGAGCAGATGGCCCAGCTCCGCGACCTCGGCTACGCGCCCGTGTCGCTGGCGGAGGTGCGGGCCTACTACCTCGAGGGAAGGCCGCTGCCGCCGAGGGCCGTCCTCATCACCTTCGACGACGGCTACCGCGATAACCTGGAGAACGCGGTGCCCATCCTGCGGCGCTACGGCTACCCAGCGGTGCTCTTCGCCCCCATCGGCTACCTGGGTAGCTCCCGCCCCCTGCCCCACGACGAGCACCTGGCCCGTCAGGGCATCGTCAATCCCACCCTCGACTGGTCGGAGCTGGCCGAGCTGGAGAGGGCCGGTATCCAGGTGGAGTCCCACGGCATCGGCCACCGGCCCCTGGCCGACCTGGAGGTCGATGAGGCAGCCCGCGAGATCGTCCTGTCCAAGCTGCGCCTGGAGGAGGCGTTGGGTCGGCCGGTGCGGGCCTTCGCCTACGTGAAGGGCTCGGAGGCCCACTATCGGCCTGTTCACCTCAGCCTCCTTCGCCAAGCCGGCTACGAGCTTGCCTTCACCTCCATCTCCGGGGCCAACGGCCCCGCCACCGATCCCCTCCAGCTCCACCGCTACAACGTGGAGCCCTACCCGGCCCGTACGTTCGAGCTGGTGCTGGCCGGAGCCTGCGACCTCATCGCCCTCAAGGACACCGTGGCCGGGACGCACGCCCGGCGCCTCTTCAACGCGGCTCTCGGCACCTCCACCAAATGAGGCCGTTCCAGCTCGTCCCCTACCTCCCTGGGCATCGGGAGGACTACCTGCGCCTGCTCCGTCAGGCGTGGGGCGAGGAGGCCATGTCCGGCGCCGAGCTCGACTGGTGGTTCCAGGGCAACCCGGCCGGCAGCGTGGTGTCGGTGGCCACCCAGGAGGGGCGGGTGGTGGGGGTGGCCGCCCACAGCCTGTGTCGAGCGGTGGTGAGGGGAAGGGAGCGGGTCATCTCGTTCTCGGTGCACGCCGCCACCGACCCGCGTGCCCGGGGTCAGGGGATCTTCACCGCTCTGGAGCGCCGCCACGAGGAGGAGGCGACCGCCCGGGGGGTCGCCTGCGCGCTCGCCTTCGCCAGCCCTCCCACCGCGCCTGTGTTCCTCGGTCGGCTGGGGTGGACGGAGATCGGGCGGCTGCGGATCTGGGCCCGGCCCGTCCTCAGGGACGCCGCCGCTCCGCCCTCCCAGCCCCTGGACGTGGACGGCGATGCCGCCGCGTCCTGGCCCAACCACGTGATCCGCGACGCCGCCTACCTCCGCTGGCGCTACCTCGACTCTCCCCGCGGCTACCGCGTCCTCCGCTCGCCCGGCGGGTACGCCGTCCTACGGCCGGCCAAGCGCCACAAGGCAAGGACGATAGCCGTGCTCTGCGACCTGGTGGCGCCCGCCGAGGAGGTTCCGCTCCTGCTCCGGCAGGCTGCCCGGGCAGCGAGAGCCCGGGTCCTCTTCGCCCTTCCCGGGCCGGGCGAGGGACGCGCCTTCCTGGCCAGCGGCTTCCTACCCACCCCCCTCACCCTCCACCTGGTGGGCAAGGGGTTGGCCGAGCCCCTCGATGCCGAGCTCTCCTCCTGGAGGCTCACCCTGGGCGACACCGACTTCTTCTAGTGGCGTCTACCAGGGATCGCTGATGCCCGGCCGGCTCGTCTTCGTCACCCAGCAGGTCGACCCCGGCCACCCCGCCTTGGCCGCCACCATCCCCAAGATTCGGGCCCTCGCCGCCCGAGTGGACGAGGTCGTGGTGGTCGCCGACCGCGTCCTGGCGGGCTCGCTGCCCGACAACTGTCGCAGCCTCAGCTTCGCCGCCCGCACCAGGGCAGGGCGGGGGACACGCTTCCAGGCCGCCCTCCTCGGCGAGCTCCTCCGTCGGCCGAGGCCGGTGGCAGTCGTCTGCCACATGTGCCCCATCTACGCCGTCCTGGCCGCTCCTCTCGCCCGCCCGGCCGGGGTGCCGGTACTCCTCTGGTTCACGCACTGGAAGCGGACGCGCCTGCTGCAGGTGGCGGAGCGGCTGGCGACGGCCATCGTGAGCGTCGACCGGCGCTCGGTCCCCCTCGCCTCCAGCAAGGTGGTGGCTATCGGTCACGGGATCGACCTGGACGAGTTTCCCTGTCGACCGCCGGGACAGCGGGCGCCCGACTTCCGAGTGGTCGCTCTCGGCCGCTACTCCCCGGCCAAGGGGCTGGCCGTGGTCATTCGCGGCCTCGCCTTGGCGCTCGCCCGTGGCCTCGACCTCCGTCTGGAGGTGTACGGGCCGGCGCTCAACGCCGCCGAGCGGGCCCACCGCCAGGAGCTGGAGCGCCTCGTCTCCGAGCTGGGGCTGAGGGGCCGCGTCCGCCTGGACGCGGCCGTGCTCCGCTCCCAGGTACCCGAGATCTTCCGCCGGGCCGACTGCTTGGTCAACAACATGGAGGCGGGGTCCCCGGACAAGATCGTGTACGAGGCGGCGGCCGCCTGCCTCCCGGTGGTGGCCTCGAACCCCGTCTTCGACGAGCTCCTGGACGGGTTGCCGCTTGCGCTTCGCTTCCCCCGCCACGATCCCGGGGCGCTGGCCGACCGGCTGGCCGCTCTCGCTGCCTGCGACCCGGCCGAGCGCCACCTCCTCGGCCAGGCGCTACGGCGGCGGGTGGAGGAGCGCCACTCCGTCGAGGGCTGGGCCGAGCGTATCCTCGAGGCGGCTTGGGCATGACGGGCGGCGGCGTCAAGGTGCTCCACCTGCAGAAGGTGGCGGGGATCTCGGGATCGGAGGCCCACCTCTTATCGCTCCTTCCCCAGCTTCGAGAGCGGGGCTGGGACGCACGGCTCCTCATGCTCCACGAGCACGAGCCGGGGGCCTGGGAGTTCGCCGGGGCCCTCGCCGAGCGAGGCGTGCCCCTGGAGGCCATCCCCGTGTCCGGCGACGTCGACCCGGTGGCCTTCCTCCGCCTCGTCTCCTACCTGGCCCGGGAGCGGCCTCGGATTCTCCATACCCACCTCGTCCACGCCGACGCCTACGGCCAGATCGCCGGCACCCTGGCCGCCGTCCCCGTCCGTGTCTCCACCAAGCACGGCTTCAACGAGTTTCGGGAAGGCCGCCTGTTCGCGCTCGCCGACCGGGGGGTGGCCGGCCTCGCCCACGTCCACATCGCCATCTCGCGCGGGCTCGCCCGCTACCTGGCCCAGACGGAGGGGTTCCAGGAAGTCGGGTTCGAGATCGTCCACTACGGGATCCGACCGGGGCGGGAGCCCTCGCCCTACCGGGGGAGGGAGCCGCGGCTCCTCTGCGTGGGCCGCCTGATCCCGATCAAGGGCCACATCGTCCTCCTCCGCGCCTTCGCCCTGGCCAAGCGGGAGGTTCCCTCCCTAGCCTTGGACATCGCCGGCCGGGGGCCGCTTGAGCCGACCCTGAAGGCGCTCGCCCGCGAGCTCGGGGTCGCCGAGTCGGTGCGCTTCCTCGGCTACGTCTCCCCCGTGCAGCGGGCGATCGAGGAGGCGGCCATCGTGGTCGTCCCCTCCATGGGCGAGGGGTTCGGGATGGTGGCCCTGGAGGCCATGGAGCGGGCTCGGCCGGTGATCGCGGCCGGCATCGGCGGCCTGGGCGAGCTCGTCCGCCACGGGGAGACCGGCCTTCTGGTGGAGCCGGGGGAGGCAGAGCCGCTGGCCTCGGCCATCGTCGAGCTCGCCTCCCGGCCGGAGCGGGCGGCGGCCATGGGCCTCGCCGGCCGGCGCCGGGCACTGTCCGAGTTCCGGGAGGAGCGCTGCGTCGATCGGGTCGAGATCCTCTACCGGGCGGCCCTGGCCGGCCGCGACGGGTACAGGCGAGGCCGCGGGATCGCTCAGCCTCGGGGCCGGGCGAGCACGCGCTCGTAGACGCCCACGGTGCCCTCCGCCATGCGGGCCACCGTGAGCTCGCGGCGGGCCCGCTCCCGGCCGGCCTGCCCGTAGCGGGCGGCCAGCTCGGGGTCGGCGAGGAGCCGGTCCAACGCCTCGGCCAAGGCCTCCGGGTCGTCAGGAGGAACCAGGATCCCGGTCTTGCCATCGACGACCAGCTCGGGGGCCGACCCGGCCCGGGAGGCCACCACCGGTCGTCCCGCCAGCATCGCCTCCAGCATGGCCAGCCCGAACCCCTCCCACCGGGCGGGGTGGACGACCACCTCGGCGCGATGGTACCAGGAGGCCACGTCCCCCACTCTTCCCGGGAGGAAGAGGGCCCCGTCCACACCGAGCCCCCCGGCCAGGCGCTCGAGGCGCGGACGCTCCGGTCCCTCGCCGAGGACGACGAGGACCGCCTGCGGCTGCGACCGGCGCAGCCGGGCGAGAGCCCGAATCGCGGTGTCCACCCCCTTCTGGGGAGCGAGGCGACAGACGCAGAGGAGGAGGCGAGCGTCGGCGGGGAGATCGAGGGCGGGGCCCTCTCCCCACGGTCGGGGCAGCCGGTCGAGGCCGTAGGGAACGACCTCGATCTTGGCGGCAGGGAGGCCCACCCGTCGCACGAGGAAGTCCTGGAGAGCCCGGCTGATGGCGATGAGGCAGTCGGCGCGGCGGGCGAGGGCCCGCTCCAGGTAGCGGAAGGGTCCCGCCCGGAAGGGGTCGGGGTTGTGCTTCGTCGACACCAGGCGAGGGCCGCGGGCGAGCGCCCCGTACACGTCGGCGTGGACGAGGTGGGTGTGCACGATGTGGGGGCGAAGGGTCCTGAGGAGGCGGGGAAGGCGGAGCGCGAGCAGGGGATCGAGGTCGCGGGGACAGGGAAGGCGGGCGAAGCGAACGCCGCTCCTCGCCAACTCGGCGTAGAAGGGATCGGGGTCGCCGGCGGGGTCGTCCAAGCCGACGAGCATCGCCTCCACCCCCCGCTCGACCAGGGCGGGAAGGAGGGCGAGGAGGTGGCGCTCTGAGCCCCCGATCCCCCGCAGGCGGTGGACGTGGACGACCCTCACCGGTCTCGTCCTCCGCCGCTAGCGGGAGAGAAGGAGGGCGGGGGCTCTCGCGTCCACGTGGGTCCGCTGCCACAGCTCGAGCATGAGGAGGCACCACAGGCGTTGGCCGTGGTCCACGCGCCCGGACAGGTGCTCCTCGAGGAGCCGCTCCACCGCCTGGGGTCGGAGCTGGCCCCGGCGGCGGGCCCCCTCGAGCAGGAGGTCGCCTGCCATCTCCCGCAGCTCGCCTCGAAACCAGTCGGAGAGGGGAACGCCGAAGCCCGCCTTCCGCCGCTCCACGATCGGCGGCGGTAGGTCGACGGCGAAGGCCCGGCGGAGAGCCTCCTTGCCCCGCCCGCCCCGCACCTTGAGCGAGTCGGGGAGCGACACCCCGACCTCGAGCACCTCCCAGTCGAGGAAGGGGGAGCGGAGCTCCAGGGAGTGAGCCATGGAGGCGAGGTCGGCCTTGAGGAGGAGGTCGTCGGGGAGGTAGCGGGAGAGGTCGAGGAGCTGGAGGCCGCTGAGACCGGGGCGAGGCGGAGGGCCGAGGAGGGAGGCGGCGGGAGCAGGCTCGGGGACGAGCTCGGGCGACAGGAGCTCCCGGCGCCAGGCGAGCGGGAACACCTCGACCAAGCGGGCGTAGCGCTCCTGGCGGGGGGAGGCGGCGGCGCCCAGGAAGCGGGCCAGGCGGGCCCTGCCGGAGCGCCGCTCTCCGCCGGGGAAGGAGAGCGCCGCGGCGGCCAGGCCGATCCCCGGCAGGGCGACGCGTCCTGCCAGCTCGTGGGCCCGGTAGCGCTCGTAGCCGCAGAAGGCCTCGTCGCCTCCGTCTCCGGTCAGCGCCACCGTCACCCGCCTGCGGGCTGCCTCGCACACGAGGAAGAGGGGCAAGACCGCGTCGTCGCCCAACGGCTCGTCCAAGCAGGCGGCCAGTCGGGGGAGCGTCTCGGCCACGTCCGGCTCCAGCACCACCTCCTCGTGGTGGCAGCCGTAACGCTCCGCCACCGACCTGGCGTAGCGGCGCTCGTCGTAGCGCCGGTCGGCGAAGCCGACCGTGAACGTACGCACGGGGCGGCTGGAGACCTGGGCCATGGCTGCCACCACCACGCTCGAGTCGAGACCGCCGGAGAGGAGCGCGCCCAAGGGCACGTCGGCCAGCAGCCGCCGGCGAACGGCGGCGAGCACGCGCTCCCGCACGAGCGCGATCCACTCCTCCTCGGCCCGCGGAGGGAGAGGCTCGAGCTGGGCGTAGCGCTCCAGCCTGAGCGATCCCCCCTGGGCCACGAGCAGGTGCGCCGGGGGGAGCTTGTGGATGCCCCGTAGCCCGGTACCGGAGGGCACGTAGCCCAGGGCGAGGAAGGCGTCGATGGCGGCGGGGTCGACCTCGGCGCGGAGGCCGGGGAGCCGGAGGAGGGCCTTGACCTCGGAGGCGAAGGCGAGTCCCCCGTCCCCGAGCTGGGTGTAGAGGAGCGGCTTCTTTCCCACCCGATCGCGGGCGAGGACGAGCCGCTCCCGGCGGGCGTCGAAGAGGGCGATGGCGAACATCCCCGACAGACGGCGCACGAAGGCAAGGCCGTGCTCCTCGTAGAGGTGGGGGATGACCGCCGTGTCCCCGCTACCCCGAACGTCGTGCCCCTTGGCCAGGAGCTCCCGGCGAAGCTCAGGGAAGTTGTAGATCTCGCCGTTGAAGACGCAGGCCACCGCTCCGTCCTCGCTGGTCACGGGCTGGAGCCCGCCGGGCAGGTCGATCACGCGCAGGCGCCTACTGCCGAGAGCGCAGGGACCGAGGGCCAGGGCGCCGCCCTCGTCGGGGCCGCGGTGGACGAGGGCCTCGGCCATGAGCTCGACCAGGGCCGGGTCGGGCTTCCCCGTCCCTGCTAGGAATCCGCAGATGCCGCACACCGAGGGCAAACGGTACGCGGTCCCCGCCGCCTTCGTCTCCTGCCACGTGGAGCGGCTGCTCGACGACCGCTGCTACGCCTTCCTCCGCCGCCTCGTCGAGGCACGGCCGGGCGGCTTTGCCGTGGCCTGCCTCCTCCGCCCTCCCGACCCCGAGGCGGGGGAGAGCGAGGAGCGCTGGCTGGAGCGGGCGCGGGCCCTGGCTGCGCTCTCTCCCATCGGCCACCACACCCACTTCGTGTCGGCCACCCACGCCCGGCCGGCCCGGCCTGGGCGCGAGCACGCCGAACGCGTGCGACGGGAGGCCGCCTGGCTGCGGGCGCACGGTCTTGCCCCGCGTCTCTTCTGCGGCGGTGGCTGGTACATGGACGAGGCGGTGGCGACCGCCCTGGCGGAGCTCGGCTACGTCGACTGCACCGCCACCTCCTTCCGGCCCCGCTACTTGAGCGACGAGGCGCCGCGTCTCGAGCTCCCGTACCCCGCTTGGCTTGGCCTGCCGGCGGGGCGCCGGTTGCTCGAGCTCCCCAGCACCCACTCCCTGGGCATGGGGGCCGGGGCCGTGCTCGCTCCCTTGCCCGCCTACGTGCACCTCTACTTCCACGACACCGATCTCCTCTCCCCGGGGCGGCGGGCGGCGCTCCGTGTCGCCCTGGCCCTCCTCGGCCGCCGGCGACCGATCACCTCCCTGGAGGCGATCGAGCCGCTCGTCGAGCGCGACTTCAGCCAGGTTTCCAGGCCCTGAACACGATGTCGTTGGCGAGGAGTCGGGGCCACAGCCAGGCCAGGCGCCCGGCCACGTAGCGAAGCTCGGGCCGCTCCAGGCCGGCCAGGAGGGCAAGTACGTCCTCCCCTCGGAAGATGCGCAGGTGGGTGGGATCGTCGGCGAACTCCGGGGGGCGGCCGAGGAGGAAGCGAAGGCGGCTCTTGAGGCGGTAGGCGTTGGGGACCGAGCCGAGGAGGACGCCGCCGGGGCGAAGGACGCGCCGCGCCTCGGCCACCGCCTCGGCGGGAAAGCGGAGGTGCTCCAGCACCTCCCCCAGGACGACGCAGTCGAAGCTCTCGTCGGGGAAGGGGAGGGGCTCGTCCAGGTCGGCCCACACCGTCTCCACCCCCAGCTTGGCTGCCTCGACGAGGGCCTCCCGGTCGACGTCGACGCCCACCACCTCGTTTCCTTGGAGGTAGGAGCGGGTGAGGGCCCCGTAGCGGCAGCCGAGGTCGAGCACCCGTCGCCCCCGCCC
>CAZQRA010000010.1:22340-68901 GCA_964595575.1 uncultured Gaiellales bacterium
CCCAGGCTGCGAACAGGGCCGAGCGCTCGGGCTGGCAGAAGACGAAGTCCCGGCTGCGGCTGTCCCGGTGGTGGCGCCGATACGCCTCCTCGAGCTTCTCCAGCCGGCCCACGGGGCGAGTGTAGACGCCCGGGAGCAGTAAGATGGGCGTTCGGTGGCCACGAAGCCAGCCCCCACGGCGGCTCCATCGACGTCGTCTGGCTCGGAGCCGAGGCTGCGCCGACGACTCGGCGACATCCGCCAGAGCAGGCCCTACCTGCTCGCCCGGGCGCCCCTTCGGCTGTTGTCCCTTCGGGCGCTCTCGGTCGCCTCCCTGCTCGTCCTGGACGTCAGCGGCCTCGCCTTGGCGCTCTACCTCGCCTTGGCCCTGCGCGAGGTGTACTACGGGAACACCCCGGTGCTCTGGGGGGTCCTCTGGGATGCGGAGAGCGAGTGGCTGCCGTTCGTGGCCCTGGTGACCATGCTCGTCTTCTGGCAGGCAGGCCTGTACGCGCGCCGGGAGCGGCGAGGGGGCTTCGGCCGGGTGGTGTCCTCCCTGGTCGTGGTGGCCCTGCTCACGCTGGCCTTCGGCCTCGGCACCGGGCACGAGTTCTCCACCTTCGGCATCATCCCCACCACCCTCGTCCTGGCCGCCACCTTCATAGGACTCTTGCGGGCGAGCTACGAGGTGGTGACTCGGGAGGCCTTCCGGCTCGTGGGCGTACGCAGGCGAGCGATCCTGGCCGGCGAGGGCGAGCACCTCCTCCGCCTCTACCGGGCGCTCGGCTCGGGCAGGAGTGGCATCGACTACGAGCTGGTAGGGGTGGTCTCCGACTCGCCGCAGGGGATCGGGCTTCCCCTCCTCGGTCGCTCCTCGGAGCTGCGGGCCATCCTGGCCGAGCACGCCGTGGATGAGCTCATTGTCACCGACTCCGACTTCTCGGAGCGGGAGCTCCTGGACATGGTCGAGCAGGCGCACCGGTGCGGGGTACACGTGCGGATCGCTCCCCGCACCACCGAGCTTCTCACCAGGCGGGCGGAGTTCGTTCCCGGCCAGGGGGTGCCCCTGCTCGAGCTTCGACCTCCGGTGCTGGTAGGGGTCGATTGGGCCGTCAAGCGAGCCTTCGACCTGGTCGTGTCGGCCGCCGTCCTTCTCCTCGGCCTCCCCCTATGGCTGGCGATCGCGGCCGGCGTCAAGCTGTCCTCGCCCGGCCCGGTTCTCTACCGCGATCGCCGGGTGGGCCTGAACGAGCGCGAGTTCGCCATGCTCAAGTTCCGCACCATGTACGTGGACGCGGCCCAGCGGCAGCGGGAGCTGGAGGCGGCCAACGAGGCGGAGGGGGCCCTGTTCAAGATTCGCCGCGATCCCCGGGTGACCCCGTTCGGGCGGTTCCTGCGGCGCTTCTCCCTGGACGAGATTCCCAACATGGTGAACGTGCTTCGGGGGGAGATGAGCCTAGTCGGGCCCCGGCCGCTTCCGGTGCGCGACTACCAGCTGCTCGAGCCCTGGCACCTCAAGCGGTACCTCGTCCTTCCGGGCATGACCGGCCTGTGGCAGATCTCGGGGCGATCGGACCTCTCCTTCGACGATCTGGTGCGGCTCGATTTCTACTACCTCGACAACTGGTCGATCTGGCTCGACATCTCCATCTTGGCCAAGACCATCCCTGCCGTCCTCTCCCGCCGCGGCGCCTACTAGCGGCCCCGGGCGTCGGCCATACTGAGCCCGTGAGCAGGCGCGCTCCCAAGATCCTGGCCGTCGCCTCCGCCACCGACCTCGACTTCCGCTACGGCTGCACGCCGGCCTGGTGGCAGCTGTGGAAGGGCCTCCACCAGGCCGGCGTCGACCTCATCGTCACCCCCTACCGGGGACGCCCCGTCGAGGCTCCCTGGTGGCGGACGGAGCCCAACCCCTGCTACCGGGAAGGGGAGGCCTTCGCCTTCGCCCGCGACCGGCTGGCGAGGCTGCGGGGCGACACGGTCCTGCGGAGGAGGGAAGACTCGCCCCCCGACACCGTGGTCGACCGGGCGGTACGAGAGGTGATCTGGCGGTGGGTCACCCCGCGCTGGCAGCGGCACCTGGAGCGCATCCTGGCCAGGGAGCGGGACGTCGACTGCGTGATCGTGTTCACCGTGCCCATGAGCCACCTGCGCGGGATCCCCACGGCCCTTCGCCGACGGTTCTCGGTCCCGGTCGTCTTCTACGACGGGGACGTGCCCATGAGCCTGCCCGAGTTCGGGGGGATGGACACCGGCTTCAACTACTACCACGGCGCCGATCCCTCCGAGTACGACCTCGTCATCTCCAACTCCGAGGGAGGACTGGCCCGCCTCCGGGAGCTGGGAGCGCGGCGGGCTGAGGCCGTGTTCTGGGCCGCCGACCCTGAGCTCTTCCGCCCCCTGCCCGTGGACAAGGAGATGGACGTCTTCTTCTACGGCTACGGCGACAAGTTCCGTCGGGAGTGGATCCAGGCCATGGTGGGGGAGCCCAGCCGCCGTCTCCGCCACGCCGACTTCGTGCTGGGAGGCAGGGACTTCCGGGGCGACGTGGGCCGGGCGCGGGAGATCGGGGACGTCCCCTTCAACGTCTTCGCGCGGGCTATCTCGGCCGCCCGTATCAACCTCAACATCGCGCGCCGAGCCCACGCCAGCGTGGCCGCCTCCTCCACCGCCCGTCCCTTCGAGCTGGCCATGGCTGGAGCGGCGATTGTCTCCAACCCCTACGCCGGCATCGAGCGCTGGCTCGAGCCTGGGCGGGAGGTGCTGGTGGTGGGAAGCGCCGAGGAGGCGGTGGCGGCCTACCGCGAGCTCCTGGACGATCCGGGGGCGGCCGAGGAGCTGGGCCGAGCGGCCAGGGAGCGGGCGCTCGACGAGCACACCTACGTCCACCGCGCCCGTCGCCTGCTTGAGCTTCTGGGCCTGCGGACGCCGGCCACGGTGGGAGCCGGTGACTGAGGTCGTCAGCGAGGAGCGCCGGGCGCTCGACCCCCGCCTTCGCGCCCTGCGCCGACTGGCCCTCGTCCCTGCCTACAACGAGGCGGAGAGCGTGGGGGCGGTGATCGCCGAGCTGCGGGCCTTCGACCCCCAGCTGGAGATCTTGGTCATCGACGACGGCTCCAGCGACGGTACCGCCGAGGTCGCCTCCGCCGCCGGCGCCCGCGTGGTGCGGCTGCCCTTCAACCTCGGCATCGGGGGCGCCGTCCAGACGGGCTTTCGCTACGCCTACGAGAACGGGTTCGAGCTCGTTCTGCGGGTGGACGGGGACGGGCAGCACGATCCCTCCCAGGCGGTGCGCCTGGCCGAGCCCGTGCTGGCCGGGGAGGCGGACATCGCCGTCGGCTCCCGCTTCGCCGGCTGCGAGGGCTATCGCTCCTCCCGGTCGCGCCGGCTCGGCATCCGCCTGCTCGCCTGGATCGTCTCCCTGCTCGTGGGCGAGTGGGTGACCGATCCCACCTCGGGCTTCCAGGTCGTGGGCCGGCGGGCGATCGCCCTCTTCGCCGCCGACTACCCCCACGACTACCCCGAGGTGGAGGCCACGGTGATGGTGGCCCGCCACCGCCTGCGCCGGGTGGAGGTACCGGTGGCCATGCGGGAGCGCTCGGGGGGGCGCTCCTCGATCGGCGCCGTGCACTCGGTGTACTACATGGCCAAGGTGCTCTTGGCGCTGTTCGTAGGCCTCTTCCGGCGCGAGGTCGTACCCGCTCGGGAGCCGCGATGACTCCCCTCACCGTCTCCATCGCCGGCGCCGTCGCCTCCGTCTTGCTCGTGCTGGTGGTGCTGGAGCTGATCCGCAAGCGCAGGCTCCGGGAGCGCTACGCCCTCCTCTGGCTCCTCACGGGGGTGGCCCTGCTCGTCCTGTCGCTGTGGCGCGACGGCTTGAACACCATCGCCGGCTGGGTCGGCATCGAGACCTACCCCCCGGCCGTCCTCTTTGCCGTGGCCACCCTCTTCATCCTCCTCGTCCTCCTCGACTACTCGACCGCCATCTCCAAGCTCGCCGACCAGAACGTGGTCTTGGCCCAGCGCCTGGCTCTCCTGGAGGAGCGACTGCGGGGGCGGGAAGGGGAGGGAGAGGGTCGAGCGTAGCCTCGGGTCTCTGGGCCGAAGGTCGACCCCGCGTCCCGCGCTCTGCCCTGCCGTCTCCGCGTCCCGGCCGCCTGAGGGATCGGCTCGAGCCGTCGGTGGCGGCGCCGGCGAGCTGGGCGCGCGTCGGGGGCGAGGCTAGGGGACGGCCACCGTGAGCGGAGGGCTGATGAGGAACACGTCCCCGAGGGCGGGGTCGTCCAGGTAGTTGGCGGCCACCCCTACCCGGTAGGTCCAGGTGCCCCTGCCCGGCCGATCGAGGGCGAACGGGGCCCGCGTCACCTGCGCCGGCTGACCGTAGACGTCGCACTGGACGGCGCCTACCTCGCCCCCGCAGGTGTGGTCGAGGGCGCCCCGGGCTCGCAAGAGCTTGTAGAAGACTCGGCTTCCCGAGGTGGGGGGCTTCCGCCAGCGGAGGACCACGGATCGCCCTCTCACCTGAGCCTGGAGACGGAGGCCGCCGTCCACGGGCAGGCCGATGCTCGCCACCCGCACTGCCTGCCGGGCGTCGCGAACCGGACTCACGGCCGCCCCCGCGGCCAGCGGGAAGAGGGCGAGGAGGAGGGCGCAGCCCACGAGGAGGCGGCGGGATAGGGGCCTCGGAGGGGGAGCGGCCAGGCGGCGGGCCAAGGAAGGACCGTGGACGGGAACGAGCAGGGGGAGCGAGGCCGCCATCAGGACGAGGGGAGGGACGGCGGGAAGGAGGAAGCGGAAGAAGGAGCCGCTGTCCACCGAGGCAAGCTGGCTCGAGCCCTTGAGGACGAGGAAGGGCCAGAACCAGGCGCAGAGGAAGAGGGCGCGAGGGAACGACCCCCGCCAGACGGCCACGGCTCCGGCGAAGGGGAGCCACTGGAGAACGCGCAGGCTGAAGAAGTTCTCGGCCAGGCCCTGGAGGTTGACGTCCAGGTGGTGCCAGTCGACGTCGACGTAGCGGCGGTACGGCTCCAGGACCACCCCTCCCTCGAAGGCAAGACGAGCCTGGGGCTGGGCCTGGAAGGCGGGGAGGTAGCCGAGCGTCTGGTACTTCCACAGGGCCAGGGCACCCAGGGCGGGAGCGAGCGAGAGGGCGAACACGAGGAGCCGAAGGCCGCGGCGGGCCGCCAGGAAGAGGAGGGCGGGGGCGGCCAGGAAGATGAAGTTGGAGGGCTTGATCAAGCCGGCGAAGCCGGCCAGAAGACCCGCCAAGGCGACGCTCCCAGAGCCCTGCTCGTCCAGGCTGCGCAGGGCGAAGGCGGCGGCGAGGAGGAGGAAGACAGTTCCCGCGTAGTCGGCCATCGCGGTTAGGCCCAGAGGGTGGGGCAGGAACTGGTGGACGTACTTCTCGTGGTAGCGGTGGGAGAAGAGGGGGATGGCGAGGTAGGGGCCGAACGTCCACAAGAAGGAGGCGAGGTAGCCAACCGCCCGGCCGCCCACCCGAGCGCCGATCTCGTACACGGCCCACAGCGCTAGGGGCGCCAGGACGAGGGCCTGGAGCAGCACCGCCCCCGGCAGGCCGGCCAGGAACCCGGGGCCGCCCAGGGCGGCGAAGGGAAGGAGAAGGAGCGACCATCCCTGGGCAACCGGCGTCAAGGCTACCTCGCCGTGGGCGAGGAGCCAGCTCGCCGTCCAGTACCAGATCTGGTCCCCGCCCTGGTAGAAGAGCCAGCCGTTGCGGGGCACGCTGCCCGCGAACACGGCCAGGCCGACCCAGTGGCCGACGAGCAAGGGGGCGAGGACGACCCAGGGCTCGGGGATCCTGGAGAGACCCGACAGGGCGCGAGCCCAGACCGGGGCCCGAGCGGTCACGGCCAAGGGCGGGCCTTCCGGTACCAGTCGACCGTACGGGCGAGGCCCTCGCGCAGCGGGGTGCGGGCGCGGAAGCCGAGCAGGGCCTGGGCGCGGGAGGTGTCGAGCCGGCGGCGGGGCTGTCCGTTGGGCTTGGTCGTGTCCCAGACGATCTCGCCCTCGTAGCCGGTGAGATCGGCCACCAGCTCGGCCAGCTCGCGGATCGAGATCTCCTCGCCGGTACCCAGGTTCACGGGGTCGGGCCCGTCGTAGCGCTGGGCGGCCAAGTCCAGGCCCTCGGCGCAGTCCTCCACGTAGAGGAACTCGCGCGTGGGCGAGCCGTCTCCCCAGAGGACGACCTGGGATTCCCCCCGCTCCCCGGCCTCGACCATCTTGCGGATGAGGGCGGGGATCACGTGCGAGGTCTCCAGGTCGAAGTTGTCGCGGGGGCCGTAGAGGTTGACGGGCAGCAGGTAAATGGCGTTGAGCCCGTACTGCTCCCGGTAGGCCTGGGCTCCCACGAGGAGGGTCTTCTTGGCGATGCCGTAGGGGGCGTTCGTCTCCTCCGGGTAGCCGTTCCAGAGATCGTCCTCCCGGAAGGGAAGGGGGGCGTGCTTGGGGTAGGAGCAGATCGTCCCTACGAGCACGAGCTTGGGCGTCCCGTGCAGCCGACACTGCTCGAGCACGTGGGCCCCCATGACCAGGTTGGCGTACCAGTAGCGGCCGGGGTTGGCGCGGTTGGCGCCGATTCCCCCCACCTCCGCCGCCAGGTGGAACACGAGCTCGGGCTCCGTCTCCGCCCACAGGCGGGCGGCATCGGCCATGGAGGTGAGGTCGTAGTCGCGGCGACGGGGTACCGCTACCTCATGTCCTTGGGCCCGAAGCCGCTCCACGAGGTGGGAGCCGAGAAAGCCGGCCCCCCCGGTGACAAGCGTCCTCATCCTCTCGCGAGGGTGCTCGGCTGGGGCTTCATCCAGTCGACCCGTCCCAGCCAGCGGTCGCGGTGGGCCGCGTACCAGGCGATGGTCTTGGAGATGCCCTCCTCCCAGGAGACGAGGGGCTTCCAGCCTGTCTCGCGAGCCAGCTTCTCGTAGCCCACCCGGAGGGCGAGCACCTCGCTTGCCCCCGGCCGGTAGCGCTCGGGCACGCTCACGATCTCCCGCCCTGGGGGCCAGTAGCCCTCCTCCTCGCCGATGCGGAGGATGAGCTCCGCCCACTCCCGTACCGAGATGTTCCTCCCCTGCCCGTAGACGTAGACGTCGCCGGGGATGCCGCGGGCGGCCACGGTGAGGTGGCCGCGAACGCCGTCGGTGCAGAAGCAGAAGTCGCGCATGGGGTCGAGCTGGCCCAGCTCCACCCGCTCCCGCTCCAGGGCCTGGGTGATGATGGTGCCGGTGAGGTAGCGCGGGTTCTGGCGCGGCCCGTAGTTGTTGAACATGCGGGTGACGACGCCGGGGAGGCCAAAGGCGTCGTGGTAGTTCATGGTCAGGAAGTCGGCTGCCACCTTGGAGGTGGCGTACACCGACTTGGGGTTCAGGGGCGAGCGCTCGTGGAAGACGACTCCCCCGTCCTCGTCGTAGTCGTGGTGGTGGGCCACCGCCTCCCGCACGTTGCCGTACTCCTCCGAGGTGCCGGCGGTGTCGAGCTTCTCCAGCTCCAGGCCGTGGTCGACGATGGACTGGAGCAGGTTGAGCGTGCCCACGACGTTGGCCATGACAGTCTCGTACGGGCGATGCCAGGACTCGCCCACGTGGGCCTGGGCAGCGAGGTGGAAGACGTAGGGGCGGTCGCGGGCGGCGGCGAGGTCGCGGATGAGGTAGTCGACGGAGGTCTTGTCGGTGAGGTCGGCGAACACCACCCGCACCCTCCCCTGGAGGTGGCCGATGTTGTTGAGGGCGCCGCTCGAGGTAGCCCGCACGAAGGCGACCACGTTGGCGCCCAGCTCCACCAGGGCCTCGGTGAGGTGGGAGCCCATGAAGCCGTCGGCTCCGGTGACGAGCACCGTGCGGCCGGCGTAGGCGTCGCCGAGCTCTCGCCGTAGCTCCCTGATCGAGGCCTCCGTCCACACGGAGTCGGCTCCTAGCCCGCCCATCGAGGGATGAAGAGTAGCCCCTGGCGCAGAGGGCGGAGGGAGCCTGGCACTGTAGGGGAGTGCGCGGGTGGGCCTCCCTCTACGCGACCAGCCTGGCCCTGGGCCTCCGCTACCTGCGGCGCAGGGGCTACCTCCGCGAGGCGGTGGTGCGGGTGGTCGTCCCCCTCGATCCCAGCCGCTACCTCGAGCTTCCCTGGGCGCTGCAGACGCTCCCCGCCCGTCCCGGCCAGCGGGTGCTCGATCTCGCCAGCCCCAAGCTCCTGGCGGTGGCCCTCGCTCGGCGGGGGGTGGAGGTGACCTCCGTGGACGCGCTCGAGCGCGAGGTCGAGACCTGGCGCCTGCTGGCCGAGGGGGAGCCGAGGGCTCGCTTCCAGGTGGCCGACGGGCGATCCCTCCCCTTCCCCGACCGGAGCTTCCACCACGCCTACTCCCTGTCCGTGCTCGAGCACATCCCCGAGCCCGGAGACGAGCAGGCCCTGGGCGAGCTCGCCCGGGTGGTGCGACCGGGGGGATCGGTGCTCGTGACCCTCCCCTACAGCTCCTCTTACCGCGAGGACTGGCTGGATCGCCCGGTCTACGCCGACCACGGCCCCAAGGAGGGCCGCTACTTCTTCCAGCGCTGGTACGACCGGGCCCGCCTGGAGCGGCTGGTGGCCTCGGTACCTGCCCTCGAGCTGCGGTCGCTCCAGGTGGTGCGGATGCAGCCCAACTGGAACGCCGCCTACGTCCGCTCCTTTCCCTGGCTCGTGCCCCTGGGCCCTGCGTTCGGGCTCCTCGCCCGAGAGGTCGAGGGGGAGAAAGGAGACGTCGCTCGGCTCTCCTTCCTGCGCCGCTAGGACGAGGCGAGGAGGTCGCGGTAGACCTGGTCGTGGCGGCGGGCGCACTCCTCCCAGGAGAGTTGCCGGGCCCGGGCCAGGCCCTGCTCCACCAGGCGTCCCTCCAGGGCCCTCAGGATCGCGTCGGCCATGTCCTCCGGCGAGGTGGGGTCGAAGTACTCGGCGGCCTCTCCGCACACCTCGGGGAGGGAGGTAGCCCGGGAGCAGGCGACGGGACAGCCGCAGGCCATGGCCTCGAGGGGAGGGAGCCCGAAGCCCTCGTAGAGGCTGGGAAAGACGAGCGCCGCCGCCGAGCGGTAGAGCTCGACCAGCTCCTCCGTGGACACCCGACCCCTGCTCTCCACCCCCGGGGGCAGCGGGCGTCGGTCGTGACCCCGTCCGGTCAAGACCAGGGTCAGGTCCGGCCGCTCCCGGCGGACGAGGGCGAAGGCCTGGAAGAGGCGGTCGTGGTTCTTGTGCGGCCAGCGGTGCGCGGGGTAGAGCAGGAACGGCCGGCGGGGACGTCCGTCAGGGTAGAAGCGGCCGCAGTCCACCCCCAGGGGGATCGTCCGCACCCGCTCGGGAGGGAGGCGGTAGCGCTCGATGAGGGTGTCGCGGGCGTGGTCGGAGATGGCGACGAGGAGGCGACTGCGCCTGACCGTCCACCCGTAGACGAGGCGGCGGTAGCGAAGCTCGGCCGGCGAGAAGAAGCGGGGGTAGTACTCGTGCTGGAGGTCGTGGATGGTGGCGACGGCGGGCGGCATCTCCACCGGCGGTACCATCACCGACAGCGGGAAGTGGAGGGCGTCGAGGCCGGCGGCGGCGAAGCGGCGGCGGATCCCTCCTGGAAAGGAGGCGGCCAGGGCCATGGCCGCCAGGCGCTCGGGGAGCGAGGCCGAGGCCCGGTACTCCCGCACGACGGTGGAGGGAAGGCCGTCGGCGGCGTCGGCGGCGATGGCGGGGACGAAGGCGAGGTACTCGTGGCTGCCCACCTTGGCGAGCGCCCGCGCCAGCTCGCGGACGTAGGTCTCCGATCCCCCCACGACCCCGGGGACGAGGGTCAGGAGGCTGAGGCCTACCCTCACGCCGCGCAGCAGCTCGTGCCCCGCCAGGTCCGCAGGCCCTCGCGGGCAGCCACCCCGGCCACGACCAGGCCGGCGGCGGGATCCGCCCACCAAAAGCCCGCGCCGGCGTTGAGGGCGAGGCCGGCCAGCACCCCCAGCGAGAGGTAGGCGCAGAGGAGGTTCTGGGCGCCCTCTCCTACGGTGGCAGGCGAGGCCAGGGCTGTTCCCACCCGGCGCTTGGCGAGGCCGAAGAAGGGCATGGAGACGGCGCTCGCCGCGGTGAGGCCGATCCCCACCCAGCTCGCCTGGGGCTCCTCGCCTGCGGCGAGGCTGTGGATGGCCTCCGCGGCCACGTAGGGGGCGAGCACGAAGAACTGGGCCGCCACCATCCTCTGAGCCCGTCGCTCCGCTTGGAGAGACCAGGCCCGTGTCCCCCAGAACCGCCACAGGACGACCACGCTGGCGAGGCCCTCGATGGCGCTGTCGATGCCGAATCCGAGGAGGGCGATCGAGGAGGCGGCTAGACCGGCGCCGACGGCGATCAGGCCCTCGGCGGTCATC
Source organism: uncultured Gaiellales bacterium (assembly GCA_964595575.1). GTDB lineage: Bacteria > Actinomycetota > Thermoleophilia > Gaiellales > Gaiellaceae > PALSA-612. Next base: position 32,699 of record CAZQRA010000010.1, read on the forward strand.
CAGGCCAAGCTGGCCCAGGCCAGCGCGCGGGCCCGACGGACGAGGCGCTCGGGCTGGGAGGGTCGGGGGAGGACGAGCTCGGTCACGAGGAGAGGGCGGCCAGGAGGTCGTGGCGGAGGTTGGTGGGGGTGAGGTCGACGCCGGCGTGGAGCGTGGACACCCACACGCCCCGGCGATCGAAGATGCGGACGGGCACCGAGTGGAGGTTGGGATCGCCGGTGTCGAGAGCGGGCACGACCTGGAAGGCGCGCCAGACGGGCCGCAGCTCCCGCTCGCTGCCGACGAGGTAGCGAAGCTCGCGCTCGGCCCCCTGGCGGCGGAGGAAGGCCCGGACGCTGGCGGGCGTATCGTCGCCGGGGTGGACGGACACGGCCAGGGCCGCCACCCGGGATCGCTGCTCGGGCGAGAGCAGGCGAACCCCGCGGGCGAGCTGGAAGGCGACGAGGGGGCAGGCCGCTCGACACCGCGACTCGAGGAAGGTGACAACCACGGCCTTGCCCCGGAGGTCGCGGCTGCGGACGAGACGCCCGCTCGCGTCGCGGAGGGCGAAGGCGGGAAGCTCTAGACGCGCAGGGGGGCGGCTTCCTCGGTAGGCTGGGCCCCCGTCGCGTGCGAGAGCGAGCCCGAGGGCGGTGACCGCTCCGGCGAGGAGAAGGAGCAGGATCGCCGCCACCACGAGACGCCTCACGGCCGCGAGGGTAGCGTAAGCGCCCCTAACGAACGGCTAACAGGGGGGTGGCTATCATGCGGCGATGCCCGACCCACGCCAGGGACACGGCCTGGCCACAGGGGTTGCGCCCCCGCAGGAGGTAGACGTGGAGGCTCTCGTCCAGCGCCTGCACGAGGAGCTTCGGGGGGGATCCGCGTCCCCTGACGCGGCCAGGGCGCTCTGGCGAGCGCAGGCCGAGCGGATGCGAGCCGTCTCCGCCGAGCGGCCGTTGAGGCGGGGTCCAGGTTTCAAGGGGACGGTCGCCTACCCGGTGAAGCGGATCCTCCGCCCCCTCCTGCGCTGGTACGTGGAGCCGCTCGCGGCCGAGCAGCGGGCCTTCAACGACGCCGTCCTCAAGCTCGTGGACGACCTCTCCCGGCGCCTCGACGCAGCCGCCGCCGGGGTGGAGGAGGAGCGGCGACGCGCCCAGGAGACGGAGGAGCGCTTGCGGCGGGTGGAGCGGCGGGGGACGCTCGCCTCGAGCCGCTCCGCCCCTGGCTCCGCCCGCCCGGCCACGGTGGCGGCTCCTCCCGGGGCCCCTGCGGCTCCTGGCTCCGCGGTTCCCGACTACTTTGCCTTCGAGGCCCGCATGCGCGGCTCGAGCGCCGAGGTGCGGGCGAAACAGCGCGTGTACGTCGATGCCTTTCGCGGGCAGGAGCCGGTACTCGACCTCGGCTGCGGCCGAGGGGAGTTCCTGTCCTTGCTCCGGGAGGCAGGAATCGAGGGCCGAGGGGTGGACTCAGACCCCGACATGGTCGCCTACGCCCGGGGCGAGGGGCTGGAGGTGGCGGAGGCGGACGCCGTCTCCTACCTGGAGGGGCTCGAGGACGGCTCTCTAGGCGGCATCTTCTCCGCCCAGTTGGTCGAGCACCTGCCGCCGCCGGCGCTCGTCCGTCTGCTCGCCCTCTCGGCGGCCAAGCTCCGCCCCGGCGGTCTCCTCGTAGCCGAGACCATCAACCCCCTGTCGCCCCTGGCCCTGCGCAGCTACTTCGCCGACCTGACCCACGCCCAGCCGCTCGTTCCCGAGACGCTCGCCTACCTCGCCGAGCAGGCCGGCTTTCGACGGGTGGAGGTCCGGTTCCTCAACGAGCCGGAGGAGAAGCTGGAGGCCCCCTCCGACCCCCTCCTGGCCGAGAGCCTGCGACGCGTGGCCGAGATCCTCTTCGCGCCCCTCGACTACGCCGTCTTCGCCTGGACCTGAGGCGGCGGGGAGAAGGGAAGTGGAGGGAGGTCGTCACCATCGTGCTCGTCGTCCCCCGTCCCTGGGCGGGGGCGACCCCTGGGGAGGGAGGGCCGAGCGCGCCTTGGGGAGGCCACGGTGAGGATCGCCGTGCTCCTCCCCCAGGTTCCCTTGGCTCGGGGCGGAGCGGAGATCTTCGCCGACACCCTGGTCGCCCAGCTCCGCGCCCGCGGCCACGAGGCAGACCTCGTCACCATCCCCTTCAAGTGGTATCCGGGCGAGCGGGTCCTCACCCAGGCCCTGCTTTGGAGGCTGGTCGACCTCACCGAGGCGGACGGTCGGCCGATCGAGCTCGTGGTCGCCACCAAGTTCCCCTCCTACTGCGTCCGCCATTCCCGCAAGGTGGTGTGGCTCCTCCACCAGTTTCGCCAGGCCTACGAGCTCGACCGGACGCCGCTCGGCCAGTTCTCGGAGTCGGCTCGCGACCGGGCTCTGCGCCGCCAGGTGCAGCGTCTCGACCGGATGTGCCTGGGCGAGGCTCGACGCGTCTTTGCCACCTCCCGGAACGTGGCCGAGCGTCTCCGGCGCTCCACCGGCCTTCAGGCCGAGGTCATGCCCCATCCGCCCCAGCCCCTTCCCTACCGCTGCGAGGAGTACGGGGACTTCGTGCTCTCGGTCGGTCGCCTCGACCGAGCCAAGCGCGTCGATCTCTTGATCGAGGCTGTAGCCGCCCTTCCCGGGCTGCGGGCCGTCGTCTGCGGCGAGGGTCCAGATCGGGGACGCCTGGAGGAGCTGGCGCGGCGCCGGGGCCTGGACGGGCGGGTCACCTTCACCGGCCGGGTGGACGGGGAGGGGCTGGCCGCCCTCTACGCCCGCTGCCTGGCTGTCTACTACGCCCCCTTCGACGAGGACTTCGGCATGGTTCCCTACGAGGCCTTCCTGTCGGCCAAGCCGGTCGTGACCACGAAAGACGCCGGCGGCCCCTTGGAGGTGGTCGCCGACGGGCGCACGGGGCTCGTGTGCGAGCCCCGCCCGGAGGAGCTGGCCCGAGCCTGCTCCTGGCTGCGCGAGCACGTGGAGGAGGCGCGGGCTCTCGGGCAGGAAGGGCAGAGGATCGCTCAGAGCCTGACCTGGGAGCGGGCGATCGACCGTCTGCTCGAGCCGTGAGAGTCGCCTACTACTCCCCCCTTCCTCCCTCCCCCTCGGGGATCGCCGCCTACAGCGCCCTGCTCCTGCCCGCCCTGCGCCGGCGCGTCGACCTCGTGGTGGCCCGCCCCGGTCGCCTGCGGCGGGCCCCGAGGGCCGATCTCTGCCTCTACCACGTGGGGAACGATCCCGAGGCCCACGGCTGGATCGTGGCCGCGCTCCAGCGCCGCCCCGGCCTCGTCGTCCTCCACGAGCTGGCGATCCACCACCTCGTCGCCGGCATCACCTTGGGCCGAGGGGACGCCGCCGGCTACCTGGACGCGATGGAGCGCTGCCACGGCCTGGTGGGTCGACTCCTCGCCCACGCCGTCCTCGACAACCGCATCCCGCCTCTGTGGGAGACCTGGCCCCACGAGTTCCCCTTGACAGGGGAGGTCCTCCGCTATGCCACCGGCCTCGTCGTCCACTCCCGGTACGTCGAGGAAGGCGCCCGGCAAGCCGGCTACGGAGGACCCATCTGGCGCATCCCGCACCCCGCCTGGCCGTCGCCCGAGGCGGAGCCGGCCGAGATCGAGGGTAGCCCCCTCATCGGCTGCTTCGGACACCTCAACGAGACCAAGCGCCTGCCCCAGCTGTACGCAGCGTTCGAGCTTCTGCGGGCGCGGCGGCCCAGCGCCCGTCTGCTCGTGGTGGGGCCGGCGTCGGCCCGAGCGGCCGAGCCTCCCCCTCCTCCGGGGGCAGTCCGGGAAGGGTACGTGGAGGAGGCCCGGCTGTGGTCGCTCATGGCGGCGTGCGACGTCATCGTCAGCCTGCGGGCGCCTACCATGGGCGAGACCTCGGGCACGGTCATGCGCGCCCTCTCCTTGGGAAAGCCGCTCGTGGTGAGCGACCTGGGGTGGTTCTCGGAGCTTCCCAAGGAGGTTGCCGTCAAGGTGCCTGTGGACGAGCAGGAGGTGGAGAGGCTGGCTTCTGCGCTCGACCTCCTGGCGGCCGACGAGGCCCGGAGGGAGGCGATGGCGGCGGCCGCCCGGCGCCTGGCGGCGAGCGACCACGCGCTGGAGCGCGTAGCCGAGCTCTACGCCGCCGCCCTCGAGGAGGGAGCGGGAGGGTCGCTGGTGCGAGAGGCGGTGGTGCGGGAGCTCGCCCAGGCGGCGGCCGACACCGGGATCGGTCCCGACGATCCCGAGGCTCGAGAGCTGGGCGAGCGCCTGCGCGAGGTCGGGCTTGGCGGTTGAGGCTGGGCTTCGGGTCCAGGGCCGGGGGCTGGCTCTGGCCCGAGCCGTTCCCGTCTGGGCCTGGCTGGCCCTGCTCGTGGTCGCCTCCGCCGCCGTCCGCTACCTCCTAGGCCGGGGCACCGTCGCCCCCTGGATCATGGTCGACGAGCTCATCTACTCCGAGCTGGCCAAGAGCTTCGCCGAGGGCGGTCGCTTCCTCGTCCGGGGCCAGGAGACAGGCGCCTACGGCTTCGTCTACCCCCTCCTCGTAAGCCCTGCCTGGGCGCTCTTCAGGGCGGCCCCCGACGCCTACGCGGCAGCCAAGGCCATCAACGCCCTCGTCATGTCCCTGGCGGCGGTGCCGGCGTTCCTGGTCGCCCGCCGGGTGCTGCCGCCGGCAGGGGCTCTGGCCGCCGCCGCCCTGGCCGTGTCGGTGCCTCCCATGCTCTACACGAGCACGCTCATGACCGAGAACGCCTTCTACCCCGCGTTCCTCTTCGCCGCCTGGGCGATGGTGGCGTGGCTTCAGCGACCGAGCCTGCGGTCGACGGTGGGGTTGGCTTTCTTCTCGCTCCTTGCCTACCTAACCCGGGCGCAAGCGATCGCCATCGTGCCCGCCGTCCTCGTCGCCCCCTTCCTCGTGGCGGGGAGGAGGGCCCTCCGTCGCTACTGGCTCGCCTACAGCCTGGCCGCAGGGTCGGCCGTTCTCGTCCTCGCCGTGCAGGCCGCTCGGGGAGTCTCCCCGACGGGGATCCTGGGAGCCTACGAGGTGGCGAGCCGAACGAGCTACGAGGCGGGGGAGGTGTCCAAGTGGCTCCTCTACCACTGGGCCGACCTGACCCTGGCCCTGGGCGTGCTCCCGGTGGCCGCCTTCGTGGCCTTGGCTCTCGGCTGGCGGCGACGCCATCCTGCCGAGCAGGCCTTCCTGGCCGCGACGGGGGCGCTTTCCTTCTGGCTCGTGCTCGAGGTGGCCACGTTCGCCTCCGTCCACTCCTTGAGGGTGGAGGAGCGGAGTATGTTCTACGTCGCCCCCTTGTTCCTGGTGGCTCTCCTCGTCTGGGCGAGAGACGGGAGGCGGGGGCCGCTTCCTGCGGCCGTCCTCGCTGCCGCCGGCGCCGCCTCCCTCCCCGGCTTCCTCCCCTACCGCGAGCTGATCGGGCTTCCCGCCGTGTCCGACACCCCCTCGCTCCTTCCCCTGTGGTCGCTGGCCGACGCCGGGCTGGGCCTCGACAACGTCCGCCTCCTCGTCGTTCTCTCCTCCCTGGCGGCGGGGACGCTGTTCGTGGCCCTGCCGGTACGCTACCGCCTCTTCCTCCCCCTCCTCGTTCTCGCCTACTTCGCCGCCTCCCAAAAGCCGATCGCGGGCAAGTGGCGGCAGGCCTCCATCCTCAACCTCTACGCCGGCATTGCCAATCCCCACCCCGACTGGATCGACCGGCGGATAGGGAGAGACAGCGAGGCGGCGGTCATCTGGTCGGGGAATACCGACCGCTACTCGATCTGGCAGAACGAGCTCTTCAACCGCAGCCTACGCCGCTTCTACTACACCGGCCTTCCCCTGCCCGGCGACCTCCCTGAGATCCCGCTTCGGGTCGACCGCCGCACCGGCCTCATGCGCGGCCTCGACGGAAGGACGGTGAGGGAGGACTACGTACTCACCGACGGTAGCGTGGCCCTCGAGGGAAGGGTCATCGCCCACGACGCCAGGAAGGGCATGCTCCTCTACCGGGTGCGGGGCCCGCTTCGCCAGCTCGCCCAAGTGGAAGGGCTCTATCCCCAGGACACCTGGTCGGGCGCCGCGGTCACCTACACCCGGCTCTCGTGTCGGGGAGGGCGGCTGACGGTGGAGCTGCAGAGCGACCCGGCTCTCTTCGCTCGGCCGAATACGGTGGTCGCTACCGTGTCCGGGAGGGAGGTAGCGCGGGTGTCGGTCGGCCCTCGCGAGACGCGTACCGTGTCCGTTCCTCTCCGTCCTCGGAGAGGGCTGTGTCGAGTTCGGTTCGCGGTGGCGCGGACGCTCGTCCCCCAGGTGGTGACAGGGGGCGTCAACCCCGACCCCCGCAAGCTCGGGATCCACTTCAACCGCTTCACCTACAGCCCGTAGTGCGAATCGCGGTCGACGTCTCTCCCCTCTCCCACCCTCGCTCTGGGATCGGCACCTACCTCCGCGGCTCCCTGGCCGGGCTCGTGGAGGCGGCGGCAGGACGGCACCAGGTGGTCGCCTTCGCCCCCACCAGCCCCCAGGGGCTTCGGGCCATCCCCGAGGCTCTGGCCGGGATCCCGGTCGAGCTTCGGCTCCGCTTTCTCCCCTTCGCCCACGCCTGGCGCCAGGCCTGGAGCAGGATCGGCTATCCCCCAATCGAGCGCTTCCTCGGCCCCATCGACGTCCTCCACTTCTCCGACTGGATGTACCCGCCCCAGAGGGCGGGGGTGCGGGCGACGACGGTTCACGACCTGGTGCCGATCCGCTTTCCCCAGTGGGTGCAGGGGCGCACCCGGCGCATGCACACGGCCAAGTACCGCAACGCCGCCCGCACCTGCCACCTGATCTTCGTCAACTCGGAGTTCACCAAGCGCGAGGTGGTGGAGCTTCTGGGGGTGCCCGAGGAGCGGGTGCGGGTCGCCCTCCCCGGCGTGGACGAGCGGTTCAGGCCGGACGGGGAGCGGGCCTCGCTGGGAAAGCCCTACCTCCTCAGCGTCTCCACCCTGGAGCCGAGGAAGAACCTGGGAGCCCTGGTCGAGGCCTACCGGCTGCTCGGGCGGGACGACCTCCTGCTGGCGGTGGCTGGGCAGCCGGGGTGGGGGGAGCAGCCCGCGCTCGACCATCCCGGGATCGTGCGCCTGGGGTACGTGGACGACGAGGAGCTGGCCCGCCTGTACCGGGGGGCGGCGGTGTTCGTGTACCCCTCCCGGTTCGAGGGCTTCGGCCTGCCCGTGCTCGAGGCCATGGCCTGCGGCGTCCCCGTCGTGTGCTCCAGCCACCCTTCCCTGAACGAGGCCTGCGGCCGGGCGGCCGTGCGGGCAGACCCCCAGCGTCCCCAGGAGCTCGCGTCCGCGATCGAGCGGGCGCTGAGGGAGCGGGAGGCCCTGGTCGGGCGCGGCTTCGAGCACGCCGCCCGCTTCTCCTGGCTCGAGACGGGGAGGGCTCTTCTCCGCGGCTACGAGGAGGCGCTCGCGTGAGCGGGAGGCGAGCTTCGCGAGCGGCGCTGCGAGTAGGGCTGGACACCTCGCCCCTCGAGCAGACCCGGGCCGGCACCGCCCGCCACGTCGCACGGCTTCTCCAGCTGTCCCCGGAAGAGGGGGTCGAGGTGGTGCCCGTCTGCTTCCCAGGGCGCCGGCGGACGGCCACCGTGTGCCGAGACGCCCTCTGGTACCCCCTCGTCCTGCCTCGCAGGGCAGGCCGCCTGGGCATCGACCTTCTCCACTGCCCCACCTTCCGGGGGCCGCTTGCCCCCCCGCCGGTGCCGCTGGTGGTGACCGTCCACGACCTCGCCGTCCTGCGCCACCCGGAGACGTTCAACCTCTGGACGCGGCGCTACAGCCGCTACTGCGTGCCTCGGGTGGTGCGGGCAGCGAGCCTCGTCATCGCCGTGTCCGAGTTCACCAAGGGCGAGGTGGTAGAGCTCCTCGGTCTCCCCGAGGAGAAGGTGCGCGTGATCCCGAACGGCGTGGGGGAGCCCTTCGCTCCCCACGGCCCCGCCGAGACCGGAGAGTACGTCCTGGCGGTGGGCACGCTGGAGCCGCGCAAGAACCTGTCCCGGCTGGCGGAAGCGACCCGGCGGCTGGGGGTGGAGCTACGCGTCGTCGGCGCTCGCGGCTGGGGCCGGGTGGACGCGGGCGGCCCCGGCGTCCGCCTCTTGGGCGAGGTGCCCGACCGCCGCCTGGCCGAGCTCTACCGGGGCGCCCTCTGCCTCGCCTACCCCTCCCTGTACGAGGGGTTCGGGCTGCCCGTCTTGGAGGCGATGGCCTGCGGAACGCCGGTCGTCACCGGCGCCGGCGGGGCCCCGGCGGAGGTGGCGGGAGGAGCGGCGGTGCTCGTCGATCCCCTCGACCCAGCCTCGATCGCGAGCGGGATCGAGGCGGCGATCGGCCGCCGGGAGGAGCTTCGTCGGCTGGGCATAGAGCGGGCCAAGCGCTTCTCCTGGGAGGAGATGGCCAGGAGGACGGTGGAGGTCTACCGGGAGGCGATGGCATGGGCCGGGTAGCGTTGGGCGACAGCCGTCCCCTGGTCGTGGTCGATGCCGACGTCCTGGGGCGGAGGCGGACGGGGGACGAGACGTACGTGGAGAACCTCCTGCGGGCTCTTGCCTCCCTGGTCGAGGGGGAGCTGCGGTTGGCCGCCCTCACCCGTCGGCCCGAGCTCGTCCCCGACGGCGTCCGCCCGGTGGTGGTGCCGACGCGCCTCCAGGAGGCGCGCATGGCGGTATCGGTGCCACGGGCGCTCGCCCGCCTAGCGCCCAGCCTCGTCCACTTCCAGCACGCGCTGCCTTTGGTGTGCCCGTGGCCGGCGGTGGTCACCATCCACGACCTCTCCTTCGTCCGGGAGCCGCAGCTCATGCGACCCTGGGACCGGCTCCTCTTCCGCCTGGCCGTGCCCCGCGCCCTGCGGCGGGCGGCCCACGTGCTGGCCGTGTCGGAGCGCACGAAGGGCGACCTGGTCGAGGTGTACGGGATCGCTCCTGACCGCGTCACGGTGACCCCGAACGGGGTCGATCCGGTCTTCTCGCCTGCGCCCCAGGCGGGAGGAGGCCGCTACCTCCTGCTCGTAGGCTCGGTGGAGAGGAGAAAGAACCCTCGTGCCGCCTTGGAGGCAGCGGCCCAGGTGGGCCTTCCTCTGGTCGTGGCGGGGCCGATCCGCGACCGGGCCTTGGCGCGCGAGCTCGTCCGGCGAGGAGCCGACCTGCGGGGCTACGTGGAGAAGAGGGAGCTGGTGGAGCTCTACCGGGGGGCGGCCTGCCTCCTCTTTCCCTCCCGGTTCGAGGGCTTCGGCCTGCCCGTGCTCGAGGCCATGGCCTGCGGCACCCCGGTCGTGGCCGCGCCCGATCCTGCCTTGCGGGAAGTGGCAGGCGAGGCGGCCGTCCTGGTGGAGCCGGAGCGCATGGCCGAAGGCGTGCGGCGCGCCCTTCGCGAGCGCGACCGCCTGGTGGCGAGCGGCCTCGAGCGGGCCCGGGGCTTCACGTGGGAGGAGACCGCTCGCCGCACGCTCGCCGTCTACCGACGCGTGCTGGCCCGGCCATGAAGGTGTCGGCGGTCGTCGTCTCCCACCGCCATCGGGCAGAGCTCTCTCGCTCGCTGCCCGCGCTCCTCCCCCAGGTGGACGAGGTGGTGGTAGTGGCCAACGTCCCCGGGAGCGCTCCCGAGGCAGGCCTCCCGGTGCGCGTGATCGAGAACGCCCGTCCCCGCGGCTTCGCCGCCAACGTCAACACCGGTATCGCCGCCACCAGCGGGGAGCTCGTCCTCGTGGCCAACCCCGACGCCGTGCCCGAGCCGGGGGCGGTGGCGGTCTTGGCCTCGTTCATGGAGCAGCACCCCCGCTGCGGGGTGGCCGGGCCCATGCTCCTCGATCCCGACGGCTCCTGGCAGCCATCCCGGCGGCGGTTTCCCACGGTGCTGGGCACGCTCGTTCGCCGCACGCCCCTGCGCCTGCTCTTTCCCCCGCTCCGCCGCCAGCGCCACCACTACCTGCTCGACGAGCGGCCGACAGAGCCCGTGCCTGCCGACTGGATGCTGGGAGGGTTTCTCATGCTCCGCCGGACGATGCTGGAGGAGCTGGGGGGCCTCGACGAGGGCTTTCCCTTGTACGGGGAGGACATCGACCTCTGCTACCGGGCGGCCAAGGCCGGCTGGGAGCGCTGGTACGTTCCCCAGGCGGTCGTGCGTCACCGCTGGGATCGGGTCACCGACCGTCGCTTCCTCTCCCGGCGCACGGTCTGGCACTGGCGGGGCATCCTCCGGTTCGTGCGCAAGCACCCCGAGCGACTGCGGGCGCTGCGGTGAGCACCCACGCCAAGTACGACGCGCTCGCCCGGGGCTGGAGCGAGCGGGCCTACGCCGACCCCCGCGGCTACCTCGCCCGCCGGGCGGCTCTGGTGGTGTCGCTGGGCCCCCCGCTCGAGCCGGGAGACACGGTGCTCGACCTCGCCTGCGGCGACGGTGGGCTGGGCGAGGTACTCCTGGAGAGAGGCCTGCGCTACGTGGGAGTGGATCTCTCCCCGGCCATGGTGGAGGCAGCCCGAGAGCGGCTGGGAGGGAGAGCCGAGATCGTCCACGCCGACCTCAACGACTTCTCGCCTGCCGGCAGGGTGGCGGCGACCACCGTGTTCCGGGCCATCTACTACGCCCGCGACCGGCGCGCCTTCCTCGCCCGGGTGGCCGGCTTCACCGAGAAGAAGCTCGTGTTCGACCTCGACCCCAGGCGTTACCGGCTGGCCGAGATCCGGGACGACCTGGCTTGGGCCGGCCTCGAGCGGCTCGACCTCCACCCCTTCTTCCAGCCCCAGCGACACGCGCTCCCTCCCCCGCTCTCCATCCTCGTGCGCGCCCTGGAGCGAAGCGGGCCGCTTGCCTCGCTCCTCCTTCGCCTCCGCTTCAGCTACGTGTGCGCGGCCTCTCGGTCACGAACCTGAAGCCGACCTGCGCCCCCAGCTGACGCCGGTCGCTGGAGCCGGGGTAGTCGGCGGGAGAGAAGGTGGGAGCGATGTGCACCTCCACCCGGAAGGGGGGAGGGGGCGTCGCCAGCACCAGCCGCCGGAAGCGGCCGCTGTGGATGGAGAAGCGGTGCACCGCGGTCTTTGCTCCCACGTGGGGCTGCTTGTCCTCGCCCTTGACGAGGGGGCCTATCGTGACCGTGACCAGGCCCGGCTTGTCCGGCCCCCGCCAGGCGGCCCGGGAGACGTCCACGACCACGAAGCCGGGTCGCCCGCCGGGCGTGGCGTAGCGGTTGTACGCGCTCTCCGCCCCCGTCCAGCCGTCGGCGTAGATCCCGGTACGGGCCTCGGCCAGGCGCAGGGGCCCGCGCAGGCGGTAGACGGTCCACCTACCAGAGCCAGGGGGGCGGGCGACGACGGCCCCGTCCAGCTCGATTCCCGGCTCGACCATGACGTAGCGGACACGAGGGTCGGGGTAGAGGCGCCCGTCGAGGTCGGCGAGATCGGGGGTGAGGATGGGCCCCGGCCCGGGGGCGGTGCCGTCGAGGCTCCACACCTTCCGCAGGGAGGGGTTCCAGAACTCGGTGAGCCACACGCCTAGGGCGGCCCCGGCGTCGACGTTCTGGCCCAGGTAGAGCGCCGGCTCGCCCCCGGTCACGGTATCGAGCCAGCTGAGCGGTCGGGGGAAGTGGCGGACGACGCGGCGCCCGGCGTCGGCGGAGTACTCGGCTGCGGACACCTCGCCGGCCAGGTTCCAGGCCAGGACGAGGAGGGCGGCCGTGGCCGCGAGCGCCCGCGCCGCTCGAGGCCGAGGCGAAAGGGCCCCGCCGGCGAGGACGAGGCCGAGACTTATCCCCAGCGCTGCCAGGAGCACCCAGCGGATGGTCTTCTCGTCGAAGGCGAGGTTCCGGTTTGCCATCTGCGCGATCGAGAGGCCGGGGGCGTCGGCGTAGGGCACGTTGTCGAGGGCAAGTGGGGTGGAGAGGAGGAGGTAGGCGAGGAGGCCGGCGGCGGCGATGGCGACCGGGAGCCGAGCCCGCGGTCGCTCGACCCACATGGCCGTCCCCACGAAGAGGAGCGGCACGAGGTAGATGAGGTTTCGCTCCTCGATGCGGGTGGCGAATACGGTGGAGAGGTAGGCGGCCTTGACCGCCGTGTACAGGCCGAAGACGACGATGGCAGCGACGAGCAGGGAGCGGAAGGCCCGCCGCTCCGTCGAAGGCTGCTCCCCTGGCGTAGGAACGAGGAGAGCCACGCTGGCGAGGACGGGCAGGATGCCCACCCCGATCGAGAGCGCCCCTGCTGCCCACAGGCCGTACTCGACCATGCGCCCTCGGTAGTACCCGGTGGCGACGAGCCAGCTCTCGGAGAGGTAGCCGACGAAGGCGCTGAAGAGGACGAGGGCGCCGCTGGCGAGCACGGCCGCCCCCAGCCAGTCCCGCCAGGTCCAGGCGGAGATCCAGCGCCTTCCCCGGGGCCCCGTCAGGCAGAAGACGAGCGCCGCCAGGAGGAAGACCGCAAGGAGCACCGCCAGCTCTCCCCGTACGAGCGGGGCGGCGGCGCAGGCGAGGACGGCGGGAGCGATCGTAGCCCTGGCGGGGCGCACGAGCGCCCGGAAGACGAGCAGGAAGGAGAGCGCGGCGTAGGGGTAGGCGAGGGGCTCCTCCAGGATCATGGGCGCGTAGGCGAGGGCGGGGGTAGCGGCGCTTCCGGCAGCGGCGAGGAGCGCGACCGGCCGGGAGACGAGGGCGCGGGCCAGGAGGTAGACGGGGAACGAGACCGCCGTCATCACCAGGATGCCGATCAGCTTCACCGCCCCGTAGGCGCTCTCTACCGGGCCCAGCCACCAGGCAGGGGCAAGGACGTAGGCGTACAGGGTCTGGAAGAAGTGGGGCTCGCCCCGCCGTGCCGCCGAGCCTGTATCGGCGACGGCCCGCGAGAGCTGGGTCAGCTCGAGCTCGTCGGTGAAGAGCCAGGGGGTGGGGTGGCGCCAGGCCTGCCAGGAGTAGAGGGCAGCCAGCCACACGAACACGGAGACGACAGGGAGGGCGGGGGCGAGCCGGTCTAGCCGGGTCGGGGCCGGGACGGCGGCCTCCGCTCCCCCGCCCGTCGCCCGCGCCCCCTCCCCGACCGCCGCCGTCACTCGGCCCGGGCTCCCATGGCCACCAGGGGGTCGAGGTCGACGTGGCGACGCACGAACCGGCAGGGGACGCCGGCCTCCTCGCAGCCGCGGACGACCGCGTCCAGCCGCTCTCGGCCTGCGTCGGGGATGGTGACGAGCACGACGTCGGGACGCGAGCGGGCAAGGGCGGCTCCGATCTCGTCCAGGCCGCCGAGGACCGGCACCCCCTGGAGACGGCGCCGGCGCAGCCGGGGATCGTCGTCGACGAACCCCACCACTCGCTCGCCGGCGGTCTCCCGCAGCTCGCGGAGGAGGCTGCGGCCTCCCTTGCCGGCCCCGACGATGAGGACGCGCCGAGCCCGGGAGCGGTCGCGGAGGACGGCCAAGGCACGGAAGAACGCCCGCTCGCCGAACCGGGAGGCTCCCACGAGGGCGGTGGCGAGCAGGGCGTCGACGGCGTAGATACGGGCGGGAAAGTCCCCGAGCGGCCGTCCCATGGCCAGCACCACCGCCACCGTGAGGGCCTCGGAGACGACCACGGCGGCCACGACGGCCGCCGCCTCCCGGGCTCCGGCGAACCGCCACACCCCGCTGTAGAGGCCGGCGGGAATGAAGGTCAGGTACCGGGTGGCGAGGAGGACGGGGAGGGAGGAGAGGAAGATGTGCCTCTGGTAGGCGGTGCCGCTTCCCTCGACGAAGAGGAGGTAGGAGGCGGTGAAGGAGGCAGAGACGAGGGCAAAGTCCACCGCCATCTCGGCCAGCCGGCGGGGGGCGAGCAGGATCGTCCGCAGCCGGACGGCCCGGCCCGAGGAGGCGATCCCCTCGTCGATGTCGGTGAGGAAGCCGGCGAGCTGGACGAGCAGGGCGAAGGTGACGAGGACCCCCACCGTGGCCACCCAGCTATTGTCGAGCCCGGAGTAGGCGAGGCTGCTTCCCCCCAAGCCGGCGGCGATAGCGGCCAGAAGGAGCACGGTCGCCTTCTCCGAGATGCCGCTCCGCACCAGCCGGTGGGAGGCGTGGTCGCGGCCCCCTCGGTGGACGGGGCGGCCCTCCACCAGACGGACGGCGGTGACGAGGGCGGTGTCGAGGATAGGGACGGCGAGGACGAGCAGGGGGAGGATGAGCGTGGCCACGGTCGTCTCCGCCACCTTCCAGCTTGTCGCCAGGCCGAGGGCAGCGAGCACCAGTCCCAACGTCTGGCTCCCGGAGTCGCCCATGAACACCGCCGCCGGCCGCCGGGGCCGGAAGTTGAAGGGGAGGAAGCCGAGGAGGGCCAGGGCCAGCGACAGCGACACAGCGAGGAGGAGGGGGTCGGGGTGGACGGTGACCGCGTCCAGGGCGAAGAACCCGGCCGCGATCACGGCCAGCGTCCCCGCCAGGCCGTCCATGTTGTCGAGCAGGTTGAAGGCGTTGGTGATGCCCACCAGCCACAGGAGGCCGAGGGCGGTGGCGGCGACCTCGTTCTCCACGATCTGGACGCGGATCCCGGAGGCGAGGACGAGCCCGGCCGCCGCCGTCTGGCCTGCCAGCTTGAGCGCCGGGGAGAGGGGGCGGAGGTCGTCGACGAGTCCGAGCAGGAACACGAGGAAGGCTCCGCCCAGGATGCCCGCGAGCTCCCATGTAGGCTCGAGCCCGACGAGCAGAGAGAGCCCCACCCCGCAGGCGAAGCCGAGGAAGATGCCTGCCCCGCCCAGGGCCGGAGTCGAGCGCCGGTGCCAGCGGTCGCGGGAGGGAGTGGCCACGACCGCCCGGCGAAGGGGGGAGCGCAGCACGGCCAGGATGACCAGCGCAGCCACCGGCGCGGCCGCGAGGGTGGGCACGGCGGTCATCCTGCCGCGCTCCGGGTGCTGTCGAGCGGCACGGCCAGGAAGCGTACTGAAGGCCTGTTAAGCACGTGTTTGGCAGTCTTGGGATAGAGACTAGGGAGAGAGGGTGACGTCCCTTCCCTTCCACCTCCTCCGCTGCCCAGCCTGCGGCGCTCCCCTCGTCCCGGGGCCATCCCCCCTCGCCTGCAGCCGTTGCCGGGCCTGCTACTCGGCGGAGGAGGGGATTCCCCGCCTGGTGGCCGACGGCCTGCCCGGGATGGAGGCCAAGCGTCGGGAGATGGAGGGCTGGGTGCGGCTGGCCCAGGCCCAGGGGTGGTACGAGCCCGACGACGAGGTGGATGCCCGCCTTCCCTACCTCTGCCGCGAGCTCGGCTGGGAGGACAAGACCTGGCGGGCCACGGAGCACTCCTTCGATCTTTTGCTCGACCGCTACGTCCGTCCCGGCATGCGGGTCTTGGAGGTAGGGGCGGCCAAGTGCTGGGCGGCCCAGCACCTCCTTCCTCGAGGGTGCGAGTACGTGGCCTGCGACCTCCTCGCCGACGCCAACATCGGGCTCGGCCGCGGCGCCTTCTACGAGCGCCGGGCCGGCCGTCCCTTCTTGCGCGTGCAGGGGGACGGCGAGCGCCTACCCTTTGCCTCCTCCTCGTTCGACCTCGTGTTCTGCGTGGCGGCGCTCCACCATGCCCTCGACCTGGCGGCCATGGTCGGGGAGATGGCCCGGGTGGCCCGGCGGGGAGGCTACGTCTGCGCTCTCAACGAGGGGACGCGGGCCCTCCTTCGCTCGGGCGAGGCTCCCGACCAGGCGGAGGAGCGGGCCTTCGGCATCAACGAGCACGTCCACACCGTGTACGCCTACCTGTGGGCCTTCGCCCGGGCCGGCCTCCTCGTCCGGCGGGTTGAGCAGGCGGAGGGGTACGCCGACCTCGCCCGACGGCGCGTCGCCGGTCGGCTTCTCCGCCTCCCCCTCCTCGGCCGCAGCGCCGCTACCTTCTTCTCCCAGAGCTGCCACGGCTACTCGGGCGTCTCCCTGTACGCCCGCCGGGTGCTGTAGCCGCCTTCCCTCCTACCGGCGTCCTCGGGGAGCGAGCTTGGGGATGGTGGCGGTGAAGGAGACCGTGGGAGGCGGCGCCACCGACTCGGAGGCGCATCCTCCTGGGGCGGTGGGAGCCTCGCTGCAGGGCCTGAGCTCGAGGGCCACGTCGAGGACGAGCCTGAGTCTCTGCGGGCGGGAGGTCTGGGGGAGGCGCGCCCTCACCGCGAAGGTGCCGTCAGGGCGGGTAGTGGCCGTCGCTAGCTGCACCCCGCTCTCCTTGGCGAGGGTGACCTCGGCTCCCCCGCGCGCTCTTCCCGCCGCGAGCAGGCGCCCCTGCACGAGGAGCGACCGGGCTCGGGCAAGGTAGCGGGAGCGAGCGCTGAGGGACTGGGGAAGGGGAACGAGGGCGCGGGCCTCGAAGGTGGCGTCCCTCTCCGGGGAGCGGGAGCCGGGAGCGTAGGGGGTGACCAAGAGTCTCCACACGTGGGTGCCGGCAGCGGGGTTGACGAGCATCCCCTCCAGGTCGAGACCGAGGCCGAGGAGACGCTTGCCTCCAGCCAGGCCCCCCTCCTCCGGCGGAAGCTCGGGGGAGGGTAGGCAGGTGGTGATGCGGTAGGCGGCGTCCGGGTGCTCCGGGCCCGCCGGATCGACGTAGAAGACCACCGTGAGGGTGCCCAGGTCGAGCCCCAAGGGAAGGGGCGCCAGCCACGCGGCGGCGTGGGGGCCGGGGGCGCAGGCCTGAGCCTCGGCGTCGAGGAGGTAGCGGGCAGGATCGTCGGCCACCACCGGCACCCGGCGCAGCTGCCCGGCGAAGAAGGACTGGCGAAGGAGCGCCGCCCCCATGCCCACCCTCTCGCCGGGGGGCCGCGCCAGGTCGAGACGGTAGCCGCGGGGGACGAGCACGGTGACGGAGGCGGGGATGGGCCCGTCCTCGCCGAAGAGGAGCGCGAGGAAGGTGCCGGCCGGGCGGTCGGGACGCGCCTCGGCGGGGGCCACGGCCAAGACACCCGCCGGCTCGTGGGCGGCAGAGCGGGAGGGGGCGGCTCCGGCCTCGACCAGGACACAGAGGACGAGGGTGACGATGGGGACGACGTGTCGCACGAGCCCCTCCGGGCGAGCTATCGGGGACTGGAAGCGAAGGATGGCCCATCGGGGGACCGCTGTCCAGGCGCGGGGACCGACCTCTACACTCTCTCCGGCTCCGTCCGCCGTGATCACCGTCTACGCCGACCTCTTCCGCTACCGGGAGCTCTTCGCGAGCCTGTTCCGCCGCGACCTCCACGCCCGCTACAAGGGCACCGTGCTCGGCGTGGCTTGGTCCCTCGCCAATCCCCTCGTCCTCATGGGCGTGTACGTGCTCGTCTTCTCGCTGTTGTGGAAGGTGACGAGCATCGACCACTACCCCCTGTTCCTCCTCTCCGGCCTGGCCGTGTGGGGTTTCTTGGCCGCCTCTCTCCAGTCAGCCGCCCGCTCCATGCTCGACTACGCCGAGCTCATCAAGAAGGTGCGCTTTCCCCGCCAGCTCGTGGCCTTCTCCACGGTGGCGACCCAGCTCGTGCCGTTCGCCGCCCTGTTGGCGGGACTGGTGGCCATCGACGCCGCGGTGCTGCCCCGTACCAGGGACACCGTGTGGCTGGCCGTCCCCATCGCCCTTCTCGTGGTGGCCCTGGTGGCTGGGCTAGCCTTGGCGGTGGCCTCGGCCAACGTCGTCTTCCGCGACGTCGAGCACCTCGTCTCGGCCCTGCTCCTTCCCTGGTTCTTCCTCACTCCCGTGCTCTACTCCCTGGAGGAGCTTCCCGGGGGCCTCGAGCGCTACCAGGCTGTGGTGGAGGTCCTGCGCTGGGGCAATCCCCTCACTCCGCCCCTCTACGCCCTGCGGGCGCCCCTCTTCTTCGGGGAGCTTCCCGCCCTGGGCGACGTCCTCTACCTCCTGGGAGCCGCCGTCCTCAGCCTGGCCCTGGGGGCGGCCGTCTTCACCCGCGTGGACGACCGAATGGCGGTCGAGCTTTGATCACCAGGCTCCCGTCGTACAGCCACGGCTCGTCGGGAGGAGGCCGGAAGGCAGGGAGGCCGTGGACGTCGGGGAGCTGCTCGACCTCGATTCCCACGAGGACGGAGGGACAGAGGAGGGGATGGGCAAAGCCGGGCACGCGCCCGGGCCCCGGCGCCCAGGCCGAGAGCACGCGGCGCAGGCGGCGGGGAGGGTCGATGGCGCCCGCCACCAGCGCGTACCCCGCGGCGTGGGCGGCGAGCACGCGCTCGGCCCAGCCTGGGGCAGGCCGGCACCAGTCGGGAAGGTGGACGACAGCCGCCTCGGCCAGGCTGGTCGCCTCTACCCGGGGCAGCACCTCCACGTCCTCCTGGGGCGAGGGGTTGCCCAGCTCGGCGAGCCAGGCGCGCCCCTCGGCGACCAGGTCGAGGGCCAAGCGGTAGCGGCCGGGGGGAAGGGGCGCCCGCAGGGCGAGCTCGAGCTCCACGCGCTCCCCGGGGGCGACAGGCGCAGGAAGCGGGGTACGCAGGCCGTCCCAGACGATCGGGTTTCCCCGCTCGTCCAGCCAGTGGTAGGAGGCGAGGACGTCCTGCCGCCAGGTCGCCGATCCCACGTTCTCGATCACGATCCGGGCGGAGGAGCGGGCTCCTGCCCGCAGCGGGCCCCAGGACCAGGAGACGAACCGGGCGGCGAGGGGAGGAGGCACCGGGCTAGTCTAGTTCCGTGACCGCGCCCCTCCTCGTGCGCGCCTGCCGGCGGGAGCCGGTCGAGCGCACGCCGATCTGGTTCATGCGCCAGGCGGGCCGCTCCCTGCCTGGGTACAGGAAGCTGCGTGAGCACTACGCCTTCTTCGAGATCGCCGACACCCCGGAGCTCTGCGTCCAGGTCACCCTGGAGCCGGTAGGCCGCCACGGGGTGGACGCGGCCGTCCTCTTCGCTGACATCATGACCCCGGTACGGGCCATGGGCGTCGAGGTCGAGCTGGTGGAGGGCGTGGGGCCGGTGGTCGACCCTCCCCTCCGCAGCGAGGCCGACGTGCGGCGGCTGCGGGTGCCCCATCCCGAGGAGGCGTTCGCTCCCGTGCTCGAGGCGGTGCGGCTGGCGCGTCGGGAGCTGGCCGCCGACAAGGCCCTCGTCGGCTTCTGCGGAGGGCCCTTCACCGTCGCCTGCTACCTCCTGGAGGGGCGGGGCGGCAAGGGCTTCCTGGCCGCGAGGTCGCTCATGCTGAGGAGGCCTGACCAGTGGCAGGCGCTGCTCGCCAAGCTGGCCGATACCTTCGCCGGCTTCGCCGCCGCCCAGGTAGAGGCAGGAGCGGACGTGATCCAGCTCTTCGACTCCTGGGCCGGCCTCCTCTCGCCGGCCGCCTACCGGGTCTACGCCGCCCCTTACGCCTCTCGTGTCCTGGGCGCGGTGGAGGCGCCCACTATCCACTTCGGCACCTGCACCGCAGGCATCCTCTCCCACATGCGCGAGGCCGGCGGGGACGTCATCGGGCTTGACTGGCGGGTCGAGCTCGACCGGGCCTGGGCGGCCGTGGGCCTCGACCGCGGTGTCCAGGGGAACCTCGACCCCGCCTACCTGCTCGGGCCCTGGGAGCAGGTCGAGGCGGCGGCCCTCGATGTCCTCCGCCGAGCGGCGGGCAGGCGGGGCCACATCTTCAACCTGGGCCACGGCGTTCTCCCCGACACCGACCCGGCGGTCTTGGCCCGGCTGGTCGAGCTCGTTCACGAGCGAAGCGCGTCCTTCAGGAAGGGATGGAGATGACCCGAGCGGCTGTCGTCCTCATGGCCTACGGAAGCCCCGATCGGCTGGAGGACGTCCCCGCCTACTACGCGGATATCCGCGGCGGGCGACCGCCTCGGCCGGAGCTGGTGCAGGAGCTCGTGGAGCGCTACCGCCTGCTCGGGGTAGGGCAGGGGCCTAGCCCCCTCAACGCCATCACCGAGGCGGTGCGGGCGGCGCTGGAGGAGGAGCTCGGCCTGCCCGTGTTCGTGGGCATGAAGCACTGGACTCCCCGCATCGCCGAGGCAGCCGAGCGGGCCCTCGCCGCCGGCGCCGACACGGTGGTGGGCCTCGTTCTCGCTCCCCACTACTCGCGCCTCTCCGTGGGCGGATACCGAGACCGGTTGGAGCGGGCCCTGGCGGGGCGCGCCCGCCTCGTGTTCGTGGAGAGCTGGCACGACGACCCCGCCTTCATCCGGCTCCTGGTGGAGCGGGTCCGGGGAGCTCGAGGGCATGTCGTCTTCACCGCCCACTCGCTGCCCGCTCGCATCCTCGACGAGGGGGACCCTTACCAGGATCAGCTCCTCCGCACCTCCGCCCTCGTGGCCGAGGCCGCCGGGCTCGCCAGCTGGTCCTTCTCCTACCAGTCCCAGTCGGAGACGGGCGAGTCGTGGCTGCAGCCCGACCTCCTCGACCACCTGGAGGAGCTGGCCGCGCGGGGCGTACGCTCGGTCCTCGTCTGCCCGGTGGGCTTCGTCTCCGACCACCTGGAGATCCGCTTCGACATCGACGTGGAGGCGCAGGCGAAGGCGCAGGCCTTGGGCCTGACCCTGGAGCGGATCGCCATGCCCAACGCCGAGCCTGCGTTCGTGGCAGTCCTGGCCGGCCTCGTGCGGCGGGCGTGCGCGCTACCCTCGGTGGCGTAGTGCGTCCCGGCCGGATCGAGATCGAGGCGGCCAGTCGCCGCTTCCGCGTCTACCCTCAGCCCGTCCGCACCCTCAAGGAGGTCCTGGTCGCCCGCCGGCGGGTCACGAGCAGGGAGGTCTGGGCGCTCCGGGACGTGTCCTTGACGGTCGACACGGGGGAGTCGGTGGGCCTGATCGGGCGCAACGGCTCGGGCAAGACCACCCTGCTCAAGCTCGTGGCCGGCATCATCAAGCCCACCTCGGGCAGGGTGGCGGTGGGGGGCCGGGTGGGGAGCCTGCTCGAGCTGGGAGCTGGCTTCCACCCCGAGCTCACAGGTCGGGAGAACGTCTTCCTGAACGGCTCCATCCTGGGCCTCTCCCGCCGCGCCATCCGCCGCCACCTGGACGAGATCGTGGCCTTCGCCGAGCTGGAGCGGTTCATCGACCTCCCCGTCCGCACCTACTCCTCGGGCATGGTCATGCGACTCGGCTTCGCCGTGGCCGCCCACTTGGAGGCGGATGTCCTCCTCCTGGACGAGGTCTTCGCCGTCGGCGACGAGGAGTTCCAGCGCAAGTGCTTCGGCAAGATCTTCGAGCTGAAGCGGCGGGGGGCCACCATCGTCTTCGTGTCCCACGACGCCGCGGCCGTGGCCCGGCTGTGCGGTCGCGGCGTCCTCCTCCGCCAGGGGCGGGTGGAGGTGGACGGGCCCGTCCAGGAGGCGATCGCCCGCTACCACGCTCTGCTCGCCTCCGACCGCGACCCCGAGGAGCGCGCCGGCGGCCTGCGCGAGTACGGAAGCGGCGAGGTTCGGATCGAGGAGGTGCGCCTGCTCGGCCCGGAGGGCGAGGAGCGACGGCAGTTCCTCCCCGGAGAGCCCCTCTCCGCTCGCCTCCTCCTCCGCTCGTACGGCCGGGTGGCTGCCCCCCGCCTGGCCTGGACCCTCCACGACGAGGCCGGGCTGGTGCTGGCGGCCGGAGCGGTGGATACACGGGAGCTGGGCTTCCCCGAGGGGGAAGGCGAGAAGCGGCTCCGGTTCGACGTCGACAGCCTGCCCTTGGCCGACGGACGGTTCCGGCTCCGCTTCGAGGTCAGCGATCGCGGCGGCGAGCGCCTCTACCATTGGCTCGACGATGCCGCCCGCTTCGTGGTCTACCCCGCCGACGGCTCCACCGGCCTCGTACGCCTGGAGGGACGGTGGTCGGTGGAGGAGCCGGCCGCGGCTGCCACAATAACGACCCCGTGAGCTACCGTACCTGCCCCGACTGGCCCGAGCTGATGGAGATCGCCCCCGATCTCCAGTTCAAGCACTACACGGCCCGCGAGGTCTCCCTCCCCGGGGACGCCCTGCTCAGCCTGGAGCTCGACGCCCTCTCCCTGGACGAGGTCTGGATCTGCTGCGACCTCGAGCACCACGTCTACTTCGCTCGGCACACGGCCCCCGAGGTGGTGGCGGCCCTGCGGGCGTCGCACTGGTTCGACCTCACCGAGTGGACGACCACCGGTCCCGGCGCCGCCGCCATGTAGGGTTGCCGGTCCTCGGCCGGATGGAGGCGGGTACCGGCGCACCGCCCTCGCCCGGTCGTCGCTAGGGTCCCAGCCGTGAGGAGGATCGCCGTTCTCTCGGGGGGCGTGGGGGGAGCGCGCTTCGTCTGCGGCCTCGTCGAGGCGGTCGATCCCGCCGCGGTGACGGTGATCGGGAACGTGGGCGACGACTGCGAGGTCCTGGGGCTCCACGTGTCTCCCGATCTCGACACCGTTCTCTATGCCCTCGCCGGGGTGGTCGACGAGGAGCGGGGCTGGGGACGGGCCCAGGAGACCTGGCATGCCCTGGCCGAGGTGGAGAGGCTGGGCGGCGAGACTTGGTTTCGCCTGGGGGACCGCGACCTTGGCCTCCACCTGGTCCGAACCCAGGCCCGTCGCAGCGGCCAGCCCCTGTCGGCCGTCACCGGCCGGCTGGCCGCCGCCTTCGGCCTCGCCACCACGCTCCTTCCTGCCAGCGACGATCCTTTGCGGACGTGGATCGATACCCCGGCGGGGAGCTTCCCCTTCCAGGAGTGGTTCGTCGCCCGCCGGCACCGAGACGAGGTCGATCGCGTCCGCTTCCAGGGCGAGGACTCCGCTCGGCCCGCTCCCGGGGTCCTGGCGGCCCTGGCGGAGGCGGAGCTGATCGTGATCGCTCCCTCCAACCCCTTCGTGAGCATCTGGCCGATCTTGGCCGTGTCCGAGATCAGGGCCGCGCTGGAGCGCAGGCGCGTTCCCTGCGTGGCGGTGAGCCCGCTCGTCTCGGGACGGGCGCTCAAGGGGCCGGCAGACCGCATGCTGGCGCGGCTGGCGGGGGGGACCTCCCCGGGGAGGGTGGCCACCTGCTACCAGGGGCTGATCGACGTCCTCGTCGTCGACGAGAGCGACGCTGGCGCGGCCCGCGAGGTCGAGGCTCAAGGGGTGCAGCCGCTCGTGACGAGCACGGTCATGGGCGACCGAGCTGCCCGTCGCCGCCTGGCCGAGGTGGTGGTGGCGGCCGGTGCCTGAGCTCCGCGTCATCCCCGTCGAAGGGCTACCCGAGATTCGGGAGGGAGACGACCTGGCCGCGCTCCTTGCCGCCTCGGTCTCGCTCGAGGACGGGGACGTGGTGGTCGTGTGCCACAAGGCGGTGTCCAAGGCCGAGGGAAGGGTGGTGCGGCTGGCAGAGATCGAGCCCTCGCCGCGGGCACGAGCGCTGGCGGGCGACTGCGACCCTCGCCGCCTGGAGGTGATCCTGCGGGAGGCGACGCGGATCGTGCGCGCCCGACCGCCCCTCGTCATCGCCGAGACGAGACACGGCTTCGTCTGCGCCTCGGCCGGAGTCGATGCCTCCAACGCCCCTGCCCCGGACACGGTCGTCCTCCTCCCCGTCGACCCCGACGCCTCCGCTCGTCGGATCCAGGCGCGGCTGGCGGAGCTCACCGGTCGTGCTGTAGCCGTCGTCGTCAGCGACTCGTTCGGGCGGCCCTGGCGGAGGGGGATCGTGGACGTGGCCGTCGGCGTCGCCGGCATGGCGCCCCTCCTCGACCTGCGGGGCCACCGGGATGCCAACGGCTACGAGCTGCACGCGACGGTGGTGGCGGTAGCAGACGAGATCGCCTCGGCCGCGGAGCTGGTCATGGGCAAGACGGCCGCCATCCCGGCCGCCATCGTGCGGGGCTTGGCGGTCGTAGGTGAGGGCTCAGCCCGCGACCTCGTCATGCCCGCGGAGCGAGATCTCTTCCGGTAGCGGCGCTCCTCAAGCGGGCAGGAGGGGCTGCCGATACCGGGGACGTGGGAGCCCACGTCTCGCCTCTTCCCGCCCGGCCTCGCGCCAATGGAGGAAGCTCGAGCCCCGAGGCCCTGGTCGCCTCCTACCGCCGTCTGGCCGAGGTGTTCCACCTGGTCCTGTCCGAGGAGACCCTCGACACCCTCCTCGACCGCATCGCCGATACCTTGGCGGAGCTCGTCCCCTACGACGCTCTCCACATCTACGAGGCCGACCTGGCCCGCCGCGAGCTCGTGCCGGTGCTGGCCCGTAGCGAGTGGGAGAAGGAGGTCATGCGGACGCGGCCCCCCTTCGGTCACGGGATCACCGGCTGGGCGGTAGCCCATCGCCAGCCGGTGCTGGCCAACAAGGCCCACCTCGACCCCCGGGTGGCCTTCGTGCCGGGGACTCCCGCCGAGCCCGAGGCCCTGATCTCTGTGCCCCTGGTCGCGCGGGGCACGCTCAAGGGCGCCCTCAACATCTACCGCCTGGGGGAGTCGGCCCGTTTCCACGAGGACGAGTTCGAGCTGGCCAAGTGGCTCGCGGACGCAGCCGCGCTGGCCATCGACAACGCCCAGGTGCGGGCCCGGCTCGAGCACC
Organism: uncultured Gaiellales bacterium; assembly: GCA_964595575.1. GTDB lineage: Bacteria > Actinomycetota > Thermoleophilia > Gaiellales > Gaiellaceae > PALSA-612. Next base: position 57,062 of record CAZQRA010000010.1, read on the forward strand.
AGGCTCGGACCGACTCCCTGACCGGCCTCTACAACCACCGCACCTTCCACGAGCGCCTGCGGGCCGAGCTGGCCCGGGCCAACCGGGTGCGCGACTCGGTCGCCCTGCTCATGCTGGACATCGACGACTTCAAGCGGGTTAACGACATCTACGGCCACGCCGTCGGCGACGGCATCCTGGTGGACCTGGCCGAGACGGTGTCGTCGCTGGTGCGGGCGAGCGACCTCGTCTGTCGGACGGGAGGGGAGGAGCTGGCGGTGATCATGCCCTCCTGCGGCTGCCAGGAGGCCCTCGGCCTTGCCCGTCGCATCCAAGAGAGGCTGCGGGAGAGCCCGGTAGACGGCGTGGGCGAGATCACCGTCTCCATCGGCATCGCCGCCGGGCCCGAGCATGCCACCAACCCCCGCGAGCTGGCCGCCTGCGCCGAGACGGCCATGATGACGGCCAAGGCCCGGGGAAAGAGCCAGATCGTGCTCTTCGACGAGGAGGCGGGCGAGCGGCCCCTAGGCTCCGATCCTGCCCGGGACACGCGCTCGCTCGCTCACCTCAAGCTGCTCCAGAACCTCGTCAACAAGCTCAACCGGCTGTCCACCGTGCGGGAGATCGCCGAGGCCGTCGTGGCCGAGCTACGGGGCCTGATCGACTACCACTCCTGTCGCGTCTACCTGCTCGAGGGGAGCGAGCTTGTGCCTGTGGCCGTGAAGGGCGACGTGGTCACGGAGGAGGGGCTCTCGGCGCTGCGGGTCGAGGTGGGCCAGGGCCTCACCGGCTACGTGGCTGCCACGGGCTCGTCGCTCCTCGTCGCCAACGCGCTCGAGTGCGAGTACGCCGCCCAGATCCCGGGCACCGAGCCCGTGGACGAGTCGGTGATCGCCGTCCCGCTTCGCTACGAGTCCCGGGTGAGCGGGGTCCTCTTCCTCTCCAAGCTGGGGGTGGGCCAGTTCGACGAGAACGACCTGCGCCTGCTCGCGGTGCTGGCCGGCTACGCCTCGGTGGCCCTCGAGAACGCTCGCCTGTACGAGGCTGCCAAGCGGGAGGCCGAGAACGCTACGGCCTGGCTCGAGTTCCTGGACGCCGTCTCGGCCTCGGGCTCGGTGGAGGAGACCCAGGAGGAGATCGTGCGCAGGATCCAAGCCCTGGCCGGCGCCGGCCACTGCTCGCTGTGGCTGGAGGACCCCCTGCAGCCCGCTTACCGTCGGGTGGCGGTCGCGGGCGACGGGGCGCCGGTCGGCTGGCCCGAGAGCGTGCCCAAGCTGGTGGCCGAGGCGGTGCTCGAGCCCCAAGCGGCCCCCTTCTTCCTGGGCGAGGAGACGTTCCAGGAGCTGTACGGGAGGAGGGAGGCGGGTAGGGAGGCGATTGCCCCCCTTCCTGCTGCCTCGGGGATGCGGGGCTGGATCGCCGTCCACGATCCCGGCGAGCGCTGCGAGAAGGCCTGCCTCAAGCTCCTCGAGGGGCTCGCCCTTCGCGCCGCCGCGGTCCTGGGGGAGAGGCTCCTTCGTCGCGAGCAGGAGCAGAGCCTGCACGTGGCCGACGCCCTCCTCGACTTCGCCCGGGCCCTGGCGCGGGCAGAGCCCTCCCACGTCGCCCAGCGCATCGTCGAGGAGGCGGGGAGGAGCCTGGGCGCCGAGGTGGCCTCCCTGTGGCTGCAGGAGCGGGCGGGGAGCGACCTGGCGGCGGTGGCTGCCTGGCACCGGGACTCGCTCGAGCGAAAGCGACTGCTCGAGCAGCGCTACCCGCCGGAGCTGGCCCAGCGGTTCGCGAGCAGGCCGGGGCCGGTCGTCCTCCGCCCCCAGGACTACGCCCACATCCCGGGAGCCCCCGAGCTTGCCGAGGGCCGCCACGTGGCCGTCGCTCCCTTCTCCTTCGGCGACGGCCGGGTGGGCTTCCTCGTAGCCGGCGTCGACCCCGGCGCCGGCTTCGACGCCCTCAGCCTCAAGATGCTGGCCGGGCTCGCCGACCAGGCGAAGCTTGCCTTGGCCGGCGCGCGCTAGGCTGTTCTCCGTGTCCACGCTCGAGCTCGAAGTCGTGGAGGGCGACATCACCGCCCTCGAGGTGGACGCCATCGCCAACGCGGCCAACAATCGGCTGTGGATGGGAGCCGGGGTGGCAGGAGCGATCAAGCGGGCAGGAGGCGAGGAGATCGAGCGGGAGGCGGTGGCCAAGGGACCGATCGAGGTCGGTGACGCTGTCGCCACCGGGGCCGGGCGCCTTGCGGCCCGCTACGTGATCCACGGGGCGGTGATGGGGCAGGACCTTCGCACCAGCGCCGAGCTCATCGAGCGGGCGACCCGCCGTTGCCTGGAAGTGGCGGACGAGCTCGGCTGCTCCTCCATCGCCCTTCCTGCCTTCGGCACCGGGGTGGGCGGCTTCCCCCTCGAGGAGTGTGCTCGGATCATGGTGGGGGTGGCCCGCTCGTTCCGGCCCCGCTCGCTTGGGAAGGCCATCTTCGCCGTGCTGGGCGAGGAGGCGGCGCGGGCGTTCAGAAGCGCTCTCTGAGCCGGGGGAGGACGTCGGAGGCCAGCTGGTCGAGGAAGCGGCGCTGGTCGTGGCCGGGCCCGTGGAAGACGAGGTGGTCGAAGCCGAGCGCCACGTACTCGCCGATCCTCTCCACCACCTCCTCCGGGTCGGAGGAGACGATGAAGCGGGTGTGGGCGCGGTCGGCTGCGGCCTCGGCCAGGCGCTCCATCTCCACCGGGTCCTCCACCCCTGACTTCTCCTCCGGGGCGAGGGCCAGGGCAGCCCAGAATCGGCATGCCTGACGGGCGTAGTCGAGGTCGCGGTCGTAGGAGACCTTGATCTCGATCATACGGACGAGCCGATCCGGGTCGCGGCCCTGGGCCCGGGCCCCTTCCTCGAGAGCCTCGACCAACTCGCGGTAGAGCTCGGGCCGCTTTCCGCTCGTGCAGATCAGCCCGTCGCCCACGCGTCCCGCTAGACGGGCGGCAAGGGGGCCCGAGGCGGCCACGAAGATCGGTACCGGCTGGGGCGGGCGGTCGTAGATGGTGGCGCGGCGGGTGCGGTAGTAGGCGCCCTGGAAGGTCACCCGCTCCTCGGTCCACAGCCGCCGCATGAGCTCGATCGCCTCTGCCAGGCGGTCCCGCCGCTCCTTGGGCGGCGGCCACTCCTGCCCGGTGGCAGGAGCCTCGTTCATCGCCTCCCCCGTTCCCACTCCCAAGAACACCCGTCCCGGGTTGAGGCAGGCCAGGGTGGCGAAGGCTTGGGCCACCACCGCGGGGTGGTAACGGAGGGTGGGCGTGAGGACGCTCGTCCCCAGCCGGGCCCGCTCCGTACGCTCCCCCACCGCCCCCAGCCAGGGAAGAACGGAGGGGGAGTGGCCGCCCCGATGCCGCCAGGGCTGGAAGTGGTCGGAGACGGCGATCAGCTCGAGGCCCACCCGCTCGGCGTGGACGGCGAGGTCGAGGAGCTGGCGGGGCCCGAACTGCTCGGCCGACGCCTTGTAGCCCAGCGTCAGCGCCACGCAGCCACGTCCTCGGGCGTATCCACGTCGAAGGCAAGACCGGGGAGGTCGACCACCACCGCCTGGAGCCCTGCCCGGCGAGCCGCCTCCTGGTGGAGGCGGCAGCTTTGGGGCTCCCCGAAGACGGTGGCCATGGCCCCCGGCGGACGCATGGCGAGGGCGTTCGTGCCCCCGTCCTTGGCTCGAGCGATGGCGATCCCCCGGGTGGGGACCGACTCCACCAGGGCCTCCACCTCGGCGCTGCGCAGGAGGGGGAGGTCGGCGGCCACGACCGCCACGCAGGGCTCCCGCACGAGTTCGCGCGTAGCCCGGGCGAGGGCTTCGTTCCAAGGGAGGCCGCCGTCGTCGAAGCGAGGGACCCCGTTCAGGGCCAGGGGCTGGGGGGAGACTACCGTGACCGGGCCTACGCCGGCCTCCTGCACGGCGGCGAGGACGAGGTCGAGCATCTCCTGGACGAGCCGCGCCCTCTCGCCGGGAGAGAGCACCCCGGCAAGGCGCGTCTTGGCCTCAGCTAGGGGCTTGACGGGGACGAGGACGTGGGCTCGCACGGCCTGACCATAGCCGCTGGGCGTATGCTCACCGTGTGCTGACCCGGAAGGAGGCGCTCGAGCTCGTGTCCCTGCCTGCGAGCGACCTGCTCGAGCCCGCCTCGCGGCTGAGGGAGCAGGGGAAGGGGAAGCTCGTCACCTACTCGGCCAAGGTCTTCATCCCTCTCACCACCCTCTGTCGGGACGTGTGCCACTACTGCACCTTCGCTCGCCCTCCCCGGCGGGGAGAGCCCGCCTACCTGACCGAGGAGGAGGTGCTGGCCATCGCTCGGGCGGGAGCTCGGGCCGGATGTCGGGAGGCTCTGTTCACCTTGGGGGACAAGCCGGAGCTGCGCTATCGGGTGGCCCGCGAGGAGCTTCGGGCCCTCGGCTGCGCGACCACCGTCGAGTACCTGGCTCGCATGTGTAGCCGCGTCTTGGAGGAGACGGGCCTCTTGCCCCACGCCAACCCCGGCGTACTCGGCCGCCACGACCTGGAGGCCTTGCGGCGGGTGACCGCCTCGCAGGGGATGATGCTGGAGACCGTCGCCGAGCGGCTGTGCGCGCGCGGGGGCCCCCACTTCGGCTCGCCCGACAAGCGCCCGAGCGTACGCCTGGAGACGCTCCGCCTGGCCGGCGAGGCGCGCGTCCCCTTCACGACGGGCATCCTCATCGGCATCGGCGAGACCCGGGCGGAGCGGATCGAGGCTCTGCTCGCCATCCGCGACCTCCACGAGCGCTACGGCCACATCCAGGAGGTGATCGTCCAGAACTTCCGGGCCAAGCCGGGCACCCGCATGGCGGAGCACCCCGAGCCCACCCTCGAGGAGCTCCTGTGGACCTGCGCCGCTGCTCGGCTGGTCTTGGGGCCCGACGCCAACATCCAGGCCCCTCCCAACCTCTCCTACGACGACTTCCCCCGTCTGCTGGAGGCGGGCATCAACGACTTCGGGGGCGTGTCCCCGGTGACGATCGACCACGTGAACCCGGAGGCGCCCTGGCCGGAGATCGCCCGCCTGGAGGAGGCGACCCGGCGAGCAGGCCTCGAGCTCGCTCCCCGGCTGCCCGTCTACCCCGAGTACGTGGACGAGCGCTGGCTCGATCCCGCCGTCCTGCCCTACGTGCTGCGGGCGTCGGACGCCCTGGGTCTTGCTCGGGAGGGGGAGTGGGCTCCGGGAGCGGAGCGACCGCTCCCCTTCCTGCCCAAGGATGCGCTTCCCATCGACACCAAGGACGACCTGGGCGAGGAGGAGATCGTCCGCCTCTTCCGGGCCCGGGGCGAGGAGCGCGACCGGGTGCTCGCCGCCGCCGATCGGCTACGTCGGGAGGTGTGCGGGGACGAGGTGACCTACGTCGTCACCCGCAACATCCAGTACACGAACGTCTGCTACTTCCGGTGCGGCTTCTGCGCCTTCTCCAAGGGGAAGCTGGCCGAGAACCTACGGGGGCCTGCCTACCTCGTGCCCCTGGAGGAGATCGTGCGCCGGGTGGAGGAGGCCTGGGAGCGGGGGGCGGTGGAGGTCTGCCTCCAGGGAGGGATTCATCCCCACTTCACGGGCAGCTACTACCTCGACCTGGTGCGGGCGATCAAGGAGGCGGTGCCCGAGATCCACGTGCACGCCTTCTCCGCGCTCGAGGTATGGCAGGGGGCGGCGACGCTGGGCTTGCCCCTGGCCGACTACCTGGGGCAGCTGCGGGAGGCGGGGCTGGGATCGCTGCCTGGGACGGCGGCCGAGGTCCTGGACGATGAGGTGCGACGCGTGCTTTGTCCCGACAAGGTCACGACCGACCAGTGGCTCTCGGTGCACGACACGGCCCACCGCCTCGGCCTTGCTTCCAACGTCACCATCATGTTCGGGCACGTGGACGGGCCCCGCCACTGGGCCCGTCACCTGATCCGGGTTCGCGAGCAGCAGCAGCGGACGGGGGGCTTCACCGAGTTCATCCCCCTTCCCTTCGTCCACATGGAGGCTCCCATCTACCTCAGGGGAAGGGCCCGCCGCGGCCCCACCTTCGGCGAGGTCCTGCTCATGCACGCGGTGGGGCGGCTGGCCCTCCATCCCTGGATCCGCAACGTGCAGGTCTCCTGGGTCAAGCTCGGCCCCGAGGGGGTGAAGGCGGCCCTGCGGGCAGGAGCGAACGACCTGGGCGGCACGCTCATGAACGAGTCCATCTCCCGAGCCGCCGGAGCCGGGTTCGGCCAGGAGATGCCTCCGGAGCGGATGGAGGCGATCATCCGGGCCGCCGGTCGCCGTCCCCGCCAGCGCACGACCCTGTACGGCCGTCCCCACCCCGAGCGGGTGGCCGCCTCGTTCGGCGCCCCACCGCTGATGACGCCCCACAACCCGCCGGTGGACACGAGCGGCCTTGCTCGGCCCACGACCCTCGTCCGCCCTGGGCTCGCCGTCGCCTGAGGACGTCCCCGTCGCCCGTCTGGCCACCATCCGCCCCGACGGCTCTCCCCGTCTTGTCCCCATCTGCTTTGCCCTGGAGGGAGACAGGCTCTACAGCGCGGTCGACGAGAAGCCCAAGCGCTCCCGCCGGCTCGCCCGCCTCGCCGACATCGAGCGCGATCCTCGGGTGGAGGTGCTGATCGACTACTACGACGAGGACTGGTCGCGCCTGTGGTGGGTGCGGCTGCGCGGCCGCGCCCGCGTCGTCGACCGCCATGAGCGCGCGCTCGAGCTCCTGGCGGCGAAGTACCCGCAGTACGGCGAGCGGCCGCCGGCGGGCCCCTTCCTCGTCGTCGAAGTGGAGGAGCGGGTGGGGTGGCGGGCCTCTGCCCAGGAGGGCGGAGAAGGCGGAGCGACCGGCCCGGGCGGGCGGCCTCAGCCGACGTAGTACTCGTCGGCTACGGCCAGGGCCTCGTCGAGGATGGCCAAGCCCTCCTCGATCTCCTCGGGCGTGATGGTGAGGGGCGGGCAGATCATGACCACGTTCCAGTGGGTCATGAGGTAGAGCCCGCGCTCGAGAGCCAGCTTGGCGAGGCGAGTGACCGGCTCGGCCTCCTTCCCGCCGGCGTTGAACGGCACCAGCGGCTCCCGCGTGCTGCGGTTCCTCACCAGCTCCAGCCCCCAGAAGCAGCCGAGGCCCCGCACCTCCCCGATCGAGGGGTGGCGCTCCTGGAGTCGCCTCAGCCCCGCCGCGAGGACCTCGCCCATGGCGGCCGCGTGCTCCACGATCCCCTCCTCGCGGAAGGCCTCGATGGAGGCCACGGCGGCGGCGCAGGCCAAGGGGTGACCGGAGTAGGTGAGCCCGCCGGCGAAGAACCTGTCCTTGACCCACTCGCCGATCCGCTCGGACACGATCATCGCTCCCAGGGGCACGTAGCCCGAGTTGATCCCCTTGGCCACGGTGACGATGTCGGGGACGACGTCCCAGTGCTCGCAGGCGAACCAGCGGCCGGTGCGGCCGAAGCCGGCCATGACCTCGTCCAGGACGAGGAGGATCCCGTAGCGGTCGCATACCTCCCGAATCGACTGCAGGTAGCCGGGGGGCGGCACGATGAGGCCGTTCGTCCCCACCACCGTCTCCATGACCACCGCCGCCACGGTGTGGGGGCCCTCGTACATGAGGATCTCCTCCAGGTGGGGCCCCCCGCTACACACCGGGCAGGGATCGGGGTGCCCCGCCGGGCAACGGTAGGTGTAGGGGTCGAGCATGCGCACGATGCCGGGTAGCCCGGGCTCGGCGTACCAGCGGCGGGGATCGCCGGTGAGGGAGATGGCGCCGGCCGTAGCTCCGTGGTAGGAGCGGTAGCGGGCCACGATCTTGGACCGGCCCGTGTACCAGCGGGCGAGCTTGATCGCGTTCTCGTTGGCCTCGGCTCCGCCGTTGGTGAAGAAGGACATCTTCAGGTCCCCCGGCGAGATCTCGGCCAAGAGCCGACCCAAGCGCGACCGCGACGCGGTGGCCATGGGCGGGCCGATGGTGCACAGCCGGTCGGCCTGCTCCTTGACGGCCTGGATGACCTTGGGGTGCTGGTGGCCGATGGAGACGTTGACGAGCTGGGAGGCGAAGTCGAGGTAGCGCTTACCGTTGTAGTCCCAGAAGTACCGCCCCTCGGCCCCGGCCACCGGGATCGGGTCGATGGCGCTCTGGACCGACCAGGAGTAGATCACGTACTCCTTGGCGTCGGCGACGATCTGCGCCCCCAGGGCGGCGTTCGTCTCCACGGTGGCCACGGGCACCTCCTGGCGTCGGGTAGAGGGATCGTAGCGCCGGGCCGTCCGGGGGCCCAAGGGGAACCGCTACGCTTCCCGCACGAGCGAAGGAGGAACAGCTGATGACCGAAGTCGTACAGGCCCCCGCGCCGGCCCGAGCCCGGGAGCTGCGGCGGGTGAGCCACTGGATACGGGGCGAGATCGTCCCCGGGACGTCGGGACGGACGGGTCCTGTGTACAACCCGGCCACGGGCGAGCTCCAGGCCGAGGTCGACTTCGCCTCCCCGGAGGAGGTCGACCGCGCCGTGGCTGCGGCCAAGGAGGCCCTTCCCGCCTGGCGGGCCCTCTCCCTCTCCCGGCGGGCCGAGCTCATGTTCGCGATCCGGGACCTCGTGCGCGCCCACGGCGACGACATCGCCCGCATCCTCACCCTGGAGCACGGCAAGGTGCTCTCCGACGCCAAGGGAGAGGTGGCCCGGGGACTGGAGGTGATCGAGCTTGCCTGCGGCATCCCCACCTTGCTCAAGGGCGGGTTCTCCGAGCAGGCCTCGACCGGGATCGACGTGTACTCGATCCGCCAACCCCTGGGCGTGGTGGCGGGCATCACCCCCTTCAACTTCCCGGCCATGGTGCCCATGTGGATGTGGGCACCCGCCATCGCCTGCGGCAATACCTTCGTCCTCAAGCCGTCGGAGAAGGACCCCTCGGCCTCGGTCTACGTCGCCCAGCTCCTCAAGGAGGCCGGGCTCCCCGACGGGGTGTTCAACGTCGTCCAGGGCGACAAGGTGGCTGTCGACCGTCTGCTCGAGCACCCCTGGGTGGCGGCGGTCAGCTTCGTGGGCTCCACCCCCATCGCCAGGTACGTCTACGAGAACGGAACCAAGCACGGAAAGCGGGTGCAGGCTCTGGCGGGGGCGAAGAACCACATGGTCGTCCTCCCCGACGCCGACATCGACATGGCGGCGGACGCTGCCGTGTCCGCCGCCTACGGCTCCGCCGGCGAGCGCTGCATGGCCGTCTCCGTGGTGGTGGCGGTGGGCGAGGTCGCCGATCCGCTGGTGGAGGCGATTCGCGAGCGGGCGCTCAAGGTGAAGGTGGGAGACGGGCTCGATCCCTCCTCGGAGATGGGGCCCCTCATCACCCGCGAGCACCGCGACAAGGTCGCCTCCTACTTGGACTCGGGTCGCGACCAGGGTGCCACCGTGGTCATCGACGGGCGGGAGACGGCGCCCAGGGGGGAGGGCTTCTTCCTGGGGGTATCGCTCCTCGACCACGTCCGCCCGGACATGGATTGCTACAAGGACGAGATCTTCGGCCCCGTGCTCTCGGTGGTGCGCGTGGACACCTACGACGAGGCGCTCAGGCTCGTCAACGAGAATCCTTGGGGGAACGGCGCCGCCATCTTCACCCGCGACGGAGGCGCCGCCCGCCAGTTCCAGGTCGAGGTCCAGGCAGGAATGGTGGGGATCAACGTGCCCATCCCTGTGCCGGTGGCCTGGTACTCCTTCGGGGGGTGGAAGGCATCGCTCTTCGGCGACTTGCACGCCTACGGGCCCGAGAGCGTGCAGTTCTACACCCGGGGCAAGGTGGTCACCGCCCGCTGGCCCGACCCGGCCACAAGCCGCGTGAACCTGGGCTTCCCCCAGACCCGCTGAGCGCGGTCGTCCGCGCCGAAGAAGCAGGGGGCGAAGGGGAGCGGGGCGCTTCCCTCCGCCGCGTTTGGGCTGCGGGGGCACCACGGGCCCCTGGAGTCCTACCCCGCTACGACTGCACCCCGAGCTAGGGGGCGAAGGGCGATCGCTCCTGGCTGGGCTCGAGGCAGGCCTCGAGCTCGACCAGAGCCTGGAGGTAGCGCTGGAACGCTCCCTGCCGACGCTGCGAGCGAGCGATTTCCTGCTCGAGACGGGCGATCTCGGCCAAAAGCTCCCGTCGCTCCTCCTCGGGGCTCGTCTCGTCCTCCTCCTCGACCATCCAGCTCAGTCCTGCCCCCTCGCCTAGGTCGAGGTCGACGGCGTCTGCCTCGGCCCAGGCGGCCCGCACGACCTCCACCTCCTCCCCGCTCATGCGGGCGAGCACGCCCGCGTCCACCCGCTCGCCCTCGAGCTCGCTTGCCAGCTCTCGGAGCTGGTCTCGCAGGGCAGCTTCCCGGTTACGCTCGAGCTCGAGCGCCTCCAGCGCTCGCCGGCGCCGCTCCGCCCGGGCCATGGCCTCGACGTCCACTCGGCAACAATACTCGAGCCGTGCCCACCTCTCCGACGGCAGCCCGCGTCCTGGCGGCAGCGACGGCCGCCCAAGCTGCCGTGTCGTTCGTGAGCTTCGGCCTCCCCGCCATCGGCCCCGAGTTGCGGGCGGAGCTCCACCTGAGCCTGCCCGAGCTGGGAGCGCTGATCGCCGCCCCCCTCCTCGGCTCCGGGCTCGTGCTCATCCCCGCCGGCATCGTGGTCGACCGGGCAGGGGCTCGGGCTGCCTCGCTGGCAGGCACGCTTCTCGGCACGGCCGGCCTAGCCCTGGCTGCCTGGGCGAGCTCGGCGGGGGCCCTGCTGGCCGCCCTCGTCCTCTTCGGGGTGGGGGCCTCGGTGGTGCCCGTGGCCGGGGCCGGCGTCCTATTCGGCGTCTATCCGCCCAGCCGCCGGGCCTGGGCGCTCGGGGTCCGTCAGATGGCAGTTCCCCTCGGCGGCACGGTGGCGGCGGCGGCCATGCCCCTGCTCCACCGCGCAGGCGGGGTCGAGCTCTCGCTGGCGGTGGCCGCGGGCATGGTGGCGGGGACGGGGGTCGCCTTCTCCCTCCTGCCCGGGGAGGGCCGCCTGCCCCGCACGGTACCCGCCCGACAGGGGCAGCCCTGGCGGGCCCTCTGGCGGGCTCCGGGGATGCGACGCCTGCTCCTCGTGGCCAGCCTCTACATCGTCGTGCTCCAGGCCGTCCTCTCCTACGCGGTTCCTGCCGTGCGGGCAGCCGGGCTCTCTCCGGTGGTCGCCTCGGTCACCTTCTTCGTTCTCAACGTCACCGCGATGGTGGCCCGGATCGTGTGGGGCAAGGTGGCCGACCGTGGGCAGGGATCCCGTCGGGCCCGGACGCTGGCCGAGGCCGGCCTGGTGGCAGCCGCCGGAGCGCTCCTCTTCGCCGCGACCCTGCACGCGGGGGCGGCAGGCGTGGTGGTCGCGGCCGTGGTGCTCGGGTTCGGAGCCCTGGGCTGGAACGGCCTCGTCTACGTGAGCGCCGGCGAGCGCGCGCGTCCCGAGTTCGCCGGCCGCTCGGTGGCGGTGGCGGCCACGGTGGTCTTCCTCGTGTCGGCGGCCAGCACGCCCCTCCTGGGAGCGCTGGCGGCGGGCGTCGGTTGGGATGCCTTCTTCGCCTTCACCGCCGCGGTGGCTGTGGCCGGCGCTGTCCTCGCCTCGAGCCTGGCCCGAGCGCCTGCGCCCGGCGAGGGGCGAGCTGAGGCAGTCTAGTAGGAGGCGCAGGCGGTGGCGAAGATGAGGTTGAGCGGGAGCGCCCGCTGGAAGTGGGCGAGAAGGGGGCGCGCCCGCTCGATGGAGAAGAAAACGACCTCGGGGAGGCGGAGGGCCTGGTGGCGGGCGGCTGCGGACAGGCGGCTCGCGTGGGCTTGGCTCGTCGGGGAGGCGAGGTAGGGACCGACGGCGCTCCAGGCCTCCTCGAGCACGCCGTGGCCGGCGA
>CAZQRA010000011.1:0-15080 GCA_964595575.1 uncultured Gaiellales bacterium
TTAGCGTCCCGGGAAACATGGCCTCTACATCGAGGCCCGGCAGGTGAAGGCCCTGCTTCAATGGGGCCCGGGATTAGCGTCCCGGGAAACAGCGGTCGTAGGATAGCCGATCCGGAGACGGATTGGAGAGGATAGTGCGAGCACGAGAAGAGAAGCGACGTCCGGCAGGCCTGCGTATCAGGCTTGAGATCCAGATGACGGAGAGAAAGTTGTCAAAGAGCAGGCATAAAACGAATGCGAGCACGCCCTGGGTCCCCGCAGAGAACCTGGCTGCTCGCAGGCATCATACGATAGTGGCCTCGCCGGTGACGGGTAGCCGCGCGGGCGTGGAGACCCAGTGAAGCCTCCGCGTGCTCGAGGCTCCGGGAGGACCGAGATCGATGAGAAGAGCGCGGTCGACGTCGAGGCGAAGCACGTCTCGGAGATCGCGCTCGAGGCGCGTCTTCTCCACCTGGGAGAGGTCGCACACGAACACCGAGTACTGGAGGCGGTAGCCCCACGACTCGGCCACCTTGATCGTCCGGCGCAGGCGCTTCTCGTCGCGGACGTCGTAGCAGAGGAGGTAGCGCGTCCTCATCGGGTCACGAACGCTCGGTACTCAGGCACGTCGCCGAGCAGAGCGGCGGCGAGCAGGCGGGCCTGGAGCTCGATCGCCCGGCGGTAGGTGACGCGGTAGCGGAACGTGGGATGGATCACGCTGGTCGCCATTCGCTGCTCGAAGGCCGAGAGCACCGCGCGCCGCCCAGACGCCGTGAGCCAGACGGCCCCTGCCCGCTCCACGAAGTCCCCCGGAGAGAGGCGAGAGCCGTTGACCAAGGTGAGGAGAGTCGAGTCGGCGATCAGGGGCCGGAACTCCTCCATCAGGTCGAGGGCAAGGGCCGGGCGCCCGAAGCGGGGCCGGTGGTAGAAGCCGAGCAGGGGATCGAAGCCGACACGCCGGGCAGCGAGAGCGCACTCCTTGGTCAACAGGGAGTAGAGGAAGGAGAGAACGGCATTGGCCCGGTCGCGGGGCGGTCGGCGGCTCCGACGCTCGAAGCCGAAGGGGACCCCCTGCTCTCGTGCCTGGCGACGGAACAGGGTACCGAGCGACCGGTAGTACTCGACGGCCGCCGTTCCCTCGATACCGAGGAGGGTGTCCGCGTCCTTGGCCCTCTGCGCCATGCGCGCCAACCACTGGAGCTGGGCCACCGCCTGGGCGACACGACTGCCGCCGTTCCGGCGCAGGAGCACGCGCCCGTTTCGGATCTTGGCCGCCACGAAGCGCCGGGCGAGGTCGAGGGCCGCCTCGCGATCGTCGGCGTGGCGGAACTGGGCGATCCGTAGCTCCACGTTGCTCGGCTCTATCCCCACCGTCATGGCCTGGAACCGTCCTCCGAAGGAGAAGTGGGTAATCGGGATCCCGGCCGCGGCCAGCTCCCGGAGGGCGGGTCCCGAGATGTGCGCCCCGCCGAACAGGGCGACCTCGAGCACGTCGATGCGGCGTAGCGAGGCCACCACCTCGCCGTCGAGGTGGACCTCCACCCGCCCGCCCGTGAGGCGTACCGAGGCGCCGGGATCCTGGACGTAGAGGGGAGCCGCGTCCGGCCTGGCGGCGATCAGTCGGCGCGGGCGTCGCTCGCGGGCGAGGCGGAGGGCGTTCGTCTCGTCGGGGAGGCAGATCCCGACCAGAGAGCAGCGGGGGCACTTGGGGCTATCGACGAGAGGAGGGGGAGGCTCGGGGCGGGCGGCCGTGGCCCGAAGCTCCTGGAGGAGATCGCGCACCCGACGCTCCAGCTCCTCGTCCACCTCCACTGCCACCCGGGTTCGCGTCTCCCGGTAGCTGACGTAGCCGAGCCGGCAGCGGTAGCCGTTCTCGCGCAGCACCAGGACCTGAGCCGCCGATTGGATGAGCTCGGGGTCCCAGGGGCGACCGTCCGGTCGCTGGCGGCCCTTCTTGTGGTCGATCGGGCTCACCGAGCCGTCGGCGCCCTCGACCAGGTCGATCTTGGCGATGATCCCTAGCTGCGGGGCGTCGAGCGTGACCGAGCGAGCCTCCCCGCTCCACTCGTCCTCGTCTGCCTCGACGGCGTCGGGGATGCGCCCGCCGCCGCGGTCGGTACGGCTGTGGGCGAGCGCTCCCTCCGCCGTGTCGGGGTTCTCCTCCCACAGCCCCTCGACCCACTCGAGGTAGAAGAGCCGCGGGCAGTAGACGAACTCGTTGAGCATGCGGGCGGGAACGAGCTCGGGGACGGCACGATCGGCACTTGCGGCCATGTCCCCGCTATCGGCAGGAGCGGTCGACGACCGAAGGGGGAGCTACGCATCGCGCCGAGCCCCTCCCGCCGGGTGACCTCGCCGTCCTGTTGCCAATGCACGAGGCCCGGCCACACGGACGTGCACCGGCGCGTCAGCTCCCCCGGACGGCTCGGCCATCCACTGGGCCGCGCGGGCTAGTGACTCTCGATCGGCCAGTTGGCCAGTGGACGAGTTCTTTCGCTATCGTTGCAAGATTGACGCGCATTTTTGCTACATCAGTGCAAGAATGCGAGCATGCTGCTGCATCCCCGGGGGCTGCTGCCCCTTTTGGAGACCAGGCTGGAGCGCTGGCCCGTCACCGTTCTCACAGGCGCGCGCCAGACGGGCAAGACCACGCTGGTGCGTGAGCTTTTGCCCCGTGCGGGCGGTCCCGAGGCCGTGTACTTCTCCTTGGACGACCCCGACGAGCGGCTGCGGCTGGCCGTCGACCCCGTGCGCCGCCTTGACCACGGCCGGCGGCTCGTCATCCTCGATGAGGTCCAGAAGCACCCCGCGCTCCTGGACGCGGTGAAGCTCCTCGCCGACCGGAAGGAGGGCCACCGCTTCCTGCTGCTCGGCTCGTCTCAGATCCTTCTGCTACAGAGGGTCCGAGAGACTCTGGCGGGGCGCGCCACCCTGCTCGAGCTGTGGCCGCTCGCCCTCGTCGAGCGCGTGGAGGGAGAGGAAGTCCCGCTGTCGGGCCTTGACCTCCTCTGGCATGGGGGCGAAGACGCTATCGACGAGCTGAGGGCGAGCACGATCTCTGCGGACGAGGTGCGCCGTCGGCGGGCCCTGGCCGAGGATCACCGGCTGTGGGGCGGCTACCCCGCGCTGGAGGCGCTCTCCGACGAGGACCGCCTGGTCTGGCTACGCGACTTCCGCAGAACCTACCTGGAGCGGGACCTGGCCGACCTGGGGAGGGTGGCCGACCTTGACCAGTTCGCCCTGGCGCAGAACCTCCTCGCCGGCCGCACCGGGCAACTGCTCTCCTACTCGGAGGTGGCTCGGGAGCTGGGGGTGGCCGTGAACACCGTGCGGCGCTACCTCAGGTTCCTGGAGATCTCCTACCAGGTCTACCTCCTCCGTCCCCTGCTGCCGACCGTAACCGGGCGCATCGTCAAGAGCCCCAAGCTCTACTGGACCGACCCAGGGTTGGCGCGGATCCTTGCAGAGGGGGCTACCACGGACGGTGCGCTCTTCGAGACCACCGTTCTGGCTGAGCTTCTGCGCTGGCGATCGTTCCAGCGAGATCCTCCGTCCCTGCACTTCGTGCGCACGCGGGCCGGGCGGGAGGTCGACTTCCTCCTCCACGACGGCTCTCGGCTCGTGGCCTTGGAGGCCAAGACCTCGGAGCGAGCGCACGGGCAGGACGCGCGAGCGGTGGCGCACCTCCTGGAGGCGGAGGCGCGCGGAGCGGGGGGAACGGCCAGGCGGCTTGGGGTCGTAGTCACCCGCGGGCGGGAGATCGAGCCGCTGGCTCCTCGGGTGTGGGCCGTTCCAGACTGGCGCCTGTTCGGGCCGGCGAGGTAGCGATGTTCGCGCTGCGAAGGCTCCGACGCCGGGGCGGGAGGTTATCTCCGGCCGGTGTCGGATGGCTCGTCGGGGTAGCGGAATGCGACTTCGCGCCGACCGACCGACGAGACGATCAGGGCGACTGTATCACCGGGCGAGCGGTCGCTCGGCACAGCTTCGCTGTTCACGATGGGGCCTGCGAGTCCTGTGCCAGGGAGGCTCGCCCTCCAGCCTCCCTTTCTCGTCCGCTCCTCGAGTAGGACAGCCTCGACAACGTCTCCCGCTTTCAGCTCGGAAGCCGCGATGCCGGCAGATCGCCGGGACGCTCTCTCCGAGGGGGTGCGGTGGGCCGCGGCAGGGGAGAGGGCAGCGAGGCGCTTCAGCCACCCTAGGAAGAAGGCGACTCCTGTGGGCCCGTGCTTCTTGGCGATCTCGGTCACGATCGGCGCCACCGCCCGGCGAAAGTCGAGCCAGTGCTTGGTTGCCGCTCCCAGCTCGACCTGAGTAGAGGTGGCGAGGGCGCGATCAAGCGCGTCGAGTCCGTCTCGGATGAGGATGGCAAGCCCGGTCGCAGCCTCGGCAGCGGGCTTCTCCTTCAGGCGCGCCCGGGTGATCTCAGCCTGGCGGAGAAGGGCTCGCCGAGCCTCGCGGTCAAGACCGACCTTCACGAGTAGCGCCCCCTGATCTGATCGAGGCGGGGTCGGCAGGCGGCCCAGCGCCTGAACGCAGCCTCTTGGAGCGCGCGGACGTCGATAGGGGCGTGCTCGGCGTGCACAGCTGACGCCCAGCCGGACACGACGGCGCTCGTCACAAGCGTGACCCGCGCCTGGGCAAGGCCTCGGTTCTTGCCTGCGCCCAGGCGAAGGAGCGGCAAGCCGTGCGGCGGCAAGCCCAGGGCGAGCGTGATCGCTCCCGTCTCGGCCTCTGGCGTGCCCTCGAAGACCACGGTTCCGCGCAAACGCGAACCGACAGGAAGGCACTCCAGGGCCTCGACCTCCGTGGGCAGCGGCGCTTCCGGCCGGATGCCGTACAGGCGTCGTCCCTTCCTCGGGGCGCTTGCGTGGCTGTAGCGCTGCGCGATACGCCTCACGCGCAGGCCGACGGGCTCCACAGGAACGAGGTCGGAGAAGGCGACCGTGGCTCGCCAGCCAGGCGCTCCCAGCGCGGCGCACGCCGGGCAGAGACGAGAGGTGTCTCGGCAGGCGGCGTTTCTGTCTGGACTGAGGCGATCGCATGACGGCGTGATCGCCTCGACGAGGGCCCGCACCGCTCCCTTCACGCTCGATCCGGGAATGACGGGGACGATGCCGTACTCTGTGGCAAGACGAGTCATTCCCTGGACGAGCGTCGTCTTTCCGTCGAGGTCGACAACAACTGGGGCTGTGCTGCCGACATGGACCTCCGTCAGGCACTCGAGCTCGATCTCGATCTGACCCCAGAGCCCATCTCTCCGGTTCGGGGCCGGGCTGCGCTCAGGATCGAGCTGGTCGAGGAGGAAGTAGGCTGGGCGTGTCGCTCCGCGGGTGTCTCGTCTGCTACGCATAGTCAAGCCACCTCGGGAGAGCCTGGGCCCACCCTTGGAGGACGGCGCGCCCGTCAGGGGCTATGTAGGAAAGGAACAATCCCTGGCGAGCCGGTCCGGAGATCGCTCCAGCCTGGACGAGATCGCGTGCCTGGGACTCCTCGAGCGCAAGGAGACGCACCGGCCCAGGCTCGACGCGCACACGACCGAGGCCCTTGGTCGTCCCTGAGCCCAGGCGCAACACACCTTGGTCGAGGAGCTCGAGGCCTGCCGCGACCGCTGCTGCCTCCCAGGCCTTCGGGTTGCGAAGGCGGATCGTCGGGTGAAACGTCACGCCGGCGAGGACCTCGTAGTCGAAGGGGCCGACTCGTACCGATCCCGTCTGCCGGTCGATGCCGACGCCGGCGCGCACCGTGCGGCGAGCCTCGATCGCGCGCGCAGCCTGGGAGCGCTCGTCCTCCGACGCGTCTGCGGGCCAGGGAAGCCCGTCCTCGACCAGCACCACCGAGGCGCCCTCCGTGCTTCCGAAGAGGAGACAGGCACGGCACCGGTTGTCAGCGTCCTTGCAGCGATCGCTCTGGTCGGTGACGCGGCACGCACGCTGGCCGAGACCCCGGAGCAGCATCTCGACGCCGGAGCGGAGCACCCCCTTGAGCGATGATCCGGGGAGGAAGGGGACGTCGCCGTGATCGGTGGGGTAGCGAACGAAGGCCATGTCGGGAGCGTCGGAGACGAAGGCATCCGGCCCCTTGATGAGCAGCGGCCCCTCGGCCCGTACGGACAGCGGAAGCTCAACAGCGAGCGTGAAGGCCCCGAATCGGCCATGATCGATCATGTCAGCCTCCCCTCGAGCCACTCTGTGAACCGTCCGCGCTCGGCCTCGGCATCGATCGCTGCCGGCTCGACGCCCCGCACGAACTGCGAGGCTACGAGCTGGGTCACGCGGGGCGGCCGCCGGTATCGAAGCCGGCCGAGCCCTCGGCTCGCACCCCCGCCCAGCGTCACGAAGCCCTCATCGAGAAGGTCGAGCAAGCTCAGCACGAGCCCGACCTCGTGAGGCTGCGGGTCGTCGATGCGGATCCTGCCCTTGAAGCAGGTGCCCGGCGGGACAACCTCGTAGTTGTACTTCAGCCCCGATGCCTGCTTGAGCTCGCGGCGGTCGATGGCAACGCCGTCGCGCACGATCGTCCGCTGATCCTCGGCGACGAGATCCTCAAGGATCAGGCGGCCCGCGAGGAAGGGGTGTCCGAACAGGCAGCAGAGCGAGCACAAGGCGTCGAGCTCCTCAGGGGTGGGATCGCGACCACGAACGTGGTTGAGGCACCGTTCTGAGACAATGTCGCAGGCGAGCTTGGAGCCAAAGGGCTTAAGGAGGCGCTCGGCTGCCGAGCGCAGCGAGCCTTTCAGGCTCGATCCAGGAATGACGGGCCGGTTATCCGGGTGTCGGAGCACAGGGGCGTCGGTTTGGGCTGCAGCTGTCGCGCGCCCAGCGCCCACGCGTACGCCGGTCACCGCCTCGAGCTCGAGGTCGACGAAGCAGACCGTCCACTCAGCGCCGCTCACCCCGACCTCCTTGGCGCTGACGCTTCCGGCGTTCCTGCTCCACGTAGCCTGCCCGCACGACGAGGCCGAGGAAGTGCCTTGCCGCCTCGATGTCGCCGGAGAAGCGACGCGCCACGAGGTCGGCGAGCTCTCGCAGGAACTGTCGCTTGAGCTGGTCGCGGCTTGCCTGGTACTCGATGAAGAGGACCGTCTCCTCGACGGAATCGGTCGCCTGGGCGAAGCGAAGAAGGGTCTGGAGGCCTGCTCGTTCGGGGAGACTGCCGGCCTCCCGGCACAGCCTCCGCGCTTCGTGCACCAGCGCGTCGAGCTTCGTGCTCGGCTGGGCAAGCGGCGCCTCGCTCGTCATCTCCACCACCTCCAAGTCGTCTCTCACCCGAAGGAGCAGGGGGGCGACTCCCTCGGGGTCGGGGATTCCGTCGTTCTCCAGGCGTTCCAGCTCCTCCAGCGCCCGCTCCGAGGCCAGGCGTACGGCCAGCCATGAGCCTGCCTCGAGCACTCTCCGTAACGACCGCGTCCGATCAGCTCCCTCATCCCAGCCACCACGAACGACCTCGCGAACGTCGCCGGTGAGGACCTCGAGCCCGGCGTGCGTGAGGATGGCGCGGAGCGGCTGCGCGAGGGCCGCGTCCGCAAGGAGCGCGAGCACCGCGATGTCACCGTCGCTGGGAGCGCCAAGCTCGCTCAGGCGTCTAGCGGTCGCGGTGATCCGATGTGGCAGGGAGGGAAGCCGCGGTAGCTCCTCCAGCTCGACCCGGGCGAGACCCATACCCCGTGCTCGGCGTCCTCCGACGAGCACCGTTCCGATGCCGCTGATCGCCTCAGCTTGGGCGGGGCGGGCGAGAACCTCAGCCGCGAACACCGTCCCCGGAGCGAACGCGACCTGGTAGTGGAGATCGCCACGCTTCGCACGACGATGCGTCGGGTCGATGGTCACGTGCGCAAGCACGAGGGGAGGGTCGGAGTCGAATTCCCGGAGCACGGAGCTGCAGCCTGGCACTGGACAGGTCTCAAGGTCCCAAGAGCCTGAGCCGGTGAGGACATGGGCGACACGGTGAAGGGTTCCATCCACCACGTGCCGCGGCTTGCCGTCGCATCGCCGCCGGGTGAGCCAGAACGGGATGACCTTAGGGATGACCTTGGGATCGGCTTCGCCGACCGGAAAGCCCGGCGTGAGGGCAATCGGCCGCTCGAGGAAGAGATCGGCGGCCAGGCTCCCCGCCCCCCGGCGTGCGAGTTCCCAGCCGAGCGCGCCGCGGAGCGTCGCCACTGGTACGATTGGGAGCCCGTCGCGGTAGAAGTCGCGTTGTCTGTGCCCGACAAGGCGTGCGGGCTCGAGCAGGGTGAGCCGCAACAGGTAGCGTCCCCGCGCATCGTCGCCCTGGGTTGATGGCGCAGGCAGGGATGGCCCTTCCGTGGGGGCCGGCGCAACCTCGACGGCGAACAGCCCGGCGCCTGCGCTCTTCCTCCTCCCCACCGACAGGCCGACGGCCTCGAGCCAGGCCCAGAAGTCGTCCAGGAGGGCGAGCTCCTCGTCGGTGAGCTCACGATCGGCGACGACGTCGACCTCGAAGTCGGCAAGGCCGCGCTCCTCGCTCCAGAGAGCGCCTGTCGTCCGCGCGGCGGTGCGAGTACGCCTGTCGATCGCCAGACCAGGTGCGAGGTAGCGGCTTGCCTTTGCCACAGAGGAGCGCACCCAGAGCGCTCCGCCGCTCTCGGGTCGCCCGAACAGGCAGCAGGTCGGACACGAGCAGGCGAGCGATTGGGAGCAGGGTTTGCCCTTGGCTTTGGCGAAACGTCCGAATGCATCCCGCAGCACGCCGCGCAGGGTGGTCCCCGGCAAGAGAAGACGGGGATGCTCGGCGCGCTGGTCGAGGAACGCCGTCTGGACGTGGACGCCGACGGGAGCATCGGCAAGGCCGCCGAAGAGCGCCGGCGAGCGCCCGCGAAGCCGCAGGCGCCACCGGTTCATGTTCCCTTCCCCCAGAGGTCGACGACCGCGAGGGCTGCGCCGAGGAGGTCGTGGCTCTCTACCCCGCACGCCTGAGCCAGCCTGCGCGCTTCCTCGAGCGTGCCCTGCACGGCGTCGCTACCGCGCTCGCTCTCGCGCGCTGCTCGCTCGTCGAGGAGGAGGTCGCGAAGCTCGCCGCCCGGCTCGCAGAGGTCGCTCGCCAGGCCCGAGCGCTGAGCGCGTGCCACCTTGTCCACTGCCTCGACGAGGGCGCGGAACGAAGGGCGAGCTCCCCAGAACCGGTCGCGGGGAATCGGGGTCCCGGTGAGGCTCGTCCTGCGGCCCCCGTGCAGCCTGCGACCTAGGAGCGTCCGCAGCTCGACGTGAGCGGCACCCCTCCTTCGAGACAGCTCCTTTGCCGTCGCAAGCCCCCCCTTTGCCTCATCGAACAGGATCCTGAGAGGGAGGTAGGGGTCGCTGAGTACGATCGCGGCGGAGAAGCGAGCAGGCGCTCCCTCGAGTCGAACATGGCGCTCGAGACCGCACCAGAGCTCCTTGAGGGCCTCGGCCGCGCGTCGCGCATCGCAGAAGACGACAAGGTCGTCGCCCCCGACTACGGGCGTGAGGATGGGCGTGCCGACGCAAGCTCCGTTGCCTCTGATGCTCTGTAGGGCCTGCTCTAGCCCGCTCGTCACCGCCTTGGACGCCGTTCGAAGCTCGTTTGCATCGCCGATATCGACCAGCCTACGGCCGAGGCCGTCTCCGTCGAGGTAGAGGGCGGCGAGCACAGCTCTTCGCGGGAGGCGCTCGGGGCCGTGGACGTCCTCGTCCGCAGATGAGAAGAGGTCGGAGATCGTCTCGGGGAGTTCCGTCTGGGCACGTCTTCTGCGCCCTTCCTCTCGTCGTAGGTGGCAGCGCGGACCGATCCTGTCCGTCTGCTGATCGGCTCCTCGTCCGATCCCCGAGTCGCGGTCTGCCAGCTCAAGTCCGCATGCTTGGCACACCTTGTCGGGAGGCGTGCCAGCCGGAATGAGCACCTTGCTCGGCCGGTCGATCAGCTGCCCCAGGCGCTCGTCCTGGAGGCGACCGCGCAGACGTTCGCGAGCTTTGCGGAAGTCGCCGTCGAGCGCGGCCCAGGCGCAGGCGAGGGGAGCGCCGCCGCCCGTGAGCCTATCCAGCTTGCTTCCCAGCTGTTCGCACAGGCGGCCGGCGACGGAGCTATCAGAGGCGATGAAGAGACCGCTGCCTCCAGCCGAGTAGATCGTCTGGGCCCCGATCTCGCGCGCGATCGTCTCTGCCTGCGAGGCAAAGCGCTCGAGGAGCGACGAGCCGCCCATGATGTCGAGAGGCCGCACGGGCTCGAAGACGTAGCGCTGGATCCCCGGGATCTCGTAGCCGACCAGGTAGCGGCTCATCGCTCGGCTTCCTGTTCATCGAGCCAGTACGGCTCCGCTACGACGAAGGGGTCTGCACGCTGCTGGTCGTGGGGCCGTCGGTCGATGAGACCGAAGCGTCGAACTGGGCGTCCCAGCCGCTCGGCCTCGCTGGCGAGTCGCTCCACAACCAGGCCCAGGAGGGTCGTGCCGCCGGTGAGGTTGACAAGCACTGGGGATCCTTGCAGGAGGTGGGGCCTGGCGCTCTCCACGAGCCTCGCGATCTCGCCCGTCCCGCCGACGGGGTCAGCCATGGTTAGGGGGATTATCTGGGCGTCGCACCCCGCGCGCTCGAGAGCCTGCTCAGCGTGAGGTCGCGTCTCCTCCGAGCAGACCACCACCACGCAGGCCGGGGCAGTCGGGCATGCACGGAGGGCAGAATACAGCGGGCCAGGGGTGATGCCCACCGCGCTGACAAGAAGGGGGGCACTGCCGGGCGCCGGGACGTCGAGCGACCAATCCGGCGCTTGCTTGAGCATTCTCCAGCCGCCTTCGACGTCCTTGTCCAGCGTGTTCTTCACCTCGTCGCCACGCATTCCAGCGTGGGCGTAGGCATTTCGTGCCTGCGAGAGCGAGCTCCAGAACCGCGCCAGCTGACGCTGCTCCGCGGAGAGCGCGCCACCGCTCGTGTGGGTATCGATTGTCGTGAGCGCGTGGAGCTTCCTTGCCGCCTCTTCGCGGGCCGCGCGATCGAGCCAGCGGCTCGAGAAGCCGAGTCGGAGGCACGCCCATGAGATGACCCACTCCTCCATGAGCGTCAGGGCTGGGCCCAGGGATCTACGCTCGAGAAGCTCGTCGATGAGGCGTGCCTGCCGCTCAAGTTCCCGCCTGTCCAGGCAGGTTCGCCGCTTCCATCCCTGGCCGCCGGCGCTCGGGAGCATGACGCTCGCGAGCGACTGTTGCACCTGGGAAAGCAGCTCCTCAACGAGGGGCAAGTGGCGAGCTTGAAGCTCCTGTCTGAGCGGCTTGAGCTGGTCCCGGAGGAAGAGGCCTGCATGGCGACCTAGCTCTAGAGGAAGCGCCGACGCGTAGGCGTGCGAGATCGACGTAAGCACGCGAACGAGGTTCCGGGTCCTGCCCTGATCGGCACTTGTCCGACCCAACTCCTCGGCGAGTGGCTGAGGGTCCCCCTGCTCGCGGAGGGCTCGAACCGCGTACAGGAATCCCGTGAGCTCGAGGAGAGGAGCGAGATCAACAAAGGGCGACCGCTCAGGAGGATCGCGCTGGAGCGCGTAGTACGCCGCCTCGACCTCCGAGCGACCGAGAGTCGAGGAGTAGAGCGCGCCGAGGAAGGTGAGAAAGCTGAGGTGACGGAAGCCGTGGGTAATGTCGACGACGAGCGCGCACCCGTGCGGAACGCTTCCCGTGAGCGCATCGAGGAACTTCCCAATGTTTGGGGAACTGACTCCGCCAGGGATATCGACGCATATGACGGAGACGGGGGAGGCATGGCGCTCAAGCAGGGGGAGCGACTCCTTTGCAGCTTCGCTCGTGCAGAGGGCGATCACCTGCTGAAAGGGCTTCCCCTCGAGGGCGAGCAGGGCGATGGGTGCCAACCGCGCCTGATGGGCCCGACCCTTCAGCTCGTACATAGCGTCCCTTGGATTGGTGCCAAGGACGGTGACGAGCGCTCGCTGCCTGCCGGCGACTGTCATCGGCTCACGGGGAGAAAGAGCCCCATCCCGAAGTGGGAGTTGCGGCCGATAGTGATCGGGCCGCGTACGGGCTCGGCGAACTCGAGCGCAAAGCCGTAGGCGCCGAGGTGAGGGAAGGCGCCCTGCTTGGCGCGCCGCAGGATCCGGAACGCCGTCCAGGGGCCCTCCACCGGCGTGACCGCCACCGGGTCAGGGAGGCCGCGGCGGCGGAGCTCAGTGACCACCTGCTCGGCCGGGGTGTCGCGCAGTGTTCCGCCGCGGCGCTTCGGATGCCGCACCGGAAGGAAGGGAGTATGGGAGAGGAATCGTCGAGCCGGCTGGGAGAAGGACGGGTCGCTCGTCGGCACCAGCCGGATCGGCGCGCCGAGAAGCGGCGGTAGCGTAACCGAGCGGACGAGCGATGCTTCCTCGGGGTGCAACCCGGCGGGGCAGAAGACGGCCAGGCGATCGATCAGCCGGCCGTCGCCGGAGGCGGCGAGGACGTGCACGTGGCGGTGGTCGTCGCGTGCGTCCTCCCCAGTAGCACGCTTGCCGCTCAGCTTCACCGGGACGGCGTCGGCGCCGAGACGGCGGCCTGCCACGCCCAGCAGGCGGCGGCGGAAGGTCTCGCACACGACGATCGCGTCGGCAAGGAGCGGCGGCCGCTCCGACTCGAGCCGGAAGACGAGCAAATGCTCGTGCGCTTCCCGGCGTGGAGGAGCGGGCGCACCGTCCCCTGAGGCCCAGACGACGCTCTCGAGACGGAGAACGCAGTCGATCGCTGGGCCGGTCAAGCGCCGCTCGGGAGCGAGCAGCGACCGGAGCTGCCGGAGAGGGCGAAGGGGAGCGAAGGTGATGACCAGTCGCTCGGCCCGTCCGTCGAGATCGTCGTCGGCAAGTGCAAGCTCGTCGGGCGCAACTCGAAAGCCGGTTGCCTTGTACACGAGGCGCTCCAGTCTGACGTCTCCGCGAGGCCCCGGCCGGCCGGCTTCGGGATGGGACGGACCGCTCACCGGCGGGCGAAGGGCACCCTCCAGGCGGTGGACCACCTTTTCGACGAGCGGCTCGGACGGCCGCGGCCGCGGCCTCCTAGGGATCACCCGGATGTACTCGACCCAGCGCGAGCCGGGCGGGGCCGGCGTCGCCTTGACGACGCCGTCGGCGGTCGTGACCTCGAGCTGATCCCGGGTCACCGACGGCTCGGGCGCGAGCAGCCGCACGACTGACCGCTCGCCCTCCACGCCTGCGACCTCGTCTTCTGCGCTGCGGGGAACGGCGACACCGTCGCGAGCCGACCGCTCGGGCGGGGGAGCGTCGCGCAGCTCAAGCTCGCAGACGCTCACGCTCTGGCCGAGGAAGGGCGTCGCCGCAAGAAGCGAGCGAAGGCGCTCGCACTCTGCCTCGTCGAGCTCCACGCCGGGCCAGACGACGCGGAGCTCCGCCTCCGGGTCGAGATCGAGCAGCGTGTGGCCGTTCTCGCTGCGGTCGCCGGCGAGCGGATGGTCGTCGAACTCGAGCTGGGGCATCCACTGCGCGTACACGACCTCGCCGGCCGGAGGCAGCAGGTAGCGCGGCTCGACTGCGGCAAGACGTTGGACGAGCGCCACGACCGCGTCCACGTCGTCGCCCAGCCGGTGGGCGGTACACAGCAGGGCGCGGGCGATCCGCCAGGGAGAGGGAGGCCACTCGACGTTGCCCACGTGCTCCCTCCGGGACTGAAACCACGGCGTCGCCGCGTAGCGGCCAAAGGGAAAGCGGGCTGCGACGACGAGACCTCCGACTGCAGCGCTCATTGCTGTGCCCTCGGTCAGCTCTTCGCCGGTCTTGGAGTCCACCGCACGAGGAGCGGCTCGGCCGCCTCGAAACCCGTGGCCTTTCGGCAGCGGTCGCGACACTCTCTGCGCAGGTCAGCGAGGAATCCGTCGCGGATCTGGTCGAGGCTCGGGAACGAGAGTCCAGCGGGGCGCCGGACGGTGATGCCCTTCACGTCGAGGATACAGCGGCTGCGCCTGCGAGGCCAGGCAGCAATGAGCTCGGCGATCTGGAGAACCCCGGTCGCGACCAGGGCCTTGTAGGCAGCCTGGGGAAGGCCGTACGAGCGCAGGAGCGCCAAATCGAGGACGATCGGCGAGACGATCCGCGACGCGCTGACCTCCGCGGTGTAGTGCGGCACCTCGCCTTCCACTGTGGTTCCCTCCGCTCCAGCTTGTCGCGTCGTCACCTCCAGGATGTGGTCGGCGGTCTTCTGGCCTCCGACCTGAACGCTCTGGCTCTGCACGGCAAGCGCGTCGATCCGGGCGCTCAGCGCTCGCGTGAGGCGCGCCCGGCCTTCCCAGATCCCTGCGAACCAGCAGCCGTGCAGAACGGCGAGGGGGTCGTGTTCCCAGACCACGTGTGCGAGCTGGGCGAACATCGGCGCCGTGGCTTGCCCGAGAAGTCGCTTAAAGCGCGCTTCCATTACCTCGCCGGTTTGAGCCTCCGCGCCATTGACGAGCGAGTGGGCCCCGAGCCGGTGTGCGGCCCTCCGACTGGACGTGTAGTACCTGTCCTGGGCGTCCACGACTTTCACCCACGGCAGGGGGGCGACCCACTCGACGGGCTCGCAGGCGGCCTCGTCCCAGATCGTCAGCTCGAGCTGATTCGCCATCGAGGCGACTGAGTCGACCACGGCGGCGAGCTGCCCGTCGGGCGCCTCGTAGAACGAGGGCCCCGTGTTGGCGAAGGTCGTCGGCTGGATGGTCGGCGAGCCGAGCGGCTCCAGGTCTACGTCGATGGCGAGATAGCGCTCTCGGTCGAGCTGATCGAGCAGCGTCGCAGCGTTGAGCGCGGCGTTCATGGAGTGCCTCCTTCTGTGGTCGCAACGGGGGTGAGGGTGATCGAGCGCTCGAGCCACGCGCGCGCCTGCCCGTCGAAGGGCAGAAGCACCGCCAGCGCAAAGGCGGCCGGACGCGGGCTCGGCGCGAGCTGCGGCGGAAGCGGGAGGAGGTCGAGCCCGCGACGCCGCAGCTCGCGATCGGCCATCGTGCGAGCGACGTCGACTCTTCCGGCGAGCAGGAGCGGCGTCAGCGTGGTCGTGCGCTTGAGCGCGGCGTCGGGCGACTCTTCACCTGTAGTAGTCGCCGCGGGCTGCGCGGCGAGCAGGATCCGGGCGACGTCGGCGCCGATCCCAACCTCCACTGGATCCTCGGCGGGAG
>CAZQRA010000011.1:15118-67656 GCA_964595575.1 uncultured Gaiellales bacterium
CGACGCCGGCGAGGGCCGCGCAGAGGAGCGCGAGTCGTCGCTCGCCCTCGCGGCCGAGCGTGCCCGACAGGAGCATGGCGACGTCCGAGAGCCGCGCCGAGCCTCTACGGGAGACGTTCTGCGGCTCGACTCTGCGCAGCGCGGTCAGGACGAGGTCGACGAGCGTCGCCAGCGGATCCGGGACGCGCTCGAGATTGGGCGGCGTCCGCGCTGGGTCGAGGATGAACCGACCGTTGTCGTTGCGCTGCGGAAGCAGGCTCTCACGAAGGAGGCTCGCCCGCCCATCGAAGAAGCTGCCAACGAGCGACCGCGCGAGCCGGAAGACCGGCGATCCATCGTCCGCGTAGCGGAACCACTGGCTGGAGAGCCGGGGCGCCTCGAGAGGGCGATCGGGGTTCGTCGCTGTCCAGGCCGCCGGCCTTTGGAGGTCGGCGAGCGCCATGAGCACTTCCTGAGTACACGTCGCCTCGCTAGTGGAACTCGCGTCAGGACCCGCGGGACGGCGACCGAAGGCGGCGAGCGCGTTCTCGAGGCGTCGGCGAGCGATTGCGAGCGAGGGCGGCTCGCTGCCACCTCGGCGAGCCACTTCGCGCTCCACATGGCGCAGGAAGGGAACGATCTCGTCCAGCGCACAGCGCGCAGCGCGTTGCCCGAGCGCCCGGATTTCGCCCCGGCGCGTCGCGTAGCGGGCTGGCTTCTTGGGGTCTGGAGGGATCAGAGCAAACCGGACGAGCCGGTCAAAGCCCAGCCCCTGGGCGCCTCGCGCAGACTGGATGAGCGCGGCATCCAGCGTGTCGCGCGCAACGCCTCGGCGCAAGCGAAGGCGAACTGAGGGGAGCAGGTGAGCGAGCGTGCGTGCAGTACAGGGACGGGTCCAGAGAGGCGCGAGCGCTTCGAAGGTTCTCGGCGGATCCTCGCGTTGGTCTACGACGCCGCCCGGGCCCGTGCCGAGAGGGCGACTCTGAACGACGAGCGGGAAGGCAGCTTGGACACGCGCGCCGGGATCGGCGCGCTTCGCGGCTGTACCGCGGAAGAGCCGTAGGCCACGAAGCACGAGTACTACATCCCACACGAGCGTTCGTGCTTTCTGGCCTGCTGGCTTGACATCGGCCGAAGACGAGCCGGGACCAGCCGCGCGACCGGATTGGTATGCGCTCAGTATCTTCCTCTCGATCGTAAGGGCCCGAGCAGCTCGTCGCTCGGTCGCGCATCCGAGCACGAGAGTGAGTAGGGCCTGCCCTGCCGAGGCCCGGGATGCCTTACGCAACTTTGATAGAGCAAGTGCGTAGCCATCGGCGATCTCTCCCCTGCCGAAGCTGGCGCCTTCCCCGAGGAGGGGGTTGTTTTGTCGGCTGCCGTCAGCGAGCGCCAGGATGCTCGCGTCGAACCAGTCAAGCTCACCCTCAGCTGCCGTGTTGCGCAGCTCGATGAAATCGGGACTTCGCCCCACGGGTCGCCAAGGAGTGCTTAGGGGTGGGGGATTCTCGCACACCCTGTCCACTACTTGCTTGACCACCCTTGTCAGCGTGGCCGGGGACGCAAGCCACAGAATCCCCTCGTCATCCCACCAGGCTCGAACCGACGGCTCGACCTCTCCTGCCAGCAGAAAGAAGCCGACGCCGCGCAGGTAGCTGTCGAGGCTCTCAGCGCTGCAGCCGGGCAGGCGCTCCTTCATGAGCGTCACGGGGAGACCTCCTGCTTCTCTCGGGCGCTTGCGCGCTGGTCGGCGGCCCTGAGCAGCGCTTCGAGGTAGGCGAGTCGGAAGGGCCCGAGGTTGTCCACCAGGTCGAGGGCGCGCTCGATCCAGGTGGTCTCCTCGAGATCGCCCATCCGCAGCAGGGTGAGGTCGATCGGGCAGGCCGCGAATCGCTCGCCTGCGACCGTCACGCCCGGGAACTCGTCCCCCTCGCCCACGCCAAGGCAGACGAGGCGCGTCGGGGCGTGGTCGTCGGGGAGGACCCTGGGCGTCAGGCGGAACTTGCCGTGATGGGCGGCGACGAGGTAGGCGGGCAGGTCGAGCCTGCGGCTACGCGCGCCTCGCTCGAGCAGGAGGAGGGCAGACACAAGCTCGTGGCGGAAGGCGCGCTGAGGGCGCCATGGCTTCTGCTTCGGCGCCTTCGCGTAGACGACGCCGTCGCTCGGATCCTCGTCAGCCCAGATCGCAAGACGCCGCTGAAACTCAGGGTGCCCCTTGCCGGCGTCGTGGACGCGTGCCGCCAGCCGAAGCGCCTCCGCCCACCCTGGCTCGAGGTCGAGCTCTGCGAGGATCCGCTCGAGCTCCTCGACCACGTGCGCGGTGTGCTCCTCGAGCGAGATCCAGCGTCCGACCAGGGCCTCGGGATCCTCGGCATCGCTGTCGATCCCCGCCGACATTGCGGTCGTGACCGGCTCCGGCGTGTCCGACTTCCGTCCCGTCCACCCGACTTCCATGTGGTATCCGCCCGCCGAGGTTGGAAGGAGGAGGAGATCCCCGGGGACGAGGTCGTCGGCTGAACGAACCTGATCCCACCGCCGCCGCGCGTAGCTCCACCGCCACGGCGCAAGTTTGACGAGATCCCTCTTCTCCCAGATCGGTACAGGGCAGACCTCCTCCCGCTCGGGCAGCGGCTGCTCCGAGTCGTTCGGATCGCCCGTGAAGTCCCGCCAGGCGACGCCTACATCGAGGTCCTCTCCGATCCGGATGAAGCGCCCCACGTCGGGGTCGTCACCGTCGAGTGTGGGATCGGTGTCGAACAGGTCGAGGAGGTCGGGGGCCCGCAGGAACAGGGCGAGAGGCCGCTTGCCGAGAAGCGCGGATGCCCCTTTTTCCTTGGCAAAGGCGGCGATCGCGTCGGGCGAGAACGACCCGCCCTCGAGCTCCAGCAGCGCTTGGCGTGCGCCCTGCAGCCGATTCACGTCATACGGCCTAGAGAGCTTCTCTGGGAGCGCCTCGCCCGGATCGAGCCACAGGAAGCGAGCCGGGGAGCTGCGCCGGGTGCCGGTGCGATTCAGCCTGCCCGCCCGCTGGACGATGCTCGGCCAGGGCGCGAGCTCGCTGACGAGCGCTCCCGCATCGAGGTCGACCCCTGCTTCGACGACCTGGGTCGACACGACGATGCGCCCGCCCTCGGGTGTCTCGGTACCGAGCCGCTCGACGAGAGCCTCCCGGTCGGCGGGTCGGAAGCGCGAGTGGAGAAGCAGCAGGTCGATATCCTCTCCTCGGCCGCCCAGCGTTCGCTCGAGCGCGCGGTAGAGATCCACCGCCCGGTCGACCGTGTTCGCGAGGGCGAGCGTGAGGCGCGGCGCATGGGAAACCTCTGCAAGCCGCTCGTGCTCCTCGAGGACGAGCTGTGCGACGGCCTTCGCGTCAGCGGGATCGACAAGAGCACGTACGAGCTCCTTGGGTGCGTCAAGCCTCTGCCCGAGGGGGCCGTTGCGGTCGCCGTCCTGAACCCCAACGAGCGCCGAGCCATCCGGCTCGGGATGGTCGACGGTGGCAAGCCAGGACGGCTCGAGCGTCGCCGACATCCAGACGGTGCGAGTGGGGTAGGCGACGTCGAAGCGCTTGCGGAACGCCTCGAGCTGGCAGCTGGTGGCGACGGCCGCGTCCATGAGCTGGACCTCGTCGAAGACCCAAAGGCAGTCGCTGTTGACGAGGCCGAAGTCGATCGGCCAGGCGGAGCGACGGCGGCCGAAGCCGCGGTTGAGGGCTCGGGAGAGGAGCATGTCGATGGTACCCACCAGCACCGCTTCGCGCTCTGGCTCGAGCGTCCAGGAGTCGTCGGCTGCCCCGCCCATCAGCGGGTAGACCCCGACGGTGTGGGGAAGACGGCCGGCGGAGGCAAGGCGCTCGAGCGCGGCGCGCACGCGGGCAAGCGTCTGCTCGACGAGCACGCGCATCGGCAGGGCGATCACCAGGCGGCGCGGGGTGCGGCGCCGCTCCTGGTCGTCCGGGTGGAAGAGCCGGCGCCAGAGCCAGTCGAGCAGGACCGCCTCGGTCTTGCCCGAGCCGGTGGGGGCGGCGATGACCTGGGCAGGAGTCTCCCTGGACGCGAGCAGGCGCTGCCAGTGGTACGGCTGGTGGAAGCCGGTGGCCTGGGTGAAGAGGTCGTCGAACGTCGTCTGGCTCAAGCTGGCTCAGCTCCTGGCGCTCTATCGACGTTGCGGACGATGGCACATGTCGCTACAAGGCGACCGTCACGGGTTGCTACAGCGACCACGGTCGACGTCGGTATCGGGGAGCTTCGGGCGGGCCTCGGCCGCTTCATCGAGTTGGTGCGAGCGGGAGAGGAGATCGTCGTCACCCCTTGTCTTCTCCGAGGTCGACGTCGGGAGGCGGCGCTCCCCTTGTCACCTCCGGTGACGATCCTTTCGGAGGCGCGCCTGAGAGCGGCTTCATACTTGTTCGTCGCCTCGCGTGGCCACGCCCACGGCGACGAGCTGCGAGCCGGAGGCCTGCGCTGCGGCCGGGTCGCCCCCACGCTGGGCCTTTGGGGAGGAGCGCAGTCATCGGCGGGCAGGGGTCTCGTGATGGCCGTACGGGTTCGCGCGGCGGCGCTCGAGGACGCGCGCGAGGACGCCGGCGAGGCGGTAGCCGCCGAGGACGGCGAGGACGGCGGCCACTCCGACCAGCACTCCGAGCGCGAAGATCAGAGCAGGGCGCTGGGCGACGAGGAGCCCGCCGAGGAGACCGGCGCCGAGCGAGTGGCCGTGGTGCCAGCGGCGGCTCACTTCAGGCGTCGCCTCCTCGGCAGGCCGCCTCCACCGCCTCCCGCACCCGGGCGGCCAGCTCTGGGTCGGGGCAGTCCACATCGAGGACGTAGCCCGAGTCGACGGCGCGGAGGGCGATCTCGGCGTAGGGGCCGGAGAAGATGACCTCCTCCTCCACCTCCTGGACGAGGGGCGGCTGGGGCAGGGCGGACGCCACCGCCTGGGCCAGGTCGGCGAGCTTCGGCTTCGCCCAGCCCAGGTCGAGGCGGTGGCGAGGGGCGAACAGGGGCACGTCGCAGCGCACCGGCATGGCCACCATCTGGCCGGCGCAGATGCAGACCCCGGTCTCGAGCTGGGGAAGCTCGGCCAGGAACGACTCGCCGGCCGCCTCGAAGGACTCGCGCACGTACTGGAGGTCCTCCACGTTGGCCAGGCGGAAGACGAGCTGGCTTCCCATCTGGGCGAGGACGTCCTTGGCCACCCGGCTGGGACGCTGGGAGACGACGGCCAGCCCGAGGCCGAACTTGCGCCCCTCCACGGCCACCGTGGTGAGGGCGTCGAGGGAGCCATGGGCTCGGGCCTGGGCCATGAACCCGGTGGTGCGCTCGGGGACGTAGTTGTGGGCCTCGTCCACGACCAGGAGGGCGGGCAGAAGGGGGCCTGCCTTGGCCTGGGCGAACAGGCGGCGGGCGAGGACGGCGCACTTCTTGGCCCGTACCTCGAAGGTGGCCGTCCCCCGCAGGTCGAGGACGTACAGCCCCGGCTCCTCCAGGCGGGGCTCCTCCCCGCTGCCCGCGCGGACGACCTGCGGCTCCTCCGCCCCCAGGCAGAAGCGCAAGGGATCGGCGCGCACGGCCTCGGCGATCTCCTGGACAGTGTCGTTGGTCGACTGGGCCAGGATCTCGGCCGCCTGGGCTGGGTCTCGGGTCTGGCGGGCGGCGGCCCGAAGCTCCTTCTTGATGGTCGGGGTCATGCGCTCGACGTCGAAGTGCTCCTTGACCATGTCCATGTCCAGGAGGTCGACCTTGTCGGGGATGGCCACGTCGATGGCCTGTCCCGGCAGGGCGCCCTCCAGGTACTCGCCGTGGGTGTCGACCACGAACAGCCGCAGCGGGCGAGCTTCGAGCAGGGCGTGGAGCAGATGCTTGACCGCGTTCGACTTGCCCGAGCCGGTCATGCCTAGCACGGCCAGGTGGGTGCTGAGGACGGCGTCGGAGCGGATCCACACGCCCACCTCGGGATGGTGCTGCATCCGGCCCAGACGGACGTCGCCGTCGCCCAACAGGGCTCGCAAGAGCGAGGCGGAGGGGGCCCGCACGTCCGATCCCGGGGAGATGGGCGAGGGCGTGGAGCGAAGCCCGCCCGGGGCTAGCTCGCGTAGCACCCGGGCGCGAGCGACGTGGAAGGCGCTCTCCGGGCGGAAGTAGGTCTTGGCGACCAGAAAGCCGTGGTCCTTGACCGGGTGGGAGAAGAGGGAAGGAAGGTCGGGCACGGTCACGCGGCGGGGAGGGGCGCTGCCCAGGCCCTGGGTGAGGAACATCTCCTCCGTCATCTGGGGGAAGGACTGGTTGTAGGCGGTCAGCTCCACGACCTCGGCCACCACCTCCCTCCCGGGCCGGTCGCTGGCGGCGACCAGCTGCCCGCAGGCCACGTCGCGGATGCAGACGAACCGGAACTCGCGCACGCTGGGGAAGTCCATGACCACCCCCACCAGGTCGGGCGCGATCTCCTCGGCGGCCTCCCAGATGGCCTGGAAGTGGGCGGCGGCCTCGGCCACGGCCGGCTCCTCCTCGAGCAGCACGCCGCCCTCCTCGTTGCGCCACTCCGGGCGCGACTCGTAGCCGTAGCCGCCGCGGCGGGTGAGGTTGCTGGAGCCGACGAGGGCCCGCTCCCCGTCGGCGATCACGAGCTTGGCATGGAGCCGGCGCGAGTAGCGGACGCGCACGCCTTCTGCCGCCAGGGCCTCGAGGGCGGCGAGGTCGGTGATGCGGAGATCCTCCTCCTCGGCCACTCGGTAGACGAGGCGCACCACGAGCTCCCCGGTACGGATGCGAGGGAGCACCTCGCCCACGAGCTTCTGCAGGGGCAGGGTCTCGACCCAGGGAGAGGCGATGTCCAGCGTCCTCTTGGCCGAACGGGCAAGCGCCCGGGCCCGGCGGTCGATCTCGTCCTGGGTGACGTAGGTCGCAGGCAACGCGGCGGCAAGGATGTTCTACACCGTCTTTCCCCTCTTGTCACGCCGGCGGGACGAGTCTCTTACGCGGACCCCGAGGCTGCCCCCTCTCGCTTGTCGAAGTAGCGCCTTAACCCCAGGTACGACTGCCACAGGGGGGCCGCCTTCTCCCACACGTCGGAGTCGTCGCTCACCCGCTCGAGGAGGTCGCGGCGGGCGGCCAGCACGAACTCCTCCTCGCTCGAGCCGGCCCGCACCCACTCGGCCCAGCGGTGGAGCTCCTCACGCATCAAGGCCAGGTGGTCGCCCGGGTCGTCCACGACGCCGAAGTGGGGGAGGGCGATGCGGGCCGGGGAGCGACGCTCGATCTCGTCCAGGGTCCTCTCCCACAGGTCGAGGTCGACGTCGGGAGGCGGCGCCACCGGCAGCACGTGCCGTGTAGGGGCGATGCGGACGCCGGCGGCGTCGCCCGCGTAGAGCGTCCCCTCCTGGTCGAGGAAGCAGACGTGGTGGGAGGCATGGCCGGGGCTGGGGAAGCAGTCGAGCCCGAGCACCCGCTCCCCCACCGCCCGCACGTTCGCCTCCGGCACCGGCAGCAGCTCCCCCCACAGGGGGTCGAAGGTCTCCCCGTACAGGCGGCGGGCGCTTCGCTCCAGGCGGGAGGGATCGACGAGGTGGGGGGCACCCACCGGGGACACGTGCACCTGCAGGTGCGGGTGCTCGCGCACGAGCACGCCCGCCGCGCCCGCGTGGTCGAGGTGGATGTGGGTGAGGAGCAGGTGGTGGACGTCGGTGAGCGTGAGCCCCCGCTCGGCCAGGCCGCGCCGAAGCTCGGGGATGGAGACGGCGGGGCCGCAGTCGACGAGGGCGGGGCCGTCGGCCGTCTCGATGAGGTAGACGCCGATGACCCGCTCCGTCGCCTGGTGGCGGAGGTCGATGGGGGCGAGCACGGGCCGATCTTACGCCGAGGGCGTGGTGCCGGGAAGTCGGCCGGCGAGCAGACGGAGGCCCCACACGCTCACCGAGCGCGGGCGGCAGGCTGTCCCCCCAGCCCGACGGCTCGGTACGGGCCTCAACGGAGCCCTGTCGCCGCCCGCGCGCCCGTGTCGAGGCCGAGATCGAGGGCCTCGGCGGGGAGGGGCGGGGAGAGGTAGAAGCCCTGAGCCGCGTCGCAGCCAAGCTCGGCCAGGAGCTGCCAGGCCTCCTCGCTCTCCACGCCCTCGGCCACCACCGTCAGGCCGAGGTTGTGGCCGAGGCCGATGGTGGAGCGCACGATGGCCGCGTCGTCCTCGTCCTCGGCCATGGTGAGCACGAACGACTTGTCGATCTTCAGCGCCTGGACGGGCAGCCGCTTGAGGTAGCCGAGCGAGGAGTAGCCGGCGCCGAAGTCGTCGATGGCTAAGCGGACGCCGAGGTCGCTCAAGCCTGCGAGGACGGCGTGGGTACGCTCGACGTCGGAGAGGATGCCGGTCTCGGTGATCTCCAGCTCGAGACGGGTCGGCTCGACGCGCCACCTGCGGAGGAGCTCCGCCACCTCCTCGGGCAGGCGAAGGTCGGCGAGGTCGCGCCCGGTGATGTTGACGGCGACGCCGATGTCGAGCCCCTGCTCGGCCCAGGCCCGGCACTGGCGGAGGGCGGCGTCGAGCACGTACCGGGTGAGCGGCCGGATGAGGCCGGTGCGTTCCGCCAGGGGGATGAAGGCGTCCGCCGACAAGAGCCCCCGCTGGCCGTGTCGCCAGCGAGCGAGCGCCTCCACGGCTCGCACCCGGCCGCTCGCGAGCTCCCTCTGCGGCTGGTAGTAGAGGACGAGCTCGCACCCTGCCAGGGCCTGGCGAAGCTCGCCGAGGAGGGCGAGGCGGGCGGGCGAGTAGCGGTCCTTGGCGCTCGCGTAGACCTCGATCCCCGAGTACAGCTCCTTGCTCGCGTACATGGCCACGTCGGCCCGGCGGAGGAGGGTGTCAGCGTCCCGGCCGTGGTCGGGGAAGAGGGCGATGCCGATGCTGGCCTCGGTCTCGACTGCGATCTCGCCCAGCGGGATGGGCTCGTGCAGGGCCTGGGCGAGGCGGGTTCCCACCGATCGCGCATCCTTCGGCGTCCCCGCTCCGGGGGCGAGCACGGCGAGCTCGTCGCCTCCGAGGCGGGCGAGGGTGTACTCGTCGGGAAGGGCCGAGCGCAGCCGCCGGCCGAGCTCCCGGAGGAGGAGGTCGCCCTTCTCGTGGCCGAGGGTGTCGTTGATCTCCTTGAAGTGGTCGAGGTCGAGCAGGAGGACGGCCAAGCCCGAGTCCCCGCAGCGCGCCTCGTCCAGCGCCCGCTCCAGCCGCTCGCGGAAGAGGAGGCGGTTGGGAAGACCGGTGAGACGGTCGTGGCGGGCCTGGTGCTCGATCTCGCGCACGTGCGCCTGGAGTCGCGCCGTCACCCGGCGGAGGATGGGGAGGAGGGTGGCGTACAGGGCGAGGAGAGCAAGACCGAGAGCGAGGGCGACGGGCAAGAAGGCCTTGCGGGCCGCGGCCGCCACCGGCCTGTAGTCCTGGTACAGCTCGAAGACTCCCGCCGGCGCTTGGGAGCGGAGTCGCACCGGGGCGTAGGCCTGTAGCACCTGCAGGTCTTGCCCCCTCCCTCCCTCGTGGTTGAGTCGGCTCACCTCGCTCACGGTGTTGCCGGCGAGCGCCGCCCGCACCTCCTCGTTGGCAGCTCGCGTGCCGATCAGGGAGTGGTCGCTCGAGTAGGTGACGAGCCCGCTTGCGCTCCAGAGCTTGACGCGGACGGTGCCTCCGACCAGCACCTGGTGTCGGAAGAGCCGGTCGAGGTGGCGGCGGCGCGCCCCCGTCACCGGGGCCTCGAAGTCGGAAGGGCGGAGGTGGTCGCGGAGGATGGTGTCGGCCACGAAGCGGGCGTGGAACCGGACCGCGCTCTCCGCCTGGTCGGTGGCGTGGGTGTGGGCGAACACGAGGAGGCCGGCGCCGGCCAAGGCCAGGGCGAAGGCCGTGTAGAGGGCGAAGCAAAGGACGAGCCGGGGCGGCTTCGCGGTCGAGGGCGCACCTTGGTCGGCGGGGGTCGTCTCCCCTCCCGCCGAGGCGCTCTCCCCGCTCGGCCGCCTGGGCGGGGCGGGGGAAGGTCGCAACAAGCGCATCGCTCGCTGTATCGACCCGGGGGACGATGTCTTGACCCCTGCGCCGGAAAGGCGCGTCCCTTCGCCCCCGCGGGCTGCCGGGGCAGCCCCTCAGGCGCCGGCGAGGGCCTGGGCGAGGTCGGCTAGGAGGTCGTCGGCCGACTCAATCCCCACCGACAGCCGGATGAGGTTGCGCGGGCAGGCGAAGGGCGCGTGGGCGGTGGAGGCGTGGGTCATGCGGGCTGGGTGCTCGATCAGGCTCTCCACTCCGCCCAGGCTCTCCGCCAAGGTCCACACCCTGGTGCGGGAGCAGACGGCTACCGCCTCCTCCTCCGTCCCCACGAGGAAGGAGACCATGCCTCCGAAGTCGCGCATCTGGCGGGCGGCGAGCTCGTGGCCTGGGTGCTCGGGCAGGCCCGGGTAGAGCACCCTTTCCACCCGGGGGTGGGAGGCGAGGAGTTCGGCTACCGCCCGGGCGTTGGCGCAGTGCTGGCGCATGCGCACCGCCAGCGTCTTCACCCCCCGCAGGACGAGCCAGCTATCGAAGGGGCCGGGGACGGCGCCCAGGGACTTCTGGAGGAAGCGCAGGCGCTCGGCCAGGGCGGGGTCGTTGACGGCGGCGAAGCCCCCCACGAGGTCGGAGTGGCCGCCCAGGTACTTGGTCAGGGAGTGGACGACGACGTCGGTGCCCAGCTCGAGGGGCCGCTGCAGGTAGGGGGTGGCGAAGGTGTTGTCGACCACGACCAGGGCCCCGGCGGCGTGGGCAGCCCGGGCCGCGGCGGCGATGTCGACGATGCTGAGGAGCGGGTTGGTGGGGGTCTCGATCCAGACGAGGCGGGTGCGCTCGTCCAGGTGGCGGGCAAGGTCGGTCGACATCTCCTCGGCCGAGAGGTAGGCGAACGCGTACCCCTTGGGCTCGTACACCTGGGAGAAGAGGCGGTACACGCCCCCGTAGACGTCGCTCACGCACACGACCCGCTCCCCGGGCGAGACGAGGTGCATGACCGTCGTGACCGCTGCCATACCGGAGGAGAAGGCGACTCCGAAGGCGGCGCTCTCCAGGGAGGCAAGACAGCGCTCGAGGGCGGCGCGGGTGGGGTTGGCGACCCGAGCGTAGTCGTAGCCCTTGTGGACACCGACCGCCTCCTGGGCGAAGGTGGAGGTCTGGTAGATGGGGACGACCACCGCCCCGGTGGCCGGATCCGGCTCCTGGCCCTCGTGGATGGCCCGGGTCTCGAAGTCCACGGGCGGATGCTACAGGTGGCCCTGTCGGAGACTGCCTGTGGCGTTGTCTCCCTCCGTGCGGCAGCCTTACCCCTGCTGTGGAGCCTGACTCGGCGATCGAGCGCGACGAGGCGGTCGGGCTGATGTTGGGGGTGCGCGATAACCTCGAGCAGCAGGAGCCTGTAGCTAGCTTGGCTCGGCTAGGCTGCCCCGGCCCCCGCCTCCCCGAGGGGTCGAGGGCGGCCCCGAGAGAGGAACGCGGGCAAGGGATGGCGTACACTGACGTCGACCGACAAGGGGTTCTTGCAACGAGTGAGCTGTGTCGATCGCCTGGGCAGCGGCGGGATCGGGCACGAGTCTGCCCTTCCTGACGCGCGTGGGGCGGGCCGGGGAAGGGAGCCGTGAGCACGAGGGGACGAGCATCGGAGGGCGCGCCGCCGGCGGTGGTCGTCCAGGCTTGCTCGGGCGCTTCCGAGCTGCCCGACGTGGCGGCCGAGGTCGCCCGGCGCCTGCAGGACATGGGTCTGGCCGCGGCCGCGCTTCTCCCTGAGGAGACCGTGCCCGCCGCAACCGGGGACACGGTGGCGGTGGCGCTCGACGGCTGCGGGGCCGCCTGCACCCGCCGCGCCTTCGAGGCCCAGGGGCTTCGAACGACCGGCATTGTCCTCGACGAGCTTGCAGGCGACGACGAAACTCCCCTTGCCGAGCGGGTAGTCGCCCGCCTCCGCGCTCGGCCGCTCCAGCCCGAGCGGCGTCTTCCCCGGCCGCGAGCGCCCCGTCCCACGGCCGCGAGCGCCACGGCCCGTTCGCAGCGGCCCCACTCCCTGGGGGACTACCTGAGGGCGCTCTACGCCCTCTCCTCCCCGGTGGCGGAGTGCGGGGCGGTCGTGCACGACGCCCCCGCCCTGGCCGCCCACATCGCCCAGGTGCTGGGCGTGTCCCGACCCACTGGCGGCGAGATGGTGCGCCGCCTGGAGGAGGCAGGCCTCGTTCGGCGAGGGCCGAGCAAGGAGGTGCTCCTGACCGACAAGGGGCGGGCCATGGCCGAGGAGGCTGTGCGCAGGCAGCGGGTCCTGGAGCGGTTCGTGGTCGACTTCCTGGGAGCGAGCGTGGCCGACTGCGCCGCGGATGCCTCCACCCTGGAGGCGGCCATGGACGGGGAGATGGTGGAGCGGATCTACGAGCGACTGGGGCGACCCGAGCGCTGCCCGCACGGATGGCCCGTCGATCCTGCCCAGGAGCGGCAGGAGCAGCGCTTCCTCGTCGCCCTCTCGGCCCTGGCCCCGGGAGAGGGAGGCGAGGTGGCGGCCCTGGCCGAGACCGAGGCCGCGGTGGTGGGCTGGCTGGTGGAGCAGGGCCTCGAGCCCGGCGCCGAGCTCTCCGTGCTCGAGCGGGGGCCGGGCGGGGAGCCCGTGGCCGTGCTCGTCTCCGGCCGGCGCCGCTTCCTCGGCCGGGCTCCCGCCCAGGCGGTGTTCGTCCGGCGCAAGGAGTCGCCCTCGGGCTAGAGGCGGCTCTCTGCCCGGTGGCGGGCCAGGAACTCGAGGAGGTCGGAGCGGGTGAGCACTGCCTGCGGTCGTCCCTGCCGGGCCACCACCACGGCCGGGCCGGCACCCGTGAGGTCGGCTACCACCTCTTCCACCGAGTCCTCCACGTCTACGGAGGGGAGGGGCGGGCCCATGACCGCGGTCACCTCCTCGCCCAGCACGTCGGGGTCGCGGAAGAGGCGGTCGAGGAGGCCCCGCTCGGTGAGGGCGCCGATGACGTCGGCCAGCGACTCGGCCGGCCGGCGGCGCACGACGGGGAGCTGGGAGATGCCGTAGCGCTGCATGAGCTCGATGGCCTGCCCCACCTTCTCGTGAGCCCCGCAGACGACGAGATCGGGGGGGACGCCGTCCAGGGAGTGCTTGAGGGCCAGCACGGCGGCGATGGTGGGAAGCGGGGCCCGCCGCTCGAGGAAGCCGTGCTCGAGCATCCAGTTGTCGTCGTACATCTTGGAGAGGTAGCCGCGGCCGCCGTCGGGGATAGTGGTCAACACCGTGATCCCCGGCCCATACCGCTCGGCCGTCTTCAGCATGGCGTACACCGAGGTACCCCCGGAGCCGCCGGCCAGGATGCCCTCCTCCCGAGCCAGCCGACGAGCGGTGAGGAAGGAGTCGCGGTCGGACACCCGCACCCACTCGTCCACCACCGAGGGATCGAGGGTGGCGGGGAACGAGTCCTTGCCGATCCCTTCCACCAGGTAAGGGTGGACGGGGCCCCCTGAGAAGACGGAGCCCTCGGGGTCGGCCCCGACCACGAGCAGGTCGGGCTTGCGCTCCTTGAGGTAGCGGCCGATACCGGTGATGGAGCCGCCGGTGCCCACCGACACCACCACGGCGTCCAGCTCCCCGCCCGTCTGCTCCCAGATCTCGGGGCCGGTGGCGTGGTAGTGGGCGGCGGGGTTCTCCGGGTTGGAGTACTGGTCGGGCTTGTAGGCCCCCGGGATCTCCTCTGCCAGGCGGTCGGACACCGAGTAGTAGCTCTCCGGGGACTCGGGCTCGACGGCGGTGGGGCAGACCACCACCTCGGCCCCGTAGGCGCGGAGCAGGGCCATCTTCTCCAAGGAGACCTTGTCGGGGACGACGAAGATGAGGCGGTAGCCCTTGACGGCGGCCGCCAGGGCCAGCCCGACGCCGGTGTTGCCCGAGGTGGGCTCGACGATGGTGCCGCCCGGCCTGAGCTTCCCCGCCCGCTCGGCCGCCTCGATCATGCGTAGGCCGATGCGGTCCTTGTTCGATCCCCCCGGGTTCAGGTACTCGAGCTTGACGAGGAGGGTGCAGCCGAGCTCGGCCCCGATGGTCTGCAGGCGGACGACAGGCGTGTCCCCGACCAGGTCGAGGATGGTGGGGTAGGCCCTGGCCATGGGGGAAGCCTAACGGCGCCCGCGGCGTCGGCCCTCAAGCCGAGTGCCGATGGTGACGATAGCTGGAGGCGTGGAAGCCGCTTCCATGCCGTGGCGTCCCCTGGGTCAGCTCTTCGTGGAGAAGGGCCTGATCACCGAGGCTGAGCTGGAGGAGGCTCTGGCCGAGCAGGAGCGGACCGGCAAGCGGCTGGGCGAGATCCTCGTCGCCCGCGGCCTCGTCTCCGGCCCCGACCTCACGGCGTCCCTCATGGAGCAGCTGGGGGTGGAGGTGCAGCGCGACGAGGGCTTCGGCTCCGGGCTGTGGGCGGAGATCCGGCGGCGTCACCCCCGCGCCCGCCATCGGCCGCAGCCCGAGGCTCGGCCCCAGGCTCGACCCGAGACGACGGAGGAGAAGGAGGCTGCCCCCGCCGGCGCCGCCGCCGTGCACCCCCCGCCCCCGGACGCGCCCCCGAAGACGGGAGAGCGCGACCAGGAAGGCCGCCCCAGCCTGGTCGTCTTGGAGGGGATGCTGGACGAGCTGGAGGAGATGAGGTCGGAGCTCGACCAGGCCCGGGCCGGGGCCTTGGGCGATGAGCCGGCCCCGGGGAGCGAGCGGCCCTCGCCCCAGGCAGTCGCGGAGCCCGACTCGGAGGCCCGGGAGCGGCTGGCCGCCCTGGAGACGGCCCTCATCCTCGAGCAGGAGGAGAGGAGGCGGGTCGAGGAGGAGCTGGAGCGGGCGCGGAAGGAGCGCGAGGAGGAGGCGCGCCGGGCAATAGCCCAGGCCGAGCTGGCGGAGGCGGAGAGAGAGGGGCTTCGGGACGAGCTGGCCGCCCGCAGCGCGGAGCTCGAGGCCGTGCAGGAGGAGAGGCGCCGGCTGGAAGCAACCCTGGCCGAGGCCGAGGCTCGGCTCCGCGAGCTGGAGGCTGAGCTCGGGGAGCTGGCGGAGGAGCGGGCTACATACGCCCGGGCCCAGGCCGAGCTCGAGCGGCTGCAGGAGCGCTCGGCGCATGAACGCGAGGAGCTGGCCCGGGCGCGGGAGTCGCTTTCGTCCGCCCAGGCCGAGCGCGAGCGCCTGAGGGCCCGGGTAGCCGAGCTGGAGGCAGACCTCGAGCGCGCTTGGGCGGAGGTAGAGCGGCGAGCTGAGGAGATCGAGCGGCTGCGAGAGGAGACCGAGGCCGCCTCCCGAGAGCTGGCAGAGGAGCGTCGAGGCCGGGAGCGGGCGGAGGCTGAGGCCCGTCGCGCCGGGGCCGAGCTCGAGCGCCTGGGGAGGGAGCTCGAGGGGTGGCGCCGGGAGGCCGAGCGAGCCCAGGCGGGCATGGTCGAGGGGAAGCGGGCCCTGGCCCAGGCCCAAGCCGAGACAGAGACGCTCCTGGCCGAGCGGGAGCTCGCCCAGGCCCGGGCTCGGGCCTTGGAGGAGGAGCGCCAGGAGCTCAGGCGTCGACTGGAGCGGGCGGAGGCCGAGGCCTCCTCCCTCGCCGCCGCGGACCGGGCCCGGCGGGCGGAGCTGGAGAAGGCCCGCGCGGAGGTCGAGGACAAGGCGGCCGAGCTCTCGCGCCTGAAGGCTCAGGCAGCCGACCTCGCGGCGGAGCTGGAGGCCGCCCAGAGACGGCTCGAGCAGGCGCAGCGGGAGCAGGCTGCCCAGGCTCAGGAGGTCGAGCTCGAGAGGAAGAGGCGGGCCGTCGCCGAGGAGGAGGTAGGGAGGCTGCAGGCCCAGGTCGACGAGGCGAGGAAGGAGGCGGAAGCCTGGGAGGAGAGGGCGGCGGCGCTCGAGGCCGGGGCCGCCGAGGGGGAGCGGGCGCTGGAGCAGCTACGGCGCGAGGCGCGGGAGCTGGAGGCCCGGCTGGCGGCGGCCGAGGCTCGGGCTCGGGAGGAGGCTGCAGGCCACGCCGAGACGCGCAGGGTGCTGGCCCGCGCCTTGGACGAGCTGGCGGAGCTCCCGGCGGCGATCGAGCTCAGTCACGCAGACTCGGGAGCGCGCGAGGCAGCGGCTCTCCTCCACCCCGGCCACCTCCTGTTCGTGCCCGGGGAGAGGAGCTACGAGCTCGTGGCCCGGGAGGGCCCCCCGCCGGAGGCGGGAGAGGAGGTGGAGCTGGACGGGCGCCTGTTCCTCGTGGCCAAGAGGGGGCGCTCGCCCCTTCCCTTCGATCGCCGCCCCTGCGCCTACCTGGCTCCGTCGGCCTGACGAAGGGTCGCGCCGCGGAGAGGGCGGCGCTTCGGTGGCGTCTGCCCCGGCCCCAGGCCGCTCAGTGCCGGAAGTGGCGC
The DNA here is from genome assembly GCA_964595575.1 of uncultured Gaiellales bacterium. Lineage (GTDB taxonomy): Bacteria > Actinomycetota > Thermoleophilia > Gaiellales > Gaiellaceae > PALSA-612. The sequence goes on from CAZQRA010000011.1 coordinate 31,457, forward strand.
CGTCCGGTGAACACCATGGCGGCTCCTGCCCTGCGCACGGCGGCGATGACCTCCTCGTCCCGCTTGGAGCCGCCGGGCTGGACGATCGCCCGCACCCCGGCGCGGAGGGCGATCTCGGGCCCGTCGGGGAAGGGGAAGAAGGCGTCCGAGGCGAGGACGGCTCCCTCCAGGTCGTGGCCGAGCTCCTGGGCCTTCTCGACGGCGATGCGCACCGCGTCCACCCTGCTCATCTGCCCGGCGCCGATCCCCACCGTCTGGAGGCCCTTGGCCAGGACGACGGCATTCGAGGTCACGTGCTTGGCCACCCTCCAGGCGAAGAGGAGGTCCTCCCACGCCTCCTCGTCCAGCCGCCCGCACACCAGCCGCATGGCCTCCCTCTCCTCGACGGCGGTATCCGCCTCCTGGACGAGGAAGCCGCCCGGCACCCGCCGGAAGTCCCGCTCGGGCGCCCCGGGCTCCCGGCTGGGAGACCCGGCCAAGACGCGCGTGGCCGGCTTTGCCCCGAGTCGAGCCAGGGCCTCCTCCTCGTAGGAGGGCGCCAGGAGCACCTCCACGAACTGGTCGCCGAGGCGGCGGGCGAGGGCCTCCGTCACCGGCCGGTTGAGGCAGACGACCCCGCCGTAGGCGGACACGGGATCGGCGGCGAGGGCCCGCTCGTAGGCTTCCTCCGCGGTAGCCGCCGTCGCCACCCCGCAGGGATTGGCGTGCTTGACGATGACGCAGGCGGGACGCTCCAGCTCGCCCAGGAGGCGGACGGCGGCGGCTAGGTCGCCCAGGTTGTTGAAGGAGAGGGGTCGGCCCTGGAGCTGCTCGACCTGGGAGAGGAGGTGCCGCCGGGCTCCCTCCTCGGCGTAGTAGCAGGCCCGCTGGTGGGGGTTCTCGCCGTAGGCGAGCTCGAGCCTCCGCTCCAGGGCCAGCACCATGCGGGCGGGGAAGGGGTCGTCGGCCCCCATCCAGGAGGCGATGGCGGCCTCGTAGGCGGCCGTGCGCAGGAAGGCCTCCCCCGCCAGGCGCCTGCGGGTGGCAAGCGAGAGCTCGCTCGTCTTCTCCAGCTCCCGCAGCACCGCCTGGTACTGGTCGGGGCTGGAGAGGGCCGCCACCCGGGCGAAGTTCTTGGCGGCGGCGCGGAGGAGGGCGGGGCCGCCGATGTCGATCATCTCCACCACCTCGGCCTCGCTCGCCCCCTCCCTCCTCGCCGCCTCGGCGAAGGGGTAGAGGTTGACGCAGACGAGGTCGAAGGGCTGGGCGCCCAGCCGCCGCAGAGCTCCTAGGTCCTCCCGGTGGTCGGGGCGGGCGAGGATGGCGGCGTGGACGGCCGGGTGCAGGGTCTTGACCCGGCCGCCGAGAAGCTCCCCCATCCCCGTCAGGGCCTCCAGCCTCATTACCGGCAGCCCCCGCTCCTCCAGGAAGGACGCCGTCCCTCCGCTTGCCCACAGCTCGACTCCTTGCTCCACCAACCCCCGGGCAAGCTCGGCCAGGCCGGTCTTGTCGTAGCAGGAGAGGAGGGCGCGCTCGATCACCGAAGCAGGCTCCGTACGACCTGGGGCAGCAGGCGGTGCTCGACCGCGTGGACACGCTCGCGCAGGGTCTCGGGGGTGTCGCCGGGGAGGATGGGCACGGGCTCCTGGGCCAGGATGGGCCCCGAGTCGACGCCCTCGTCGACTAGGTGGACGGTCACGCCCGTCTCGGTCGCCCCTGCCGCCAGGGCCTCCTCGATAGGCCGGGTGCCGGGAAAGGCAGGGAGGAGCGAGGGGTGGACGTTGACCACCCGTCCGGGGAAGCGGGCGAGGAAGGAGGAGGTGAGGAGGTGCATGTACCCTGCGCACACGATCAGCTCGGCCCCCCGCTCCTCCAACCAGTCGGCCATGGCCAGGTCGCGCTCGGCCCGCGACGGGTAGTCCTCGAGCGGGAACACGGCGGTGGGGATGCCGGCCGCCTGCGCCCGCTCCAGCGCCCGCGCCCCCGGCTTGTTGGAGGCGACGGCGACCACGGGCAGGCCCTGGTCGATCATGGCCTGGAGGTTCGTCCCCTCCCCCGAGACGAGGACCCCGATCATGCCCGCTCGACGGTGCCGATGACGAGGTCCTCCGGCGAGGGCCGATCGACCACGGCCACGTAGCCGATGCCAAGGTTGAACACCCGCCGAAGCTCCTCCTCCTCCACGTGGCGGGCCAGCCAGCGGAAGACGGGGGGCCGCTCCCAGGCCTGCCAGTCGACGGCGGCCCGCAGCCCCGGGGGCAGCACCCGGCGCAGGTTGCCGAGGATCCCGCCGCCGGTGACGTGGGCGAGGGCGCGCACGTCGGCGCGGGCGCGCAGGGCCCGCACCTGGTCGAGGTAGAGGCGGGTGGGGGCAAGCAGATCGGGGCCGTCGTAGTCCTCCACCTCGAGCACCCGTCGCACCAGGGTGAAGCCGTTGGCGTGCACCCCTGCCGAGGGGAGGCCGACCAGAGCGTCGCCCTCCTCCACCCGCGATCCGTCGATGAGCCGCTCCCGGTCGACGATGCCGACGCAGGTGCCGGCGAAGTCGAGCTCCCCCTCCTGGTAGATGCCGGGGAGCTCGGCCGTCTCGCCGCCCACGAGAACGCACCCTGCCTCCCGGCAGACCTCGGCCGCTCCCTCGACCAGCTCCGCCACCTGCTCCAGGTCGATCGTCGCGGAGGCGATGTAGTCGAGCAGGAAGAGCGGCTCGGCTCCGCAGGTGAGGACGTCGTTGATGCAGTGGGCGGCCAGGTCGCGGCCGCAGGCCCGAAGCCGGCCGCGCTTGCGGGCCAGGATGAGCTTGGTGCCCACCGAGTCGGTGGAGGCGGCGAGGAGATGTCGCTCGTCCAGGGGGTAGAGGCCGGCGAAGGCGCCGAAGCCGCTGGCGCCGGTCGACTCGACCGCCGCCCGCAGCCGCTCCACCACCGCCTCGGCCTTGGCCAGGGACACTCCCGAAGCCTCGTAGGTGCTCACCTGGGCGAGTCTAGTCGCGTCGTCGCTCGGCCCCCCAGGCGTGAGGCATGATACCGACGTGCCCTCTCCGCTTGCGAGCTGGACGGTGGACCCCGTCGCCGTGGTCTTGCTCCTCGTCCTCGGCTTCCTCTACGAGCGGCGGGCGCGAGCCCTGGCGGCACGGGGAGCGCCGGTGCCTCGCTTCCGCCGCGTCTCCTTCCGGGCAAGCCTGGTCGTGCTGGCCTTCGCCTCCTTCTCCCCCCTCCACGCCCTGGCCGAGGAGACCTTCCAGTTCATGCACATGGTCCAGCACATCCTCATCGGCGAGGTTGCCGCCTTCTTTCTCGTCCTCGGCCTCACCGGGCCCCTCCTCCGTCCCCTGCTCGCCGTGCGGGCGGTGGAGAGGCTGCGGGTCGTCGCCCACCCCCTCGTCGCCTGGCCCCTGTGGGCCCTCAACCTCTACCTGTGGCACCTGCCCGCGCTGTACGAGGCCGCCCTGGAGAGCGCGCCCGTCCACGCCCTCATGCACGTCCTCTTCCTGGCCGCCGGGGCTCTCTTCTGGGCGCCGGTGCTGGAGCCGCTGCCGGGGCCTGCCTGGTTCGGGAGCGCCGCCAAGCTCCTCTACGTGGTGGCCGCCCGGCTGGCGGGCATGGTGCTGGCCAACGTCCTCTTCTGGGCCGAGCGGCCCTTCTACCAGCCCTACGTCCACGAGGGCAGCCCCTGGGGCATCTCCGCGCTGGCCGACCAGGGGATCGCGGCCTCCATCATGATGGTGTTCGACGGGGTGGTGACCATGGCCGCCATCGCCTGGCTCTTCCTGCGGCTGGCGAGCGAGGGGGAGCTGCGCCAGGCCCTCATCGAGCAGGGGGTCGATCCCGCCACCGCCGAGCGGGCCGTGCGCTACGGCCGCGGCCACGAGCTTGCCCGCCGCTAGCGCCGAGCCCCCTTCCTCTCGGCCCCGGGCCTACGCCGGCACCGGCTCGAAGCGGAGCTTCTCCAGCCGCCGGCCGGGCGGGATGCGGGTGGGGTAGCGGCCGGTGAGGCAGGCCCGGCAGAGGGCGTGGGCGGGTCGACCGGTGGCCTCGGTGAGGCCCTCGAGGGAGAGGTAGGCGAGGCTGGTCGCCCCCACGTACGCTCGGATCTCCTCCACCGACCGGGAGGCGGCGATGAGCTGGCTTTGGTCGGGGAGGTCGATGCCGTAGAAGCAGGGGCCGATCACCGGCGGGGAGGAGATGCGCAGGTGCACCTCGCGGGCCCCGGCCTCGAACAGCATGGCTACGAGCTGGCGCATGGTGTTGCCGCGCACGATGGAGTCGTCGACCACCACCAGCCGCTTCCCCGCCACCTCGTCCAAGGGGTTGAACTTGAGCCGGATCCCCTGCTGACGCAGCTCCTGGTCGGGCTGGATGAAGGTGCGTCCCACGTAGCGGTTCTCGATGAGCCCCTCGCTGAAGGGGATGCCGCTCTCCCGGGAGAAGCCCACGGCGGCCGGCGTCCCCGAGTCGGGAATGGGCAGCACCAGGTCGGCCTCCACCGGGGCCTCCCGGGCCAGCCGCTCGCCCATCCGCACGCGGGCGGCGTGAACCTCCACCCCCTCCAGGTGGGAGTCGGGGCGGGCGAAGTAGAAGAACTCGAACACGCACAGAGCCTGGCGCTCGGCCGGGGCCACCGCCTGCGTCGCCCGGGGCCCTGCCTGGTCGACGACCACGAGCTGGCCGGGGCCGACCTCCTGCTCGAAGGCGGCTCCCAGGAGGTCGAAGGCGCACGTCTCCGAGGCGACCACCCAGTCGCTCCCCAGGCGTCCCAGGGAGAGGGGACGAAAGCCGTGGCGATCGCGGAAGGCGAGGAGCTTGCCCTCGGCCAGGGCCGTCACCGAGTAGGCCCCCTCCATCTCGGCCATGGCCGCCGCCACCGCCTGCTCGAGGGGCCGCTCGTCGTTGGCGATGAGGGCGGCGATGATCTCGGAGTCGGAGCTGGAGCGAAGGCGAGCCCCTTCCTGCTGGAGCCGCTCCCGCAGCTCGCCGGCGTTGACGAGGTTGCCGTTGTGGCCCAAGGCCACCGTGCGCGCCCGACCGTGGTGGATGAGGGGCTGGGCATTGTCCCAAGCGGAGGAGCCGGTGGTCGAGTAGCGGGTGTGGCCGATTGCCACCTCCCCGCGCAGGCCTCGCAGCTTGCGCTCGTCGAACACCTGGGCGACGAGGCCGAGCTCCCGCAGCACGGTGAGGCGGCCGCCCTCGCTGACGGCGATCCCGGCCGACTCCTGGCCCCGGTGCTGGAGGGCGTGCAGGGCGAAGTGGGCGAGCCGGGCGACGTCGCGGCTAGGGGCGTAGATGCCGAAGACCCCGCACACTAGGCGGCGTACTCCCGGCGCAACTCCTCCAGGGGACGGCCGAGCAGGCGATCCCCGCCGACCGTGCCCAGGCGGCGTAGCTCGAGGCCCGGCGCCTCCAGCCGCTCTGCCTCCTGCGGGCGGCAGGCGAGGACGGCCGCTGCCCGCTCCTCCAGCTCGACCTCGGCCCCCACGCCGCTCCACAGGGCCGCCTCGACCAAGGCCACCGCTGCCCCGCCGTCGCTGACGTCGTGCACGAGGGAGCAGCGGGGAGCGGCTTGCCACAGGAAGCGAACGACGTCGGCCCAGCCCAGGAGGTCGGCCTCGGTGGGGGCGAGCACCGCCAGGATGACGTCCCCGTCCTGCCAGCCCTGCGGCACCCGCCGCACGTCGGGAACGAGGCCCACGCAGCCCACGACCGGTGTGGGAGGGATGGCCTGGCCGGCGGTCTCGTTGTAGAGGGAGACGTTGCCGGAGACGACGGGGAGCTCCAGGGCGCGGGCGGCGCGGGCGACTCCCTCCACGGCCTGGATCAGCTCCCAGCCGATGTCCGGCTTCTCCGGGTTGCCGAGGTTGAGGCAGTCGGTCAGGGCCAGGGGCCGGCCGCCCACGCAGGCGACGTTGCGGGCAGCGTCCACCACCGCCAGGGCCGCGGCCAGGAAGGGATCGCGCTCGCCCACAGGAGGGCCGTCCAGCGACACCGCCAGGCCGCGCCAGGAGGGCCGCAGCCGCAGCACGGCGGCGTCGAGGCCGGGGCGGCGGACGGTGCGCGAGCCCACCAGGTAGTCGTAGCGCTCGTAGACGAACCGGCGGCTGCGGAGGTTGGGATCGGAGAGGGCGGCGGGACGGGGCCCCGGGCGGCGCACGCTGGGCCGGCGGGGCACCTGGTAGCGGGGGCACTCCTCGGTGAGGAAGCGGGCGGGGATGTCGGCCACAAGCTCCCCGGCGAAGAAGGCGCGCAGGGATCCCGAGGCGGTGACCTGGCCGATCTCCGCCCAGGGAAGCTCCCAGCGCTCGATCACCGCCGCCGCCTCTGCCACCCGCTCCGGCGCCACCGCCGCCACCATCCGCTCCTGGCTCTCGGAGATCATGATCTCCCAGGGCTCGAGGTCGGGCTCCCGCAGGGGCACCCGGTCGAGGTGGCAGTCGATGCCGGCCCCGTCCTTGGCCATCTCCGCCAGGGCCGAGGCCAGGCCGGCCGCCCCGCAGTCCTGGAGCGACTCCACCAGGCCGCGCTCGACCAGCTCCAGCGATACCTCGATCAGGCGCTTGCCGGTGAAGGGGTCGCCGATCTGCACTGACGGACGCTTGTCCCGGGAGCCCTCGTCGAGCTCCTGGCTGGCGAGGATACTGGCCCCGCCGATGCCGTCGCGGCCGGTGGTCGCCCCGTAGAGGAGGAGGGAGAGGCCCGGCCTCCTGGCCCGCGCCCGGGTCAGCCGCTCCACCGGGAGCAGGCCCACGCACATGGCGTTGACCAGGCAGTTGTGGCGGTAGGCGGGGTCGAAGACGGTCTCGCCGCCCACGGTGGGCACCCCCACCGAGTTTCCGTAGTGGGCGATGCCGGCCACGGCGCGGTGGAAGTGGTCGTCGAGGGCGCCGAAGCGGAGGCTGTCCAGGATCGCCACCGGCCGGGCGCCCATGGCCACGATGTCGCGGAGGATCCCCCCCACGCCGGTGGCCGCTCCCTGGAAGGGCTCCACGGCCGAGGGGTGGTTGTGGCTCTCCACCTTGAAGGCGCAGGCAAGGCCCTGGCCGAGGTCGATCACGCCGGCGTTCTCGCCCGGCCCTTGGAGCACGCCCGGGCCCTCGGTGGGAAGGCGGCGAAGGAGCGGGGCCGAGTGCTTGTAGCCGCAGTGCTCCGACCACAGCAGGGAGAAGACGGCCAGCTCGAGGCGGTTGGGCTCGCGGCCGAGGAGAGCGCGAATACGATCCAGCTCTCCGTCGGTGAGACCGAGGGCACGGTGGAGCCGGTGTGCCGCGACTGCCTTCAGGTACCCAAGTCTACCCCGCCGGGACGCCGCCCTTGCCGGCCGAGGCGACGCTCGCCTCGACGCCGGGGTGGGGGACGGAGCGGTCGTTTCCCCCGCTAGCCTCTGTGCGTGCCCCGAGGCTACGTCCCCCTCCTCCTCGTCTTGTCCGCCGCCTGGGGCGCCTCCTACCTCTTCATCAAGGTAGGGGTGCGGGACTTCGAGCCGACGGTGCTGATGGCGATCCGCCTGCTCCTCTCGGCACCGGTGCTCTTCGCCTTCCTGTGCCTGCGCGGCGGCGCCCGGGGGGCGGCGCGGGAGCTTCGTGGCGCCTGGCGCGAGGGGCTCGTGCTCGGCGTCATCAACGCCGCCCTCCCGTTCACGCTGGTCGCCTGGGGCGAGAAGCACATCGACTCGGGCATCGCCGCCATCGCCAACGCCAGCGTGCCCATCTTCGTGGCCCTCCTCGCCGCCCGCTACCGGCCCAGCGAGCGGGCCAGGGGAGCGCGCCTGGCGGGGATCGTGGTCGGGCTCCTGGGGGTGGGCCTCCTGGCCGGGGTCAAGCCCGAGGGGGGCCTGTGGGCGGTGGCTGGGACCTTGGCGGTGGTGGCGGCCTCGATCTCCTACGCCGCAGGGGCCCTGTACGGCCAGGCCCGGGCTGCCGACCTCTCCGGCCCCGTACTGGCCACGGCTACCACCATCTACGGCGGCATCGTCCTCCTCCCCTTCGCCCTCCTCGAGCTCCCCGACCAGGCCCCGGGGTGGAAGCCCCTGGCCTCCGCCGCCGCCCTCTCCCTGCTCGGCACCGCCTTCGCCCAGCTCGTCCTCTTCCGCATGCTGCGCCTCTACGGCGCCTCCCGGGTGTCGCTCGTCACCTACCTCTTGCCCCCGGTGGCGCTCCTCTACGGGGCCTTGCTCCTGGACGAGCCGGTCACCGCTCCCGCCCTGGCCGGGCTCGTCCTCATCCTCCTCGGCGTCGCCCTCGGCTCCGGGCTCCTCCGCCTGGGCCGGCGACCGGCGATCGGGATCGCGCCCTGATGGAAGAGGAAGGGGTCAGGCTGCGCCGGGTTCAGCCGGAGGACCTCGACTTCCTGGTCGAGCTCCTGACGAGCGAGGAGGTGGAGCCGTTCCTGGCGGCCGTGTCCGCCCGCGACCACGACTCCCTGCTGGCCGAGATCGAGCGCTCGCTGGGGGAGCCCGAGGACTTCGGCCGCTTCCTGGTCGAGGTGTGGGAGGAGGGGGAGTGGCAGCGGGCCGGCCTGGTCGGCTTCCAGGTGCGCAACCGACGCAGCCGCATCGCCACCCTGGAGCGGCTGGCGCTCCATCCCCGCTTCCGGGGCCGGGGCGTGGCCCTGCGGGCATCGCGGCTGTTGCAGCGCTACCTCCTCCTCGGCCTCGGCTACCACCGTCTCGAGCTCGAGATCTACGGCTTCAACGAGCGGGCCATCCGGCACGCGCAGCGAGCCGGCTTCGTCCAGGAGGGAAGGCGGCGGCGGGCCTACTGGCGGCACGGGGCCTGGGTAGACGGCGTCCTCTTCGGGCTGACCCGCGAGGACCTGGAGAGGGAGGGCGATATGGAGCGGGCGCCGCGTTCTCCTGACTGCCTCAGCTAACGTCGAGGACACGTGATCCGAAGGGTCGGCATCCTCACCGGAGGGGGGGACTGTCCCGGGCTGAACGCGGTCATCCGGGCGGTCGTTCGCCGCTGCTCCAGCCGGGGGCAAGAGGTGGTGGGCATCCGCCAAGGCTGGCGGGGCCTGGTCGAGGACCTCGTCCGGCCCTTGAAGCCGCAGGACGTGTCCGGGATCCTCCCCCGAGGAGGAACCATCCTCGGCACCAGCCGCACCAACCCCTACCGCCTGGAGGGAGGGGTCGAGCGCGTCCTCGCCACCTTCTCCCGCCACCGCCTCGACGCTCTGGTCGCCGTGGGCGGCGAGGACACCCTGGGAGTAGCGGCCCGGCTCTACGCCGAGCACGGCTTCCCCGTGGTCGGGGTCCCCAAGACCATCGACAACGACCTCTCCGCCACCGACTACACCTTCGGCTTCGACACGGCCGTATCGGTGTGCACGGAGGCCATCGACCGCCTCCACACCACCGCCGAGTCCCACAACCGGGTGATGGTGGTGGAGGTGATGGGCCGCCACACGGGCTGGATCGCGGTCATGAGCGGGATCGCCGGGGGGGCGGACGTCATCCTCATCCCCGAGGACCCCATGACCGTGGAAGAGACCTGTCGCGAGCTCGAGCGCCGCCACGCCCGGGGCAAGGACTTCTCGATCGTGGTGGTGAGCGAGGGCTACAAGCTGACCTACGAGTCGGGGGAGGAGCGGGAGGTCGTCCAGGAGGCGGAGCCCGACCAGTTCGGCCACGTCCGCCTGGGCGGGGTGGGGGAGGAGCTGGCTCGGGAGATCGAGGCGCGCACCGGCTTCGAGACCCGGGTGACCGTGCTCGGCCACGTGCAGCGGGGCGGATCCCCTACCGCCCGCGACCGCGTGCTCGCCACCCGGTTCGGGCTCAAGGCGGCCGACCTCGTCCACGAGGGGAAGCTGGGGCGGATGGCCGCCCTGCGGGGAGACGCGATCGTGGACGTGCCCCTGGCCGACGCCGTCGCCCGGCCGAAGACGGTACCGCCGGAGTGGTACCAGGTGGCCCGGACCTTCTTCGGCTAGCTCGCCAGGCCCTCCCCGGGTCGGGCGGGGGAGCCGAGGCTAGGCCGCCTCCCGCTCGAGGGCGGGATCGTAGGCCCCCGAGCGGGCGAGGGCGTTGAGACGGGCGCGGTGGAGGAGCGCTCGCTGGGCCGACTCCACGTTCTCGGCCCGGCCCGCCCAGGCGCGGAGGGCCGGGGCCTGCAGGGCTCGGCCGTAGGAGAAGGAGAGCTCCCAGGGGTGGGGGCCGCGACGGCTCATGGCGTCCAAGCGGGCGGTGGCCGCCTCGTCCGCCTGGCCGCCGGAGAGGAAGACGATGCCGGGCACGGCGGCCGGGACCGTCCTGCGCAGGACGGCGAGGGTGCGCTCGGCCACCTCCTCCACCGAGGCCTGCTCTGGGCAGTCCTTGCCGGGCAGCACCATGCTCGGCTTGAGGAGCGTGCCCTCTAGCTCGATCCCGTAGAGGCGAAGCTCGTGGAAGACGGTCCCCAGGGTCTCCTCGGTCACCTCCTGGCAGCGCTCGATGGGATGGTCGCCGTCCATGAGGACCTCCGGCTCCACGATGGGGACGAGCCCTGCCTCCTGGCTGAGGGCGGCGAAGCGGGCGAGGGCGTGGGCGTTGGCCCGCAGGCAGGCGTAGCTCGGTAGCCCTCGGCCGATGCGGATGACCGCCCGCCACTTGGTGAACCAGGCGCCCAGGCTGCGGTACGCGGCCAGCCGCTCGCGGAGGCCGTCCAAGCCCTCGGTGACCGTCTCCCCGGGGAAGCCGGAGAGGGGCTTGGCCCCGGTGTCGACCTTGATCCCGGGGACGATCCCTTGGCGCCGCAGGAGCTCGGGGAAGGGGGTGCCGTCGGCGGCGGCCTGGCGGATAGTTTCGTCGAACAGGATGACCCCGGAGATGTACTCGCCTAGGCCGGGGGCGGAGAAGAGAAGCTCCCTGTAGGCACGGCGGGTCTCCTCGGTGGAGGCAAGGCCGACGGCGGCGAGCCGCCGCTCGATGGTGGGGAGGCTCTCGTCGGCGGCCAGGATGCCCTTGCCGGGAGGGACGAGGGAGCGGGCGAGATCGGCCAAGCTCGAGGTCGCGCTCACGGGGTCGAGGCTAGCAGCGCCTCCGGCTGCCCTGGATAGGATGGCGGCATGGCCCGCTTCCTCCACACCATGGTGCGGATCACCGACCCCGAGCGGAGCCGCCGCTTCTACGAGGCGCTCGGGTTCCGCTTCAGCCGGGCCATGGACATCGTCCGCGAGGGGAAGCTGGAGGCCACCAACTACTTCTTCTCCATCGGCGACCAGGAGGACGTGCTCGAGCTCACCTACAACCACGACGGGCGCACCTACGAGCTGGGAACGGGCTACGGCCACATCGCCCTGGCCGTGGACGACCTGGACGCGACCCTGGAGCAGCTGGCCGGCCAGGGGATCGAGCCCGAGCGGCCTCCCTATCGGGTGCGGGAGGGCGGAGCGCGGCTCTGCTTCGTGCGCGACCCTGACGGCTACCGCATCGAGCTGATCGACCGCTCGGGCAGGTAGCGCCGCCGGGCCGGCGACACGGGCGATCCCACAGCCGGCGCGCCGCCCGCGCTCAGGCGGGCAGGCCGTGGCGGATCGTGCGCCACGACTGCCAGGTGATCCTGAGGATGACGACGGTGATGGCGAGGCCGATGAGGGGATCCGCCACCGCGGCTCCCAAGGCCACGGCGAGAGCGCTCGCCACCACCCCCAGGGACACGAAGGCGTCGATACGGGCGTGGTGGCCGTCGGCCACCAGGGCGGCGCTCTCCAGCCGCCGGCCGGCCCGAAGCCGCACCCGGGCGGCTGCCTCGTTTCCCAGGAAGCCGACGGCGCCGGCCAGGGCGAGGACGAGGAGGTGAGAGGGGGCTCGCGGGTTGATCAGCCGGTCGACGGTCTCGTACAGGGCCACGCCGGCGCTGGCGAGGATGGCCAGGACGACGCCGTAGCCGGCGATCCGCTCGGCCCGGGCGCTGCGAGCGAGGAAGGCGACCCCCAAGGGGAGGGCGGTAAGGGCATCGCCGGCGTTGTGGATGAGGTCGGCAAGGAGGGCCACGCTCCCGCTGAGGACGTAGATCGCCCCCTGGGCGGCGGCGGTGGCGCCGAGGATGCCCAGGCTGGCGCTCACCGCCCGTACCCCGGCCCGGCTGCGGACGAGGGAGGGATCGACGAGGCCGTGGACGTGGTGGCCGTGACCGTGGCGGTGGACGTGGGCGGGCACGGCTCCAGTCTGACGTCTCGCCTCCGGGCCTGCCTGGCCAAGACGCGGGGGCGGCCCTGCGCTCCACCCGCCGCCGCCACGGTTGCGGGCGCGCCCTCCGCGCGGCCTCCGGTACGGTGGGGGCCATGCTCGCCGTGCTCGGGGGTCTGGCCGCGCGACGGCCGCTGGCCTTGGTCGTGGCCGCGGCCGTCTTCACGCTGGTCGGCGTCCTCTACGGGGGGACGGTGACCGGCAAGCTCCAGCCCGGGGGAGAGCGGGACGCATCCTCCCCAAGCGCGCAGGCCGAGCGCCGGCTGGAACGGGCGACGGGGAGCGACCCCGAGGCCACCCTCCTCGTCCTCGTGCGCCCGCCCCGGCGGGCGGACGCGATCGAGGGCAGGCTGCGGGCGTTGGGCCTGGAGGGAGTCGTGGGCCCTAGCGCCGGCGGCCGCCGCCTCCTCTCCCGGGACGGTCGCTCGGCGCTCGTACTCGCCCGCCCGGTCTCCGACGCCCAGGCAGCGCGGGTGGCCCGGGCCCTCGAGGGCGAGCCGGGGGTAGCCCTGGGCGGCGGGCCGGTCGTCTCCAACCAGGTGTCGTCCATCGTCGCCACCGACCTCGAGCGGGCGGAGCTGATCGCCCTGCCCCTCCTCTTCCTCCTCTCGCTGTGGGTCTTCCGGGGGCTCGTGGCCGCCCTCCTTCCTCCCCTCGTCGGCTTCGTCACCATCGCCGGCGCCCTCCTCGGCCTACGGCTGGCGAGCGAGGCGACCTCGCTCTCCGTCTACGCCCTCAACCTCGTGACCGGGCTCGGCTTGGGCTTGGCCATCGACTGGAGCCTGTTCGTGGTGTCGCGCTACCGGGAGGAGCTCCATCGCCTGGGGCCGGGGGCGGAGGCCCTGCGGGAGACCATGCGCACGGCCGGGCGGACGGTGCTCTTCAGCGCCCTCACCGTGGCCTCCGCCCTTGCCTCGCTGCTCGTCTTCCCCCAGCGCTTCCTCTTCTCCATGGGCTTGGGGGGCTTGCTGGTGGCCCTGGTGGGAGCGGGGGTGTCGCTCGTCGTGCTGCCGGCGGTCCTGGCCCTCCTCGGTCGCCGGGTGGACAGCCTCGCTCCCCGTTGGCTCCAGCGGCGCCGGGAGCGGGAGGTACGCCCCGCCGCCTCCGGGCTTTGGTTTCGGCTGTCGCGCCTCGTCATGCGCAGGCCGCTCCCCATCGCGGCGGCCACGGCCGGGCTCCTCCTCGTCCTGGGAGCCCCGTTCGGCACCATCAAGCTGGCCGGCTTCAGCCCCGCTTCCCTCCCCGCCGACGCTAGCAGCCGCCTCGTCGACGAGGTCGTGCGTCGGCAGTTCTCGCCCGACCTGCGGCCGGCGGCCTACGCCGTCATCGCCGCCCCCGCGGCCGCCCGCCCCCAGGTGGATGCCTTCGCCCGCCGGCTGAGAGAGCTCCCCGGGCGGCCCCGCGTCCTTCCGCCCCGGCACCTGGGCGGTGACACCTGGCGCATCGACGTCAGCTCCGGCGGCGCCGCCGACGGCGAGTCGCTGGTGCGGGCCATCCGCTCCCTCCCTGCCCGCTTCCCGGTGCACGTGGGCGGGGCCAGCGCCGCCCTCCTCGACCAGAAGGAGAGCCTCTTCTCGCACCTCCCCGCCGCCCTGGCCGTGCTCGTGGGCGGCACCCTCGTCCTCGTCCTCCTCCTCACCCGGTCGCTCGTCCTCCCCGTGAAGGCAGTCGTCCTCAACCTGCTCGTGATCGCCTCCGTCCTGGGGGTGCTGGTATGGGTGTTCCAGGCCGGGCGGCTCCAGGGCCTCCTCGACTACACCAGCGTGGGCGGCATCGAGGTCACCCACGTGATCCTCATCGCCGCCGTCGCCTTCGGCCTCTCCACCGACTACGGCATCTTCCTCCTGGGCCGCATCAAGGAGGCCCGCGACCGGGGCGTCGACGACCGCGCCGCCGTCGCTTACGGCCTGGAGCGCACCGGAAGGGTGGTGTCGGCGGCGGCCCTCCTCTTCGTGGTGGCCATGGGCGCCACCGCCGCCTCCCGCCTCCTCAGCGTCAAGGAGGTAGGCCTCGCCACCGCCTTGGCCGTGCTCATCGACGCCACCCTGGTGCGGGCCTTGCTCGTGCCCTCGCTCATGGTGCTCCTCGGCCGCTGGAACTGGTGGCTACCGCGACCCCTTCTCGTCCGGGCTCGGCGCTGAGGGCGCCCCACCTCTCCGCGGCCTCGACCAGGGAGCGGAGGAGGAGGGCGCCGTCGGTGGAGCCGAGCAGGGGGTCGACCGCGTGCTCGGGGTGGGGCATGAGCCCGACCACGTTCCGGCCCAGGTTGCAGACGCCGGCGACGTCGTCGATCGAGCCGTTGGGGTTGTGGCCGGGGGCGTAGCGGAGGACCACCTGCTCGGGGGCGAGGTCGGGAGGCGGCAGGTAGCAGCCCTCCCCGTGCTTCACCGGCAAGACCAGGCGCTGCCCCGGGCGGCAGCGGGCGGTGAGGGGGGTGTCTGGGCGCTCGACCACCACCTCCACGTCCCGGCAGACGAAGGCGAGGGAGGCGTTGGGGCGCAGGGCCCCCGGTAGGAGCCGGGCCTCGCACAGGATCTGGAACCCGTTGCAGATGCCGAGGACGGGGCCGCCGGCGGCGGCGAAGGCCGTGACCCCCTCCATCACCGGCGAGAAGCGGGCGATGGCCCCGCAGCGCAGGTAGTCCCCGTAGGAGAAGCCGCCGGGGAGGACGACCGCCCCCACCTCGGGCAGGGCCCTCTCCGCGTGCCAGACGAGGACCGGCTCAGCGCCCAGCGTCTCCAGGGCGAGGGCGGCGTCCTCGTCGTCGTTGGAGCCGGGGAAGACGACCACGGCCACCCGCGGCCTCACGGCCCCACCTCCACCTCGAAGGTCTCGATCAAGGGGTTGACCAGGAGCTCCTGGCACATGCGCTCCACCTGGGCCCGGGCCTCCTCGGCGCTCTCTGCCTCCACCTCCACGTCGATCAGCCGACCGACCCTCACCTGGGAGACGGAGAAGCCAAGGTGGCGCAGGGACCCCAGCACCGCCTCGCCCTGGGGATCGAGGATGCCGGGCTTGGGGCGGACGAGGACGGTGGCCTTCATCCCCTGCCGGGACCTGTCACCGCAGCACCACCTGGGGGTCGGCCAGGTACTCCTGGAAGGGGATGCCCGTGAGCCGCTCGAACGCCTCCAGGTAGCGGGCCCGCGTCCCCGCCACCACCTCGGGGGGAAGCTCGGGCCCGGGCGGGGTCTTGTCCCAGCCCAGCGCCTCGCAGTAGTCGCGCACGAACTGCTTGTCGAAGGAGGGCTGCGGCCGCCCCGGCTCGTAGGCGTCGGCGGGCCAGAAGCGGGACGAGTCGGGGGTGAAGATCTCGTCGGCGAGGATAATCTTGCCCTCCCGGTCGAGGCCGAGCTCGAACTTGGTATCGGCGATGATGATCCCCCGCGCGGCGGCGTGCTCCTGGGCGAAGCGGTAAAGCTCGAGCGACACCCGCTCCAGCTCCCGGAGGCGCTCCTCCCCGACGAGGGCGGCCGCCTGCTCGGCGTCGATGTTCTCGTCGTGGCCCTCCTTGGCCTTGGTGGCGGGAGTGAAGATGGGCTCCGGCAGCCGCTCCGACTCCCGCAAGCCGGGGGGAAGCTCGATCCCGCACACCGACCCCGTGGCCTGGTAGTCCTTCCAGCCCGAGCCGGCCAAGTACCCCCGCACCACGCACTCCAGGGGCAGCATCTCCAGGCGTCGGCACTCCATCGACCGCCCGTCCGGCCGCAGGGAGATGAGGTGGTTGTCGCAGATGTGGCGGGTGCGGGCGAACCAGAAGGCCGCCAGGCCGGTGAGGACGCGGCCCTTGTCGGGGATCTCGGTGGGGAGGACGACGTCGAAGGTGGAGATGCGGTCGCTGGCCACGAGCAAGATCCGCTCCTCGTCCAGGGCGTAGATCTCCCGGACCTTGCCGCTGGCGACGTGGGTAGCCTCAGGCATGGACCGCGTGCTCCTTCTCGGTCAGGGCCCGTAGCCGCTCGAACACGAGCTCTACGTGCCGGGTGTACCAGGCGAGGTCGAAGACCCGGTCGAGGTCGACGCGGGCGGCGATCTCCGGGTCGGAGGCGACGAGCCGGCGCAGGTCGACCTCCTCCTCCCAGGCCCGCATGGCGTGGCGCTGGACGAGGGCGTAGGCCTCCTGGCGAGGCATCCCTGCCTCGATCAGGGCTAAGAGCAGGCGCTGGCTGAAGAAGAGCCCCCGGCTCTCCTCGAGGTTCCGCCGCATGCGCTCGGGACGCACCACCAGCCCCTCCACCAGCCAGGCGAACCGATCGAGCATGTAGTCGAGGGCGAGGAAGGCATCGGGCAGGGCTACCCGCTCGGCCGAGGAGTGGGAGATGTCCCGCTCGTGCCACAGGGGGACGTTCTCCAGGCCGACGAGGGCGGCGGCCCTCACCACCCGGGCGAGGCCGCAGATCCGCTCGGCCGTGATCGGGTTGCGCTTGTGGGGCATGGCCGACGAGCCCTTCTGCCCGGGCCGGAAGGGCTCCTCCACCTCGCCCACCTCGCTTCGGGCCAGGTGCCGAATCTCCGTGGCCAGGCGCTCCAGGGTCGTGGCCAGGAGGGCGAGGACGCAGAGGAGCTGGGCGTGGCGGTCGCGGGGCACGACCTGGGTGGAGATCGGCTCCGGCTGGAGCCGAAGCCGCTCGCAGGCCAGCCGCTCGAGCTCGGGGTCGGTGGCGGCGTAGGTTCCCACCGCCCCCGACAGCTTGCCCACCCTGGCCTCCTCCAGGGCCCGCTCCAGGCGCTCGCGACCGCGGGCCAGCTCGAGCGCCCATCCGGCCAGCTTGAGGCCGAAGGTGATGGGCTCGGCGTGGATGCCGTGGGTGCGGCCCATGACCAGGGTGTGCTTGTGCTCCTGGGCCCGGCGGGCGACCGCGGCGATGGCTCGATCCAGGCCTTGGAGGAGGAGCTCGCCCGCCTCCCTGATCTGGAGGGAGAGGGCGGTATCGACCACATCCGAGGAGGTGAGGCCGTAGTGGAAGAACCGCCGCCCCTCCTCGTCCAGGGTCTCGGCTACCGCGTCCACGAAGGCGGCCAGGTCGTGCTGGGTGCGCTGCTCGATCTCGGCCACCCGAGCCGGGGTGGGGGCCTGGGCCTGCTCGCGGGTCGACCGGGCCACCTCTGGAGGGACGACGCCCAGCTCGGCCCACGCCTCCAGGGCGGCCAGCTCCACCGCCAGCCACAGCTCGAGCTTGCGCTCGTCCGACCACACCCTGGCCATGGCTGGTCGGGAGTAGCGCGCGATCACCGAGCCCAGTGTAGACGCCGGCTACGACGCCCCGAGGATGCGGGCGGCGAGGACGGCCGCGTTCTTGGCGTTGTCCACCCCCACGCAGGCTACGGGCACCCCGGGGGGCATCTGGGCGATGGAGAGGAGGGCGTCCAGGCCGTCCAGGACGGACAGGGACGAGCGCAGAGGGACGCCGATCACGGGCAGGTCGGTGTGGGCCGCCACCACCCCCGGCAGGGCCGCGGCCAGGCCGGCCCCGCAGATGAGGACGCGCAGGCCGCGCCCGCGGGCGCCGCGGGCGTACTCGGCCACCGCCTCCGGGCTGCGGTGGGCGGAGCGCACCTCGAGCTCGCAGGGGATGCCCCGCGCCTCCAGCTCCTCCAGGGCAGGCCTGATCCGCTCCCGGTCGGACTCGGAGCCGATGAGGATGCCGACGAGGGGGGACGCCTCAGCCATCCGCGATGTCGCGACGATACCGCAGCCCGGGGAAGGAGATCCGGCCAACCGCTCGGTAGGCGAGGTCGCGGGCGTCGGCCACGGTGGCAGCTACCCCGGTGACGTCGAGGATGCGCCCCCCGCTCGTCACCAGCCGCTCGTCCCGGTAGGCGGTGCCGGCGTGGAAGACGAGGGCGCCCAGGGCCCGCGCCTCCTCGATGCCGACGATGGGGGAGCCGCTGTCCGGGGCCTGGGGGTAGGAGCCGGCGGCCAGGACGACCGTGACCGCGGCCGAGGCGGAGATCCCCGGATCGAGGCCGGCAAGGTCGCCCTGGGCGCAGGCGGCAAGCAGAGGCAGGAGGTCTCCCTCCATGCGGGGAAGGAGGGCCTGGGTCTCGGGGTCGCCGAACCGGCAGTTGAACTCCAGGACCATGGGGCCCTGCTCGGTGAGCATGAGGCCGGCGTAGAGGAGGCCGGCGTAGGGGGTGCCCCGGCGGGCAAGCTCGGCCACGACCGGCCGGTGGATGCGCTCCACGATCTCCTCCAGCGTCTCGAGGCCGACCTCCTCCACCGGGGAGTAGGCGCCCATGCCGCCTGTGTTGGGGCCGGCATCCCCCTCCTCCAGGCGCTTGTAGTCGCGGGCCTCGCCCAAGGGGAGGACCCGCCGGCCGTCGCTCAAGGCGAACACGGAGAGCTCCCTGCCCTCGAGCAGCTCCTCCACGAGGAAGCGATCCCCCAGCTCCCGCACCGCGGCCAAGCCGGCCCGAAGCTCCTCCTCGCTGCGACACACGAACACGCCCTTGCCGGCGGCCAGCCCGTCTGCCTTGACCACGCAGGGCGGCCTGGCCACCGCCAGCCTGCGGGCGGTGGGGACGCCGGCGGCGTCCATCACCTCCTTGGCGAAGCTCTTGGAGCCCTCGATGCGGGCGGCGGCGGCGCTGGGGCCGAAGACGGGAACCCCGCCTCGGCGCAGGTGGTCGGCCAGGCCGGCGACCAGGGGGGCCTCGGGGCCGACCACCACCAGGTCGACGGAGAGAGCCCGGGCCAGCGCCAGGAGCCCCTCGGCGTCGTCGGCCCGCACCGGGTGGCAGTGGCCGAGCTCGGCGATACCGGGGTTGCCGGGGGCGGCGTGGAGCTCGTCCAGGAGGGGGCTTTGGGCGAGCTTCCAGGCCAGGCAGTGCTCCCTTCCTCCCGAGCCGACGACGAGCGCTCTCACGCCGGCGAGTCTATGCCCTCGCCCGGAGAGAGCGGCCGCGCTAGCCTGGAGGGGTGGGCTCGACCGCTGCTAGCGCCGGCTACTTCTCGCCCGAGAGCGCGGTGCGCCGGGTGGGCCGGGAGTCAGTGCTCATGCTGGGCGGGGGCCGGGCCTTGCTCATGCAGGTAGCCCACCCCTTGGTCGCGGCCGGAGTCCGCGACCACTCCGGGTACGCCCGCGACCCCTGGCGCCGCCTTGCCCGCACCATGATCGCCCTCTACGCCATCGTCCACGGCAGCCGGGCGGAGGCCGACGCGGCGGCGGCCCGGGTGCGGGCGGCGCACGAACGGGTGCGGGGAGAGCGGGGCGGTCGTCCCTACTCGGCCACCGACCCCGACCTCATGGCCTGGGTGCACGCCACCCTGGTCGACACCGGCATCGTCATGTACGAGCGGTTCGTGCGCCCGCTGGGGGCGGCCGAGAAGGAGGCCTTCTATGCCGACATGCTGACGGTGGCGGCGCTCTTCGGCGTGCCCGCGGCTGCCCTGCCCCCCGATCTGGGTGCCTTCCGCCGCTACCTGGAGGAGATGCTGGCAGGGGGCCTCGAGGTGGGGGAGGAGGCCAGGGAGGTGGCCCGGGTGGTGCTCGACCCGCCGGTTCCGGCCGCGCTCCGCCCCGGCTTCACCGCCCTGCGCAGGATCACCGCCGAGCTCCTTCCTCCCGAGCTCCGCGCCGCCTACGGCCTGCGCTCGACGCTCCTGGGACGAGCCACTCTGAGCGCCGCCTCCGCGGCTGCCCGAGCCCTCGTGCCTTTCCTTCCCTCCTGGCTTCGCTCCCTGGAGCCCCCGGCGGGAAGGCCGGTGGCGAGCGCTCCCCCGCTTCGCCTCGTCTCCGCCCTGGCCGGCTAGGGGCGTTTGGGGGAGGCCATGGAGCAGGGAGTTCCCTCCGCCTCGCCCCCTCCCTCCGCCTCGCCCCGTCCCTCCGCCTCGCCCCCTCCCTACGCCACTGCCTCGGTGCGGGTGCTGCGCCTCCCCGGCGGGGACGCCGCCGATGCGGTGGCGGTGGAGGAGCCGCTCGAGATCCGCGTCAACGGCCGGCCGGTGGCGGTGACCATGCGCACCCCCGGCCACGACGAGGAGCTCGCCCTCGGCTTCTGCCTGTCCGAGGGCCTGCGCCCGGTGGCCGCCCGCCTCCCCCGCGACCTGGCCGCCAACGCCGTCGAGGTCGAGGCTCCCGGCTTCGACCCCACCCGCCTCCAGCGCAGCTTCTACACCACATCCTCGTGCGGGGTGTGCGGGAAGGGGGCGATCGCGGCGGTGGCGGTGGAGGCGCCTCCGGTCGAGGCCGACCTGCGCGTCTCCGCTTCCCTCCTTGCCTCCCTGCCCGACAGGCTCCGACGCGGCCAGGGGGCCTTCGCCGTCACCGGCGGCCTCCACGCCACCGGCCTGTTCGACGCCGCCGGGGCGCTTCGCTGCCTGCGCGAGGACGTGGGCCGTCACAACGCCATGGACAAGGTCATCGGCTGGTGCTTCCGGGAAGGGCTCCTGCCCCTGGGCGACCTCATCCTGTGCGTGAGCGGGCGGGCCTCCTTCGAGCTCGTCCAGAAGGCGGCGGTGGCCGGCTGCCCCGTGGTGGTGGCCGTGGGCGCCCCCTCCAGCCTGGCGGTGGAGGTGGCCGCCGACCGCCGCCTCACCCTGTGCGGCTTTGCCCGCGACGGGCGGGTCAACGTGTACACGGAGGCGTGGCGCGTCCTTCCCTGACCGGGGCCCTCCTCCTGGGCGGGGCCTCCTCGCGGTTCGGGTCGGCCAAGGCGCTTGCCCTCCTCGAGGGGGAGACGCTGGCCGAGCGGGCCTGGCGCAAGCTGGGCGAGCTCTGCCAGGAGCGGATCGCCGTAGGCAAGCGGGCGGACTGCCTCAGGCTGCCCTTCGCCCTGGTGGACGACGGCACCCGCCTGCGGGCTCCCCTGGCGGGGGTGGTGGCCGCCCTGCGTGCCGCCTCCCACGAGCTGTGCCTGCTCCTGCCCGTCGACTGCCCGCTCGTGACCAGGGAGGCGCTGGAGGCCCTGGTCGAGGGGTGCCTGGGGGCCGACGTCGCCTGCCCCCAGACCGGGCCTCTCCCCGGCGTCTACCGACGAGGGGCCCTGCCCGTGCTGGAGCGACGGCTGGCGGCAGGCCGGCTTGCCCTCAGGGAGGCCCTGGCCGAGCTCGCCGCCCGCCGCGTCCCGGTGGACCGGGCCTGCCTCGCCAACGTCAACACGCCGGAGGACCTGGCCCGGCTCGGCTCAGGCGGCCGCTAGCTCGCTCCTGGCCAGCACCTGCTCCCGCTCAGCTCCGGTGCCGACCAAGGCGACCGGGACGCCCAGGGCCGCCTCCACGAACTCCACGTAGCGGCGGGCAGGAGCGGGCAGGGCCCGGAACGACTCCACCTGGTCGATGGGAGAGCGCCAGCCGGGGAGCACCTCGTACACCGGCCGGCAGTGGTGGAAGTCGCTCTGGTGGGCCGGAAACTCGGAGGTCTCGCTGCCGTCGCGGAGGCGGTAGCGGACGCACACGGGAAGCTCGGCGAAGCCGGAGAGGACGTCGAGCTTGGTCAACGCCAGGGAGGTGAAGCCGTTCAGCCGGGCGGCGTAGCGGAGCGCCACCAGGTCGAGCCAGCCGCAGCGTCGCTCCCTGCCGGTGACGGTGCCGTACTCGGCCCCAAGGGCGCGCACCCGGTCTTGCTCCTCCCCCTCAATCTCGGTGGGGAAGGGCCCCTCCCCCACCCGGGTGACGTAGGCCTTGGCCACCCCCACGACGGCGTCGATGCGGGTGGGGCCGATACCGAGGCTGACGGCGGCCGAGGCGGCGATGGGGTTGGAGGAGGTGACGAAGGGGTAGGTCCCGTGGTCGAGGTCGAGCAGGGTCCCCTGGGCGCCCTCGAAGAGAACCCGCCTTCCTTGGCGCAGGGCCTGGTCGACGAGGAGGGAGGTGTCGGCCACGTGGGGGCGCAGCCTCTGGGCGTAGCCCTCGTAGCGGGCCGCCAGCTCCTCCAGGTCGAGGGGGTCGGCCCCGTACACCCGCTCCAGCCACACGTTCTTCTCCCGCAGGGCCACCTCGATCTTCTGGCGCAGGATCTTGGCGTCGAGGAGATCCTGGACCCGGATCCCCAGCCGGGCTGCCTTGTCGGCGTAGGCGGGGCCGATGCCGCGGCGGGTGGTGCCGATGCGGAGCTTGCCCAGCCGCCGCTCGCTGGCCTGGTCGATGAGCCGGTGCCAGGGCATGATCAGGTGGGCGTTTCCCGACAGCCACACCCGGTCGGTGGCGATGCCGCGACGCTCGAGGTCGTCGAGCTCGGCCACCAGCTCCCCGGGGTCGATCACGCAGCCGGCCCCGATCACGCACTCCTTGCCCGAGACGATGCCGGAGGGGAGGTGACGGAGCTTGTACACGGCGCCGTCCACGGTGATGGTGTGGCCGGCGTTGGGGCCGCCCTGGTAGCGGCACACGAGGTCAGAGCGCTGGGCGAGCAGGTCGACGATCTTGCCTTTGCCTTCGTCTCCCCACTGCGCCCCCACGATGACGGTGGCGGGCACAGGTCAAGTGTGCCAGGGGAGGCGGCCTCCGTCCGGGGGTAGCGCAGCCAGGGCGAGGCCGCCCGCCGCGGCGCTCACCATCACCTCCTTCGACAAGTCTGCCTAGCGGCGGGCGGCCTCGACGCGCGCGTACGGCACCCTGCGTACGCGGACTCGGTGGCCTCGCCAGCAGGTCGTGAAGCCGACGTCGGCCTCGCTTCTTAGAGTACCTCGCACGATCGCCGGAGGGAAGCGTCGCTCGCTCTGGCAGGCCTCGCACGGCGCGGCGAAGGTCGTCGCGTTCTCCCTGACCCAGATCACCTGGAACCCCGTCGTCCCTCCCTACACGGCGGCCAGGTCGGCGAACTTGGCGAAGCGCTTGAGGAAGGAGAGCTTCACCATCCCGGTAGGCCCGTTGCGGTGCTTAGCCAGGTGGATCTCGGCCAGGCCCTGCTGGTCGGAGTCGGGGTCGTAGTACTCGTCCCGGTAGATGAAGAGGACGAGGTCGGCGTCCTGCTCGATGCTGCCGCTCTCCCGCAGGTCGGAGAGGATGGGACGCTTGTCGTGGCGCTGCTCCACGGCCCGGGAGAGCTGGGAGAGGGCGAGCACGGGCACGTCCAGGTCGCGGGCCAGGCGCTTGAGGTTGCGGGAGATCTCGGACACCTCCTGGACGCGGTTCTCCGCCCGCGTCTCCGTCGTCATGAGCTGGAGGTAGTCGACGATGATCAGGCCCAGGCCGGGCTCCCGCATCTTGAGCCGGCGCGACTTGGAGCGAATCTCCATCATCGTGATCGAGCCCGTGTCGTCGACGTAGATGGGGGCCTTGGCCAGCCTGTCGCAGGCGGTCGTGAGCCGGGGCCAGTCGTCGGGCGCGAGCTTGCCCGTGCGCAGCTTCTGGGACTCGACCTTGGCCTCGGCGCACATCAGGCGCTGGGCCACCTCCGCCTTGGACATCTCCAGCGTGAACAAGGCCACCGGCACCTGGTGGCGGATGGCCAGGTTGGCGGCGATGTTGAGGGCGAGCCCCGACTTGCCCATGCTGGGCCGGGCGGCCACGATGACGAGGTTTCCGGGCTGGAAGCCGGCGGTGAGGTGGTCGAGGTCGCGGAAGCCGGAAGGGATGCCGGTGATCTCCGCCCCTGCCTCGTAGAGGGCGGTGATGCGCTCGAAGGAGTCCTTGAGCAGCTCCTCGATGTGGCTGAAGTCGCTGGACACGCGGGACTGGGCCAGCTCGAACACGATCTGCTCGGCCCGGTCGACGAGTTCGACCGTGTCCTCCCCCTGCCGCTCCACGCCCAGGCGGGCGATCTCCTGCCCGGCCCGCACCAGGCCCCTGAGGGTGGCCATGTCGCGCACGATGCGCGCGTAGTGGGCGGCGTTGGAGGCGGCGGGGACGAGGGCGGCCAGCTCGTGGATCCGCACCTTGCCTCCCACCTCCTCGAGCTCGCCCCGCCGCTCCAGCTCGTCCACCAGGGTGATGGCGTCCACCGGCTCGCCCCGCCCGTAGAGGGCGAGCGCCGCCCGGTAGATCTTGGCGTGGCTCTCCCGGTAGAAGTCGGAGGCCGACAGGACCTCGCTGACCGCCCCGATCGCACCGGGGGAGAGCATCATCGCACCGAGGACGGACTCCTCGGCATCGAGGTTTTGAGGCGGGATCGGGGCGGTCGGCGCGGCCGGCGCTGCGTGAGCCATCGACCCCGAATCTGCCAGCTTAGGCGAGGGTGTGAAAGGCTGTTGAGACATGACCTGTGCAGAGAGGAAAAGACGGGATATGCAGGGAAGAGGAAACACATGTTCCCAGAGCCGGCGGACGGCGCCGTGGACGAAAAGGGCGCTCTTAGCGAAAACTTCGTACCGTCTTCCACAGCCCTCCACAGGGGGCTGTGGAGGGCGCTAGGCCGGGGCCTTGCTCCCTTCCCCGTCCGGCCTCGGGGCCGGCTCCTCCTCCAAGGGAAGCTCCCGTCCGGCCGGGACGACCAGCGTCTTCACCTCCACCTTGACCCCGGGGAAGACCTCGATGGGGACGTCGTAGCGGCCCACCTGCTTGATGGGCTGCTCCAGCTCGATCTTGCGCCGGTCGACTCGAATCTTCCGCACCCGCCAGATCTCGTCGGCGATGTCGGTGGGGGTGACCGAGCCGAAGAGCGCTCCGCTGGGGCCGGCCTTGACCTCGAGCCGGAGCACGGTGCGCTCGAGCTGGCGGGCGATGTCCCCGGCCTGCTCGGCCGTCCGCGCCTCCTGGCGGGCCCGCTGGGCCTCCCGGCGGCGAAGCTCGGCCACGCGGGCGGGGGTGGCCGGCTCGGCCAGCCGCCGAGGAAGGAGGTAGTTGCGGGCGTAGCCGCGGGCCACGGTGACTACCTCCCCGCGCAGGCCCAGCCGCTCGACGTCCTGGAGCAGGATGACCTCCATCAGCGCTCGACCACGTAGGGAAGGAGGGCCATCTCCCGGGCCCGCTTGACCGCCACCGAGATCTGGCTTTGGTGCTTGCGACAGGCGCCCGTGATCCTGCGGGAGCGGATCTTGCCCTTCTCCGACAGGAAGCGCTTGAGCAGCGCCACCTCCTTGTAGTCCACCTCCTCGATCTTCTCCCGGCAGAACAGGCAGTTGCGCTTGCGGACCTGGCCCTCCTTGGCCCCGGCCCGCTTGCGGCCTCGCTCCTTGGTCGCCATCGTCCTCCTCGCTGGAACGGTCGCTAGAACGGGATGTCGTCGTCCACGGCGGGCGGGAAGTCGACCTCGGCCTCGCTCGCGGTGGGGACGAGCTCGGGCCGGGCCTCTCCCTCGCCCCGAGAGCCCAGGAACTGCACCGTGTCGGCGATGATCTGCACCGCCTGGCGCTTGCTGCCGTCCTGGGCCTCCCACTCCCGCCAGTCGAGACGGCCGTCGACGGCCACCGGCCGGCCGCGGGACAGGTACTGGGCGCAGCGCTCGCCCTGGGCGCCCCAGACGGTGACGTCGAAGTAGTTGGGCTTGTCCGTCCACTCGCCGGTGGCCGGGTCCTTCTGGCGGGTGTTCACGGCCAAGCGGAGCGAGCACACCGGCGTGCCGCTGGGGGTGTGCCGAAGCTCAGGGTCCTTGGTCAGGTTGCCGACGAGAACGACGCGGTTGATGCTGGCCATGGCTCACTCCTCCTCGTTCGGGACGGGCGCCGCCTCGAGGGGAGCGGTTGGGGCGGACGCGACAGCCGGGGAGCGCCGGCGGGGTCGGCGCGTAGCCATGTGCCGCATCACGTGGTCGGTGATCTTGAGGACGCGCGAGACCTCGGCCAAGGTGGCCGGGTCGCAGCGGAAGCGGAGGAGGTGGTAGACGGCCTCGGCCTTGTGGTCGATCTCGTAGGCGAGCTTGCGCCGGCCCCAGGCGTGGTGCTCCTCCCAGGCGCCGCCATCCTTCTCGATCAGCTCCCGGACGCGCGCCAGGATCTCTGCCTGCCGCTCCTCGGGCGCCTCCGGATCCAGCATGAGCAGGACCTCGTACTCGTTCACTGTCCCTTCGCTACTCCTTCCCTCGGTCTGGACGGCCCCGCCGCTTCGCGCCGTCCCGGGACACAGGGGCGCTGGGCGTGGCGGGAAGTCGCGACACTGTAGCATCGGGGGCGATGCTGAGACGGCTTCTCTGGCTCGCCCTGGGGGCGCTGGTCGGGTTCCTCCTCGCCCGTCGGCGGGCGGAGGCCAAGGAGCCGCCTCCCTCGGTGGAGGATCCCGCCTTGGAGCTGCGGCGCAAGCTGGAGGAGGCCAAGGCTCGCGAGGAAGCTCCCCCGGCCGGGGACGTCGAGGAGCGGCGACGCCAGGTGCACGAGCGGGGGCGGTCGGCCCTGGACGAGATGGGGCGGGCGTCCTCCGAGGACGGAGGAGCCTGAGGGAGAAGGAGCCAGCGCGCCGAGGTCGTACCTGACAGCGTCGTGCCGTCGAACGAGGAGGGAGCTATGGACGCAGCTCGCGTCGAGCTACTCAAGCCCCTGCTGTGGGCCGTCGCCATCATCCTGTTCCTGGTCGGAGGCTACTCGGACACGAATACGGCCGAGCTTTGGGGCTGGGGATTCGCGCTCGCCGTGGCCGGGGCAGCCGTCGAGCTCGTGCCGGGCCTCGTCGGTCGCAAGTAGCGACCGCGCCCGGTCGCAAAGAGGGGCCGATCGGTTTACGCTCACCGATGCAGCATGAGCGGGATCGATCGGATCTCGAGCGAGCTGGAGCGGTCGGGAGCGTGGGGCCCGGAGCAGGCGCTCCCGGCCGCTCTCCTTCCCCGCCTGGGGGAGCCTCCCGAGCAGCCACCCGTGGCCGTCGTCCTGGCGGCAGGGATGGGATCGCGGCTCGGCGTCGGCACCAAGGCCCTGGCTGAGGTGGCGGGGGCGACGCTCCTCGAGCGCACGGTGGCCAGCCTCCACGCCGCCGGGATGGAGGACGTGGTGGTGGTCGTGGGCTACGAGAAGGAGCGGGTAGCGGAGCTGGTGCGCAGGCGCAGGCTGCCCGTGCGCCTGGTCGAGAACGACGACTTCCTCCTCGGGAACGGCAGCTCCGCCCTGGTGGGGGCCCGGGCGGCCGGCCGTCGCTTCCTGCTGGTCATGGTCGACCACCTGTTCGAGCCCGAGTGTGCCCGTCGCCTTCTCCAGAGCAGCGCCCCCTTCGCCCTGGCCGTGGACTCGCGCCCGACCCTGTGCGACCTCGAGGAGGCGACCAAGGTGCTCGTGGAGGGGTCGCAGGTGGTGGCCGTCGACCGGCGCCTCGAGCGCTGGAACGCCGTCGACGCCGGCCTTGCCCTGTGCTCGGCCGAGGTGGCGGAGGTGGCGGCCCGCTCCTTCCAGGCGGGGGGCCAAAGCTGGAACGCGGTCAAGCGCCGGTGGCTCGAGGAGGGCGGCGAGATCGAGGCAGTCGACCTGGCCGGCCTCTTCTGGACCGACGTCGACACCCCTGTCGATCGCCGTCGGGCAGAGCGGGCGCTGGTGGCCAGGGCCGCCACCAAGGCAGGGGACGGCCCCGTGGCCAGGCTGCTCAACCGGCGGCTCTCCCGACCGATCTCGCTCTTCCTCCTGCGCCTGGGGGCTAGCCCTGCGGTCGGAACCGCCCTCGCCTTCCTCCTGGGGGTGGCGGGGGCGGTCTTGGTAGGGCTCGGCTCCGTGTGGACGGTGGCCCTGGTGGCAGGAGGGATCCTCGTCCAGCTGGCCTCGGTCGTGGACGGGGTGGACGGGGAGATGGCCCGCGCCTCGCTCCGCCGCTCCCAGCTTGGGGCCTTCGTCGACTCGGTGCTCGACCGCCTGGTGGACGCCGCGGTGCTGGCTTCCCTGGCCCTCGCCGCCGGGCTCGACGACGTCACCTGGGCTTTGCTGGCGGCCGCCCTGTTCGGCTCGCTCATGACCCCGCTTGTCAAGGCTGCCTACGAGGCCTCCTTCCGCCGTCCCCTGCCGGCGAGCCCGCTTGCGGCAGGGCGGGACGTGCGCCTGCTTGTGGCGGCGGCGGCTGCCGTCTCCCTCCAGCCCGAGGCAGGGCTGATCGGGCTGGCCGCGCTGGCGAACGCCGAGGCGGCCTGGCGGGCGATCCGCGGCGCCCGCGCGGGGCGGAGTCAGCCGGCGCGGAGACAGGCCTGAGGGAGAGGCCCGGGGTCTCCCTCGGGTCGGCCCCCCTGCCTCCTACCGGCTCCTCCCCCCGTCGATACGGGCGGGCACGGATTGACGTCCCCTCCCTGGCCCAGGAAGGGTGGAGGCATGGCAGCAGGCGCGCCTCAGCGACTCGCGGCGGACGCCGCGATGGATACGGAGGCGATGGTCCACTACCTGGTGGACGCGCCCGAGGGCGCCGTGGGCGTGCTCGACGGCTGGGTCCACGATCGGCAGGGCCGGCCGACCCACTTGGTCGTCGCTCAGGGCTGGCTGGGGCGGCGGCGGGTCGAGATCCCGGTGGAGGCGATCACCGCCATCGACCACGCCGGCAGGCGCGTCCTCGTCGCCGGCGGAGCGGCCCCCGTCGAGGACAGGAAAGCTCGGCTCCGGCTCGGGAGGCTGCGGCCACGGGGCGGTCGCGCTCAGGGCTCGACCAGGCCGCGCCTGATCGCGTAGCGGGTGAGCTCGACGCGGTCGCTCATGCCGAGCTTCTTGAGGATGTTGGCCCGGTGGCGCTCGACCGTCTTGGGGCTTAGGCGGAGCATGTCGGCGATCTCCTTAGAGCTGTAGGACTCGGCGATCATCTTGACGATCTCGGTCTCCCGAGGGGTGAGGACGTCCTCGCCCGCCGAGCCGCGCTCGAGGTGCTCGCGGATCAGCATGCGGATGGCCGAGGGGTAGAGGAAGGGCTCGTCCCGCATAGCGGCGCGGCAGGCCTCGAGGAGGTCGCGGTCGGCTCCGGACTTGAGCACGTAGCCGCAGGCACCGGCCTTCAGGGCCTCGAACAGGTACTCGGGATTGTCGTGCATGGACAGCATGAGGACGCAGACCTGGGGTCGGGCGGCCAGGATCTCGCGGGCGGCGTGGATGCCCGTCATCCGGGGCATGGAGACGTCGAGGATGGCGAGGTCGATCTCGTGGGCGAGGGCGGCCTGTACGGCCTCGATGCCGTCTGCCGCCTCGGCCACGACCACGAGGTCGGGCTGGGCGTCGATGAGGAGGCGGAGGCCGTGGCGGACGACGTGGTGGTCGTCGGCCAGGAGCACGCGTGTCCGCTGGTGGGTCGTCATCGCTCGGGCGGCACGGTCAGGCGGACCTCGACGCCGCCTCCCTTGTGGTTCTCGATCGACAGGGTCGCCCCGATCAGCATGGCCCGCTCGCGCATGCCCAAGATGCCGTGCCGGGGCGCCTGCGAGTCGGCGATGCCGACGCCGTTGTCGCGGACGACGAGCACGACGTCCTCGCCCCGCCGCTCCAGCGTCAGCTCCACCTCGGTGGCCTGGGCGTGGCGAACGGCGTTGGTCAGGCTCTCCTGGGCGACCCGGTAGACGACGAGCTCGCGCTCCTCGCCCAGGTCGCCCACGTCGTCGGCGAGGCGGTGCTTCACGCGGAGCCCCGACTCGTCCGCGACCCGGCCGGCAAGGGCGGCCAGCGCCCTTGCCAGCCCAGCTCCTCCAGGGCCTCGGGCCTCAGCCGGCGGGCGACCTGGCTGACGCGGTCGATGGCCTCCCGGGTCGCCTCCTGGGCGGCGCGCACCTTCTCCAGCATCCCGTCGGGTGCTTGGGAGGCGAGCGACTCGAGCCGCAGCAGGATCCCCGTCAAAACCTGGCCGACGTCGTCGTGGAGCTCCTGGGCCACTTGCCGCCGCTCTGCCTCCTGGGCTGCCAGGGCCACCCGCCCGCTCTCGCGCCGCTCGTGCTCGATGCGGTCGAGCATCTGGTTGAAGACGGTGACGACCTCGCGCGCCTCGCGCGGGCCGAGCGGATCGAGGCGCCGGGTCGATCGCCTCGGGTCGACCTCGTGCATCACCCGCATGAGGCGCTCGAGCGGCGCGAAGACCGCGCGCAGGGCGAGCGCGTTGAGGGCGAGCAGGAGGCCGAGCCCGACTGCGAGGACGATGAGCTCGGTGAGCTCGATGGGGAAGCTGATGGTGGCCGGGGTGATCACGAGCACGAGCGTCCCCAGCACGAACACCGACGCGTTGACGAGGAACACGCGCCAGTAGAGGCTGCCGCCTCCCAGCGCCTGGCGAAGACGCCTCATTGCTCGAGCTGCCCTCACAGCTGCACCGCCACCAGGTACGCAGTGGCGATCGCAAGCGAGACGGCCGTGATCGGGGCACCGACGGCGAGGAAGCGCAGGAACGAGATCCGCGTCCCCGCTCGGGCCAGCGCCGACACCGCGGCCACGTTGGCGGCGGCCGCGATCATGGTGGCGTTACCGCCGAAGCAGGCGCCCAGGGCGAGCGCCCACCAGGTCGCGTCGTCGAAGCCGTCCGTCTGGAGCTCGTCGACCACCGGGATCATGGCAGCGGTGAAGGGGATGTTGTCGACCAGGGCGGAGCCGGCGGCCGCCCCCCAGAGGATGACGAGCGCCTCGGCCGTCCTCGAGCCGCCGGTGACGTCGGCCATGGCATCGGCGATCGCCCCGATGACGCCCCGCTCCTCGAGCGCTCCCACCATGACGAAGAGGCCGAGGAAGAAGAAGATGGTCGCCCAGTCGACCCGCTGCAGGCACCAGTCGAGCTCGCGGCCGGCGACGAGCAGCATCACCGTGGCGCCGGTCATGGCCACCACCACCGGCTCCACGTGGAGCGGCGCGTGCAGGAAGAAGCCGACGATCGTCCCCAGGAGGACGGCGAGAGTGCGGCCCAGCCGCTCTCCCCGTAGCTCGGCGCGGGGATCGAGGGCCGCCAGCTTCTCGCGTGCGTCGGGGGCGACCGTGAGGGCGCGCCGGTAGAAGGCGAAGAGCAGGGTCGTCATGGCGAGGAGCGCCACCGCCGAGACGGGGGCTAGGTTGACGACGAAGTCGTTGAACGAGAGCTCCTTGACGTGGCTTCCGATCATGATGTTGGGAGGGTCGCCGATCAGAGTGGCGGTCCCGCCGATGTTGGAGGCCATCACTTGCACGAGGACGAGGGGGACGACGGGGACGCCGAGCAGGCGCGAGAGCTGGAGGCTGATCGGCACCACTAGGAGCACCGCCGTCAGGTTGTCCAGGAAGGCCGACAGGCCTCCGGTCAAGAGGGCGAGCAGCACGATCAGCCGGAACGGGCGCCCATCGGACAGCCGAGCGACCTGTAGCGCTAGGTAGGAGAAGACGCCAGTCGGCTCGGTCAGGCCGACCACGATCATCATCCCCACCAGGAGGCCCAGGGTGGCCCAGTCGACCGAGGCGATCGCCGTCTCGGCGTCGAGCAGGCCGACGAGGACGACGAGAGCCGCGCCGGTGAGCGCAACCCTCGTCCGATGGCCGAAGTCAAGCGCTATAGCGAGCAGGGCGACCGCAAAGGCGGACGCCGCAACGATAGCCACGACGGTACCTCCGTCTTGCGGTCACATCACAACGAGAGCTGGTACCGACGATACCCGGCGGTAGGCGCTCGGGGGCAATGGGGAGAAGACCCCATTCGCAGGCGGGTCTTCTCCCTATAGCCCTGGGGGAAGGTACCCCTGCGCAGGCAAGCCCATGGTTTAGACGCGGGTGAACCCATGGTTCCCCCGCGGGCCCCCTCCTTTGGCGCTTGTCTCTCGCTACCCTCAGCGGCGGAGCGGCATGGGCCCGGTGGCCCGGCCGGTCTTCAAAACCGGTTAGGCCGTGCAGCCCACGGCTGGGTAGGTTCGACTCCTACGCCGCTCCGTCGCACCCGCTCCCGTCGCACGCGTTCCGTCACCTACCGCCGGCGCTGGAACGCGTAGCGGGACCCCCGCCCGCCCCGCTTCCGGGGATGGCCTCGAGCGGTGCTGCCTCAAGGCCGCGACTCGAGCGGCTGAGTCCTCCTCCGGGGCATCGTGCGGAGGCTCGCCCTTCATCGAACGGCCGATGTCCGCAGGCGGTAGGTCTCCGCTATCTGGCGGGCGCAGCGATCAGGGTGGGAGAGGATCTGCCGGCCCCAGTAGGTGAGCACCGTCCAGCCCTGCTGCTGGAGGAAGTTGCGCTTGGCGGCGTCGAGCTCGAGGGTGTCGCGGCCGCCGTGGTACTGGTAGCCGTCGCAGAACACGGCGAGCTTTGCCTCGGGCCACGCGAAGTCCGGGACCGTGACGAGATCCCCGCCGTCGGTCCGCACCTCGTGCTCCCGCACCGGCTCCGGCGCCCCGCCGAGCCTGCGGAGGGCCTCGAGCAGCACCTCCTCGATGGCTCCCTTCGGGTAGCGGCCCTCCTCGCGCCTGCGGACGAGCTGCTCGTCGAGGGCCCGCCGCCCTCCACCGGCCTTGACCACCCTGGGCTCGACAGGCTCGGCGAGACTGAGGTGGAAAAGGAGGTCGCGGACGAGGTCCTTGTCCAGGAGGCCGTGCCAGCGCTGGTTGCCGAAGCGCTTCAGGCACCGGTAGCAGGCCCTTGCGCAACGGTGGCCGAAGATACGCTCGTAGGCGGCCGCGGCAGCAGCCGGCAGGCTCGCTGCCAGCTCCTCGAGGTAGCCGGCTCCACCCGGCACCGTCTCGTAGAGCACCACTTGGCCCGGATCCTCCCGGCCCATCCTCCGGGGGAACGCCGACAGCTCGAAGGCCTCGGTCTCGAGGTAAGTCGAGGCGGCGACGAGGAGCGCCTCCGCCGCCGTCACGAGCAGCGGCTCGTCGTAGCCCGCGTGTCCGGGGAGAGGCGGGACCGTGACCACCAACGCGTCGGTGCGGAACTCGTAGCCGAAGACGAGCTCCTCACACGCCCCTGGGCAGTAGCGGGCATGCTCCTCGTCCCACTTCCTCGCCCGCTCGTCGCCGGCGGGGCGGTGGCGGCCGCACTCCGCGCAGATCGAGAACCGCTCTCCCCCTCCCGCCGGGTCGCGGCGGCCCCAGTTCGTCTTCAAGATGTGGGCGCCCCGGCGGTGCTCGAGCGGCAGGAAGGGGTACTCGTAGAGCCAGGCCTTTGCGTCCGCCTCGTCGACCAGGTGCTCCCGTACCTCGAAGCGCCGGCGCTCCCGGACGTCCTCGTCCGAGGTGATGCGGGCTTGATCCTCCGCCTCGAACTGTGTGATGAAAGCCACGTTCTCGTGCGGGCCCAGCGGCTCCTTGCAGGTCGGGCACGCGTTCCGGGGCGCTTCGGACACGAAGTCGCAGGACCTGCAGAAGTAGAAGGAGCGGGCGAGGCCGGAGGCGTCGAGGTCGCTCGTCGCCCCGACGATCCCCATCGCTCCTCGGCCCCCGGCGAAGATCGCCCTGATCGTCTTCAGCTTGTGGTTGTTGGCGTAGACGAGGTTTCCGGGGGCGAACTCCTCGACGGCGATCGCGGCCGGCCGGAAGAGCGTGGGCGTGTCCTGGACGCCCGGGTCGAGGGAGAAGGTGTCGGTCGGAAACTGGTAGGAGGGGAGCAGTCCCGCGTCGGCAAGGTACGAGAGCGGGTAGGCGCGCTCCGGATCCTGCGTGATCTCGTAGTAGGCCCGCTGCCGGGCGGAGGCCTTGCGCTTGTCGTAGAGGGTCGAGCCGATGGTGGAGTAGACCTTGAACTCCTCGTTCAGCCGCTGCACCTGCGCCCACCAGGCCTCGAACGCTTCCTCCATCTGCTCCCGAAACCGCTCGACGATCGGCCGCACCTCCTCGGCGTCGAAGCCGGCTAGCCTCCCCGCCCTCCGATCCGCCTCGAACAGCGAGGCCAGCTTCCCGACGAGCTGCTCCCGTTTGGCCTCAGCCTCGCGGTAGAGCCGCTCGAGCTCGTCGGTGCGCCGCTTGCTCGGCTCCCGCACGTCGTCCAGGAAGTCGGCCATCCGGTAGGGGAGCTGGGCCTCGAGCTCCTCGAGCAGGAACGAGCGCAGGTGCCGCTCGACGATCCGCCCGTTGTCCAGGCGCACGAACGGCGGGCGGAACTCGCCGCGGACGAGCCAGGCCGGGTCCTCGAAAGCGTGGCGGTCGTGCGGTCCGGGGCCGCAGAAGGTCGAGACGAAGCCGATGCGCAGCCGCCTGCCGGCGCGGCCCACCCGCTGCAGGTAGTTGGCAGGCATCGGCGGCGCGTTCCGAAGCACGACCGTGAGCAACGGCCCCATGTCCACGCCGAGCTCCAGCGTCGGCGTGCAGACGAGGGCGTCGAGGCGGCCCTCCTTGAAGTCCTTCTCCCGCTTCGCCCGCTCCTCGCCGGCGATCTGGGCCGAGTGCTCGGCGACGGCGAAGCGCTGCGGCTCGCGGTCGCGGTAGAGGCGGACGTAGTAGTGGTCGGGATCGGCCGTGGCCGGATCGAGGCGTCCCGCGTCGCAGCCGGGGGATGGACAACCGGTGAAGTCGTAGGCCCGCCACTCCTGGCAGGCCCGGCAGCGCCAGCCCTCGGCCGCGGGGACGAGGCGGATCACGCGTGCCGCAACCTGGAGGGGCTCGATGCCGGCGACCCGCTCCTTGCTCGGCACCTTGATCGGGGCCACCTCGAGCAGCTCGTGCTCCCGCGCGAGCGCGATGGCCTTCCGCAGGAAGACCTCGGCCCGGTCCCGGTCGCCGATGACGCGATTGGCGAGTCTCTGGATCCCCGGCAGGCGCCCCCGAGCGCCTTCCTCCCGCACGATCCCCTGGAAACGGCGCTTCAGGTGGCTCGGCCGGTCGAGCATGAAGGCAACCGGCCGGAGCTCGCGATCCGGGATCCTCAGGCTGTAGGGCTCCTGCTCGAGCTCGCGCCAGGGCAGCTTCCTGGTGTCGAGGTACTGTTGGAAGAAGGGGAACGAGACGGCCCGCCGGCGGCGCATGTGGTCGAGGATCGCCCGCACGAGCTTGCCGGCGAGATCGGCCGAGATGCCGGCCTCCGCCGCAGCCGCTTGGAAGCGCTGGTCGGCGACGAGGTCGTCCAAGAACTCGTACTCGACGGCGACGAGGGCGAGGTTCTCCAGCGACACCCGCCGCCCGGTCGAGCGGCAGAACTCGGCCGCCGCCTCGTAGGCGAGCACTTGCAGCCACTTCTCCTGCTCGGCCTTGGTCAGCTTTCCCGTCAGCCCCAGGCGGCGGAAGCCGTCGAGGAGGCGCTGCGGCAGCTCCTCGAGGGCAAGCCCGCTCGAGCCGGCCTTCCGCACCTCGGCCTCGATCAGGTGGCGGACGGCGAAGGTGCGGTGCCGGTCGCCCGAGTAGCCTGCCTGGTGGGCAGCGTTCTGGCGGTTGTCGGCGAAGACGAGCAGCTTGCGGTCCTCGCCCTCGAGGGGGTCGAGGTGGTGCGTCGCGAGGACTGAGACGGTGGCGGCGGTGGGGCTCCAGAGGAGGGTGAGCACATCGCCGCGGGCGTAGAAGTTGCCGCAGGCCGGGCAGGTGTGGACGGGCCCGCGCTTGAGGCGGTAGGGAACCGTCTCCCGCTCGCAGCCCGGGCAGTACGCCCCGTCCACGCGACCGCACCCGAGGCAGACGTGGGTTGGCTCGAGCCCGTCGTCGGCGAGCGCCGGGGAGGTCTCGACGGGGAGGGAGATCTGGCCCGCCTCCTCCTCGGGCTCTTCCTCCGAGCGCTCGGCAAAGGTGAAGACCCGGGGCGTCAGAAAGAGGGTCCGATCGTCGCTCCGAAAGTCGGTGTCGGGGACCGGGATCTCCGAGTCCGGCGACCGCTTGACCTTCACGAAGTCCTGCCCGCAGGTGCGGCAGATCACAGCCGGCCGAGCCGCCGACCCGCACGTCGGGCAGCTCGTCTGGCCGTGGGGCACGAGCGTCCGGCACTCTGGGTTCAGGCACAGGTAGACGTCGTAGACGCCGTGGAAGAAGGTGTGCAGCTTGGGACGCAGCCGCGGCGGGTGCTCGTCGTCCCCGATCGAGCCCACGACCAGGTAGGCCTCGACCTCGGCCGCCAGCCGCTCGCGCCCGATCGCCTCCCGCTCGGGAACGAGGCGCGCGATCTCGTCGGCCGCCTCGGCCACCGTCCGAGGCCGGGAGAACGCCTCCTCGATCGCGCGAACGATGGCGTTGCCCTCGAGGAGCGCTGCCACCCGCTCGGCGACGGCCCCGTCCCCGGGAGCGGTCCGGCCCGCGAGCCGCTCTGCCAGCGCGACGATCGCTGCGGCGTCCTCCACATCGAGGCCCGCGACCTCCCCCTCCGTGACATGGGGCACAGGCGGCACCCACCCCTCTGCCTCGACGTCGCTCGAGGGCGCGAAGCGCTCGGCGACCACGTCGGCCGGGTCGAAGGCCTCCCCGAAG
>CAZQRA010000012.1:0-26642 GCA_964595575.1 uncultured Gaiellales bacterium
GGCCAGAGTGGTCGCCATCATCACCCGCGAGTCGGCGGAGGAGCTCGGGCTCAAGGCGGGCGTGGAGGCGGCGGCGGTGGTGAAGGCGACCTCGGTCATGGTCGAGCGGTGAGGCTCGACCGGAGGGAGCTGGCAGGAGCGGTCGCCGACCTGGGCGTGCTCGTGCCCATCGCCGTGGCCCTCGTCGTCACGAACGGGCTCTCTCCCACCGCTGTCCTCCTCCCCGCCGGCCTCCTCTACGCCACCGCCGCCCTCGTCTACCGGCTGCCGGTCCCGGTCCAGCCGCTCAAGGCTCTGGGAGCGATTGCCATCGCCAAGGGCCTGGGGCAAGACGAGATCGCCGCCGCCGCCCTCCTCATGGGCGCGGTCTTCGTCGTCTTGGGCAGAGTAGGTGCCCTCGATCTCGCGGCCCGCGCCTTTCCCAGGGCGATCATCCGCGGAGTCCAGCTCACGGTCGGCCTGCTCTTCCTGAAGGTGGCCTGGGGTCTCGCCGCCCATCCCCCCCGGGCCTTCGCCGGCCAAGCCCTCGACCCCGCCTACGCCGTGCCCCTGGCCCTGGCGGCCGTCGCGCTCGCCCTGGCGCTCCGGCGTCGGCTCGTCTCCCTCGCCCTGGTGGGCGTGGGAGCCGCCGTCATGGTCGCCCGCTCGGCCGGCGATCTCGCCCTCGGACCCTCGGCCCTCGATCCTCCCTCCCTGTCGGCGGCCACGTTCTGGACGGCCTTCACCGTCCTCGTCGTGCCCCAGCTTCCGCTGACATTCGCCAACTCCTGCCTCGCCACGGCCGACGCCGCCCGCGCCTACTTCGGCGAGCGGGCGGCCAGGGTGCGCCCGGGGAGGCTGGCCACCACCCTGGGAGGAGCGAACCTGCTCGCCGGGGCCATCTCCGGCATGCCCGTGTGCCACGGGGCCGGGGGCTTGACCGCCCACGTCAGCTTCGGTGCCCGCGGGGGCGGGGCCCCCTTGGCCATGGGGACGATCCTGGTCGCGCTCGGCCTCGGCCTCGGCTCCGGGCTCGCCGCCGTGCTGGCCGCCTTTCCCCTCCCCGTCCTCGCCGGCCTCCTCGCCGCCTCCGGCCTCCTCCACATCGGGCTCCTCCGCGACCTGCGCGGCGGCCGCCAGTGGGCCTTCGCCCTCGCCGTGGGGGCGGTCGGCTTCCAGCTCAACCTCGCCTGGGCGGTGGGAGCTGGGCTCGCCCTGTGGTGGCTTCCCCGCTGCGCTCGTCTCCTTCGCGCCGCCCTTGCCTCCAGCTAGACTGCCCGCTACCGGGGTGCTCCGCACGGTGCGGGGCTGAGATCACACCCGTCGAACCTGATCCGGGTAATACCGGCGAAGGGAGGCGCTCGTGGACAAGACACCTTCGTGGGGCATCGATCCCGTCCCCCAGCGGCTGCGCGTGCTCGGGTTCTTCGACACCTTCCTCCTGTGGGGGAACCTCGGCATCTCGCTGCTCGTCCTCGTCCTGCCCGCGTACTTCGATCTCTCGCTCGACCGAGCCCTCCTGGCCATGCTCGTGGGCGGCGTGATCGGCAACGCCCTCCTCGCCGTGGCCGGCATGATCGGGGCCGACGGCAGGGTGCCGACCATGGTGCTGCAGCGGGCGCCGCTCGGCCGGCACGGCTCCTACCTGGCCACGGTGCTCAACGTGCTCCAGTGCCTGGGCTGGGCGATCTTCGAGCTGATCGTGATCGCTACCGCCGCCGGGCTTCTCTCCGAGAAGCTCTTCGGCTTTGAAGGCAAGTGGCTGTGGACGCTGCTCTTCGGCGGCCTGGCCACCCTGCTTGCCTTCCTGGGCCCGGTCGGCTTCGTCCGCCGGTACGTGCGCAAGGTGGCGGTGTGGGCGGTCGCGGCCTCGCTCGTCTACCTGGCCTGGTGGGTCCTAGACGGCGCCCGCGGCCGCTCCCTGTGGTCGGAGGAGGGGCACCAGGGCTCGTTCTGGGTGGCGGTCGACATCGTCATCGCCGTCACCGTCTCCTGGGCGCCCCTGGTCGCCGACTACACCCGGTTCACCCGCAGCCGCAAGTCCGCCTTCTTCGGCGTAGGCCTGGGCTACCTGCTTCCCACCTTCTTCCAGTTCGGCTTCGGC
The DNA here is from genome assembly GCA_964595575.1 of uncultured Gaiellales bacterium. GTDB lineage: Bacteria > Actinomycetota > Thermoleophilia > Gaiellales > Gaiellaceae > PALSA-612. The sequence goes on from CAZQRA010000012.1 coordinate 2,084, forward strand.
TCCGTCCTCGTCCTCTCCCGGGGGGTCGACCCCGCCCACCCCGAGCTCATCCTCACCGCCATCGCCGGCGGGGGCGTCGCCGCCGCCCTCGCCCTCCTTGCCCTGACCGTGGACGAGACGGACGAGGCCTTCGCCAACGTCTACTCGACCGCCGTCTCCCTCCAGAACCTCCTGCCCCGGGTCTCTCAGCGCCTCCTCATCGGCCTGGCGGCAGCCCTGGCTACCGGGGGCGCCCTCCTCATCGACCTTCGCCAGTACGAGGCGTTCCTGTTCCTGCTGGGATCCTTCTTCGTGCCCTTGCTCGGGGTGCTGGTCGCTCACTGGCTCGCGAGCGGGGCCCGGTACGGGGCCGAGGACATCTTTGCCGGCCCAGCCGTACGCCCCTTCCACGTGGCCGCCTGGCTGGTGGGGTTCGGCCTCTACCAGTGGCTGTCCCCGGCAGGGCCGAGCTGGTGGCTCGACCTGTGGCAAGGGGCAAGCCCTCGACCCGTCGACTTCTCCGCCTCGCTGCCGAGCTTTGCCGCCGCCTTCGTCCTCTCCCTCCTGGCAGGAGTCCTGGAGCGAGCGCTCACGTCTCGGCCGGCCGAGGCAGAGGCAGAGGCGGGCGCGTGAGGGCGATCGTAGCCACCGTGCAGGGGACGTGGACCGTCGATCTGGAGACCGAGGAGGCGACGGAGGGAGGGGACGAGCCGATCCAGACCCGCCCTTCGGCCACCGCCCTCCCTCGGGTGGTGGCAAGCTCGCAGGCGGGATCGACGGTGGTCGCCGTGGTCGCCGCCCGCCCTCCCCTCCTCGTCTCCCACGACGGGGGGCGAACCTGGCGGGAGGCAGGACGCGGCCTTCCTCCCGGCTTCGCGGTGGCCGTCAGCGAGGAGTGCCCCGACCTCATCGTCTTCGCCGCCAGAAACCGGCTCTTCGTCTCCCGAGACGGGGGGCGGTTCTGGCGAGCCTTGCAGCCGGAGCTCCCTGACATCGAGGCGGTAGCGCTCGCCTGACCGTCAGCGCCGACCCAGCAGGGAGACTGGGCTAGAGGCGAAACTCGCCTCGGGCGACAACGTGGGCTCGGCCGCCCACCTCTACCCGCTCGATGCGTTCGGGCGATCCCTGGGCGCGAGCGTAGAGCCTGGAGGGACGGCCGATCTCCTCCCCCTGCGAGATCTCGATCTCCTGGCCGCAGAGGACGCGACCATAGCGGACGAGGTGCACCACCAGGGGCCCAGCGGCAGACCCGGTAGCGGCGTCCTCGTCCACGCCCCCGGCGGGAAAAAACACGCGCGCCTTCCAGCCCCGGCCGGCCCCGGCGGCGACGTTCACGCCCAGCGCCTCCGGCAGCCGGCCGAGCCGGCGCAGGTCAGGGACGAGCGCCGCCACCTCCTGCGGCCTCTCCAGGACGACGACCACGTGCTGGAGGCCGACGTCGTACACGTCCACGGGAAGCTGGGAGCGCTCCACCCCTAACGCCTGGAGGAGCGCCTCCGGCTCCGGGTAGGGCGCCGCTACGGGGAGGGGCTGCTCCATGCGGCCGAAGACGATGCGGGCCTGCTCCCGCTCCAGACGCACGGGGATCAGGCCGGCCCCCGTCTCCAGGCGGATCTCGTCCAGCTGCAGCGGGCCGGCCAGAACGAAGGCGGCTCCCAGCACCGGATGGCCGGCGAAGGGAACCTCTAGGGCCGGCGTGAAGATGCGCAGCCTGGCGTGGCCTTCGCCCTCGGGGGGGAAAACGAACACCGTTTCCGAGAAGCCGATCTCCCGGGCGAGCGGGAGCAGCAGCTCCTCGGGGATGTCCCGGGCATCGGTGAAGACGGCGAGCTGGTTTCCGGCTAGGGGCCGATCGGCGAAGACGTCGCAGAGGACGAAGCGAAAGCGGCGCACCCAGGGCTAGGACACGCCGATCTGGGCAGCGAGCTGACGGGAGATGGCCCGCTCCTTGCCCCGGGCCCGAACCTTGAGCGGGCCCCCGAAGGGCGCCGCCTCCACGAGCTCGACCGGCGCTCCCGGGAGGAGGTCGAGGCTGCGCAGGTAGCGCAGGAGATCGCTGTCCTCGTCCGGCACCCGCACGACCGTGGAGCGCTCCCCCGGCCGCAGATCGTCCAGGGACCGCACCTCCTCGCTGGCCAGGTTGAGGTCGGCGTCGGGGATGGGGTCCCCGTGCGGGTCGTGGGTGGGGAAGCCGAGGGTGCGGTCGATGCGGGCCTCCAGCTCCTCGGACAGGGCGTGCTCGAGCCGGTCGGCCTCGGCGTGCACGTCCTCGATCGCCACGCCCAGGGTCTCGGCCAGGTACCGCTCGAGCAGGCGGTGGTGACGGATCACCTCCACCGCCGCCTTGCGACCGGCCTCGGTGAGGGTCACTCCCTTGTACTTCTCGTGGCGCACGAGCTTGAGGGCGGCGAGCTTCTTGAGCATGGCGGTGGCGGAGGGGGGCGACACCCCCACCCGCTCGGCCAGGGCCGAGGTGGTGGCCCGGCTGTGCTCGGCCTCGAGCTTGTAGATCTCCTTGAGGTAGTCCTGGGCGGTCTGGCTGAGCGGGGCTGGCGACATGCGCAGGCCAACTATATACTTTCGACGTGTCTAAATTCTTGACGAGGAGGCAGCTTCTCGTCGCCGGGGCGCCGCTCCTCGCGGCTCCCCCGCTCGCCAAGCTGGCTCTCGACGCCGATGGGCAGGGAGTCCGGGCGGCCTCCCGCCCTCACAGCCACGAGGCCCCTGCGCATCCCATGGTCGGCGCCCAGGTGCCGGCGCCCGGCGGCCCCCACGACCTCGATCACCTGCTCTACCCTCCGCCCCCGCTTCCCCACCAGCCCGGACGGGTACGCGAGTACCGCCTGACCGCCATCGACCGGGAGATCGAGGTGGCCAAGGGCGTCACCTTCCCGGCCTGGACCTACAACGGCACCGTTCCCGGCCCGGTGATCAGGGCCACCGAGGATGACCTCCTCCGCGTGCGGTTCGTGAACGCGGGCTCGCACCCCCATACCATCCACTTCCACGGCATCCACCCGGCCGACATGGACGGCGTGTTCGAGGTGGTGGTGCCGGGGGAGTCCTTCACCTACGAGTTCCCGGCCCGTCCCTACGGCTTCCACCTCTACCACTGCCACGCCACCCCGCTCAAGAAGCACATCGCCAAAGGTCTCTACGGGGCCTTCATCGTCGATCCGCCCGAGCCTCGACCCCCGGCCCAGGAGCTGGTCATGGTCATGAACGGCTACGACACGGACGGCGACGGGGAGAACAACTTCTACACCGTCAACGGGCTCGCTTTCTACTACGCGAAGTACCCGATCCGGGTTCGCCGGGGACGGTTGGTGCGCATCTACCTCGCCAACCTCACGGAATTCGACCTCGTGAACTCCTTCCACCTCCACGGCGACTTCTTCCGCTACTACCCCACGGGCTCGGGGGATGTCTTCGAGTACACGGACACGGTCATGCTCTGCCAGGGCCAGCGGGGCATCCTGGAGATCGAGTTCCACCACACCGGCCTCTTCATGTTTCACGCCCACCAGTCCGAGTTCACCGAGCTCGGCTGGATGGGCTTCTTCGACGTGGTCGACTGATGGGCTCGGGCGCCGTCGCCGAGGAGCGAAGAACGGGGCGCTGGCGCCTGTGGGCGCTCGTGCCCATCCTCCTCCTGGTGGCGGCGGTGTCCCTCTTCGCCTCGGCTGGGGGCCCGCTCGTGGCGCTGGTCGGCTCCAGCCCGCCGCCCACGGACGAGCTCGACATCCGCCGGGTCGAGCTCCGGCGCGGCGAGATCCGCATCCGCGTCACCAACCCCCAGCGGGACGCCATCACCATCGGCTCGGTGAGCGTGGACGACGCGATCGTCCCGTTCACGGTCGAAGGTCCCACGACCCTGGGGCGCCTTCGGTCGAGCACCATCGTCGTCCCCTACGACTGGGTGGAGGGCGACCCCCTCGTGGTCGGGGTGACGAGCTCGACCGGCATCCAAGTGCAGAGGGAGATCACGGCGGCCGTGGAGACTCCCAGGGCCACGGCAGCGAGCGTCCTCGGCTACGCCCTCATCGGCTTTCTGGTCGGAGTGGTGCCGGTCGCCCTCGGTCTTCTCTGGCTACCCGCCCTGCGCGGCGCCGACCGCCGCTGGCTCTCTGCCTTCATGGCCCTCACGGCCGGCCTCCTCGCCTTCCTGGCGGTGGACGCCCTGGCCGAGGCGCTCGACCTCCAGGCCTCCCTCCCCGGCCCCCTAGGCGGCACTGGGCTCGTGCTCCTCGGCGTTGCGGGAAGCTACCTCCTCCTGAGCTTCGTCTCCGAGCGGTTGGGGCGCAGGGAGGGAAGGGCAGGCCGGATGCTCTCGGGAACGGCTCTTGCCACCCTGGTCGCGATCGGGATCGGCCTCCACAACCTAGGCGAGGGTCTTGCCATCGGCTCCTCGTTCGCCCTGGGCGAGCTTGCCCTCGGCACCTTCCTGGTGGTGGGGTTCATGGTCCACAACGTCACTGAGGGTCTCGGCATCGCGGCTCCCATCGCCGACCGCGGGCAGGCGGGGCTCGGCGGGCTCTCGGCGCTCGCCCTCGTGGCCGGCGCTCCCACCATCGCCGGGGCCTGGATCGGCGGCTTCCTGACGAGCGACCTCTTGGGCGTCCTCTTCTTCTCCCTCGCGACGGGAGCGGCCCTCCAGGTCGTGCTCGAGGTGGGTCGCTACGTCGCCCGCACCGCCCCCGGCGGCCTGCGCTCGGGCTGGGTGAGCACCGGGTTCGTCGCCGGCATCCTCGCCATGTACCTCACCGGCCTTCTCGTCTAGCCCCCTCGTCGCCAGGGCTCGTCCCCAGCGTGGCAGGCTATCTCTCGTGCGCCTGTACCTCGTCCGCCACGCCCAGGCCGAGCCCGGCGAGCCCGATGCCCTCCGCCCCCTGACCCCAGCCGGGCGGCGGCAGGCTGAGGAGCTGGGACGCCGGCTTCGAGCTCAGGGGGTGTGCCCGGCCGCGGTCCTCACCAGCCCCCTCCTGCGGGCCCGGGAGACGGGGAGGCGATCGCCCGGGCCACAGGTGCCTCCTGCCGCTCGGACGAGCGGCTGGCGCCGGGAGCGACCGTCGAGGGCGTCCTCGCGGCCGCTCGGGAGGCAGGAGATCCGGTGGTCGTGGTCGCTCACCAGCCCGACTGCGGGCGCATCGCCGCCGCCCTGGGCGACGGTACCGAGCCACCCTTCCCTGCGGGCTCCATGGTCGCCCTCGACGTAGGCTGAGGCCGTGACCGCGGTCACCGTGAGCAAGCTCCGCAAGTCCTACGGCGACCACGAGGCCCTGCGGGGGATCAGCTTCGAGATCGAGGAGGGGGAGGTGTTCGGCCTCCTCGGCCCCAACGGGGCCGGCAAGACGACCACGGTGGAGATCCTGGAAGGCTACCGCCGCCGGGACGGGGGCGAGGTGCGGGTGCTGGGAGTCGACCCCGAGCGGGGGAATGCCTCGTTTCGGGAGCGAGTGGGGATCGTGCTTCAGTCCTCGGCCATGTACCAGAACCTCACGGTGGCCGAGCACGTGGCCCTCTTCGCCGGCTACTACCGACGACCTCGGGACGTGGACGAGGTGATCGAGCTCGTCGGCCTCACGGCCAAGCGGGAGGCCCGGGTCAAGACCCTCTCCGGCGGCCAGAAGCGCCGTCTCGATCTCGCCTTAGGCTTGGTCGGCGACCCCGAGCTCTTGTTCCTGGACGAGCCCACCACCGGCTTCGATCCCGCGGCCCGCCGGGCGGCCTGGGACATGATCCGGTCGCTACGGGCGCTGGGAAAGACGGTCCTCCTCACCACCCACTACCTGGACGAGGCAGAGCAGCTGGCCGACCGGGTGGCGGTGCTGCGCGAGGGCCGCATCGTCGCCTTGGGGACTCCTGGGGAGCTCGTCAGCGGAAGCGCGGAGACAGAGATCCGCTTCCGCCTGGACGGAAAGGAGCAGGTGGTGACGACGAGGGAGCCGACCCGCCTTCTCCACGAGCTCACCGGCCGGGCCTTGGCCCAGGGCCGCGAGCTCGAGGATCTCCGCGTGCGCCGCCCCACCCTGGAGGAGATCTACCTCTCCCTGACGGGGGAAGGAGACGCGTCGGAGGGGGAGCGATGAGGCTCCTCCTCCACCAGCTGCGCAACGAGCAACGGCTCTTCTGGCGGAGCCGCGAGCTTGCCTTCTTCACCTTCGCGCTCCCCATCGTCTTCTTCGTCCTCCTGGGCTCGGTGTACGGGGACGACCGCATCGAGGGGGTCAAGGGATCCTCCTACCTCCTGGCCGGCCTGCTCGGCTACGGCCTGGCCGCCACCACCTTCGCCGGGCTGGCCATCGTCACCGTCATCCGTCGCGAGGACGGCATCCTCAAGCGACTGCGGGGAACGCCCCTTCCCCCGTGGGCCTACCTCGGGGCCGTGCTGGGATCGACCCTCCTCGTCTACGCCCTCCAGACGGCCTGCCTCATTCTCCTCGGCCGCCTCCTCTTCGGCACCCCTCTACCGGAGCGCTGGATCTCCCTCGTCCTTGCCCTCCTCCTGGGAGGCCTTGCCTTCGCAGCCCTGGGCTTAGCGCTCACCGCAGCCGTGCGCTCGGCCGAGGGCTCCTCCGCGGTCGTCAACGCCGTCTACCTGCCCATGGCCTTCATCTCCGGCTCCTTCTTCTCTCCCCACTCCTTTCCCGGCTTCCTGGAGGCCATCGCCGAGATCCTTCCGCTCACGTACTTCATCGACCTCGTCCGGGACATCCTCCTCGCCCACCGCCCCATCTGGAGGAGCTGGGAGTCGGTGGCGGTCATCGCCGCCTGGGGCGCGGTGGGGCTCGTGGCAGCCCGACGCTGGTTCCGCTGGCAACCCCGCCAGGGCTAGCCGCGCTGCCGGGTCCGCTTCACGGCCCGGAAAGCCACTCGAGCGAGCGCCGCGGGAACGCGCCTTGCCTGCGCGATCACAGACTCGAGGGCTCGGACGAACCAGTCGATGTCCTCCTCGCCGAGGACGAGAGGCGGGGTGGCCCGCACCACGTTCATGGCGTGGCCGGCGACCTGGATGAGGATCCGATGGTCCTGGAAAAGCGGCACCACCACGAGCTGGGCGAAGAGTCCCGGCTGGAGCCGCTCCACCGCTCGGAAGGCGATCGAGCCGCCGGGGTCGCCGAGCTCGATCGCCCAGAAGAGGCCGAGCCCCCGGACGTCCTTGACGACGTCGTAGCGCTCGACCAGAGGGCGGGTGCGCTCCAGGAGGAGGGCTCCCATGCGGTCGGCGCGCTCCACCAGCCTCTGCTCCTCCAGCTCGGTCAAGGTGGCCAGCCCGGCGATCATCCCCAGGTCGTTCGGGGCGAAGGTGGAGCCGTGGCTTAAGGCGTGCTCCATGGAGTCGAAGACGGCGTCGAACACCTCCTTGCGGAGCAGGCAGGCCCCCACGGGCACGTACCCCCCCGACAGGGCCTTGGCCACCGTCAGGAGGTCGGGCGCGAGGCCCCAGTGCTCGCAGGCGAAGAGCCTCCCCGTACGACCGAAGCCGGTAGCTACCTCGTCCACGCAGAAGAGGGTGCCGTAGCGGCGGCAGAGCTCTTGCGCCCCTTGGAGGTAGCCTGCCTCGGGGAGGATCACCCCGTGTCCGACGACGGGCTCGGTGATGAACAGGGCCACGTCCTCCCGCCGGAGCTCCGCCTCCAGCGCCTCCAGGTCGTTGAACGGGACCCGGACGAAGCCGGGCAAGAGGGGCTGGAAGCGCTGGGTGAAGACGTCGTCGCCGTTGGCAGACAAGGCCCCTAGGGTGAGGCCGTGGAAGCCCCGCTCCACGCAGACGACCCGGCTGCGACCGGTGGCGGCCCGTCCCAGCTTGATGGCGGCCTCCACCGACTCCGCTCCCGAGTTGGTGAAGAGGACGCGCCCCAGGCTGGCCGGCGCCCGGGCCAGAAGCTCGCTCGCGAGGAGCGCGGGGAGGGAGGTGACGCCCAAGGCCACTCGGCCGGGGAGGGCGAGCTCGAGGCCCTCGCGGAGAGCGGCGGCTACCCGGGGGTTGGAGCGGCCGACGTTGTACATGCCGAACCCGCCCAGCATGTCGAGGTAGCGATTGCCGTCGGCGTCGTAGAGGTAGGCCCCCTCGCCCCGCACCCAGTGGCGGTCGAAGCCGATGGTCCGCAGCAACCGCACCAGCTGGGGGTTGATCGCCTGGCTCCACGTCTCCGTCTCTCGCCCGGCATGGGCGCGGAGAAGCTGGACAACGCTCAGGGGCATCGGCTGGACCCTAGCGCGCTCGCGGTCGAGTAGCCTACGCGGCGGTGCTGACGTCGATCGAGGGCAGGGTGATCGCGGTGGCCGGCGCTGCCGGAGGTCTCGGCCCCACGGTGGTCCGCCGGCTGGCCCGAGGCGGGGCCACCCTCTCCCTCGCCGGGCGCCACCGCGACAAGCTGGAGGCGCTGGCCGCGGAGGTCGGGACAGGGGTCGAGATCGAGGCCCTCGACCTCCTCGACCAGGAGGCAGCGCGGGCCTGGGCGGACGGTATCGTTGCTCGCCACGGTCGCGTCGACGGCGTCTGCCACCTCGTGGGCGGCTGGCGAGGGGGGCGGCCGCTGGAGGAGCAGCCGGCCGAGGACTGGGAGTGGCTGGAGGGGCTGCTCGTGCGGACCCTCCAGAACGTGAGCCGTGCCTTCGCCGGGCACCTGATGGCAAGCGGCCGTGGTCGGTTCCTCATCGTCTCCTCCGGCCAAGCTCAAGCGCCGACGAGCGCCAACGCGAGCTATGCAGCTGCCAAGGCGGCAGCGGAGGCGTGGACGGTGGCCCTGGCCGACCGGTTCCGGGGCACCGGAGCCACGGCCAACATCGTCGTGGTGGGCGCCATCGTGACCCCCGAGATGCGGGCCGAGAAGCCGGGCGAGCCGTTCGCCGGCTATACGCCGGCCGAGGAGATCGCCGAGGCCATCGCCTACCTCAGCTCCGACGCCGCCGCGTCCATGAACGGTCGTCGCCTGGTGCTCCGCTAGCAACGAGACACGGACACACCGGGTGCTCGTCGCCGGCTCGTGATCGCCGCCGGCGCCAGCCGCCTGCGTCGCGGGACGCCAGCGAGGCCGCCGACCTCCAGCCCTCGCACATGAGGGACTGTCCCTCGGACATGGTTGGGGAGGCCGTGGCCGAGGAGGTCGAATTTGGCTCAACCACGCGGGCGCCGAGTAACGACTCCGTGGCGAAGGAGCATCAAGAGTCGCCCCGGCCCTCGCCGGCGCCGGCCAGACCGCCTCGCCTCCCGCACGCTCCCCGCCGGGCTAGAGGTTCCAGCCGCCGGCGACCTCGATCACTTGGCCCGTCACGTAGGCCGTCTCCGGCCTACAGAGCCAGACCACCGCGGCCGCCACCTCCTCGATCGTCCCCACCCGCCCAGCCGGGATTTCGCTCAGCGGCTGGGTGCGCGAGTTCTCGATCACCCCAGGGGCGACTACGTTGGCGGTGATGCCGGCTTTTGCCTCGGCCTTGGCGATGCCCTTGGTGAGGAGGACGACGCCCGTCTTGGCGATGGCGTAGCCCACGATGTTGGGACGAGCAAGGAGGTTCTGGGCTCCAGCGTAGCCGAGGTTGACGATGCGCCCTCCGCCTTGAGCCCGCATGAGCGGTATGGCGGCTCGGCAGGTGGCGAAGGTGGCCGACAAGTTACTGGCCAGCATGTCCTCCCACTCGGCGACGGCGAGCTCCTCGAGGGGCCGAAAGACGTAGTTTCCCACGTTGTTCACGAGCACCCGCAGGGAGCCGAGCCGGTCGTAGGCTGCCCGCACGAGCTGCCCCGCCTGCTCCAGGTCGGTGACGTCCGCCTGCAGCGTAAGCGCCTGTACCCCTTCCTTCTCCGCCTGCCGCCGGGCCTCCTCCGCCTCCTCCCTCGAGCGACGGTAGTGGATGGCGACGTCGTAGCCCTCTCGAGCTAGAGCGAGGGCGATGCCTCGTCCGATGCCCCGGGCAGATCCGGTGACGAGCGCTCCTCCCTGGCTCATCGCTCTCTTGCCCGCCCGGCCAGGCGCTCGCGCCGCGCGAAGAGGACAGGCAGTATCGACCCCGAGCCCACGACAAGCCAGAGGTACAGGGAGGGACGATCGAGGAAAAGGGCGAGCCCTAGGAGGGCGAGCTGGGTCGAAAGCCCCATGTTGGCAAGGATCGAGAGCGTCAGCCGGTCGTGGTAGGCAAGGCGCGCTCGCACGTCCGCGCCCAACCTTCGGAGCCTCGCCTCCACCAGCCGCTCGAGCAGGCGATCCTGGGGAGCCAGGAGAAGCGCGTAGACCCCCTCTAGGATCCGGGGCGCTCCCCTGGGCTCGGAGACGTCCTCGCCCTGTTCTCGCCGGTACAGCCGCTCCAGATTGAAGTCGGCGCTCAGCACGACGGTGAGGACGAAAAAGGCGGCAGCAGCCAGCAGGGGCCGGCCGGTCAGGAATCCCAAGGCCGCGAAGAGCGCCGCGTCGACCATGAGGTCGAGCTCGGTGTCGAGGTAGCGGCCGAGGGCCGACACTCGTCCCGAGGCGCGGGCGAGCTGCCCGTCTGCGTTGTCGAGCACGGTCTTCAGCTGGAGGAGGAGGGCCGCTTGCACGAGTTCTCCGCGAGCGATCTCGACCGCGGCTGCCACGCCGACCGCTGAGCCCCCTACGACCACCGCCGGGGGCGGCACGCGTAGCGGCAGAAGCAGCAGGACCACGACATGGGCGAGGGGCCGGAAGACGTACTCGCACAGGAGCTCCGGCCGGGGGCGTCGCTTGCGCGACCGCTCGAACAGGGACGTGGCGGAAGCGACAGACACCTTCCTCGATCGTACTGACAGGGCATACTGGTGCCGTGACCGTCCCCCAGGGCTGGAGGGAGGTAGAGGGAGCGCTGGAGCGCGAGTTCCAGTTTCCCGACTTCGCCTCCGCGCTCGCTTTCGTCAACCGAGTGGGCGAGCTGGCCGAGCGGGAGAACCACCATCCCGACATCGCTATCCACTACAACCGGGTCGTCCTGCGTTGGTGGACGCACGCCGCCGGAGGGATTACCGATCGCGACCGCGAGCTCGCCCTTCGCACGAACGATCTCGCCTGACCGCTCGCCCGCTCCAAGCCTAGGTCACCTCCGCGGTGGACTTCCCGCCGGCGCGGAGGGGCGATGCCCCCGGCAGGAATCGAACCTGCGCACGCGGTTTAGGAAACCGCTGCTCTCTCCACTGAGCTACGGGGGCGCGCGCACCACGATAGCCGAGCTGGAAGGAGGGGGCCCGCGGGGGAACCATGGGTTTCCCCGCGCCGGGTCCGCTTGCTCTCTCCACTGAGCTACGGGGGCGCGCGCACCACGAAAGCCCAGGTCGAGGTAGCCCTCAGGCGGACGCGTCCTCTTTCCCCAGCACCTCGAGCGCCACGTCCCGGAAGAGCTGAAGGGGAAGGCCCTCCTTGAGGACGAGCGCCAGCCGCTTGACCCGCTCGGTTATCTCCCGAACCTCCTCCTCGTCGGCGGAAAGGCCGAGCTGCTCGAGAAGCACGCTCACCGAGTGGCGCCCGGTCCCCCGCCCGGGAACGATGGTGATCGGCTCCTGCCCGACCAGGCTGGGAACGAAGGGGGCAAAGCCGATCTCGCCAAGCTCGCTCTTTCGCATCTCGGTGACCACGTGCACCACGATGCCGCTCTCCACCTCGGAGAGATGCGTGCCCACGATGGGCTTGTTGGCGGCCACAGGGCGCTTGGCGATCTCGGCCACGATCCTCGACACCCGGGCGAGACGAGAGAGGTCGATGCCGGCGTCGATGCCGAGCAGGTACTGCAGACCGACCGCCACCTCCTCGGTAGCCACGTTTCCCGCCCGCTCCCCGAGAGCATTGATCGAGGCGTGCACCGAGGTAGCGCCAGAAGTGAGGGCGACGAGCGCGCTCGACGTCGCCAGGCCGAAGTCGTTGTGGATGTGGAGGCCCAGGGGAAGGTCCGGAAACCACGACCGCAGCCTCGCGAACATGAAGGCGACGGACGAGGGATGCGCCATCCCAAAGGTGTCGCTGACCGTGAGACGGTCGATGGCCCCCTTCTCCACGATCTGGGAGAAGAAGCGCTGAAGGTAGTCGAGGGAAGGGATGCGGAAGGCATCCCAGCCCATGAACTCGACCTCCATTCCCGCCTCCTTGGCCATGCGCGAGTACTCGATCACCTGGCTGGCCAGCCGGTCCGGCGTGGTGTCGTAGACCACCGCCAGCAGGTAGGGGTTGATGCCGAACTCGAGCACCATGGCGTCGGCCTTGCAGTCAATGGCGTGAGCCACATCGTCCTCGCGCACGCGGACGAGGGGCTTCACCTTGGCCCGAAGGCCCATGCCCGCCAACGTGGAGATGACCTCCCTGTCCTCGGGCGTCGCCGGCAGGCCCGGCTCGATGGAGGCGACGCCGAGGGCGTCCAGCTCCTGGGCGATGAGGATCTTCTCCTCGGGCCTGAATACGATGCGCGCCGTCTGCTCCCCGTCTCGAAGCGTGACGTCGTGGACCTCCACCCGCTCAGGGACGAGCCAGCCTTCCCGCACCTCGGGCAGGTAGTTGAGCGGCGCCACCCAGCGGTCACGCTCGAAGAAGGGCGGCCCCAGCTCGACGCCGAAGGCGGGCTGGGGAGAACGGTGGGTTGCTTCGCTCACGGCCTACTCCTTTCCGTCGGCTACCAGGGAAGGGGCGGAGGCTCCTCGTCGCGCCGCTCGGCGACGTACAAGGAGGGCAAGAATCGCGACAACATGTGGAACTCGGTGTAGGCGTGCTTTACCAGCCGCAAGCCCATCTCGTCGGGGAACTCGCGAGCGAGCTCCTGGGGCGAGAGATCGAGGCCGAAGCCCAGCCAGAAGTTGCTGCGCAGGACGCAGCCGAAGGAGGTGTCGCGGGCAAGGTGGACGAGCCGGCCGCCTAGAGGACGGCCCTCGCTGTCCCGCGGGGGGTCGGCGCCCAGGCCGATGGAGGCGCACACGGCGGCCGAGATGTCGCCGCGAGCGCGCGCCTGGGCAAGCCGCCCAGGGTCGAAGAGCTCCCCTGGATCGTGGAAGCGAATGCGGAGGCTGAGAACCTCGTCGCCCCCCAGGCGCTCGTCGACGACGTGGGTCGCGCCCACCACCGACCCTCCGGCCAGGTCGAGCCACTGGGAGGAGACGTGGTCGCCGGGGTGCCACCAGATGTACTCGCGGGTTCCGGGACCCCAGGCGAACCACCACTCGAGCATGCGCCCCGAGCACCCATACATGTCGGTACGAGCTGCCACGTGGAGCTGCCCGGAGGGAAGTCGCTCTATGCCCATCTCCAAGGGGAGCGGCTCGGGATCGAGTAGACGGTGACAGTCGCTGAGCTCCATGCTCGCCTCCTTTCAGCGCCCTGGAGAGACTCTGCCGACGAGGGTCAGGCCGCCACGGGTACCTAGCGCTCTGCCCACAGCCTGGGGAGGAACTTCTGGATCTGCTCGTCCTCCAGCTGGACGTGTCGGATGAACGCCTCTGCCAGCTCCTCGTCGAACCCGCCCTCTCCGGCCGTGAACCAGAACGAGGAGCGGAGTTCGCAGCCGTAGTCGCGCTCCAGGCAGACGTGGATCATGCGAGCGGCCACGGTGTCGAGGCGGTGTCCCTGCTCGTCCAGGGGGCGCACGATCCCGCAGACGGCTCCGCTCACGCCCCGCTCCTTGAAGAGCCGCCAGTCGAGCCAGAGCGCGCGGGGGACGAACGTGAAGTGGGCCCGCATGAGGTGCTCCCGGCCGTCGGCCAGGGTGAGGGTCTGATGGGTGAGGTGGGTTGCTCCCACGTACCGCCCGGGCTCCCAGCCCTCGACCCAGGCGAACGCCTTGTGCGACCCAGGCGCCCACAGCATGTACGTCTCCTCGTCCATGCGCCCAAACCACCACTCGAACATCTCGCCGGTGATGCCCCGCAGCTGGCCACAGATCCCGACCCGAATTTGGCCGACGTCGGGAAGCACCTCGATCCCCGTCTCGTACGGCCGGTCGAGCATCATGTCGTTGGCCTCCTCCAAGTACATGTTTCCTCCTTCCTCTGGGCTCTAGGCATCGCCCCTCGCCTCGCCCACGTAGAGGGCGAGCAAGCGAGGATCGGTACGGATCTCTTCGGGACGCCCGCTGAGGGCGACGACCCCCTTCTCCAGGACGTAGGCGCGGTCGGCCAGCGCCAGGCCCCGCTCGACGTTCTGCTCGATGAGGAGCATGGTCACCCCCTGGGCGTGCAGCTCGGCGATCTTCTCGTAGATGGCGTCGACGGCGACCGGGGCCAAGCCCAGCGAGAGCTCGTCGAAGATGATGAGCTCCGGGTCGGCCATGAGCGCGCGACCGATGGCCAGCATCTGCTGCTGCCCTCCGGACAGGCTGCCGCCGGACTCGTTCCGACGCTCCTGGAGCACGGGGAAGAGCTCGTAGACACGCCGCAGCCGCTGCCGCCGCTCCCCGGGATCGGAGACGGTGCGCCCACCCAAAAGCAGGTTCTCCTCCACCGTCAGGTCGGCGAAGATGCGCCGTCCCTCCATGCAGTGGGCGATGCCGAGGCGCACGATCTCGTGGGCAGGCTTGCCGTCGATCCGCTGTCCCTTGAAGACGACCTCGCCTGCCATGGGCGCCAGCATGCCGCTGAGGACACGGGCAGTGGTCGTCTTGCCGGCTCCGTTGGCGCCAAGCAGGGTGACGATCTCTCCCTGGCCGATGTCGAAGCTCACGTCGTGCAGGGCCCGGAAGCTCCCGTAGCCGGCAGCGACGTGCCTCAGCGAGACGAGGGGGCGGGACTCGCCGGGGACCGCCTGCCGTCCCCGACGGACGGTAGTAGCCGTCCCGGTGCCGAGGTACACAGCTGTGACCTGCTCGTCTCGGAGCACCTCGTCCGGCTTTCCCTCCGCGAGCTTCTTGCCCCAGTCAAGCACGATCACCCGGTCGGAGCACGCCCGGATCACGTCGATGACGTGCTCGACGACGAGAATTGCCTCCACCTCGTCCCGCAGGCGCTCGATGAGCTCGATGAGCTCGGTCAGCTCCGACTCGACGAGCCCGGCTCCGATCTCGTCGAGAAGCAGAACCCTGGGCTTCGTGGCCAGCGCCCGAGCCAGCTCCAGCCGCTTGAGGCTGAGCAGGGTGAGATCGCCGGCCTGCACCTGGGCCAGGGGAGCCAACCCCGTGCGCTCGAGAATCCGTAGGCAGTGGGCTTTGGCGGCGCGTCCCCTCTCCTCGGCTCCGTACAGACGCGCCAGCATGACGTTCTCGAGCACGGTCATGCGCTGGAATGGCTGGGGGATCTGGTAGGTACGGCCAATCCCTAGGCGTGCCCGCTTGTGGGGCGGAAGCCCGGTCACTCGGCGACCGTCGAGCAACACCTCCCCTGAGCTGGGCCTGAGCGCCCCGGACAAGAGCCCGATCAAGGTGCTCTTCCCCGCCCCGTTGGGCCCGATGACCCCCAGCGTCTCCCCCGACCGCAGCTCCAGATCGACCCCATCGAGGGCCACCACGCCACCGAACCGCTTGCACAGGCCCACCGCCTGCAGGAGGGGAACGGACACAGGAACGGGCGTAGCGGCGGGGCTCATGCCCACCCTCCCCTCCGGACCCCTCGACGCCGCCGGGCGGCCCTGGCCAGCTGGAGAAGAGCCCCCCACACCCCGTAGGGCGCAAAACGGATGACGAGGATCAGGATGGCGCCGGTGATGGCGACGTGGATCTCTGGATAGTCAGCCAGCCGCTCGCCGAGGTAGATGACGAGCACCGACCCCAGGAGGGGTCCGACCACGGTGCCCATGCCGCCGATGATGGCGATGGTGACGACGTCCACCGTCCAGTTGAGCGAGAAGGCTCCGTAGGGCTCGATCTTTCCCTGCCAGTTCGCCTGCATGCCCCCCACCACGCCCATCACGAACGCCGAGACGAGGAAGGCCCAGAGCTTGGTGTGGAAGGTGGAGAGACCGAGCTGTTGGGCCGCGTCCTCGTTGTCGCGAACCGCCCGCAGGCTGAGCCCAAGACGGGTGCGTAGCAGGCCGGCAACGAGCGCGGTGGTAGCGGCGGCGATGACCAGCGCGGTGTAGTACCGCTCCTCGGCAGATGGCGCCGTGTTGGTGAGAAAGAGGCCCAGCGAGCCGCCAAGACCGTTCCAGTTCACCATCCAGATGCCCAGAGCTTGGGCCAAGACGAGCGTGGCGATCACGAAGTAGAGGCCGCGTAGGCGAAAGAGGGCAGGGCTGACGAGCGCAGCGAACAGGGCCGCCATCGCCCCGCCCGTGACCATCGCCGGCACCACCGGCATGCCGGCGCTGATCACGAGCTTGGCCGTGCCGTACATGCCGATACCCACGAAGGCGGCCGTCCCCAGGGAGATGAGGCCTCCGTAGCCGGCGAGCAGGTTCCAGGCCTGGGCCAGGGCGGCGTACTCGAGGATGCGGAAGGCCACGTTGCCGACCACGTACTCACTGGCGAGCAGAGGAAGAGCGGCGAGTACGACCAGAGTGCCGACCACGACAGCTCCTGCCACGGCGCCCTCGACGGGCAGGCCCATGGGGCGGAACGACCCTACGCTGTGAGCGGCGCTGCCCACCTCGTCAGCCACGGCGCCCGAAGAGGCCGCGTGGTCGCACGGCCAGAATGACCAGGAAAGCGACGAAGCCGATGAAGTCGCGGTAGCCATCCCCGACCTGCGGGAAGGAGGCTCCCACGCTCTCCACCACGCCCAGCAGGAGTCCTCCCAGAAGCGTCCCCATCAGGCTGCCCAGGCCGCCGAGAACGACCACGGCGAACCCCGTCAGGAGGTAGCTCGTCCCGGTCGTAGGAGTGAACGAGAAGGTGAGTCCTACGAGGACACCGGCCACGGCAGCGAGGGCGGCCCCGATCGCATAGGTGACGCCGTACGCCCGAGCGACGTTCACGCCCAAGACCTCGGCTGCCTCGGCGTCCTCAGCCGCCGCTCGAATCTCACGACCGTACCCGGTTCGCCGCAGGAACAGGTGCATGCCCCCGGCGAGGAGGACCGCGATCCCGAACCCAATGGCATAGATCGCCGGGATATCGATCCCGGCCACGTGGAGAGACCGGGTGGCGTATCCAGCCTCGAGCGACTGGGTGTCGGCGCTGAAGACGAGGATGAACAGGTTGGTGGCGATGATGGACAGGCCGAACGTGGTCATGAGGGGCGCCTCCGCTCCCTTCCCCACGAGCGGCCCGATGAGAACCCGCTCGGCAGGGTAGGCGACGAGGCCGATGCCGGGGGCGATGATGGCCAGGCTCAGCAAGGGGTCAAGTCCCCAGTGGCGACTGAGCTGGAGGGCGAGGTAGGCGCCGAGCACGATGAGCTCGCCGTGCACGAGGTTGATGAGCCGCATTACCCCGAATACGAGGGAGAGACCGAGCGCTGCGACCGCGAACACGCCTCCCAAGAGGAAGCCGGTGACGAAGGCCGTAGCCAGCGCGTGTCCGGTGGGCAGGTCCACGAGCGCCCGGTCCCCCCCCAAGCTCCTGCCTAGCCGATCTTCAGGAGGAGCTTCCCTGTGGCCTGATCACGTGGCCAGACGATTCTCGTCTCGCACTTCTTCTGGCAGTTCTGCCACTGCAGCTCCACGATGGGAAGCTTGGCGGTGTGGTCCTGAGCGAAGCGGATCCTCCCCGCCACCGTGACCAGGTTCGTCTTGGCCAGCGCCGCGTTGATCTTCTCCTTGTCCAGGGATCCCGCCCGCCTGATGGCGTCGAGCAGGACCTGGGTCACGGCGTAGCTGTCCCCGATGTGTTGGCTGAACGTGCGTCCCGTCTCCCGCTCGAACCGCTTACGCAAGGCGGTCGCGGCCCGGCTGAAGGAGGGGTCCCAGAACCCGCCCACGATCACCCCGTTGGCCTTGGTGCCAAGCGCCTCCGCGAACTGGACCGGCTCTGCCCCCTTCTCGATCACAAGCACCTTGGGAGCGTAGTTGGCCGCGAACATCTGCTTGACGAAGGCCACCGCCGGAGGAGTGACTGCGTCCACGAGCACGATGTCCGCGCCCTTGGCCTTAGCGCTCTCGATCATGCTCCCGAACTGGGTGTTCTCGACGGGGAAGGAGGCCTTGTAGGCCACCGTGTAGCCGTACTGCTTGGCGAACATGGGCCACAGCTTCCCTCCTACGACCAGGCCGTCGGGCCCGTTGTCGTGGATGATGGCCACCTTGCGGTTCGTCTTCGCCGTCCACGCCTTGAGGGTCTTGAACGGAGCCGAGGCTAGGTCGGGCTCCCAGAAGAAGACGTCCCAGGCGTACTCCCACTTCTTCACGCTCCTGAACGCCTCCAGCGGGTCGCAGCCGGTCACGTAGGGGACCCGCGCCCGATCGGCCACGACGGCCCCGGCGTTGGTCAGAGCAGGCGTGCACGAGCCGAGCAAGGCATCCACCTTCTCCTTCGTGATGAGGCGGTCGACGTTGGCCGCGGTCAGGTTGGGGTCGGTCTTGTCGTCGAGCAGGATCAGCTTGACCTTGAGCTTCTTGCCCTCGACCGCGATCCCGCCCTTGGCGTTGACGTCCTTGACGGCAGTCGTGTAACCCCACTTGACGAAGCTACCGAAGCCCGCCAGGGGGCCGCTGATGGGGATCGAGGCCCCGATCTTGATCTCCTGGGGGGCGCTCGCCCGCGTCGTCCAGCCGGCGAGCACGAGCGCGCCGACGATGACGAGGGCACCCCCGGCCAGGACGCCGACTCGTAGGCGACCTCTCATGGCACCTCCTCCTTCGGTCGTGGGTCGTCCTTGCGCGCGATGCGTACGAGGTGGGAAAGCAGGCGTTCGCGCACCGCCTGCGCCTCGGAGTCGGACCAGGCGCGGAACCCGCGGCCTGTCTTCATGCCCAGCCGGCCCTCGGCCACGTGGCGGCGCAGGATGGGGGCTGGGCCCGGCGTGCGATCGAGGTGGGGAAGCACGTACTCGTGCACGGACAGGGTGAGATCGAGCCCGATCATGTCCGCGTTCTCCATAGGTCCGAGGACAGGAAGACGCAGGCCAAAGCTCTTCTTCACCACCAGGTCGATCGTCTCCGCGTCGCACACCCCGGCGTCGACGAGGGCGAAGGCTTCCCGCCACAGGGCGTGCTGGAGACGGTTGCCGACGAAGCCCGGCACGTCCTTGCGGACGTGGATGGGCGACTTCCCAGCCCGCTCCAGCAGGCCCATCATCCGCTGCACCGTCTCCGGACGCGTTGTCTCTGCCTGGGTCACCTCGACCAGGGGGATGAGGTAGGGCGGGTTCCACCAGTGGGTGCCGACCACCCGCCCCCGGTCGTGGGCCCGGGAGCCGATCTCGCCCACCGCCATGACCGAGGTATTGGTGGCGAGGATGGTGTCGCCGGAGACGAGCGCGCTCATGCGGTAGAAGAGCTCCTGCTTCACCGCCAGGTTCTCCGACACCGCCTCGAAGACGACGTCCGCCTGCTCGACAGCAGCCTCCAGGGAGTCGTGCACCGCGATCCCTTCGGCCCCGCGCTCGTCCTCCCCGAGGAACCGCAGGTTGGCCCGCACCCGGTCGAGGACGGAGGCGCGGGCCTCCTCCCTCTCGTCGTACACGTCGACCCGGTGCCCGGCGCAGGCGAACACCTGGGCGATGCCGTGCCCCATGAGGCCGACCCCCACCACCGCGATCCGCTCCTTGCCGCCCACCTCAGCCCGCCGTGTAGCCCCCGTCTACGTACAGGATCTGGCCGGTGCAGAAGTCGGAGGCAGGCGACACGAAGTAGAGCAGAGCGCCCACAAAGTCCTCAGGCTCGCCCAGGCGACCGAGGGGTATGCGGGCCAGGATGCCCTCCCGCACCTCCCTGCCCCTGCCCTCGTCCGCGTACATCCACGCGGTGAGGCTGGAGCGGAACACGGTGGGAGCGATGGCGTTGACGGTGATCCCGTAGGGCCCCCACTCGCAGGCAAGCGTCCGACACAGGAGGTTGACCGCCCCTTTGGAGGGGCAGTAGGCGCTGTAGCCGGAGAGCCCGAGCTTGCCGCGGGTGGAGGAGACGAGGACGACCTTGCCTCCCCTCCCCTGCTCGATCATATGCCTGCCCGCCGACCGGCAGACGAGCCACGGCCCCCGGATGTTGGCGGCCATGACCGCCTCCCAGTCGGAGACAGGGAGATCGACGATGGGGCCCACCTTGTTCAGGCCGGAGGCGGTGACGACGATGTCCAGGCTTCCGTGGGCCTCCACGGCCGTGGCCACCATCGCCTCCGCGTCCGCCTCCTCGTTCGGCCGTCGCGCCACCAGCGCCACGTCCGCCCCTTCCGCCTGGAGCTCCGCGCCCAGGGCCTCGAGCTCGTGCCGTGTCCCTGCTGCCAAGGTGAGCTTGACTCCCACCGCCGCCAGGGCTCGGGCGGCCGTCCGGCCGAAGGCCCCGGTGGCGCCGGTGACGAGCGCGGAGCGGCCAGACACGTCGAACAGGGAGCGGGGATCGGTCACTGCTCCGGCGCGGGATAGGTAATGACGGTGAGCATGGTCGCCGGCCGATTGGTGCGGTTCTCGATTGCACGGCGCTCGTTGGGGGCCAGGTAGCAGGAGTCGAGGGGGCCGAGCGTCTCCTCCCCCTCGTCGGTGATGAGTGTCACCTCGCCCTCGAGGACGACGTACACCTTCTCCACCGGGGTGGCGTCGGGATGCTCCGTCCCTCCCCCAGGCAGGAAGTGGGAGAGACCGACCCAGAAGGCCCGGCTGTCGCTGGCGTCGAAGCCCTGGAGCCTGAGCGTGCAGGCTCCCACGTGGTTCGGCGCCTCGTAGGGCCTGGCCTGCACAAGGCGCGTGACCTGCATCAGTCCGCGCTCCCTGTCTCGATCCGGTACTCGCCAGTCGGGTCGAGGATGGCGACCAGCCGCACGATGCACCCGTCACCCTTCTGCCAACGCCAGGGGAAGGCAGCGAAGGTGCAGCGCTTGCCGGTCACCTTGTCGATGTCGCCGCCCACGTTCTCGAAGCCGACGATGCCGTTGCCGAGAAGCTCCCTGTGACAGGGCTCCCAGTAGGGGAAGTCGTCCGTCACCTCCCTCCCGCACCACTGGCGGTACTCCTCGAGCACCGAGGGGACGATGGGCCCGCCCGGTCCGTGGGGGCCGATGGCCGTCCCCAGCGGGTGGTCGAGGGCCTGGGTGTCGACGCCCACCGCCTTGACCCCGCGCTCCTTCAGCCACACCCCCGCGTCCTTGTACAGGCCGGGCGAGTACACGAAGTACGTGCGGCTGTCGCCGTAGTAGCGGTGCCAGCCGGTGTTGATGATGACGATGTCGCCGGGCTGGATCTGGGGCCGCGCCCTCTCCAGGTCCTCCGGGGTGATGACCTCCCACTTGCCCTTAGGGATGGAGACTACGACTCCCGTACCGAAGTAGGAGCTGAGCGGGATCTCGTCGATGTAGCGGGTGCCCTCGATCACGTGGGCCGGAGCGTCGGAGTGCGTGGTCACGTGCATGTAGGTGGTGATCTGCTGGGTGAGGACCCCCGACTTGGCGTGGTAGTGGAACCGCTCGATCTTGATGTCGGGGAAGTAGGGCCACAGCGGCGCCCCATGGCCGTAGGGGTGGCTGAGGTCGAAGAACTGGAGAGCGGCCTCCCGGCCCGCCCGCTCCTCGTGGGTGGTGGCAACGGCAGTCGTGCTCATGAGTCACCTCTTGCCCGTATTATGGGATAGTCTGTCCTGTTGAACGGGACACTTTAGAATGGCATGCGCACGGTGTCAAGACAGTCCTCAGGGAGCCAATCGGGGGTCCAGGTCGTCCAGCGGGTGGCGGCCATCCTCCGGGCTCTCGCCGCCCACCCCGAGGGGTTGAGCCTCTCTCAGATCGCCGACCTGGTCGGTCTTCCTCGCTCCACGGTGCACCGGCTCGTAGTCGCCCTCCAGCGGGAGCAGTTCCTGATGGCGGTCTCCCCCAACGGCAAGGTGCGCTTGGGGCCGGGAATCGCCAGCTTGGCGCTGGTCGCCGATCGCGACGTCGTGCGGGAGCTCCACCCCTTCCTCGTGCGGCTCTCTCGCCACCTCAACGAGACGGTCGACCTGGGGGTACTCGTGGGCGACCAGGTGCTCTTCCTCGACCATGTCGCGGCTCCCCGGCGCCTGCGGGCCGTATCCGCGGTCGGCGCCCTCTTTCCGGCCCACTGCCCAGCCAACGGCAAGGCCCTCCTGGCGACCCTCTCCGACGAGGAGCTCGTGCAACTCCTGCCGCCAACCCTGGAGCGGCTGACGCCGCACACGATCACCAGCCGGGACGAGCTCCTGCGCGAGCTCGCCGTCATCCGCCGAGAAGGCGTGGCCTACGACCGAGAGGAGCACACCGTCGGCATCTGCGGCCTGGGCTGCGTGGTGCGCGACGGCTCGGGCTGGGTGGGGTCGGTGTCGGTACCGCTCCCTGCCCAGCGCTTCTACGGCAACGAGGCCAAGCTCGCCCAGGAGCTCTTGCGGGCGTGCGAGGAGATCAACCGCGTCCTCGGCTCCCGCCTCAGGGCTACGGGCGAGGCGGAGGCTCGATCAGGGCCAGCTTGAAGCCCCTCTTGCGCAGGCCGCGGACGATGGCGGGGAGGGCCTTGACGGTGGCGGAGCGGTCGCCGCCGCCGTCGTGCAGCAGCACGATCGAGCCCGGTCGTGCGTTCGAGAGCACCCGGCGGACGATCTCCCGGGGCCGCGCCCCCGGACGCCAGTCCTGGGGGTCGACGGACCACAGGACGACCCGCTGGCCGGCGGCCCCCGCCGCCTCGATCACGTAGGACGAGAACGCCCCTCCTGGAGGCCGAAAGAGGGACGGCCTCGCCCCCAGCCGGCGCAGGAGAGCCTTCGTCCGCTCGATCTCCCGGCGGATGCGTCGGCGCGGCTGGCGGTCGAAGGGGGGCCGGTAGGGATGGGAGTAGGAGTGGCTCTCCACCGCCATCCCCGCCCCCAGCGCCGCCCGCACCAGCCCCGGCCGACGCGCGGCCAGCTCGCCCACGACGAAGAACGTGGCTCGGGCCCGGAGGCGACGAAGCGACGCGAGCACGGCGCGGGTGTAGCGGGAGGGCCCGTCGTCGAAGGTGAGGGCCACCGCCCGGGGGACCCGGGCCGGCCCGTGGGGCCGAAACTCGAGCGGAACCAGCCGGTGGGAGAGGCGTCCCCGCACGACCACCTGCTCGCCCGGCACCCGAGCGAGCGTGAACTGGGGCTCCCCCGGACGCCCACCGCGGAGGCGCACCACCCGCCGCTCCACCGGCTCCCGACGATCGCGCCCGGGAACGATGGCGATGCGGTCGCCGTCCGCGAGCTCGGTGGAGCCGGGGGCAGGCCTGCCGTTCAGGAGGATACGACCCGGGAAGGCCCCGGCCCGGAGCACGGCTCCCTGGAGATCGAGCAGGTCGCCGGCCGAGGCCCGCAGCTTCCAGCGCTGGATAGCCTGGGCGAGCGTGGTGCCCCTAGGCAGCTCCTCCTCCAGCCCCTCCACCAGCACCCTCGTGGAGGGTGCCCCTCGCTGGCGGGCCCACATCCCCAACCCCAGCCCCACCAGGGCGAGGACGAGCGCCCAGGCAGCGGCCCTTCGCATCCCGGACCCGGTGTTCCCTGCTCAGCTGGGCCTTCCTGCCGCGGAGGGCGTGCCGGCCTGGGCAGCCAGGACCTGGGGGTTGAGGGCGTTGGCGGGAGCCCGGCCCTCAAGGAGGACGGCCCGCAGGGCCTCCACGCACAACATGCCCATGGCCTCCCTCGTCTCCAGGGTTGCGCTGCCGAGGTGGGGAGCGAGGACGACGTTGTCGAGCGCGCGAAGCCCCTCTTCGACCTCCGGCTCCCGCTCGAACACGTCCAAGGCGGCCCCGGCGATCTCGCCCCTCCGCAGCGCCTCGACCAGGGCGACCTCGTCCACCACCGGCCCTCGGGCCGTGTTCACGAGCACCGCCTCCCGCCTCATCCCCCGCAGGGCCTCGGCATCGATCAGGTGGCGGGTCTCGGGAGTGAGCGGGCAGTGCAGGCTCACGACATCGGCCGAGGCGAGCAGCTCCGCCAGGTCGAGACGCCGGTAGGGCAGGTCGGGACGAGGGGAGCGGCTCGTGTACACCACCTCCATGCCGAGGGCTGTCGCCAGGCGAGCCACCTCCTGCCCGATCCGGCCCATGCCCACAATGCCCAGGACGCGGCCCCTCAGGCTACGCCCCAGCATGAAGGTGGGGGCCCAGATCCACGGCTCCCTGCGACGGATCAACCGGTCCCCTTCGCTCACCCGCCGGACGAGGTCGAGAAGGAGGGCGATGGTGAACTCGGCAGTGGCCTCGGTGAGGACGTCCGGGGTGTTGGCCACGAGGACGCCGCGCCGCGTGCACGCGGCCACGTCCACGTTGTCGAAGCCGACGGCATAGTTCGCCACCACCCGCAAGCGGGGAGCGCAGGCGAGGAGTTCCTCATCCACACGGTCGGTGAGCATGGTCACCACCCCCTCTGCCTCTGCCACGGCCGCCAAGAGCTCTGCGCGACTGGGAGGAAGCTCCGAGTCGTGCTGGGTCACTGAGAAGAGCTGGTGCAGCCTCTCCTTCACCGTGGGGGGGACCCGGCGGGCGACGTAGACGCGAGGCGCCATCGCCTTCCTTCTACCTGAGGAAGCTCGACTCCGCCATTCGATTTTCGTTCCGGCGGCGAGGGGGCTCCTATCGGAGACCAATCACAGGACCCGGTCTATCGATAAAGACAAAAAT
>CAZQRA010000012.1:26742-67066 GCA_964595575.1 uncultured Gaiellales bacterium
CAGGCCCCTGCCCTGCCTTTGGGACGGGCGAGCCTGCACGAGGTCGACCCGGCCGTGTCGGGGCTGCTCGAGCGCGAGCTGAGCCGGCAGCGGGACACGGTGGAGCTGATCGCGTCCGAGAACTTCGCCTGGCCGAGCGTGCTCGAGGCGGTGGGCTCGGTGGCCACGAACAAGTACGCGGAGGGCTACCCAGGAGCCCGCTACTACGGCGGGTGCGAGGTCGTAGATGAGATCGAGCGGCTGGCTATCGAGCGGGCGAAGGCGCTCTTCAAGGCCGAGCACGCCAACGTGCAGCCAAACGCAGGATCGGCCACCAACATGGCTGTCTACTACGCCTGCCTCGAGCCGGGCGACACCATCCTGTCCATGCGCCTCGACCACGGCGGCCACCTCACCCATGGGTTGGCGGCCAACTTCTCGGGGCGCTACTACCGCGTCGTCTCCTACGGGGTCGACCGGGAGTCCGGGCTCATCGACTTCGACGAGGTGCGCAGGCTGGCACACAAGGAGCGGCCCAAGCTCATCGTGTGCGGAGGCTCCGCCTACCCCCGGGTGATCGAGGCCCACCGGTTCCGAGAGATCGCCGACGAGGTGGGAGCCCTCCTCCTCTGCGACATGGCCCACTTCGCAGGCCTCGTCGCCGCCGGCTTCCACCCCAACCCCGTGCCCCACTGCGACTTCGTGACCTCCACCACCCACAAGACCCTGGCGGGCCCTCGCAGCGGGTTCATCCTCTGCCGTAAGGAGCACGCCCGAGCCATCGATAGGGCGGTCTTTCCCGGCCTCCAAGGGGGCCCCCTCCTCCATGCCATCGCCGCCAAGGCCACCTGCTTTCTCATCGCCTCCTCCGAGGAGTTCCGCGCGTACCAGCGGCGGGTGCGGGCCAACGCCGACGCCCTGGCCGAGGGCCTGCGCCAAGGAGGCCTTGACCTCCTCACCGGCGGAACCGACACCCACCTCGTCCAGGTGGACCTCCGCAGTAGCGCCTGGACGGGCAGGGCGGCCGAGGAGCGCCTCCACGCCGTAGGCATCACCGCCAACCGAAATACGGTGCCCTACGACGAGCGGCCTCCGACCGTGGCCTCCGGTCTTCGCCTGGGTACGCCGGCAGTGACCATGCGGGGCTTCGACGAGGAGGACATGGCCGAGGTGGCCTCCATCATCGTCCAGGCGCTCGACGAGGCAGCCGATCTGGCCGCGCTCCGGGAGCGGAGCCTGGCTCTCTGCGGACGGAGGCCGCTCTACCCCGGCTTGCGGGCCTTCCCCACGTTCGCCGAGTCCCGAGCGGGCTAGCCCCGGCGGCCCCGGCCGGGGGCCGCGCGGCAGGAGGCTACGCGCCTTCTTGGCATTGAATAACCTCTATACCTGCTTCCCAGTGTCGATCACGCTGACCCAGCTTCGAGCGTTCGTTGCCGTCGCTCAGACGGAGAGCGTCCATCGCGCTGCCCAGCGGCTCTTCCTGACCCAGCCTTCGGTCTCGGCCGCCATCGCGGCTCTTGCCCGCGAGCTCGGCGCCCCCCTGCTCGAGCGCAGCGGTCGCGGCATCCGCCTCACCGAGGCGGGCCGGGCCTTCGCTCCCTACGCGAGCGAGGTGCTGGGGCTGCTCGAGCAAGGACGCGAGGCAGCCAAGGAGGCGGCTCGACCGGAGCTGAGCCGGGTGCGAGTGGCTGCCGTCACCACGGCCGGCGAGTACCTCATGCCCGCCTTGATCCGGGCCTTCCGGGAGCGGGAGCGGGAGACGGAGATCCTGCTCGAGATCGGAAACCGCAGGGAGGTGCTGGAGAAAGTCAGCTCTTTCCACGCCGACGTGGGGATCGGCGGCCGCCCTCCCTCCGACCAGATCGTGGGCAGGGCTTTCCTCCCCAACGACCTCATCGTGGCCGGGGCGGAGGTCCCCAAGGACCTGACCACGGCCACCTGGCTTCTCCGCGAGGAGGGCTCGGGCACGCGGGCCGCGACCGAGAGCTACCTCGTCGAGCACGGCATCGTGCCCCGCGAGGTACTCACCCTCGGCTCCAACGGAGCCGTCAAGCAGGCCCTCACCCTCGGCCTGGGCATCACCCTCATCTCCGAGCACGCCGTCCTCCAGGAGCTCAGGCGGGGAGAGCTGGTGCGGATTCCTGCTCCGGGGACGCCCCTGCGCCGCTCCTGGTACGCCCTCCACGCCCGGCGCGTCGCGCTCCGCCCCTCGGTGCGGCGGTTCCTCGCCTTCCTCCACTCCCAGGACGGCCGTAGAGCCATCGAGGAGGCGGTGGGAGTCGCCTGATCCCTACCCAGCGGCTCGCCCGGCGTCAGCCGCCACCGCCCTCCGCTCCGTGCGATGGGTGGCCCCGCCCAGGGCCACCACGGCCCGGGCGGTGACGAGCTGGTAGAGGATGAGCAGCTGGACGATGGCCAGCGAGTTCGACCGGCTGAGGTTGGTGCCGATCATGAACTCGCCCAGCCGTTGGTGGCGGAGGTGGCTGGCGAAGTGCATCCGCTCCCAGATCGCCTCCTCGATGCGCTCGGCCCGCTCGGTCTCGATCGTCCCGGGCACGTACAGCTCGAGCTCCCGACCGTGGTCGATGAGGACGAGACCTCCGTCGCTCTCCTCCGGCACCACCTCGGAGAGATCGGGGTGGACGAGCGTGTCCCGCAGGAACAGGTGCGCATCGAGGTGCTCCTGCTCGGCCGAGCGACCGGGACAGAAGGAGATGACGATGTCGGCGTAGTGGCGCTGGGGCCTGATGTAGGCCTCGGCGTCCTGCTCGCGGCGGTCGAGCTCGCGCAGCACCTGGTCGCTCGTGTACCCGCGCCGGGAGACGTCCCGCTGCACCTTCCAGCGACGCCGTAGGTCCTCGGGGGGATCGAGGTAGACCCTGACGTCGAAGAGCTCCCGCAGCTCGGGAGTGTGGAAGGCGAGGAGGCCCTCGGCCACGACAAAGGCGCTGGGCCGGAAGTACTCGGGGGGACCGAAGGTCCCATCCGCGTGTCGGTACACCGGCTTCAGCACCGGCTCGTTGGCGCGGACGTGGCGTAGGTGCTGGGTGAGGATGTCCAGGTAGTTACAGGCAGGATCGAGCGGGGTGAGACCCAGCTCCGCCCGCTGACGGCGATCGTAGCGGTGGTAGTCGTCGGCGCAGAAGTGGCTGACGGCGGAGTCGCCGAGGACCCGCACGAGCCCTCGAGTAAGGGTGGTCTTCCCCGAGGCAGAGTCGCCTACGATCCCCAGGAGGATCGGTCGCGGTACCTGGTCGAACGTTCTCTGGGCAACGCTCATGGTACGTGTACCTGTCCGCATGTATTGCCCAGAGGGCAATAGTAAAGCCAATAGTGCAACTCCAGAGTATCCGGGGTCGGGCCTCCTGTCAAGCTGCGGCCTGCTTTAGGAACTTCTCTAATACTCAAAGCCAATTGCATTGGCATAAAGCTTTCGCTTTGCGCACCCTTCCTGCCCATGAGCCACGAGCAGACCGCCACCGCAGCCGGGCCCCTCCAGGGCTTGACCGTCCTCGACCTGGCCACCATCTTCGCCGGCCCCAGCGCGGCCCGGCATCTCGCCGACTTCGGAGCTACCGTGATCAAGGTCGAGCGCCCGGGAGCCCCCGACGGGGGCCGCCGCCTGGGCGAGCAGGACGGGGACGACTCCTTCTACTGGCGTCTCGTCGGTCGGAACAAGCTCCCCATCGAGCTCGACCTCAAGCACCCCCGAGGCAGGCAGATCCTGCTCCAGCTCGTGCGCAGAGCCGACGTCCTCATCGAGAACTTCCGGCCGGGCACGCTCGAGCGGCTCGGCCTCGACCCCGAGTCGGTGCTCCTGCGAGAGAACCCGGGCCTCGTCGTCCTCCGCGTCACCGGATACGGCCAGGACGGCCCCTACGCCTCGCGGGCCGGGTTCGGCACCATCGCCGAGGCCATGTCCACCCTCGCGCACTGCACCGGCCAGCCCGACGGCCCCCCGACGCTTCCCCCCATCGCCCTGGCCGACGAGGTTACTGGGCTCCACGGGGCGTTCGCGGTCCTGGCCGCCCTCCGCCACCGCGACCGCACCGGAGAGGGCCAGGTCATTGACGCCAACCTGCTCGAGTCCCTGGTCGACATCATCGGTCCCAGCCCCGCCATCTACCACCGCACGGGCCACGTCGACGGGAGGTACGGATCGCGCCTCACCTTCTCGGCGCCGCGGAACGTCTACCAGTGCGTAGACGGGTACATCGTCCTGTCCGGCTCGTCCAACGAGGCTGCCCTCCGCATCTTCGACGCGATAGGGAAGCCGGAGCTCCGCACCGATCCCCGCTTCCAGACCCCTGCTGCCCGCCTTGCCCACGTAGACGAGCTCGACCGTCTCATCGAGGAGTGGACGCGGCAGCGCACGGTGGCCGAGGCGGTGCGCACTCTCTCCCAGGCGGGTGCGGCCTGCGGGCCGATCTACGACGTAGCCCAGCTCGTGGCCGACGAGCACGTCCGCGCTCGCCGCCTGTTCGTCGAGGTCGAGAGCCCGGCCGGGGAGGGTCCTGTTCTCCAGCTCCAGCCCACTCCCCGCCTCAGTCGAACGCCGGGCCAAGTGCGCCACGCTGGGCTCGCTCCCGGCGCGTGCACCGAGGAGATACTGGCGCAGCTCGGCTACAGCGAGGAGGAGATGGAGGAGCTCCGGGAGCAGGGCGTGATCGGCAGAGCCAGGTCGAGCGCCCTGGCGGCGTAGGAGAGACGAGCTACGAGCAGGGAAGGAGGACACAAGACGTGACGACCGAGATGGCGATGCCAAGGGAAACGGCGATCGAGATGCTCTCGCCTTCGCCTCGGCTCCTCGCCGGGCCAGGGCCCTCCAACGTACCGCCCTCGGTGATCGAGGTGATGCAGCGATCCCAGCTCGGTCACCTCGACCCCGAGTTCTGGGAGATCTGCGACCAGGTGGTCGAGCAGCTCCGCCGCGTCTACCGCCGCCGGGAAGGGCTTACCTTCCCGATCTCGGCCAGTGGCACCTCGGGGATCGAGGCGGTACTCACCTCGCTGCTCGAGCCCGGGGATACAGCCATCGTAGGGGTGGCCGGCTTCTTCGGCGCCCGCTTGGCCGACATCGTGTCCCGTATCGGCGCCCGGGCGGTGACGGTGGAGGCGCCCTGGGGGAAGGTGCCTGCCAACGAGGAGCTGCTCGATGCCCTCCGTCGCCACCCCGAGGCCCGCCTGGTGTGCGTCGTCCACGCCGAGACCTCCACCGGCGCCTGTCACCCCCTGGCCGAGCTGGCACGGGCGCTGCGCGACTTCGACGACGTGCTTCTCTTCGCGGACTGCGTTACCTCGCTAGGCGGGATCGCCCTGGAGCCGGATCTGTGGGGGGTTGACGCCTGTGCCTCCTGCACCCAGAAGTGCCTCGGCGCCCCACCCGGCATGTCGCCCGTGTCCCTGTCGGAGCGGGCCCTCGAGCGCGTCCGTTCCCGGCAACGTTCAGTACCGCTCTCCTTCGACCTCGAGCTCCTGGCCCGCTACTGGCTGGAGCGACCGGCCGCCTACCACCACACCGCGCCGATCCTCCACGTCTACGCCCTCCACGAGGCTCTGCGTCTCGTGCTCCAGGAGGGGCTCGAGGCTCGCTGGCAGCGGCACGAGGAGGCAGGTCGCTTCCTCCAGGACGAGCTGCGCGATCGAGGTCTCGAGCTCCTGGCCGATCCGGAGTACCAGCTGCCCCAGCTCACCGCCGTGCGGGTGCCGCCCGGAGTGGACGGACGCGAGGTGCAGCTCCGTCTCCTGCGGGAGCACGGCATCGAGGTCGGCGGCGGCCTCGGCCCTACCGCTCCCCCCATCTGGCGCATCGGGCTCATGGGCTACAACGCCACCCGAGAGACGGCAGAGCGCGTCCTGGAGGGGTTGGACGCCGTGCTGGGGAGGGCGCGCTCGGCCGCCGGAGCCTGAGCCGTGCCCAACAAGGCTCGCCTCCACCGAAGCGAGCTCGCTGTCCCCGGCTCCAGCCCGCGCATGCTGGAGAAGGCTCCCGCCCTGGGGGCGGACGTGGTCTTCCTCGACCTCGAGGACTCGGTCGCCCCCGAGGAGAAGGAGACTGCCCGCGAGAACGTCATCGCTGCCCTCAACGAGCTCGACTGGTCTCGCTGCTCGGTTTCGGTGCGCATCAACGGGCTTGACACGCCTTGGTGCTACCGGGACATCGTCGAGGTGGTAGAGCGGGCCGGAGCCACGCTCGACACGCTCCTCGTACCCAAGGTCTCCCGCGCCGCCGACGTCGAGTTCGTGGCCACGCTCCTCTCCCAGATCGAGGCCGCTAAGGGTCTTGCCCCTATCGGCCTGCACGTGCTGGTGGAGACAGCGCTGGGCATGGCCAACGTGGAGACGATCGCCCAGGCCTGTCCCGATCGCCTGGAGGCGCTCGTGTTCGGGGTGGCCGACTACGCGGCCTCCACAGGAGCGCGCACTACCTCCATCGGGGGAGCGAACCCCGACTACGTCGTCCTCGCCGACCCCGACGAGGAGGGCAGGCGCGAACGCCACTGGGGAGACCCTTGGCACTTTGCCCTGTCGCGTCTCGTGGTGGCCTGCCGGGCATACGGCCTCCGGCCCATCGACGGGCCCTTCGGCGACATCGCCGATAGGGAGGGCTACCTGGCCGCGGCTCGCCGGGCAGCGGCCCTGGGCTGCGAGGGCAAGTGGGCGATCCATCCCTCCCAGGTCCCCCTCGCCAACGAGGTGTTCACGCCCTCGAGCGAGGAGGTGGCTCAGGCAGAGCGCATCCTGGCAGCCATGGAGGAAGCCGCCGCTCGGGGACAGGGAGCAGTCTCCTTGGACGGGCGTCTCGTGGACGCGGCCTCTATCCGCCAGGCCCAGAACGTCCTGGCCAAGGTCGAGCAGCTTCGCCAACGCCAGGCGGCGCTGTAGGAGGGAGCGATGGCCTCCAGGTCCGCAGCCGAGGAGCGGCTGCTCGCGGCGGCGCCTTCCCCTCACTCGCCTTCCTCCGCGCTCGAACGGGAGGCGCGCCTCCTCCACCGCCTCCTCCTGGAGATCGTGGAGCAGGAGGAAGGCCGCGCCGCCCGCGAGCTCGTGGAGGGCCTTCACGAGCTTGCCCGGAAGGAACGACAAGGCGGGGAACGAGGGCGCGACCCCTTGCGAGCGAGGGTGGCGGCCCTGTCGTGCGCCGAGGCCGCGCTCCTCGCCCGGGCTTGCTCCATGCAGCTCCAGCTCGCCAACCTGTGCGAGCAGCGAGAGCGGGTGCGGCGGCGGCGGCACTACCAGCGCTCGGAGGCCGATCCCCAGCCGGAGTCGATCGCCGAGGCGGCGGCGGTGCTGGCCCGCCTCTCTCCCCGCCAACGTCGCGCCATCGTGGAAGGGCTCAGTTGTCGGGTCGTCCTTACTACCCATCCCAGTGACGCTACGCGCAGGGCGGTTCTCTACAAACACCAAGTCGTCGACCGAGCACTCGACAGCCTGGAGGGGGAAGCGAGCGAGCGAGGGCGGCGCCTGCTCCTGGACGAGATCCGGGAGGCGCTTGCCATCTGGTGGCGGACGGACGAGGTGCGGCGGCTTCCTCCGGATCCCCTGGAGGAGATCCGGAGGACCCTCTTCTACTTCGAGTCAGTGCTCTTCGACGCCGCTCCCGACGTGGTTCTCGAGCTCGAGGAGAGGCTGGGATACGAGCTCGAGGGAACCCCCCTTACCTTCGGAAGCTGGGCGGGAGGAGACATGGATGGAAATCCGGCGGTGGGGGCAGGCACCCTGGCCTTCGCCCTGCGCCAGCAACGGCTTTTGGCCCTCCGCCTCCTGGCCGAGCGAGCCCGACGCCTGACCCGCCTCTACACCCAGTCCGACTCCCTCCTTCCCCCCGACCGGGCCTTGGCCGAGTCCTTGGAGCGCGACCTCGCCCAGCTCTCCGAGGGAGAGGAACTCCTTGCCCGCTTCCGTCACGAGCCGCTTCGGCTCAAGCTCTACCTCGTTTGGACGCGACTCCGTCGGGCCGAAGAGGCAGCCGCGACGGAGCGGCCCGCCCCTGGGGCCTACGCGGACCCGCACGAGCTCGAGGAGGACCTCCAGCTTGTGCGACGGGCGACCCGCTCTGCACTTGTGTCCTCGGGATCCATTCGCCGCCTCATCTGGCAGGCGCGCATCTTCGGCTTCCACCTCGCCACCATCGACGTCCGCGACCACGCCCAGCGCTTCCAGGCCGTGGCCCGGGAGCTTCTCCCCGAGTACGCTGCCTGCGAAGACGAGGAGGAGAGGATCGCTCGACTCTCCTCGGCTCTCGGTGCCGGAGAGCGCGGCCGGGAGGAGTCGGTACCGAGCCCTGAACTTGCCTCGCTCCCTGAGGCCCTGGCCACCATGGGCAAAGCAGCCGCGGCGGACAGGCGCTCGGTGGGCACGCTGCTCGTGTCGGGGTGCGAGCAGCCCTCCGACGTCCTTGCCGCTCTGTGGCTTGCCCGTCGCCAGGGAGCCCAGGTCGACGTCGCCCCCCTCTTCGAGTCGCAGCGGGCCCTGCGGGAGGCAGGAAGGACGCTGGAGCGGCTCCTGGCCGAGCCGGCCTACCGGTCTCACTTGGAGGCCCAGGGCATCCAGGAGGTGATGGTGGGCTACTCCGACTCGGCCAAGGACGAGGGCTTCCTGGCTGCCCAGTGGTCGATCTACGTCGCCCAGGAGGAGCTCGCTACCACCGCTCGCGGGCGGGGGGTACCCCTCCGCCTCTTCCACGGGCGGGGAGGCTCGCCCGCTCGGGGCGGAGGCCCCACCTTCTCCGCCTTGCGGGCGGTGCCGCCGTCAGCCGCTGGAGTCGCCCTCAAGCTGACGGAGCAGGGGGAGGCGATCACCACCAAGTACGCCCATCCCGATCTCGCCCGCCGCTCCCTCGAGCAGATCCTGTCCGCCCTCCTCCAGACAGCCGGGGAGCGCTCCCAGCCGCCCTCGGCCTGGACGCAAGAGATGGAGGCGCTGGCGGCGGTGGCCCGGGACGTCTACCGGGCGCTCGTCCTCCACCCCGACTTCCAGCGCTTCTTCACGGCGGTAACGCCCATCGATCTCGTCCGCGAGCTTCCCATCGGCTCTCGCCCCGTCTCCCGCCGACGCGAGGTGAGCGTACGGCACCTCAGGGCCATTCCCTGGGTCTTCGCCTGGACCCAGAACCGCACCCTCCTTCCTTCCTGGTACGGGGCAGGGAGCGGCCTCGAGGCCGGCGACCGGGAGCTCCAACGGGAGATGTGGGAGGAGTGGCCGTTCTTCCGGGCGCTGGTGGCGACCCTGGAGGTCGCCCTCTTCAAGTCCGACCTCGAGGTAGGCGAGCGCTACCTCGAGCTGGTGGAGGAGCGGGGCCTGGCCGAGCGCCTGTGGACGAGCATCCACGAGGAGCACCGGCGCACGGTGGCGGCGGTCCTCGACATCACCGGCCAGGATCACCTCCTCGAGCGCCGCCCTGTCCTTCGGGCCCGACTTCCCTTCCGCAATACGTGGGTGGATCCCCTGAACGTCCTCCAAGTCGAGCTCTTGCGCCGCTACCGAGGGGGCGAGGCGGAGGCCCGGGAGCCTGCCCTCGCCACCGTGGCCGGAATCGCAGCGGGAGTGCGGAACACCGGTTGAGAGGCGACCGGGCCTGACCGGCGGGCCGCTCCTGCCCTCCGAGCGAAGCCACCTTCTCCGTCCTGATCGATATTGACCAGGAAGGTCACGCCTAGACGCTTGCGCGCTCCTCGCCGATGGTGGACCATCGGCCGGGTAGGTCGAAGGTGCGCTTCGACGTCACCGCCGTCGACGTCAACCACGGCTTCAGCCTCTACGACCCTCAGGGGCGGCTGCTCGGCTCGGTGCAGGCCATGCCCGGCTACCACAACAAGCTCGACGTTACGCTGCGGGAGCCGGGGCAGTACCGCGTCCTCTGCTTCGAGCACTGCGGCCTCTCCCACCACCTCATGGAAGCCACCTTCACGGTCACGGAGCGGTAGGTGGAAGCGGCGGCCGTCTCCGTCATCCACCCCCGCGGCGACGAGGTCGCCGCTCAGCCGCGCCTCACCGCCCGCCGGGTCGCCTGGCTGTACGGGGGAACAGGGGTCTCCCTGTTCGCGGTCATGGGCCTGGCCGGCTTGACCATGCGCCTCGCCCAGGCCACGGTGATCGACCTCGGCGACGAGTGGTTCTACCGCCTGATGACCGTGCACGGGGCGGGGATGCTCACGGGAGCCCTCCTGGCCATGATGGGGGCGCTGTGGTTCGTCCTCGACGCCGAGGTCGCCCTCGACCCGCGGCGGATGCTGGCCGCCTACGGGCTGGCCCTGGGCGGGGCGGTGGCCGTAGTCGTGGCCATCCTCATCGGCGGCTTCGCCACCGGCTGGACGTTCCTGTGGCCGCTTCCCGTCCTCGCCGCCGGTGGTTGGCCGACGTGGCCCGCGGCCGCGTTCCTGGCCGGGCTCTTGGCCGTGGGAGCCGGGTTCATCGTCTACTGCCTCGACCTCCTCATCCGGACGACTGCCCGCTACGGAGGCCTGCAGCGCGCCCTGGGCATCGCCTACCTGCGCGACCGCGGCGACTCCCCGCCCCCGCCACAAGCGCTGGCCGCGATGGTGGTCTCGCTCGAGGGGCTCTTGGCCAGTGTGGTCGGCGCCACCGTGATCGTGGCCGAGATCGGCCGGCTCGTCGACGGCGAGGCGGAGCTGGACGCCCTCTGGGCCAAGAACCTCACCTACTTCTTCGGCCACTCGCTCGCCAACCTCATCATCTACCTCGCCGCCGGCGCCGTGTACGTGCTTCTCCCTCGCTACGCAGGACGCCCCTGGAGAACGACCAAGCCCATCGTGGTGGCTTGGCTGGGGACGCCCGTGTTCGTGGCCACCGCCTATTCGCACCACCTGTACATGGACTTCGTCCAGCCGGGCGGCCTGCAGGTGATGTCGAGCATCGCCTCCTTCGCCGCCGCCCTGCCGCCGGCCGTCGTCACCATCTACACGGGGGCGCTCCTCGTCTGGGGCTCGCGCTACCGCTGGACCTTGGCCTCCGCCCTCCTCTACCTCGGCTTCGCCGGTTGGGCCATCGGTGGCACGGGGGCCGTGCTCGACTCCGTGATCCCCTTCAACTTCCGGTTCCACAACACCCTCTGGGTCGTCGCCCACTTCCACACCTACCTCCTCCTCTGCGTGATCTTCTGGGCGCTGGCGCTCGTCGTGCACCTCCTGGAGGCAGCCGCCGGCCGGCCGGCGCGGCGAGGGCCCGCGGCGAACGGCGGTGGCCGGGATGCTGGTGGGCGGATACGGCCTCGTCGCCGTCTGGTACCTCTCCGGCGCCCTCGGCCTTCCCCGTCGCTACGCCGTGCAACCGGCGGGAACGGACGGCTACAGCCTGGCCGGCAGCGTCTTCGTCCTCGTCTTCGCCCTCGGCTTCCTCGTCCTCGTCTGGGAGCTCGGTTGGCTTGCCAGGCGAGCTTGGGCCCGGCGCCCGAGGGAAGTTCTCCGGGAGCCGGCCCGCTCCCGGGAGAGCGCCGCCCCCGAGCGGCCGTCGCGTTCCCTGGAACCGCCGCTTGCAGCCGGCCCCGAGGTGGCGGTGGCGGTGGCCGCGGCCGTGGTCGCCCTCGCCACCTTCTTTCCGCCGGTAACCGACGCCGTGCTCGACCACGTTCGCCTCCACCACCTCCAGCACGCCGGTCAGTTCTCCTTCGGCGCCCTCCTGGGGATCGCGTTGGCCGCGCTGCCGCCGCTCCAGGCTCAGCTGGCCGGCTGGGCCGACCTCTCCATCCTGGTGGTGATCGCCGCCCCCGCCGGGATGCTGCTCGCCATGCTGCCGAGCGTGTACGGCTCGCTCGAGCCCGACCAGGGGCTCCACCTCCTCTACCACCTCGGGATAGCGGCGCTCGGCCTCCTCACCGGCCTTGCCTGCGGGGCCCTGGGGCGGGTGGCCGGGCGGCTCGTGCTTCTCCTCTCGTTGGGTATGGCCGTCATGTACGCAGCTGGAGTGACAGGAGGCCAGGGTGGCTGACACGCAGAAGACGACAGGGAATGGGCTTGGGCGCTGGCTCCTGGGAGGCCTCGTCGCGGGCGGGATCGTGCTCGGCCTTCTGATCGGCGCCTACGAGGTCGGCTACGACCGGGGGCGAGACAGCGTTCGCCCCCCCGCGCAAACGGAGGCACGGCCCGCTCCCTCCCCGCCGGAGACACGTGGTGGCCTGGTCGAGCGGGGGGAGCAGCTCTTCGCCCGCTACGCCTGCGCCAGCTGCCACTCCGTGGACGGATCGCCCGGCGCAGGCCCGACCGTGAAGGGACTGGCCGGAAGCCGGGTGCGGCTCGACGACGGCACCACTGTCACGGCCGACGACGCCTACCTAGCCGAGTCGGTCACCGACCCGGACGCGAAGGTGGTCGAGGGCTACCGGAAGGGCGTCATGACCGCAGCCGTGGCCGGCTTCGACCTCGCCTCCAAGCCCCTCGAGGTACAGGCCCTCGTCGCCTACATGAAGGCGAAGCGCTGAGCTAGGCCGGCCTCCGCCCGGCCTCCTCGCCCCGACAGCGCAGGGGCTGCCCGCTCGGCCGAGCCGCCAGCGCAGGGAGGACGGCCAGCCAGAAGGTGAACAGGCGGTAGACGAGGACGCCGGCGAGCGCAGGGGCGAGCGGCAGCCCCACCCAAACCAGGGCGAACGTCATCAGCACCTCGACGAGGCCCGCCCCTCCGGCGGGAAGCGACCGGCGGCTGGCCACGTAGCCGGTGGCGTAGGCGAGGACGAGAGCCGGCGTCGAGACCTCCACGGAGAAGGTCCTCAGAGCCGCCCACAGGCAGGCGACGTCGCCTAGGTAGTAGAGGGACACGCCTACGAGACCCGGCAGGTGTCGCAGCGGCCGTGAGGCAAGCGCCCGCAGCATGACCACGCCGGCAATCGCGTGGGCGAAAGCGGCCTGCAGCCGTCCGCCCCGGGAAGGGTCGGCCAGCCTGGCGCTCCGCCTAGGCGACGACGCCCACAGAGCGGCGGCGAAGCCCGGTGCCACCGCCAGCCACGGCCAGGTCATACCCGCCTGGACGTGACTGCCGGCGGCCAGGAGAAAGAGCGCCGAGCCGAAGGCGGCCGGCGCCAGCACCGCCCACTCCAGCGCTCCCAGGCAGGCCACGCGGGCAATCGCCTCCTGCTTACGGAGTCCTGCCCCGCGAAGGGCCCGGTAGTCGACACCGAACCCGCCCGAGAGGTGGGAGGCGTGGTAGGCGCCGAAGCCGGCCACCACGATCCGAGCCGAGGAGCGAAAGCCGATCACGGGCCCGTTGTCGAGGCGGGCCACGTTGCGGAGGGCAAGGACGTAGCCGACCAGGCCTACCAGCTCGGCTCCTGCGCACGCGGCCAGCCAGGCAGGCTCAAGGTGGGAGGTGACGTGACGGAGGGCGTCCAGCCCAGCGGCCTGGGCGATGAAGGCCGCGGCCAGCATGGCCAGGGCGGCGGCCGAGGTGAAGGCGAGGAGGCGACGGCTGGAGCCGTGGACTGCTCCGTGCTCGTCGCGGGGCCGGGGCCTGTCAGCGATCCTGGTCAGCGTTCTCGTCGGCGTCGGCTGGATACAGGGGGAGGCCGGTAGCGACCAGGCGCCGGCCGCCGACCTCGTAGACGACGTCCACGGTATCGTGCCGACGGTAGGTACCGGCGATCCCGAGAACGAGGGATAGCCAGCGGAGAAGGCCCAACCTCCCTTCCTGAGCCAGGCGGCGAGGGAAGACGAGCGTCTCTCCCTCCCGCACGAAGTCCACCCCCTCCCGCTGGGGCACGCCGTTGACGTACACCTCGAAGGTGTCCCCGACGCCGGAGGGCAGGAAGACGCGGGTCCTTCCGCTCACCCGTACAGCATGCCCGAGCCGCTCCTCCTCCCCGGCTCGTAGAATCGGCGCCGTGCTCCCGAAGCGCCGTGTCGTCGTCCTTGCCCTGGCCCTCGTCCTCGTGGGTGCCACGCCGGCGGCGGCAGGGAACGGAGGGGTCGCTCCCGTGGCCCCAGCCAGCCCCAACGCGGAGGCCATCCGGGACACCTACTGGCTCGTCCTGGGGCTCACGGGCGGGATCTTCCTGCTCGTCGAGACGGCCCTCGTCCTCTTCATCGTTCGCTTCCGCCGTCGGGGCCGCCCAGCGACGGCCGAGGGCCCCCAGGTTCGCGGCCACGCTCGGCTCGAGCTTCTGTGGACGCTCGTGCCCGTGCTCGTCCTGGGCGCCATCGCCGGCTTCGTGTTCGCCAAGCTGCCCGACATCGAGCCGGCCCCTGCCGCCAAGGCAGCCGCGGGGAGACTCGAGGTGACGGTGGAGGGTCGCCAGTACTACTGGCTCGTTCGCTACCCGGGCGGCCGGGTGTCCGTCGACCGGTTGGTGGTACCCGTGGGGCGGGTGGTGACCTTGAAGGTGGTCTCTTCCGACGTCGTCCACAGCTGGTGGATCCCGGCCCTGGGGGGCAAGATCGACGCCATCCCCGGTCGTACCAACGCCACCTGGTTCCGAGCCGATCGCCTCGGCGTCTACCGCGGCCAGTGCGCCGAGCTGTGCGGCGTCGAGCACGCGCTCATGCGGGCCCGAGTCGAGGTGGTTCGCCCCCGCGCCTACCAGGCCTTCCTGGCCACCCATGCCCCCGGTAGCAAAGCCGTGGGCAGGGAGACCTTCCAGGGAGTCTGCAGCAAGTGCCACGGCGCCGCCGGCGAGGGCCGGGGCTCGGCGCCGTCGCTGCAGGGACGTATCTTCGACGAGACCACCGCCACGGTGATCACCGAGGGCATCCGTACCATGCCGGCGGTCGGCGCCGGGTGGTCCCAAGACCAAGTCCGGGCAACGATCGCCTACCTCAAGCGCCGCTTCAGCCCAGGAGGCCCAGGTGGCAGCTAGGGCAGAGCCCCTGGCCTCGCCCCCCCTCGACTGGAAGCGAGGCCGGGTCACAAGCTGGCTCACCACCACCGACCACAAGCGGATCGGGATCCTCTACGTGGCCACCAGCCTCCTCTTCTTCGTGGTCGCCGGCGTCCTCTCCCTCCTCATGCGGGCTCAGCTCGCCCGCCCCGACCTCGACATTGTCACCGGCGACAAGTACAACGAGCTTTTCACCGTGCACGGCACGGCCATGGTGTTCCTGTTCATCGTGCCCATCCTGACCGGGCTCGCGAACTACGTGGTACCGCTGATGATCGGCGCCCGGGACATGGCCTTTCCCCGCCTCAACGCCCTCTCCTACTGGCTCTTTGTCCTGGGCGGGATCGTCCTCTTCGGGAGCTTCCTCGCCAAGGGCGGCGCCGCCAGCGCGGGCTGGACCGGCTACCCGCCTCTCTCCGAGCGGGCCTTCAGCGGCGGCAACGGGGTCGACCTGTGGATCCTCTCCCTCCACCTCCTCTCCCTGTCCTCCCTCGCGGGCGCCATCAACTTCATCGTCACCATCGTCAACATGCGCACCGCCGGCATGACCTTCATGCGCATGCCCCTCTTCGTGTGGTCGATCCTCACCTTCGCCGTCCTGCTCGTGCTCGTGCTGCCGGCCCTCTCGGGCGGGCTCACCTTGCTCCTGCTGGACCGGCAGGTGGGCACCCACTTCTTCCTCCCCGACCAGGGCGGAAGCGCCCTCCTCTGGCAGCACGTCTTCTGGTTCTTCGGCCACCCGGAGGTGTACGTCATCATTTTGCCCGCCATGGGCATCGTGTCCGAGGTCATCCCCGTCTTCTCGCGCAAGCCCATCTTCGGCTACTCCGCCGTGGCCCTCTCCACTGTCGGCATCGGCTTCGTGTCCATGCTGGTGTGGGCCCACCACATGTTCACGGTGGGCCTGGGACGGGGCCTGAACAGCTACTTCATGGTGGCGACCATGCTCGTCGCCGTTCCCACCGGCGTCAAGGTCCTGAACTGGGTTGCCACCACCTGGCGCGGGAACCTGTCTTTCGATACCCCCATGCTGTTCGCCCTCGGCTTCGTGGGCGTCTTCCTGGTGGGCGGGCTCACCGGCATCTTCCTGGCCGCCTACCCGGTCGACTGGCAGGTGCACGACACCTACTTCGTGGTCGGCCACTTCCACTACACCCTCTTCGGCGGGGCTGTGTTCGCCGTCCTCGCCGGTCTCCACTACTGGTGGCCCAAGATGTTCGGCCGCAAGCTGGACGAGCGCCTGGGCAAGCTGAGCTTCTGGCTCGTTCTCGTGGGCTTCAACCTCACCTTCATGCCTCAGCACCTGCTGGGCTTGGCCGGGATGCCGCGGCGCATCTACACGTACTCGCACGGAGGCGCCTGGGAGGTGTACAACCTGATCTCGACCGTGGGCGCCGGCATCACGGCCTTGGGGCTCCTTGCCTTCTTCGTGAACGCAGCCCTGTGGCGACGGCTGCCGCGCGTGGGACGGGACCCCTGGCTGGGGAGCACACTGGAGTGGTACGCGCCGTCTCCGCCCCCGCCCCAGAACTGGCTGGAGCCGCTTCCCTACGTGACGAGCAGCCGTCCCCTGCGCGACCTCCGGCTTCGACTCCAGGAGACCCGTGGCGGCCCCTAGCCCCAGCCCCTGGCTTCGCCTCACCGCGCTGGCGGTGGCGGCGGTGACGCTCCTGGCCGTCGTCTCGGGGGCGACGGGGCTGGGCACCGCCCACCGACTGCTGGCCGCGCTGGCTTTGCCCCCGTTGGGGGCCCTGGCCCTGGCTGCGTGGAGCTCCCACCGATCGCTCCTTGCTCCAGCCCTGGCCGCCGGATCCCTGTTTGCCGCGGCCGCCGTCGCGCGCTCGCCCCAGCTCCACCTGGCCTTGGCGGCGGCTGCCTTGGCGGCCTCGGCCGTTCTTGCCGCCCTCGCTTACCGGCGGGAGCGCCAGCCCTGGGGAAGCTGGCGCGACTACCTGGCCCTGACGAAGCCGCGGGTGATGTCACTCCTCCTCCTCACCGGCTTCTGCGGGCTCGTGGCGGGAGCTCGCGGGCTCCCACCGCTCCCGGTGGCGGTCGCCGCTATGGTCGGCCTGGCCCTTGCCTGCGGCGGGGCGGCCGCCCTCAACCACGTCCTCGATCGCGACATCGACCGCCTCATGGGCAGGCGAACCCGCCTTCGCCCTGTGGCCGCCGGCCGCGTCTCGCCGACGCACGCGCTCGAGTTCGGGTTGGCCCTATCGGCGCTCTCCTTCACCTTGCTGGCAGGAGCGGTCAACGTCCTTACCGCCACCTTGGCCCTGATCGGCAACCTCTTCTACGTCCTCGTCTACACCCGCTGGCTCAAGCGGTCGACGCCCCAGAACATCGTCATCGGCGGAGCGGCAGGGGCGGTGCCGCCGCTCGTGGGCTGGGCAGCGGCGACGGGCAGCCTGGCCCTCCCGGCTGTGTTCCTGTTCTTGATCGTGTTCCTGTGGACGCCCCCGCACTTCTGGGCGCTCGCCCTGCTCCTCAAGCGCGACTACGCCGCGGCCGGCGTCCCCATGCTGCCCGTGGTTCGAGGCGAGAGGGCGACGGCACGCCACATCCTCGTCTACTCCGCCCTCCTCGTCGCCTTCAGCGCCGTCCCCTTCCTGGCCGGGTCGTTCGGATCCGTCTACCTGGGCATCACCCTTGCCTTGGGGGCGTGGCTCCTCTGGCTGGCAGCCCGACTGCACGCCCGACCGACGGCAGCCCGGGCCTCGGCCCTCTTCCACTACTCCCTGCTCTACCTCGCCCTCGTGTTCGCGGCGGCGGCCGTCGACCCGCTCGTCCTATGACCGATCCCGAGCTCGAGCGGAGGAACCTCGTCCTCGGGCTGTGGCTCTTCGGCTTGTTCTTGGCCCTCCTGGGCTTGACGGCCATCGTCGCCGTCCTCGTCGTCTACGCGTGAGGCTCCTGGCCTTCAGGGGAGGAGGAGGGTCGCTACGCCCCCGGCGACGAGGGCCAGCGCCCACACCCGGTCGAGGTCGAGCCAGGCGCGAGGGAGCACGCGAAGGCCGGCCACCTCGTAGACGACCAGGGCGCTGGCAGCGGCCCCTGTGGCCATGGCCAGCGTGTGCACGCCCCCGGCAAGCCCAGCGCTGAGCGCCCCCGCTGCTAGAGGATCTCCATCGCCCTCTAGGGCGTTGGTGAAGACGAACGGAAAGAGCATGAGGCCTGCTCCGTGAGCGCTCGACATGAGGAACGACCAAAGGGCAAGCTCCGGGTAGGAGAGGCGCATCCCCACCCATCGCACATGACGACCCGGCCGCCAAAGCTTCCAGATGGCGACCGCGAGCAAAAGCCCGGCGGCGGCCACCCGTACTACCCCCTCGGAGGCCACCAACCGTGCCTCCTGGACGAGGAGCACGACCATCCCCACGGATGCCTCATGGCCGAACGCAAGAGGCGCGATCGCTCCTAGAAGAGCCCAGCGCGAGGACCTCTGGAGTCCAATGGCGACGGCGAAGAGCCACCCCATAGCCGGGTTGAGGCCGTGGAAGACTCCCAGCCCGGCCACGCCGGCCAGGCTTAGCTCGCTCACGGAAAGCAGTAGGAGTCCGACGAGGCGTCGCCGCCCTCCAGGCGGATCTGGTGCGGTCGACGCCCGTCGAAGTCGGTGACCAGGAAGCGCGGGTCGAGGGTCAGTCCACCGTCCGGCGAAGCGTCGAGCTTGGCGATCCAGCCATCGAAGCCCCCGGGATAGAACTGGGTATCCCAGGAGGAGTAGAGGGAGTTGGAGACGTAGACGCGCCGGCCGTCACGACTGACCTCCACCATCTGGGGCCCGCCGCCGAGCGCGCCGGCGGCTGGGTGGGCAGCTCGCGAGACGATGCCGCCCAGCCGCGCCGACCCAGTCAGGCGAGGGTGGAACGGGTCGGAGACGTCGTACTGGCGCAGCTCGCCGGTGCCCCAGCAGGACACGTACAGGAAGCGGTCGTCGAGCGACAGGTTGATGTCGGTGACGAGGGGCGGCACGGCGCCGAACTCAGCCAGAAGGGGTGGAAGCTCCTCAGGCGCCGCCGGCTCGGCCGGAATCGAGATCACCTTGCGCGCCTCCC
This sequence comes from uncultured Gaiellales bacterium, assembly GCA_964595575.1. Lineage (GTDB taxonomy): Bacteria > Actinomycetota > Thermoleophilia > Gaiellales > Gaiellaceae > PALSA-612. The sequence goes on from CAZQRA010000012.1 coordinate 45,601, forward strand.
AGTCCGCTCCGGTGTGGTGCCAGAGCCACACGGAGGCAGACAGGTCCTCCACCGAGAGCACGACCCCGACGAAGCCGTAGCGACGCCTGGGATCGTGGGCAGGGCGAAGCTCCAGCACCATCTGGTGCTCGTCGCCGAGCTCAAGTCGGCGCAGGTGACGGCGGCGGCGGAGGTCCCATACGTGCATCGCGTGACCGTACTCCCGGCCGAGCAGCTTTTCGGGGACGACGCCGTCCTCGAACATGGCAGGCGTACCCCACTCGCTGGAGACGAGAGTGTCGTAACCGATGTGCCACCAGAAGTCGTAGCTATAGCGCTGAGGCCCTCGGTCCACCTCCCAGGCGCCGAGGGGATCGAAGGACTCGCAGTCGAGGAGGAAGATTCCCCCCGCCTCGTCGGGTCCGTCGGCGCCGCCCAGGGCAGACACGTAGATCGCGTCGGGCCCGCAGTGCACCGTGTGTGGCCGTGAGTAGCCCGTCTTGTAGATGAGGTCTTCGGGCTCGATCACCTTGGCCACGGTGGGGTGGCGGGGATCGGACTTGGTGTCGACGACGTACACGCGGGAGGAGCGAAGACCGGGCACGATCAGGTAGCGCCGCTCCACGTGGGGGCGGGGAGCGGACGGGCACAGGGAGGCGCTGCAGGCGTTCCAGCCGAAGTGGTGGACCTCGTCGCCTGGCTCGCGCAGCTCGAGCGTGGAGATCATCTGGCCATAGGTGGAGGAGCGCGGATCGAGGTCGACGACGCCCAGCGCATCGGGGCGGCCCTGCTGGGTCGGCTCGAGCAGGGCTACGTAGCCAAGGCGCTCGGGAGGCGCCTCCATGGCGAGCCGCGGCGACGGGTAGAAAGTCGGGTCCGGCGTCCAGCGCGCCATCACCCACCTCCTTGGGCGTTGGTTTCCTTGTTGAAGCAGCGTTACTATACCGAGTGAAGTATCGGAGGACAACAGGCCTGCTGCCCTAACCTGCGGCCCAGTCGACTAGGCCAAAGGGCTAAGGCTCAGCTGCCTGCGGGCTTCACCGGGTGGCCGCCGAACTGCTTGCGGAGGGCGGCGTTGACCTTGGCCGCGAACGACTCCTCCTGGCGGGAGGCAAAACGGGCAAACAGGGAGAGAGCGATCACGGGCGCAGGGACGCGCTCGGCGATGGCCGTCTCCACCGTCCAGCGCCCCTCCCCTGAGTCCTCCACGTAGCCGCGGATGGAGGCCAAGTCTGGATCCTCAGCCAGGGCCCGCTCCAGGAGCTCGAGAAGCCAGCCCCGTACCACCGAGCCGTGCTGCCACAAGGAGGCGACCTGGCGGAGGTCGATCCCGAGCTCGGAGGCGCGCATGATCTCGAACCCCTCAGCCAGAGCTTGCATCATCCCGTACTCGATGCCGTTGTGCACCATCTTCACGAAGTGCCCCGCCCCGGAGGGGCCGACGTGGGCGTAGCCTCCTTCCTGGGCGAGATCGCGGAGGATGGGCTCGATCCGGCGGAAACCCTCCTCGGGTCCCCCCACCATCACGCAGTAGCCGTTCTCCAGGCCCCAGATCCCGCCCGAGACGCCGGCGTCCAGGAAGTGGATGCCCTTCTCGGTCGCTTGGGCGGCCCTGCGCTGCGAGTCGCGGAAGTTGGAGTTGGCCCCGTCGACGAGGACGTCCCCTTCGTCGAGCAGGGGAAGGAGGGCCTGGAAGGCCCCCTCGGTGGGGTCGCCGGCCGGGATCATGAGCCAGAGGACGCGGGGCGGCTCCAGCCTTCCCGCCAGCTCCGGCAGCGATCGCGCGGTGCGCTCGGGAGCCGTGCGGGCGTAGGTCTCCACCTCGTGCCCGGCCCGGCGCAAGCGCTCGGTCATGTTGGCGCCCATCCGCCCCAGTCCCACCATGCCTAGCCTCATAGCTCCTCCAGTCTCACTCGAGCGACCCTGCGGCCGCGTTGTCGTAGCGCTGCGTAGTCCCCCTCGGCCTGCGCCTGGATGAGCCGCTTGAACCCGAAGGGACGCCCAGGGATAGAGAGCTCCTGCCCGGGATCGTCGACGACCTGGACGAAGATGCCGGTGGCAGGACCGCCCTTGTGGAGCTGGCCGGTGGAGTGGAGGTAGCGGGGGCCGAGACCCACCGTCACCACGCAGCCCGTGCCCCGGGCGAGGCGGACGAGCGGCTCCAGCTCCTGCTCCCGGGCAGGGTCGATGAAGGCCAGGACGGCGATGTAGTCCCCCAGCCGCGCCTGCTCGAGCAAGGTCTCGACTGCCCCCATCCCCTCGAGACCTGTCCCAGGGTCTGTCCCCCGGACACGGCCGAAGAGGAGGGCCTCGGTTCGCTCCTTGGTCTCCTGCACGTCGGGCTGGTCGAAGGGGTTGACCCCGAGGATGGATCCGGCCACAGCCACGGCCAGCTCGAAGCGAAAGAACTCGCCACCGAGATCCCAGGGATCGTCGAGACGCACCTCGACCCACTGGCGATCGGCTCCCTGGGGCCGCTCCCCCGGCGCCGGCACCAGCCCCTTGCCGTCCTTCCCGGTCGACTCGGCGATGAGCTGCTCCAGCCAGAACCCGAACCCGAACGGATTTGCGCTCACGACCTTGTCGCGGCCCTGACGCCAGCCGAAGCCCAGGGCAAGCCCGGTCTCCAGCCCCGGATTGGCGGCCGCCTCGCGACACGCCTCCCGCATGCGCTCCGCCCGCTCGAGCACTCGATCGACCTCGATACCGCCGAGGAGGGCGGGGACGAGGCCGAAGGGGGACAGGGCCGAGTAGCGACCGCCGATCGAGGGCTCGCCCGCCACCGTAGCGATGCCCCGAGCCGAGGCCAGTTCCTCGAGAGGCGAGCCTGGGTCGGTGATCACGAGGAACCGCTCCTTCCTCCTCCTCGTCCGCTCCCACAAGAAGTCGAAGTGGCAACGAGTCTCGAGCGTCGTCCCCGACTTCGAGGCCACCACGAACAGCGCCCCCTCGAGCTCGAGCCGGCGGATGAGCCCAGGATGGGTGGTGTCGAGTACCTCGATCGGGGCCCCCAAGGCCTGCCCGTAGACGAGGGGAGCCAGGCTGGAGCCGCCCATGCCCACCACCACTACCCGCTCGTACTCGTAGGCGTCGCGCAGGCTCTGAAGCTCGGGCAGCCGCTCGCGCATCCGCAGCGGCTCGTCCAGCCAGCCCAGCCACTGGGCCTCGTCGCGGCCCGTCCAGACCGTCGGGTCGCGCTCCCAGATTCGCTCCAGGAGCTCGTCCGGGGCGAGGTCGTCAGGCAGCGGCAAGCTCTCCCTGCTTGGCCCGAATCCCGTCGAGAAGCTCGGCGAAGGAGTCGGAGAACTTGCGCACTCCCTCCTCCTCCAACGTCGCCGTGACGTCCTCGTAGTCGATCCCGGCCTCGGCCACCTGCTCGAACAGGCGTCGGGCCTCGTCTACGCCCTCCTCCAGGGTGAGCGCCGCCCGCCCGTGATCCTGGAACGCCCGGATCGTCTCCTCGGGCATCGTGTTCACGGTGTCGGGCCCGATCAAGGGCTCGACGTAGAGGACATCCGAGTAGGCGGGGTTCTTGGTCGAGGTCGAGGCCCACAAGCACCACTGCTTGGAGGCCCCCTTCGACTCCAGGAACGCCCACCGCTCTCCCGCGAACACCTCCTTCCACTGCTGGTAGGCAAGCTTGGCATTGGCCACGGCCAGCTTCCCCTTGAGGTGGTCGAAGCCGCCAATCTCGTCCAGGCGTCGATCGGTCTCGGTGTCGACGCGGGAGACGAAGAAGCTGGCCACGGACGATACCGGCCGGGGATCCCCGCCGCTCGCGACCAAGCGCTCGAGCCCTCGGATGTAGGCGTCCATCACCTGCCGGTGGCGACGGAGCGAGAAGATGAGGGTGACGTTGATGGAGCGTCCGGCGGCGATGACGTCCTCGATGGCAGCCAGCCCCGGCTCGGTGGCAGGGATCTTCACGTACAGGTTGGGGCGGTCGAGGAGGGCGTGCAGGCGCATCGCCTCCTCGAAGGTGGCCTCGGTGTCGTAGGCAAGGCCGGGATCGACCTCCAGGGAGACGTAGCCGCGAAGGCCGCGACCGCCGTCCCACACGGAGCGCAGGAGGTCGCAGGCGTCCCCCACGTCGCGACCGGCCAGGGCCAGGAAGATCTCCTTGGCGTCGGTCTCCTCGCGAGCGAGCTGGCGCAACTGGGCGTCGTAGCGGTCTCCCTGGGACAGCGCCTTCTGGAAGATGGTGGGGTTGGAGGTCACGCCCGTGATCGCGTCCTCCTCCACCATCCGGGCGAGCTTCCCTGTCTCCAGGAGGTCGCGGGACAGAAAGTCGATCCAGACGCTCTGGCCGAGCTGCGAGAGTCGATGAAGGGGGGTCTCAGGCATGCTTCTCCATCCTTTCTACGAGGGCGAGCGCCCGACTGGTCACGTTCTCGACGCTGAAGCCGAGCTTGGCGAGGACGGTGGGACCGGGGGCGGAGGCCCCGAACCGCTCCAGCGCCACCACCTCGCCGTCCTCCCCTACCCAGCGCTCCCAGCCCTGAGCTACGCCCGCCTCGACCGCCAGTCGAGCCCGCGTCTCGGGAGGTAGCACCTCCTCCCGGTACGACCTCGGCTGGAGGGCGAAGAGCTCCCAGCAGGGCATGGACACGACCCGCACCCGACTGCCGTTCTCGGCCGCGATCCGCCGGGCCGCCTCCAAGCAGAGGGAAACCTCGGAGCCGGTGCCGATGAGGATGAGGTCGGGCTCGGACTCGGGGTGGGAGTCCCAGTAGACGTAGGCGCCCCGTTCCAGCCCTGCCGCCGAGCCGAAGCCCTCGCCCCGGGGAAGCGTGGGCACCTTCTGCCGGGTGAGGGCGATCGCCACCGGCCCGTCCTCGCGCTCCAGGGCCACCTTCCAGGCGAAGGCGGTCTCGTTGGCATCGCAGGGACGCACGACCCACAGGCGGGGAATGGCCCGGAGCGCGGCCAGGTGCTCCACCGGCTGGTGGGTAGGGCCGTCCTCGCCCAGGCCGATCGAGTCGTGGGAGAACACCCACACCACCGGAAGCCCCATCAGGGCAGAGAGGCGCAGCGCGGGCCGCATGTAGTCGGAGAAGACGAGGAAGGTGGAGCCGAAGGGCTTGACCACACCCCCGTGCAGGGCGATCCCGTTCACGATCGCCCCCATGGCGTGCTCGCGAATGCCGAAGGCGATGTTGCGCCCGGCGTGACTGCGAGCGAAGACGCCGCCTCCCACCAGCTCGGCCCTGGTCGACTCGAGCAGGTCGGCCACCCCTCCGACCATGGTCGGGACGTAGCGCTTGACGGCGTTCAACACGGCCTTGCCAGCGTCCCGGGTGGCCATGTCCGTGCCCTCGGGGAACACCGGCAGCGCGTGGGCGAGGCCGGCGCGGGCACGGCCCGAGTGCACCTGGTCCCAGTCCTCGCGCAAATCCGGGAAGGCCTCCGCCCACCGCTGGAACCGCTCCCGCCAGGCCGCCTCGAGCTGGGAGCCGCGGGGGCGCTGGTCCATGTGCTCGTACACCCCGGGCGGCACGTGGAAGGAGAGCTCCGGATCGAAGCCCAGGAGCTCCTTGGTCGCCCGCACCTCCGCCTCCCCCAGGGGGGCTCCGTGCGCTTTGGCGGTATCGACGGCGTGGGGAGCCGGGTAGGCGATGTGGCTGCGGACGATCACCAGCGAGGGTCGCTCGACCTCGGCACAGGCGGCAGCTAGAGCCGACCGCAGGGCATCGAGGTCGTTCACGTCGGCGACCTCCAGCACCTGCCAGCCGTAAGCGCGGAAGCGGGCCGCCTTGTCCTCGGTGTCGAAGGTCAGCGAGGTGGGGCCGTCGATCGTGATCCGATTGTCGTCGTAGACGTAGACGAGCTTGCCCAGGCCGAGGTGGCCGGCGAGGGAGGCTGCCTCCGCCGACACCCCCTCCATGAGGTCGCCGTCGGAGCAGAGGGCGAACACGCGGTGGTCGACCACGACGTGGCGGGGACGGTTGTAGCGCTGCGCCAGGAAGCGCTCGGCGATGGCCATCCCGACCCCGTTGGCGAACCCCTGCCCTAGAGGGCCGGTGGTCGTCTCCACGCCCGGGGTGAGGTGGCGCTCGGGGTGGCCGGGGGTGACCGAGCCCCACTGCCTGAAGCGGCGAAGCTCGTCCATGGGCAGGTCGTAGCCGGTGAGGTGGAGGAGGGCGTACTGGAGGATGCAGGCGTGCCCGGCAGAGAGGACGAAGCGGTCGCGGTTGGGCCAGTCGGGGTTGGCGGGGTTGTGGCGCAGGAACTCCCTGTAGATCACGTAGGCGACTGGGGCCAGCGCCATCGCCGTGCCCGGGTGACCGGCGTTCGCCGACTGCACCGCGTCCATGGCCAGGACGCGGATGGTGTCGATCGACAGCCGCTCGAGATCGCCTTCGCTCACCAGCCTAACGATACGCGCTACCCGCAGGCGGGCGGCCGGTCGAGCGCGCGCCCGCGGCGCAGGGAGCCCCCTCTGGCCGTTACGGCCCCGGCCGAGGGACAGACCCTCGGACATGCTCGAGGCGGCCATGGCCGGGGGACAGACCCTCGGACGTGGCCGAGCAGGCCACCGGACCCTCGGGCGTGGCGAGCGTGCCCGCGCGGGGGGTGGGAGAGAAGTAGACTGGCCGCATGTCCTCGACTCGGGACGCCCTGGCCGCGCTCGGCCTTCCGCCCGGCGACCTCCACCACCTGCCTACGTCGGACAAGCGCTTTCCCGACGGAGCCCAGTACCGGATCGAGATCCCGAGCACCGAGGGGCCGCGCTGCTTGGAGGCAGTGCTCGAGGAGGCAGAGCGGCTAGGCGTACGGGTTCACCGGGTGTCGCAGGGGTCGGGGGTGTTCCTCCATTCCGACTCCGAGCTAGACGCCATGGCCCAGCTGGCCGCCGAGGCTCGAGTGGAGGTGAGCCTGTTCACGCGGCCGAGCGCCGCCTGGGGGCTCTCGGCCGCGGCCCGGGCGCCCGCGGGCGGCGTCCTCGCCCCCGTCGCCCATGGCCAAGAGCAGGTGGTGGCCTGCCTGGACGACGCCCGTCGCGCCGCCGAGCGTGGCTTTCGCTCGGTACTCGTCGCCGACATCGGCGTCCTCTACGCCTTCTCGGCCCTGCGCCAAGCCGGCGAGCTTCCGGCCGACATGCAGGCCAAGGTGTCGGTCATGCTGCCGGCCGCCAACCCGGCCGCAGCCCGCGTGCTCGAGCAGCTGGGGGCGAGCACCATCAACCTCCCCACCGACCTTTCCCTCGCCGAGATCGCCGCCATCCGAGCCGCCGTCGACTGCCCCTTGGACGTCTACGTCGAGGCCCCCGACGCCCTGGGCGGTTTCGTGCGCCTCCACGAGATCCCCGAGCTCGTTCGGATCGCCGCTCCCGTGTACATCAAGTTCGGGCTGCGCAACGCTCCCGACGTCTACCCGGCAGGCACCCACCTGGAGGCGGTCACGGTGGCCCTCGCCCGCGAGCGCGTGCGGCGGGCCCGGCTCGGGCTGGAGCTGCTCGCACGCTCGGGCTTGGAGGCGGCGACATCCGAGCTGGGAGCCGCAGGCTTAGCCGTTCCCGTCGTGGTAGCTCGAACGGCCGCGTCAGGCCCAGCCTAGCTCACCTCGTTCCCGAACGTGGCGATCAGCGCCTCGGCTACCACCTTGAGCGGACGGCCGGAGATCTGGCTCGCCCGGCGCAGGCGCTCGAACGCCTGCTGCTCGGTGAGGTTCTCCTTGGCCATGAGCAGTCCCTTCGCGCGCTCGATCGCCTTGCGGGCGGCCAGGGCCTCGGCCAGCGACTCCGCCTCCTCGCGCAGGGCTTGGAGCTCCTCGTGGCGGGCGCGGGCGGTGGCGATGGCGGGCACCAGGTCCTGCTCGCGGAAGGGCTTGACCAGGTAGCCGAAGACCCCGGCCTCGACCGCACGGGACACGAGCTCCTCCTGGCCGTAGGCGGTGAGCATCACGATGGGGATGGGCCGCTCGTCGAGGATGCGCCTGGCTGCCTCGATCCCGTCCAAGCGAGGCATCTTCACGTCCAGGACGGCGAGGTCGGGCTTCTCCGCGCGGGCGAGCTCGACCGCCTCCACGCCGTCGCGCGCCTCGGCGCAGACCTCGAAGCCGGCCTTCTCGAGGAGGGCACGGAGGTCGAGCCGGATGATGGTCTCGTCCTCGGCGATCAGGATGCGCACGGTCTCACACCTTCGTCACAGAGGCGTGTGCCACGCGTCACAGATTTCTCGCTAGGCTGGAAGCGGGTGGAGGCATGGGGTGGCCCCAGGGCCGAGGACGTCATCCTGGGAACACCACCTCCGCCCGCAGCCCGCCCGCGCTCTCGAGCGACAACGTCCCCTTGAGCTCGTCGCGAACGAGCGCGCGCACGATGGAGAGCCCGGTGCCTTGAGCCGGCTCCCCGTCGATACCCAGGCCATCGTCCGCGATGGCGAGGGTGACGTGGCCGTCTCGTTGCCTGAGCTCGATGCGCACGTGGTCGCCGCCGTGCTCGAGCGCGTTCTGGAGGAGCTCGCTGAACACGAGAGCGAGGGCCGTGGCTCGGCTTCCGGCCAGCGATACGTGCTCGAAGGAGGCTTCCACCTCCTTTCCTTCCGCCAAGCCCTGGACGAGCATGGCCCGCAACCGCTCCAAGAGCTCGCCCAGATCGACGTCGTCCTCCCGCTGCTGGGTGAGTACCTCGTGGACGGCGGCGATGGCCAGGATGCGGTTGACCGAGTCCTCCAGCGCCCGTCGGGGATCGACCCCCGCGGCCCGGGCCTGCAGACGGAGGAGCGAGGCCACTGTCTGCAGGTTGTTCTTGACTCGATGGTGGATCTCCTGGGCGAGGACGCCGCGCATGACCGCCCGCCCGTGCTCCAGGGCCACCGCCGCGTGGTGGGCGATGGAAGCGAGGAGCTGGCGCTCCTCCTCGGTGAAGGGAGTGTCCCGATCGCAGACGAGCTCGCCCACCTGCCGTCGCTTCCAACGCAAGGGCAGGCGGATGGCGTAGGCTCCCGCCCTTCCCTCGGGCCAGGCGACCCTGCCGTCCTCGAGCACGAGCGCTGCCCCTGAGGCCCGCACCGCGGCCATGGTGGTCTTCACGATGGCCTCCAGCGACTCCTCCAGGTAGAGCGACTCCGAGACCGCCTCCGAGATCCGGGCCAAGGCCTCGAGCTCCTCGACCCGCCGCTGGGCCTGGGCGTACAGCTTGGCGTGCTCGAGCGAGAAGGCGACCTGGGCGGCGATGGCCAAGAGGAGGTCGATCTCGGCCGGCGTGAACTCCCGCGGCTCTCGCGTGCGCACGTTGAGCGCCCCCTCCAGCTTGTCCCGAGCGAGGATGGGCACAGCCAGGATCGACTCGTACTCGTCCTCGGGGAGGTTGGGAAAGGCCTTGAAGCGGGGGTCGAGGTGGGCCTGAGCGGGAATCATCACCGGCTCCCGCATGGCCGCCGCCCACCCCGTAATCCCTTCTCCCGGCTTCATCCGGGGCCTGCGGGTGAGATCCTCCACCCGCGTTCCGTGGGTCGCCCGGAGCACGAGCTCGTCCGCCCGCTCGTCGTAGAGGTAGACGAAGCACGCATCCGCCTCCAGGGCCTCCGCCACCTTGCGGGCGACGAGCCAGAGTACCTCCTCCAAGTCGAGGGTCGAGTTGACGGCGGCGATGGTCTCGGTAAGCAGGCGCAGGTGTCGGGCCGATTCCTCCACGTCCTCGATTGTAGGAGCGGTAGGCTCCACCTCCCGTGACCACGTACCAGTGGCTCTTGGGCTTCCACGTGCTCGGCGCGCTCCTGTTCGTGGCCGGGGCCGTCGCCGCCGGGCTCTTCCACGCCCTGGCCATGGCCCGCACCAGCCCGACCGAGATCGCCCCCCTCCTCAGGCTCACGCGGGTAGGGGTGGCGGTGAACGGGGTGGGCGCCCTCCTGTCGCTCGGCCTCGGCATCTGGCTGGTCGAGCACCTGCCCGGCTACGACTTCGACGATGCCTGGATCGCCGCCGCCCTGGCGCTGTGGGGGGCGAGCACCGTCCCTGCGACTATCGGGGGTCGCAGCATGCGGCACGCCCGACGCCTGGCCGAGGAGCTAGCGGCCGCCGGCGAGAGCCGAAGCGAAGAGCTTCGCCGCCGGGTGGCCGACCCGCTCGCCCTCGTCCTCAACTACCTGAGCTTGGCCATGGTCGTGGCCATCGTGGCCCTCATGGTATGGAAGCCGGCCTGATGGAGGCTCTGCTCTTCCTCCACGTCCTCGCCGCCATGGCGCTCCTCGGCTCGTCCATCGCCGCTGCCGCCGCCGGCGCCGCCGCCTCCAGGAGCCCCGGGGTGCGGGCGCTCCAGGTCGCCTGCTTTCGGTCGGCCATCGCCACCGCCGCCACGGCCGTGGCGACGATCGTGCTCGGCGAGGCTCTGGCCGCGGAGCAGGGGACAGCGGGGACGTGGCTGGACGCCTCGCGGGCGATCGCCGTCGTCGGCCTCCTGGGTGGAGGGCTGGCAGCCTCGGTCCTTGCCCGCCTGGCCGGCGAGCGCCCCCGGCTGGCCTTGGCCTCCGGCCTTGTCTCCCTCCTCGTGGCCGGCCTCGCCCTGGCCGTCACCTTCCTCATGGCCGCCAAGCCGAGCTAACAGAACCGAGCTAACAGAAGCTTTACCGCTAGCCGAGGGCTTTCTTCATCGATGCCGAATAGAGTCGACGCCGTGAGCTCGCTCGCTGTCGATCTGGCCGCGACCTCCGGCTTCCTGGTGGCCGATCGCCGGGGGCGCATCGTAGGACGCGTCGAGTGCCCCATGTACGGCTCCGGCCCCGACGCGCCCGACGCCCTGGCCGTTCGAGCGGGCATTTTCTCCCGGCGGCGACTCGTCCCCGCCGACGCCATCGCCGAGATCGACCAGGTGAGCGGCGTCATCGGCTTGCGGGTCGAGCGCGAGAGCATTCGCACCTTCCTCTAGGCCGGCGGCCCGCCGGCACGCCCGCGGGATCGGGGAGGGGCCCGCCCGCGGCGCGGCTGCAGGCGGAGCCCGTCTCGACTCCTAAGCGACCACGAGCTGCCCACGAGGAAGCAGCTCGCAGTCGGCCGTCAGTCGGCCCCGCTGCCGCATGCCACGGGGCCAGCTCCCATCTTAGATCAGGGTGCCGACGAGGGGAAGGCGGCCGCCTAGGCCCGACGGCCGCCTCCCCACGCTCGACCGCCGCTAGAGGACCGGGAGGTAGCGCTCCATCTCCCACTGGGTGAGCTGGACTCGGTACTCGTCCCACTCCTTGCGCTTGAGCTCCACGTAGCGGTCGAAGATGTGGGGCCCCAGTGCCTTGCGGGCAAGCTCGGACTGAGCCAGCTCGTCGATCGCCTCCCCCAGCGTCTCGGGCAAGGACACGATCCCTCGCTCTCGGCGCTGCTCCGCCGTGAGGTGGTAGAGGTTCGTCTCCATCGGCTCGGGGAGCTCGTAGCCCTTCTCGATCCCCTCCAGGCCGGCGTGGAGGAGACAGGCGAAGGTGAGGTAGGGGTTGCAGGCGGGATCGGGGCAGCGGATCTCCGCCCTCGTCGCCTGCTCGTGGCCCGGCTTGTAGACCGGAATCCGGATCAAAGCGGAGCGGTTGCGCTGCGACCAGGCGACGTACACCGGCGCCTCGTAGCCCGGCACCAGCCGCTTGTAGGAGTTCACCCACTGGGCGAAGACGGCCGAGATCTCCCTGGCGTGGCGGAGCTGGCCGGCGATGAAAGCCTTGGCCACGTCCGACAGGTGCCAGCGGTCGTCGGGGTCGAAGAAGGCGTTGCGGCCGTTCTGGAACAGCGACTGGTGGGTGTGCATCCCCGAGCCGTTCTGGCCGAAGATCGGCTTGGGCATGAAGGTGGCGTAGACGCCGTGCTTGGCCGCGATCTCCTTGACGATGAGGCGGTAGGTCATCACGTGGTCGGCCATGGTCAGGGCGTCGGCATACCGCATGTCGATCTCGTGCTGCGAGGGGCCGACCTCGTGGTGGGCGTACTCGACGGGGATGCCCATCGCCTCCAGGGCGTGGATCGTCTCCCGGCGGAGGTCGGTGGCCGCGTCCATCGTCGTCTGGGCGAAGTAGCCGCCCTCGTCCAGGGTCTCTACCCCCTCCGGATTCTTGAACAGGAAGTACTCCAGCTCGGGGCCCACGTTGAAGGTGTCGAAGCCCATCGCCCGCATACGGTCGAGCGCCCGCCGCAGCACGTACCGGGGGTCCCCCTCGTAGGGCTTGCCGTCGGGGGTGACGATGTCGCAGATCATGCGGGCGACGACCGAGTTGTACCCCTCGCTCTTGGGCATGAGCTGGAAGGTGGTCGGGTCGGGGATGGCCACCATGTCCGACTCCTCGATGGCGTTGAAGCCAGTGATCGAGGAGCCGTCGAAGCCCATCCCGTCGTTGAGGGCGTCCTCCACCTCCGGGGGCGTGATCGCGAAGCTCTTCAGGTGCCCCTCGATGTCGGTGAACCAGAGGAGGAGGAAGTCGACCTTCTCCTCCCTGATGCGGTCGAGTACCCGGGCGCGATCGGCCGGATCGCTGGTCGCTCTGTGCCTCGTCTCGACTATGGCCATGAATCCTCCTTGCTTGCTCCCGAAAAGACAAAAGCCCCGGGCACTTTGCCCGAGGCCGCGTCGCCTCGACGACAACCACAGTGTACAGGGATCCGCCGATGCGCGCCACGGGCAGCGCACGACCCACGGGGCCCGAGGGGCACCGCTGCCGCGCCGATCACGAGCAGCGGCCAGAGGTCCCCCCCAAGGCGGGTCTAAGCCCGAGCTGTCGAGGATGGCCGAGCCGACCCCCGCAGCGCGTATGTCGGCTGCGACAGCGTCGATGAGCGCCGCGCCGAAGCGCGCCTTTCCCAGGGTCGGGTCGACGAACAGGGCCACGACGCCGAAGAGGGCGGCCGTAGCGGAGGCGGGCGCCTCCTCGAAGGTACCGCTTGATCCCCTCCTACCCTCGTGCTACTCTGCCCGCCGACCGGGGGGCCGGCGGAGGCCGCCCCGGAAGGCATCGAGGCCTGAGGAGGATTCTCCCGGGCCTTTTTTCATGGTCCACGAGAAGGAGGTGAGTCGTGGTGAAGGTTGAGGCCGTCGTCGTCCGCGAGCGCGTGGAGACGGTCATCGACGCGGTCGAGGAAGAGACCGGTCACGTGGGCGTGACCGTGATCGAGGCCATCGGGCACGGCCGCCAGCGGGGGGTGACGCACGAGTACCGGGGGCGCGTCTTCGAGTCGCGCTTCCTGCCCAAAGCCCTGCTCGTGTTCGTCGTCCGCGACGACCGCGCCCCGGCCGTGGTGGCAGCGATCGCCGACGCGGCCCGCACGGGGGCGACAGCAGGAGACGGGATCGTGTGGGCGAGCCCCGTGACCAACGTGGTGCACAACCGCACCGGCAAGCCGCTGGAGGAGGTGGAGGTAGCATGAGCGACAAGGAGCTCCTGTTCGCAGCCAGCACGGTGTGGGTGGTCGTTGCCGCCGTGCTGGTGATGTTCATGCAGGCCGGCTTTGCCTTCCTGGAGGCAGGGCTGACGCGCATGAAGAACGTGGGCCACGTGGCCGCCAAGAACGTGCTCCTGTTCGCCTTGGCCTCGGTCGTCTACTACCTGGTCGGGTTCGGCATCGCCTTCGGCGACGGGGGAGGCGGCTTCGCCGGCGGCTCCGGGTTCGCCCCCTCCTTCGACGAGCTGATCGCGATCGGGGCTTCCCCCTTCTCCTGGTTCGCCGAGATCCCGGCTGCCGCCGGCTACCTGTTCGAGGTCGTCTTCGCCGGGGTGTCCCTGGCCATCGTGTGGGGGGCCATGGCCGAGCGCACCAAGCTGTACGTGTACCTCGTGTTCGGGGTCGCCTTCACCCTCATCTACGCCGTCGTCTCGCACTGGATCTGGAGTCCCGACGGCTGGCTCTTCTCGCTGGGAATGCAGGACTTCGCCGGCTCCACCGTGGTCCACTACCAGGGCGCCTTGGCCGGGCTGGCGGGGGCGCTCTTGCTCGGCCCCCGCATCGGCAAGTTCGGCCCCGACGGGAAGCCGAACGCCATCCCCGGGCACAACATGGCCTACACCACCCTAGGGGTCATCATCCTCTGGTTCGGTTGGTTCGGCTTCAACCCCGGCTCCACCCTGGGGGTCGACCTGGGCGGGCTCGGCTTCTTCGCCTACGTCGCGCTCAACACCAACGTGGCTGCGGCCGCAGGGGTGGTCGGCGCCCTGGCCACCGCCTGGATGGTGATCGGCAAGCCCGACTTGTCGATGATGCTGAACGGTGCCATCGCCGCCCTCGTGGCCATCACTGCCGCCTGCGCCTTCGTCAGCCCCTGGGCAGCGCTCGTCATCGGCCTCGTCGCCGGCATGATCGTCGTCGCCGGCGTCCTCGCCGTGGAGCGGGCCGGGATCGACGACCCGGTGGGAGCGATCGCGGCCCACGGCATGGCGGGAGTGTGGGGGACGCTCGCTCTCGGCCTCTTGGCCAACCCCGATCTGGCCGAGAGGCTGGAGACGGGCCAAGGCGGTCTCCTCTACACGGGGTCGTTCCACCAGCTCGGCGTGCAGGCGCTCGGGCTCCTCGCCGTGGGGGCGTTTACCTTCACGGCCTCCTTCCTCGCCCTTCTCGCCCTCAAGCGGTCCTTCGGCATCCGCACCGAGGAGGAGGTGGAGACTGCCGGGCTGGATGTGTCCGAGCACGGCATGTGGGGCTACCCCGAGTTCTACATCCCCGTCCCCGGCGGGTACGGCACCGAGGCCCATGCCCACCTCGGCCTCGCTTCCGCGGGCCGGGTGCGGGCGGCGGGCCTCCACCAGACGACCGCTCGGGCGGAAGCCTCGCCCTGACCGAGCCGGGAGGGCCGCCTGCCTCGGGCGGCCCTCCCCTCCGGCCGGCCCCCGTGGACCGTCGGAGCGGGGGCGGCGCAGGCGGTGCCCGGCGCCGGGGCCGCAGCGCCGGGCACCTGGGGAGGGGGACCTTCAGACCGAGGCGGCAGCTTCCTCGGCGGCGTGGGCCTTGCCGCCCACGAGCGTGCCCTCGTGCTCGTCCTCGAGGCGAGCTACCTCCGCCTTGGGGACGACTCTCCGAAACTCCGCCAGCGCCTCGTCGAACCGCTCCAGCAAGGCCGCCGCCCGAGACGAGCCTGTGTAGCGGAGGTGCCGCTCGAGCAGGCGCCGAAGCTCCTCCCCGGGAGCGGCGACCGGCTCCATGCGCACGAGATCGCCGTTCAGCCGGAGATCGAGCAGACCCTGGGGATCGTGGACGTAGACCTGGCCGCCGCTCATCCCGGCTCCGAGGTTGCGGCCGAAGGGACCGATGATGACGACGGTCCCGTTGGTCATGTACTCGCAGGCGTGGTCGCCCACCCCTTCGACCACCGCAGTAGCCCCCGAGTTGCGCACGCAGAAGCGCTCGCCGGCCCGACCGGCGCAGTAGAGCTCGCCCCCCGTGGCCCCGTAGAGCACCGTGTTGCCGACCAGGACAGGGTCGCCGGCGTCATCGTGGGGAGGTCGCAGGACGATCCGCCCCCCGCTCATGCCCTTGCCCACGTAGTCGTTTGCCTCCCCCTGGAGATCGAGCTCGACGCCCGGGGCCAAGAACGCCCCGAAGCTCTGCCCGGCCACCCCTTGGAAACGGGCCCGCACCCGGCCCGGCGGGCGTCCGGAGCCGAGCTCGCGCCCGATGAGGCCGCCCAGGCGCGCACCCACAGCCCGATCGTCGGTCGAGATCGTGTACGCCAGCTCGATCAGGATAGGGCCCCGGAGCGCCGGCAGGGCCTCCTCGGCCAGGCGCGCGCCCAGCTCGCCCCCGGTGGCCTCGAGCTGCCGCTCGCCTACGTAGCGGCGAGGGCCGGGGCCGGGAACGGCGAGCAGCGCCCCCAGGTCGAGCGCGTTCCCCCGCTCGACGGCCTCCTTGGGCCGCAGGCACTCCACCCTGCCCACCGCTTCCTCGAAGCTGCGGAGCCCGAGCTGAGCGAGGAGCATGCGTACCTCCTCGGCCACGTACAGGAGGTAGGCCTCGATCTGCTCGGGGACGGCGTCGAACTTCGCCCGCAGCTCGGGTCGCTGGCTGGCGATGCCCACCGGACAGGTGTCGAGGTGGCAGCTTCGCACCATGAGGCAACCGGCTGCTAAAAGCACCGACGTACCGAAGCTCACCTCGTCGGCGCCCAAGAGCGCCGCGACCACCACGTCCCGGCCGGTCTTGATCCCCCCGTCGACGCGCAGGCGAACACGCCCGCGCAGGCCGTTCGCGATCAGAGCTTGCTGGGTCTCCGCCAGCCCCGGCTCCCAAGGGGCACCGGCGTTCTTGATCGAGGAGAGAGGGCTGGCGCCGGTGCCGCCGTCGGCCCCGGCGATGTGCACGACGTCGGCTAAGGCTTTGACGCAGCCGGCAGCCACCAAGCCCACCCCCGCCTCGGACACGAGCTTGACCGACACGGCGGCCTGGGGGTTCACCTGCTTCAGGTCGAACACGAGCTGAGCCAGGTCCTCGATCGAGTAGATGTCATGGTGGGGAGGGGGCGAGATCAGGGCCACCCCCGGCTGGGTATGGCGCAGGCGCGCGATCTCGGCCGTCACCTTGTGGCCGGGAAGCTGGCCTCCCTCCCCCGGCTTGGAGCCCTGGGCGATCTTGATCTGGAGCTCCTCGGCGTAGGCAGCGTACTCGGGGGTCACGCCGAACCGCCCCGACGCCACCTGCTTGATCTTGCAGTTGCGCTCGGTGCGGTAGCGTTCCGGCCCCTCCCCTCCTTCGCCGGAGTTGGCGGCGGCCCCGAGGCGATTGAAGGCGATCGCCACCGTCTCGTGGGCCTCGGCCGACAAGGCCCCATGGGACATGGCGCCGCTGGAGAAGCGGCGAACGATCGACTCCGCCGGCTCCACCTCCTCCAGGGGCACGGGGGGACCCGCCGGCGCTAGCTCGAGCAGGTCGCGCAGCTCGAGGGGCCTGCGCCCGTTCACGAGCTGGGCGAAGCGGAGGTAGCGCTCCCAGCCCTCGCCGCGCACGGCCTCGCGCAGGGCCCAAGCGGCCGCCACCTCGTGCAGGGCATCCACCACCTCGGGGTTGGTGGCGTGGTCCTCGCCCCCCTTGCGGTACTTCACGTACCCTGGGTTCTCCAGCCGCGGACGGCCGCCGAAGGCCCGTCGTACCCGATCCCAAGCGTCCTGCTCCAGCTCGACGAAGCCGATTCCCCCCACGGGGGAGGGGGTGCCCGGGAAGCAGCGCTCGACGACCTCGTCGGCCAGCCCCACGATGTCGAAGATCTGCGCGCCGCAGTAGCTGGCCACGTCAGAGATGCCCATCTTCGACATGATCTTGAGCACGGCGTCCTCGATGGCGGCCCGGAACCGGCGCTGGGCCTCGGCCGGAGAGGGGCGGTCGCCGCCGAGCTTGTCGGCGGCGGCGAGAGCAGCCACCGTCTCCAGCGCCAGCCGGGGACAGATCGCCTCCGCCCCGTAGCCGAGCAGGCAGGCCATGTGGTGGGCCTCGCGAGGCTCGTCGCTCTCGACCACGAGGGTGGCATGGCTCCGCAGCTGACACCGCACGAGCCGGTGGTGGACGGCTCCCACCGCCAGGAGCATGGGGAGGGGTGCCCGCTCGGGGCCCACGGCCCCATCGGAGAGGACGAGGAGGCCGCGGCCGGCCTTGACCGCCTCCTCGGCGGCGTCGCTGATGCGATCGAGGGCGGCGACGATCCCCTCCTCGGGAGCGAAGGTGGCATCCAGCCGCTCTCCCGAGAGCTCTTCCACGGCGCTGGGAAAGAGGAGGAAGCTCTCCAGCTCCAGCCCTTGGGCTGCCTCCGGCCCCTCGCGCAGGATGGGAGCCCGTGCGCCCAGCACCGTTCGCAACGAGAAGACGAACCGCTCGCGGAGGTGGTCGATGGGCGGGTTGGTCACCTGGGCGAAGCGCTGGCGGAAGAAGGAGTAGAGAGGCCGCATGCGATTGGCAAGGGGAGGCAGAGCGGTGTCGTCGCCCATCGAGGAGGTGGGCTCGTGGGCGTGGGCGCCGATGGGCCGAAGCACAGTGCGGAGCTCCTCTTGGGTGTACCCGAAGGCGACCTGGCGGGGCGTCAGGTCCTCCTGGGGAGGATCGACGGGCTCTCCCAGCGACAGGGGCCTCATCCCCGCGGCCAGCCACTCTCCGTAGGGGGCCCGCCGAGCTAGCCGTCGCTTGATCTCCCCGTTCTCCTCCAGGCCCCGCTCGGGATCGAGGGCGATCATCTGGCCGGGACCGAGCTTTCCTCTCCGCACCGGCCCCTCGGGGAGGTCCACGGCCCCTGCCTCCGAGGCGCAGACCACGAGTCCCCCTCCCACCGCGTACCGAAGCGGGCGCAGGCCGTTGCGGTCGAGGGTGGCTCCTACCACCCGGCCGTCGGTGAAGACGAGGGCTGCCGGCCCGTCCCAGGGCTCGCACAGGTTGGCGTGGTAGCGGAAGAAGGCCCGCACCTCGGGGTCGAGCTCGGGATCGCCCTGCCATGCCTCGGGCACGAGCATGGCCAAGGCGTGGCGAACGTCGCGGCCGCCCCGGACGAGGAGCTCCAAGGCGTTGTCCAGCATGGCCGAGTCGGAGCCCGACTCGTCGATCACGGGATGGAGGATGTCGTCGTCCTCGCTTCCCAGGTTGCCCTCACGGGCCCGCATCCAGTTGACGTTGCCCTGGATGGCGTTGATCTCGCCGTTGTGGCAGAGGAGCCGGAAGGGCTGGGCCCGCTCCCACGAGGGGGTGGTATTGGTCGAGAACCGCTGGTGGAAGATGCCGAAGGGCACCGCCAGCTCGGGCTCCTCCAGGTCGGGGTAGAAGGCCGCCAGCTGGTCGGCGGCGCACAGCGCCTTGTAGGTGACGGTGCGGAAGGAGAGGGAGGCGATGTAGGAGGAGATGGCGCGCTCTGCCCGCTTGCGAGCCCGGAAGGCACGGCGCTCGGCCTCGTCGCCGTCAACGCTCGGCGCCTCCAGGCCGAGCTGGACGATCCTGGGCATGGACGCTCGGGCCTCGTCCCCCAAGGCTTGCGGCGACACCGGCACCTCCCGCCACTGGAGTGGCACCAGGCCCTCCTGCCGGCAGGCGTCCTCGATCGCCTCTCGGTCGGCCTCGCTGCGGAGGAACACCATGGCCAGGCCGGCCCCCGGCCGCGGCCGCAGGAGGTCGGGGATGGGAAGGAGGAGCCCGGCCCCGTCGCCCGTTCTCCGATCGGCCGCCACCGCTCCCCGGTGGAGAGCCCGCCGCAGGCCCTCGAGCAGGGCGTCCACGATGGCCCGGGAAGGCCGACCGGCGAGATCGGCGACGAAGCCGATTCCGCAGGAGTCACATTCGGTTGTCGGGTTGTAGAGCATCTTCCCCGCCGCTGGGCAGAACCTCGTGGGATCGAAGGGCCTGGCTGCGGTTCCGCCTTTCTCGTCTAGCTAGCCGGCGAGGCGGAACCGAGTGGACGCCGACTAGCGCAGGCTCGCGCGCGCGACCGGAAAGAGCCGCTTGAGAGCAAAGGTAGCCGCGCCCGCGTCCATCGCCCCTGCACTTTACTTTGAATAGCCGAATAGCGCAAACACATAGGGCTGTCCGCTCTCTCCCCCGGTGCACGCTCGCCGGCGATCGAGAAGCAGTTGTCGCTTGACAAGCCGGTAGCCCGTGCCGCACACTGAGAGGCCGATGGAGGTGCGTGTCCTACCGAGGCGTGTCGTCCCCTTCGGGGGACCGACGACGCTGCTTCTCCTTCTCGGCCTCCTCATTCTCCTCCCCCGGTAGGGGGAGAGAGACGACGCCGCGGCGTAGCCGCTTCAACCACCTCCAACCGTAACTCCCAGCCCTCGCAGAGGAGGGCGTCGACCCCGAGGAGGCAGCGAGTGAAAGGACGCAGGATCACCATCTTCGATACCACTCTTCGCGACGGCGAGCAGTCGCCGGGCATCGCTCTGTCGCCGGACGAGAAGGTCGAGATCGCGCTCGCCCTGGAGCGGCTGGGCGTGGACGTCATCGAGGCAGGATTTGCCATCTCCTCCCCCGGGGACTTCGAGGGAGTGCGGGCGGTGGCGAGGGCCGTCTCCCGGCCCACCGTGGCCTCGCTCGCCCGTACCCGACGGGAGGACATCGACGCCGCGGTGGAGGCGCTGGCGGGAGCCCGGGGTCGCACCCGCTTGCACACGTTCATCGCCACCAGCCCCATCCACATGGAGCGCAAGCTGGGCCTGGAGCCGGCGGAGGTGCTCGAGCAGACCCGCTTTGCCGTCTCCTACGGGCTGCCCCACGTCGACGAGGTGGAGTTCTCCTGCGAGGACGCGACCCGTTCCGACCCCGCCTTCGTGGCCGAGGTCTGCCGGACGGCGATCGAGGCGGGGGCTACCACCATCAACCTCCCCGACACGGTGGGCTACTGCCTCCCCGAGGAGCACGCCGCCTTCCTCCGCCGGGTGCAAGAGCTGTGCCCCGAGCTCCGCCGGGTGACCCTCTCGGTCCACTGTCACAACGACCTGGGGCTGGCAGTCGCCAACTCGTTGAGCGGGATCCAGGCGGGAGCGACCCAGGTCGAGTGCACCATCAACGGCATCGGCGAGCGGGCAGGGAATGCGGCTCTGGAGGAGGTCGTCATGGCCCTGCGCGTGCGCAAGGACGTGCTCGGCTGCGAGACCGGTATCAACGTGGGCGAGATCGGCCGCATCTCTCAGCTCGTGTCCCAGCTCACGGGCTACGTCGTCCAGCGCAACAAGGCCATTGTGGGCGCCAACGCCTTCGCCCACGAGGCCGGGATCCACCAGGACGGGATGCTGAAGGACGCGGCCACCTACCAGATCATGGACCCCCACGAGCTCGGTCTCACCATGACCCTGCCTCTGGGCAAGCACTCCGGAAGGCACGCCTTCGCCAAGGCCTGCGCCGACGCCGGCATCCAGCTCGAGGGCGAGGAGCTCGACCGGGCCTTTCGACGCTTCAAGGAGCTGGCCGACACCCGCAAGGCGGTAACCCTGTTCGACGTGTTCGAGGAGGAGGTGGCAGGACGGTGAGGACGTACACGGTGGCCTGCCTGTCCGGGGACGGAGTAGGGCCCGAGCTCATGGCCGAGGCCACGAGGGCGCTGCGCGAGGTGTCCCGCATGCACGGCTTCCGGGTGGAGGAGGTGCACGTCCCCTTCGGCACCGAGGCGCTCACCCGCTCCGGCCATCCCTTGCCTCTGACCACGCGGGCCGCCTATCTCGGGGCAGAGGCGATCCTGGTCGCCTCCGCCGGGGAGCCGGCGCTGAGCGGGGTCGAGGCCGAGCTCGACCTGCGAGCCCGCGCTACCCAGGTAGCGTTCGCGGATGGGAGCCTCCTCCTCGTCACCCCCCTCTCGCCCCAGGACGAGGAGTGGACGGTGCGCCGGGCCTTCGCCATGGCCAGGGAGCGGCGGGGTCGGCTGCAGACGATCGACCAGGACGGAGCCTGGGCAGAGCTGGTAGACGAGGTCGCGGCCGACTTCGAGGGGGTGGCCGTCGACCACCTGTCGGTGGCCGAGGGCCTCCCTACGCTGGCCTTCCAACCTGAGCGCCTGGACGTGGTGGTGGCCGGCGCCCTGTTCGCCGACGCGCTCGAGGAGATCGTCTCCTTGCTCGACCGAGAGGGGCGGGTGGTG
>CAZQRA010000013.1:0-52508 GCA_964595575.1 uncultured Gaiellales bacterium
TGATCGATGGGCCAGCTCCAGTCGATGGTGGGGAGGTCGGGGAGGACGTCCAGGCCGGGGAGGACCCCCTGGGAGAGGGCCCACGCGACGAGCGCCCCGGCGACCACGGAATCGAGCAGCGTCTCCACGAGGAGGGTGGGGGCGAGGGTGGTGTAGGTGGAGCTGGGCAGCCCGTGCTTGAGGAGGACGAGCTTGAGGAGATCGCCGCTGCGGGCGGGAGCGATGGAGTTGACCCCTACCCCGGCGGCGTAGGCGCCGAAGACGCGGCCCAGGCGCACGCGCTCGGCGGGGTACGCGGCGGCGACGATGGCGCGCCAGGCGAAGGCGCGGCAGGAGAGCCGAGCCAGGTGGCAGAGGAGGGCGATACCCACGGCTTCCCACTCCACCGCCGTCACGTGCTCGACGAAGGTGCGAGCGGCGTCGATGAGTTGGCCCACCATCCGAGGAACAATAGGCGGCCGCCGGCCCTACACTGGCCGCGTGGAGGAGCGGCTTGCCACGGAGAGGGAGGGGGAGCTCCTCGATCCTGTCTTGCGCCGCTCCCCCGTCTTCCCCCGGCCCGACCGGCCGTGATCTCGTGGGATGTGACCTTCCCGCCTCTCGTGCCGGGGACGCTCGTGCGCCGGCTCTCCCGCTTCCACGCCGAGGTGGAGACCGGGACGGGGACGGCCCTGGCCCACGTGCCGAGCACGGGCAGGCTGCGCGAGGTGCTCGTCCCCGGAAACGCGGTCCTCCTCGCCCCCCGGCGGGGCCGCAGGGTCACCGCCTACGACCTCCTGCTTGCCCGCGTCCCCAAGGAAGAAGGCAAGCCGGGGTGGGCCTGCCTCGACTCGCGGCTTCCGCCCTTGCTCGTCCTCCGGGCCCTCCGGCGGGGGGCGATCCCCGGTCTGGAGGGCTACGAGCTGGCCGCCCGCGAGCCCCGCCTGGGCCGCCGTCGCGCCGATCTCCTCCTGGCCGGGCCGGGCGGAGAGGCCCTCGTAGAGGTGAAGTCGATCACCCTGGTGCGGAGAGGAGCGGGCCTCTTTCCCGATTGCCCCACCCTGCGCGCGAGGGAGCAGGTGCTCGCTCTCCAGTCTGCTCGAGGGCGGCGTCTCCTCCTCTTCGTCGTCCAGCGCGCCGACGCCGACGCCGTGCGCGTGAACGAGCCCGCCGACCCTGCCTTCGCCCTGGCCGTGCGCCGGGCCGCCGAGCGGGGGGTGGAGGTCGCGGCCGGTCGCTGCCGGGTGGAGAGGGAGGGCATGCGCTGGCTCTCGCTGGTGCCGCTCGAGCGCTTCCGGCCGGGCCTTCCCGTCTCGCCCCTTCCCGACTACGTGCGACCCGGTCTGCGCCTGCTCGTGGTGGGCACGAGCCCCAGCCCCTACTCGGCCTGGTACGGCATGTACTTCGCCCGGCCGGGCAATCGCTTCTGGCCGGCGGCGCGGGCGGCGGGCTTGGTGCCGGCCGCAGCCGGGCCTGGGGACGAGCTCTACCTCTGCCGCGAGCAGGGGATCGGCTTCACCGACGTGATCAAGCGCCCCCACGCCCGGGTGGCAGAGATCGGGCCCCGGGAATGGGAGGAGGGGGCGACTCGACTGCGTGGGCTCGTTCGCCGCTACCGCCCCGGCGCCGTCTGCTTCGTCGGCCTGGCCGGCGCCCGGGCCGTCCTCGGCCCCGACGTCGTGCCGGGGCCCTGGCCGGCCGGGTTGGAGGGCGCTCCCGCCTTCGTCCTGCCCTCCACCTCGGGCAGGCAGGCGACCTACGGGGCGGGAGAGATCAGGCGCTGGCTCGGCGCCCTCGCCCGCCGGCTCCCCGCGGCAGAGTAGCCCTGCGACCGGTCCTGGCCGAGGGGAGGGCGGCGCGCTCAATCGTCGGCCTTGGCCTTGTGGTCGATGAGCTCGCCGTTTCGGCAGTAGCCGTCCATGGTGACGAGGACGTGGCTCCCCGAGTCGGCGATCCGCGCCAGCGACGACCACACCTACGCCGGCGCCGTCGAGTGGCTCGAGAAGGCACGCACGATCTTCGCGCGCCTGGAGCAGGAGCGCGCCTTCGACGAGCTCATCCGAGACATCCGGGAGCGCCACCGCGCCAGGCGCAACCTGATCAAGCGACCCCACGAGCGAGGTTGGACACGAGCGTCCGGAGCGAGATCGTCCGCCTCCAGGAGACCCTGAGCCCGCTGCGCATTCCGGCCGAGGTGCTCGTCGTCAGCCACGAAGAGGCGGCGCAGCCGGAGCGGGCGGGCGACGCCGTGCGCGACGCGCTCGCCGAAGGCGTCGTTCTCTATGAGTCGACCTGAGGCCGAGCGCGCCCGCGGCTTCCTCGAGCGCGCCGACGCCGACCTCGCCGGGGTACGCGCCATGGAGGCACCCGTTCGGCGTCCAGCTCCGGTACGAAGCGCCGCTCGACGACGAGCCCCTCGACCGCGCGGCGATGCGAGAGTTGCTCGAGCGTCCTCGAGCCTGGGCCGCGGCGCAAATCGCGGCGCAAATCTTGTGACGTCGCGACGACGCCGCCAGCAACGCTGCCGAGCTTGTCAGCGAAAAGCTCGACGCGCTCGCTCACGACGGACGCTTCAGCCTGCGCATGCGCGCGAAGTTTCGCGCCTGCCGGCTCGAGGCCGAGTTGCGCAGCGGTCGTGCAGGCCTGCCTCCGACCGCCTGAGCAGGAGCACGTCATCATCCACACCTGCCGCCAAGAGTGGAGATCTCGACCTCCAGGTCACCGCTGTGTGCGGATACTCGGTAGCGCCGAGGCGCGCCATCGGGCCGGGCTCGAGCACCGAAGTGAGCAGCGCGACCGTGCGCCGCAGTCGGTCACCTCGATCGTCTCGCTGGCGCCAGCGCGAGTTCGATTGCGGGCTGTCGCAACTCACGCATACCAACGCCAGCCCTGCGCTACCTGTAGCGCATCGAGGCCGGGCCTCGGGCAGCAGACGGAGTAAACGTCCCCGAGCGGCTCCGCTCAGAATCGCTCCGCCGAACCCGCATGAACAGAGCGATCCCGCACCAAGCGTCGCCCACGTCGCCATCCTCGAGCTGGCCTGTCACGCCGGAGGTCGCGGGTTCGAGTCCCGTCGCTCCCGCCCTTCCACCTCGCTCATGCGGATTTACGCCGATGGCCGCGATCGCTTCCGTTTCGGGGCGAGCTCACGCTCGACCTCGTCGATGAGCTCGAGGTGGAGGTCGAGTAGTCGGCGGAGGAAGCCGTTGACGAGCAGGAGGTACTTTCGCCGGTGCGGCAGCGTCCCGGCGCTCGCATCTGACTCCTCGAGGCGGTCGAGCAGGTCGGCGATGTCGGCGCGGAGGGCGGAGATGCCCTTGCGCGTCGCCGCCTCGCCCACCAGGTCGGCAATCAGCAGGCGCAGAAGCAACTCGCTCTTCACCGGTGTGAACTGCAGCGGCGTCTGCGCCCAGGCGCGCAGTGCCTCGAGCCCTTTCTCGGTGAGCGTGTAGACGGTTCGATGGCGCGTCTTGCCCGGCTCCTTGCGGGCCTCCAGGTAGCCGAGCTGGGCGAGCCGTTTCGGCTCGACGTAGTACTGGCTCTCGCCGGCCCAGGCGAGGATCCGGCCGCGCCGCGCCATCCGCAGCAGATCGTGCGCGCCGGCGCCGCCACGACCGACGAGGCCGAGGATCTCGTAGGAAAAGAGCGTCAGCTCGTTCTTGACCAAGCTACGGTTCGTAGTTTATAACTACGGATCGTAGTCTAGCGAAAGGAGCGGCGTTGACTAGCCATGCGAGCGTCACCTCCGGCTGCGCGAGCCGTTGGGGACCCCTCTGGGGCGCGCGCCCCGCCGACTGGGCGCTGAGCGAGGACCAGCAGATACCCACGTACGAGGCGGCGCTCGAGCGGACCGGGCTGGAGTCCGGGCAGCGCGTGCTCGACATCGGCTGCGGCGCCGGCGCCTTCCTCCGCCTCGTCGCCGCCCGCGGCGGCGTCCCGTACGGGCTCGACGCCTCCGAGGCGCTGGTCGCCTTCGCGCGCACACGCCTGCCCGAGGCGGACCTCCGCGTCGGCGAGATGGAAGAGCTGCCGTGGGAAGACAGCACGTTCGACCTTGTCACCGGCTTCAACTCGTTCTTCTTCGCCAACGACATGGTCGCCGCGCTGCGCGAAGCCGGCCGGGTGGCACGACCGGGCGCCGCCGTCGTGATCCAGGTCTGGGGCGCGCACGAGCGCTGCGACCTCGAGGCGATGAAGCAGGTCGCGCGCCCCTTCCTGCCGCCGCGGCCGCCGGATGCGCCACCCGACCCCGACCTCTCCCGGCCGGGCGCGCTACGGGCGCTCGCGGTCGAGGCGGGCCTGGCGCCCGAGGACGGGTTCGACGCGACTTGGGCATTCGAGTACCCGGACGCCGAGACGCTCGGCCGAGCGCTCGTCGCCGTCGCCGGCCTCGCCACCCTCGCCGGCCCCGAGCGCGAGCAGGAGCTGAAGGCTGCGATCGTCGACGGGCTCGCGCCGTACCGCACGCCCGATGGTCGCTATCGGCTTTCCAACGAGTACCACTACCTGATCGCGCGAGCATGACCCTCTTCGCGGAGATCCGCGAAGCCGGGCCTGCCTGGGGCGGCCGGTGGGATCTATGCGCAGCCGGCCGTGAACGAGCACGCGGCATTCATGAACGCGCTCGCGGACGGCGGCTTCGTCCTCTTCGGCGGCCCGCTTGCCGGAAGCGAGCAGGGGCGCGTTCGCGTGCTGCTGATCGTCGATGCGGAGGGCGAGGCCGACGTCCGCAGCCGCCTCGCCGACGACCCCTGGGAGCACACGTCGCTACTCGCCCCGGTAAGCGTGGAGCGGTGGGACATTTTCGTCGGCGCAGAGCGAGGCCAACGCGATCGCTCGAGGGTAGGCAAGCCACGCAGCGTCGTCGGGAACCAAGCGTGCAACTCGAACGGCCAGCGGTAGTCGCGGCCGGCAACGAGCCTGGGACATCCGCAGCGCCCACCGCGACGAGTCTCGACTACGCGTCGAACAGCACAAGGTGTGACGACGCGGATCTCCGGCGATCGCAGACACTGCCGTTTCCTTGCCGTCCGCCTTTCCCGGCGATCCCGCCGACCGGCTGATCTACGCAACCGCGATCGATGCAGCCGGCTGAGCTGCTACTCGGCGCGGCCGAAGGCGCGGATCTCCTCCTGCTCTTCCTGCGAGAGCTCGCGGGGGACCTCGCCCCGAGCTCGCTTCTCCGCCTGTACGTGGGCTCGGATGTCCTCCACCACCTCCGGGTTGGCGAGGGTAGTGGTGTCGCCCACGTCGGCGAAGTTGGAGATGGCGGCGATCACCCTGCGCATGATCTTCCCCGACCGGGTCTTGGGCATGTCGGGGACGATCCAGACGTTCTTGGGCCGGGCGATCTTGCCGATCTGGGCCTCGATGGCACGGGACACCTTGGCGTCGACCCCGGCCGGCGCGTAGCCGGGCTTGAGCGTGACGTACATCTCCACCGCCCGGCCGCGCAGCTCGTCCACGACCGGCACCGCCGCCGCCTCGGCCACCTCCTCCACGGTCAGGGCCGCCGACTCCAGCTCCTTCGTCCCCAGCCGGTGGCCGGCCACGTTGATGACGTCGTCCACCCGGCCCAGGATGCGGAAGTAGCCGTCCGCCGCCTGCACCGCCCCGTCGCCGGCGAAGTAGGGCCAGTCGCGCCAGTCGGTGCTCGTCCGATCGCGGCAGTACTTGGCGTAGTAGGTCTCGACGAACCGCTCGGGCTGGCCCCAGATGGTCTGCATGATCCCCGGCCAGGGGTTGCGGATGCAGATGTTGCCGGCCCGGCCGCTTCCCGGCGGCACCGGTTCTCCGTTCTCGGCCAGGACGATGGGGTAGACGCCGAGGACGCCGGGCCCGCAGCTTCCCGGCTTCATGGGCTGGAGGGCGGGCAGGGTGCTGCCCAGGAAGCCTCCCGTCTCCGTCTGCCACCAGGTATCGACGATGACCGCCTCGCCCTTGCCCACCACCTCGTAGTACCAGCGCCAGACGTCGGGCTCGATGGGCTCGCCCACCGTGGTCATGTGCTTGAACCGGTAGCGGTACTTCAGGGGCTCGTCCGGCCCCAGCTTGCGCAGCATGCGGATGGTGGTGGGGGCGGTGTGGAAGGTGGTGACCCCCAGACGCTCGGCGATCCGCCAGGGCCGGCCGGGGTCGGGGTAGGTGGGGACGCCCTCGTAGATCACGCTGGTCGTGCCCAGGGCCAGGGGCCCGTAGACGATGTAGGAGTGGCCGGTGATCCAGCCGATGTCGGCGAGGCACCAGTAGGTGTCCTCGGGATGGATGTCCTGGTAGTACTTGGAGGTCCCGGCCACGTAGGCGAGGTAGCCGCCGGTGGAGTGCTGGCAGCCCTTGGGCCGGGCCGTCGTTCCGCTCGTGTACATGAGGAAGAGGGGGGCCTCCGAGGGCATGGACACCGGCTCCACCGTCTTCCCCCGGAACTCGGCCAGGAGCTCGTCCGCGAACACGTCCCTTCCCTCCACCATGGGGCTGGCGGAGACATAGCGGCCGGGATGGCGGCGGAACACGAGCACCTTGTCCACCCGGGTGCCCAGCTTCTCGGCCGTGGCCACGGCCTCGTCGGCCTTGGCCTTGTGGTCGATGAGCTCGCCGTTTCGGTAGTAGCCGTCCATGGTGACGAGGACGTGGCTCCCCGAGTCGGCGATCCGCTCGCCGCAGGCCGCTCCGCTGAACCCCGCGAACACCTGGGAGTGGATGACGCCCAGGCGGGCGCAGGCGAGCATGGCCACGGGAAGCTCGGGCACCATGGGGAGGTGGAAGGTGATACGGTCGCCGGCCCCCAGGCTGCAGTAGTCCCGGAGCAGGGCGGCGAGCTCGTTCACCCGGCAGTAGAGCTCGCGGTAGGTGACGGCCCTCGTCTCCTGCTCCTCGGGCTCGGGCACCCAGATTAGGGCCGCCTTGTTGGCGTAGGCCGGGAGGTGGCGATCGACGCAGTTGTAGCTGGCGTTGAGGCGACCCCCCACGAACCACTTCCAGAAGGGGGGGTTGCTGGTGTCGAGGATGGTGTGCCAGTAGCGGTCCCAGGAAAGAAGGTCGGCGTACTCGCGGAAGCAGTCGGGGAAGCGCTCCTCGCTGAACCGCTCCAGGATGGCGGGGTCGGAGGCGTTGGCCTGGCCGACGAAGCGGGGGGGAGGGTAGTAGTACTCCTCCTCCCGCCAATGCACGGCGATGTGGGCCTCGGAGACCTGGACCTCCTGCTCGTGTACCACCTGTCACCTCCGGGACGACGGATCGAGCTTGGGCCGAGCGGGCTCGCACCCGCTCGTCGGTGGCATAAGGATACGCTCGCCCCGGCTCCCGGGCAGGCCGCCGAGGACAGGCACGCGGTCGAGGCTGCGGGGCTAGGATTCGAACCTAGACTACCTGGTCCAGAGCCAGGCGTCCTGCCGTTAGACGACCCCGCACGGCCAGGCCATTCTAGCCGCCGCTAGGTCGAGGCGTGGCTAGGCCCCCGGCTCCAGCCGGTAGACGGGTACCAGCCGCTTCTCGGCCTCGGTGTCGATGTGGGCCTCGACCTCCACGTAGGGCTCGAGACCGGAGCCGCGCAGCTTCTCCTTGAGGAGCTCGTCCACCTGGTACAGGCCGGAGGAGTTGTTCATGGCGATCCCGATCATGATGGGGCGGGTGGCTCCGTCCTTGATCTCCACGCTGTCGATGGCGGCGGCCGACAAGGAGTGGATGGATACCCGCCCGCGCTCGAAGGGGATACGGGAGCGGCCCTTGGCCATGTCCAGGGCGTCGGCCACCCGCAGGATGCCCGCCTCCAGCGTGAGCGGCTTGCCGTAGGCCCGGTGGCTCGTGATGGCGTGCAGCACCTCGGCGACGAGCACCGTCAGCTCGGGCTCCCCGTAGGTACCGGCGGCAAGCTCGCGGGCCTTGCGCTCGCCCAAAAGGAGGCTTATGTCCTCGTGGCCGTCCCGGTGGACAGCCATGCCTACGTCGTGGAGGAGGGCTCCCAGGGTGACGGCGACCTCGGCGTCGTCCTGATCGAGCCCGTAGTCGCGCACGAGGGAGGGCTCGACCCCGTGCTTGGTGAGCTGGCGTAGGAGCTTGAGGGCGATGTTGGCCACGATCTGGACGTGCACCCAGGAGTGATCGTTGATCTCCAGGCGGGCGAGGGCGTTCACGTTGGCCACGTGCCAGAGGGCCTTGAGCTCGTCGTCGGCGTTCACCCGCTCGAGGACCGCCCGGAGCTTGCGGTTGCCGCGGGTGGGCACCCGGATGCGCATCTTGGCCACCGCCTCGGCGGGGGTGAGGCGGACCTCGCGCTCGGGCTCGGCGGCAGGGGCCGCCTCGACCAGGCGCTCGGGCTCCTCCGGATCGTGCTCCTCGCCCACGCCGCAAAGCGTACGCCACCCAGCCCTGGAGGCGAGGAGGGCCGATAATGGCCCCGTGCCCTCCTCTCCCAGGCGTCTTGTCGTGGCCATCACCGGGGCCTCGGGGTCGATCTACGGCATCCGGCTGCTCGAGGTGCTGCGGGGGATGGGCGAGGTGGAGATCCACCTCGTGATCAGCCCGGCCGGCAAGCGCACCCTCGTCCACGAGACCGACTACACGGTGGAGCAGGTCGAGCAGCTGGCGGACGCGGTGTACGGCTACCGAGACGTGGGGGCGCCGCTCGCCTCCGGCTCGTTCCCGACCGCAGGCATGGTCGTCTGCCCCTGCAGCATCCGCACCATGTCCGCGCTCGCCCTCTCCCTGGCCGACAACCTCATCACCCGTGCCGGGGACGTCTGCCTCAAGGAGGGCCGCCCGCTCGTGTGCGTCGTCCGGGAGACGCCCCTCCACCTCGGCCACCTCAAGCTCATGACCAGGCTGGCCGAGATCGGGGGCGTCGTGCTGCCGCCCGTCCCCGCCTTCTACGCCCGCCCGCGCACGGTGGAGGAGATCGTCGACCACACGGTGGGACGGGTCCTGCAACGGCTGGGGATGCCTGTCCCCGGGCTCGTCCCCGAGTGGCGGGGAGACAACGCCCGCCCCGACTAGGGGCGCCTAGGCCACCGCCGCCCAGTCCCCGTAGAGCGCGGTGTAGAGGCCGCGCCGGGCGAGGAGCTCGCGGTGCGTCCCCTGCTCCACCACTCGGCCCTGGGCGAGGACGACAATGAGGTCGGCGCTCCGGATGGTCGACAGGCGGTGGGCGATGACGAAGGCCGTGCGACCCGCCACCAGCCGCTTCAGCGCCCGTTCGATCGCCCGCTCGGTGCCGATGTCGACCGAGGAGGTGGCCTCGTCCAGGATGAGGATGCGGGGGTCGGCGAGGAGGGCCCGGGCGAAGGCGACGAGCTGGCGCTGCCCCAGGGAGAGCCGGGCCCCCCGCTCCCCCACAGGGGTGTCGTAGCCCTGCTCCAGGGCCACGATGAAGTCGTGGGCGCCCACGGCCCGGGCGGCGTCCTCGACCTCCTCGAGGGACGCGTGGGGCCGGGCGAAGGCGATGTTCTCCCGCACGGTGCCGGCGAACAGGAACCCCTGCTGGGGGACGATGCCGAGCTGGGAGCGCAGGGAGGCCTGGGTGACGTGGCGGAGGTCGACGCCGTCGATGGTGATGGAGCCGGCCCGGGGGTCGTAGAAGCGGGCGAGGAGCTTGGCCAAGGTGGACTTGCCGGCCCCGGTGTGGCCGACGAGGGCCACCGTCGTCCCCGCCGGGATGTCGAGGTCGATGTCGTGCAGGACGTCGGGGCCGTCCCCGTATCCGAAGCGCACCCGATGGAAGCGGACGTGCCCTTGGATGCGCGGCAGGGGTCGGGCGCCCGGGCGGTCGCGCACTTCCGGCTTCTCCTCCAGGACGTCCACGATCTTGTCCAGGGCGGCGGTGGCGGAGAGGAAGGTGTTGTAGAGCTGGGACAGCTCTTGCACGGGGTCGAAGAAGTTGGCCAGGTAGCCGATGAAGGCAAAGAGCGTACCCACGGTGAGGTCTCCGCCGGAGACGAGGTAGCCCCCGTAGCCGAGGACGACGGCGGTGGCGGCGGCGGAGAGGAAGTCGACGAAGGGGAAGTAGAGGCCGTTAAGGACGACGGTGCGGTAGTTGGCCTCCCGGTAGCGGTCGTTCACCTCCCGGAAGCGCCGCATGCTCTGGCGCTCGCGGGCGAAGGCCTGGACGACCCGCGTGCCGGCGATGTCCTCGGCCAGGGCGGCGGTAACTAGCCCCAGCCGCTCCCGCACGGCCCGGTAGGCGCGGGCAGAGTGGCGGCGAAAGAGGGAGGTGGCGGTCGCCATGGCCGGGAAGACGGCCAGGGTGGCCAAGGCCAGGCGCCAGTCGAGGACGAAGAGGAGGGCGGCCGAGCCGGCCAGGGTGAGGGAGTTGCGGACCAAGGTGTTGACGCCCTCGGTGACGAGCTGGTCGAGGGCATCCACGTCGTTCGTGAGCCGGCTGATGATGACGCCGGCCCGGTTGCGTTCGTAGAAGCCGAGGGAGAGGGTCTGCAGGTGGCGGAAGAGATGGGAGCGGAGATCGGCCAGGATGCGCTCGCCGGCCCAGCCGGCGAAGTAGGTCTGGGCCGCGCTCGTCCCCCAGTTGGCGAGACCGGCGGCCACGAAGCCGGCCACGACGATGCCCAGCGTCGGGAGGTCGCCGCGGGCGATGCCGTGGTCGATGGCCAGCTTGGCCAGGTACGGCGGGGCCAGGGAGGTGGCGGTGGCGGCGAGGAGGCAGGCGACGGCGAGGCCGGCCTGGAGCTTGTAGGGGGCGGCCAGGCGGGCCAGCATCTGGAGCCGACGCTTGGTGCGGGGCCACGACCAGTCCTCTACCCGGGCGCCGCGCTCGGCGGTGAGGTGGGAGCCGGGCTGCCAGATCCTCATCGGCCCTGTCGTCCCCGGCTAGGCCCCTGGGAAGACCCCACCTCCCCGACCCACGGCGCCAGCCTACCGCCTGTCCTGCGCCCTGGGGGAGACGAGATCGCGCCAATACCGCGCCAACGCCGGCCGAGCCCGCGCGGAAGCCCCGCTCCGGCCCTGTCCGCCCCCGCCCGACTCACAAGGGCGCCCCAGCTCCTGCCGTCGCCTCCACCCGCGCTGCCACCTCGGCCTCGAGCAGGCCGTGCTCGTGGATCTCCCGGTACACGGGGCTCTGCTCGAGGAGGTGGTCGTGCGCCCCCCGGGCGACCACCCGTCCCTGGTCGAGCACCACCACCTCGTCGGCGAGGGCGATGGTGGACAGGCGGTGGGCGATGATGAGGGTCGTGCGGCCGCGCATGACCTCGCGCAGGCCCAGCCGGATCCTGGCCTCGGTGGTGGCGTCCACAGAGGCGGTGGCGTCGTCGAGGATGAGGACGCGGGGGTCGAGGAGGAGCGCCCTGGCGATGGCGATGCGCTGCCGCTCGCCCCCGGACAGGGTGACTCCCCGCTCCCCCACCAGGGTGTCGTAACCCTGGGGCAGGCGCTCGATGAACTCGTGGGCCTGGGCTGCCCGGGCGGCGGCCTCCACCTCCTCATGGGTGGCCTCCGGGCGGCCGAAGGCGATGTTCTCGCGCACGGTGGCGGAGAAGAGGAAGGGCTCCTGCCCGACGACGCCGATCGCCCGCCGGAGCGAGGCTAGCCGCACCGAGCGCACGTCCACGCCGTCCAGGCACACCCGTCCTGCGGTGACGTCGTAGAAGCGGGGGAGGAGGGAGGCCAGGGTGGTCTTCCCCGATCCCGTGTGGCCGATCAAGGCCACCGTCCGGCCCGGCTCGATGTCGAGGTCGACGCCGCGGAGGACGGGGCGCAGAGGGTCGTAGCCGAACCAGACCCCCTGGAAGCTCACTCGTCCGGGGCCCTGGGGAAGGTCGACCGCGTCGGGGGCATCGCGGATCTCCTCCTGCTCGTCCATGATCTGGAAGATCCGCTCCCCGGAGGCGGTCGCCCGCTGGGCCTGGCCGATCCACATGCCGAGCATGCGCAGGGGCATGACCAGCATGAGTAGGAGCACGTTGAACTGGACGAAGGCTCCCAGGCTGAGGTCGCCGTGGACGACCTGGCGGCCGCCTTCCAGGAGCACCGCCGCTTGGGCGAGGAGGGGCAAGAAGGCAAGGAGGGGCACGTAGAAGGCCCGCTGCCGGTTGGCCCGTAGGCTCTCTCGAAAGACAGCCTCGGAGGCGCGCCGGAACCGATCCTCCTCCGCCTTCTCCTGGGCGAAGGCTTTGACCACATGCACGCCTACGATGCTCTCCTCGGCGGCGGTGGCGACGTCGGCCATCCGCTGCTGGACCTCGCGCAGGACGGGGTGGGAGGCCTGGCTGTAGCGGTAGGCGAGGAGGACGAGGAGGGGGGTGATCCACAGGGCAAGCAGGGCCAGCTGCCAGTCGACCACGAACAAGACGGCGGTGACGACGAGGATCGTCACCACGTGCTGGAAGAAGAAGATGAGCCCGTAGCCGAGGAAGAAGCGCACCGCCTGGAGGTCGACGGTGGCCCTGGACATGAGCTGGCCCGTCTGGTGGCGGTCGAAGAAGCCGAAGGAGAGGCGGAGGAGCTTGGCGTAGAGGGCGTTCCTGAGGTCGAACTCGACCCCCAGGGCCTGGCGGCCGGCGACGAGGCGACGCCCCACCATGAGCCCCGCCTTGGCGCCGCCCACGGCCACCACCAGCCCCACGAGGAGCGAGAGGCCGGTAGCGTCCCCGCGGGCGATGGGCCCGTTGATGGTCTCGCGGATGAGGAAGGTGATGGCGATGCCTGCGAGCTGGGAGGCGACGGCGAGCACGCAGGAGACGGCGAGCGACACCCTGTACGGCCGCAGGAAGCCGAGCAGACGGACGAACGTATCGCGGTGGCGCGGCGCCTCGGGCACAGACGAAATCTACTGATGGCCTGCTGGTCCCGGCCGCGGGTCGAGGATCTCTTCGCCGGCTTCGTCCTCGACTTCGAGCCCCGCGGCATGGCCGAGCCCAACGCCCCGGCGCCGACCGGCGGCCGTACGCTCTCTTGGTATAGGCTGCCGCTTTGTTACAGGCAGCCGCCGACCGAGTCTGAGGAGGCGACATGGGCTACTCCGTGTGCGACGCGGCCGACGTCGAGGCCCTGAACGGTGTCTTCCGGCCTATCCGGCGGGCGCTCGGCGGCCGTGCGTTCGGCATCAACCAGGAGGACCTCCCGCCCAATGCCGACCAGTACCCTGAGCACGATCACGCCCAGGACGGCCAGGAGGAGGTCTATTACTGCCTCGAGGGCGGGGGGCGAATCGTCGTCGACGGCGAAGAGATCGAGCTTCGGCCCGGCCGCTACGTCCTCGTGTCGCCGGAGTCGCGGCGCAAGGTGTGGGCGGGCCCGCAGGGTCTGAAGATGATCGTCGTGGGCGCGCCCGTGGGCCGGGCCTACGAGCCGCGCGAGGGGTAGAGGAGGCGCGGGACGTCCCCGCGCCTCCGCGACCATCTGGGAGCGCTCCTGCGAGCGGTGGTCGGCGACCCACCGGCCCCCAGTCAGAGCTCGAACGTGGGCTCGCTCCCGGCCCGCCCGGGATCAAGTGCGCGGAGGGAGACGGGCGAGCTCCTCGCGCAGGAGGGCGAGGGCCCGCTCCAGCCGCCGCCGGTTGGGCTCGGCGTTGAGCCAGCCGCTCGCCCCTGAAGGGTGGGGCAGGGGCACGGCCGGTACGCCGCCCAGGTCGAGCCGCTCGCCCACCACGGGCGTGAGGCTGCGCACGCCCAGGAGGGAGCGGGCGGCCAGGCTACCCACGGTGACGACGAGGCCCGGTCGCAAGAGCTTAAGCTCCCACTCCCGCCAGCGCGCGCACAGCTCCTGCTCCCTGGCCGTGGGAGAGCGGTCGCCGCGCCCGCCGGGCGCCTTGCCTGGGTAGCAGCGGGTGACGGCGGCGCAGTAGAAGGTGGCGTAGAACTCCTCCTCGTCCATCTCCAGCCAGCGCCGAAGCGTCCTTCCCGCCCGCCCCCGCCAGGGCCTGCCCGTGGCTGCCTCCTCCGCCCCCGGGGCCTGGCCGTAGAGGTAGGCCCGCTGGCCTGCCCTGCCCTCGACGATGGGGGTCGAGGCAATGGGGTAGCCCGCCTCGGCGCAGGCCCGGCAGGCCCGGTTGGCCCGCTGCAGGGAAGCGAGGGAGCGGAAGCTCACGCCGCCGTAGAGTACGCCCATGACCTTCCCCCTCGAGGCCGTCCCCAACTTCTCCGAGGGCCGCGACCCTGCCACCATCGACGCCCTCCGCGACGCTCTTTCGTCGCGGGCCTCCCTCCTCGACGTCCACGTCGATCCCGACCACAACCGCTCCGTCTTCACCCTGGCCGGGAGCGAGGCTGAGCTGGTCGACGCCCTCCTGGCCGGGATCGCCTGCGCCCGGGAGCGGATCGACCTGCGGCGGCACGGGGGCGTCCACCCCCGGGTGGGCGCGGCCGACGTGGTGCCCCTCGTGGGGACGCGCGAGGCGGACATGGAGCGGGCAAGGACGGCCGCCCTCGAGCTCGCCCGCCGCGTCGGCCAGGAGCTTCGGCTCCCGGTCTTTCTGTACGGGGACCTCGCCCCCGGCCGCGGCCCTGCCTTCTTCCGCCGGGGCGGCCTGGCGGAGCTCGGGCGGCGGCTCTCGGCGGGGGAGCTCGAGCCCGACTTCGGCCCCAGCCGGCTGGACGAGCGGGCAGGCTGCGTGCTCGTGGGCGCTCGGCGGCCGCTCATCGCCTTCAACGTCGACCTCGCCAGCGACGACCTGGAGGCAGCCCGGGCCATCGCCGCCACCGTCCGCGAGGCAGGGGGCGGCTTCCCCGGGGTACGCGCCCTCGGCCTCGCTTTGCCGAGCAGGGGCGTCGTCCAGGTGAGCATGAACATCGAGGATCCGGAACGGGTCTCCCTCCTGGAGGTGGTCGAGCGGATCGTGGCCGAGGCCGCTGCCCGGGGCATCGCCGTCGCCCGCTCGGAGCTGGTCGGGCTCATGCCCGTGTCCGCCGCTTCCCGGGCGGCGGCCCGGGCGCTGAGGCTGCCCGACCTCGATCCCTCTCGGCTACTCGAGCTTCGCCTCCTGGAGCGGGCGGCCGGCGACCCCGGCGCTACACTCGACCCGTGACCGCCTCCGTGGCCCTCTCCGGCGACGGCCTCACCGCGGAGGACGTGTGGGCGGTGGCCGTGGAGGGAGCCCAGGCCACGCTGGCGGACGCGGCCAGGGCCCGGATGGAGGTTGCCAGGGAGGTCGTCCTCGCCCACGCCCACGGGGACAGCGAGCACACCTACGGCATCAACACCGGCTTCGGGCGCTTCGTCTCCCGCAGCATCCCCGACGAGCTGACGGGAGAGCTCCAGGTGCGCCTGCTGCGAAGCCACGCCTGCGGGGTGGGGGAGCCCTACCCGGCCGAGATCGTGAGGGCGGCCATGCTCCTGCGCGCCAACACCCTGGCCAAGGGCTACTCGGGAGCCCGGGTGGAGACGGTGGAGCTTCTGCTCAACTGCCTCAACCGGGGCCTTCTGCCCCGTGTCCCCAGCCAAGGGTCGGTGGGGGCGAGCGGCGACCTCGCTCCCCTTGCCCACCTGGGCCTCCTCCTCATCGGCGAGGGGGAGGCCTGGCTGGACGGGGAGCTCCTGCCGGGGAGCGAGGCCCTAGCTCGGGTCGGGCTGGAGCCGGTGAGGCTGGAGGCGAAGGAGGGGCTGTCCCTCGTCAACGGCACCCAGCTCATGACCGCTACCCTGGCCCTCGCGCTCGTCCGGGCGCGCCGTCTTGCCCGGGCCGCCGACGTCGCCTGCGCTCTTTCTCTCGAGGCCCTGCAGGGATCGCGCACGAGCTTCCTCCCCTCGATCCACGCCCTTCGCCCCTTCCGGGGCCAGGGGGACGCTGCCGCCAACGTCCTTCGCCTGGTCGAGGGGTCGGCCATCATCGAGGCTCACCGCTGGTGCGACAAGGTGCAGGACGCCTACTCCCTGCGCTGCGCTCCCCAGGTGCACGGGGCGGCCCGCGACCTCCTCGACTACGTGGGCTACGTGGCCTCCGTCGAGCTCAA
This sequence comes from uncultured Gaiellales bacterium, assembly GCA_964595575.1. GTDB lineage: Bacteria > Actinomycetota > Thermoleophilia > Gaiellales > Gaiellaceae > PALSA-612. The sequence continues at coordinate 15,873 of CAZQRA010000013.1, forward strand.
CGCCGCCACCGACAACCCCCTCGTCCTGGTGGAGGAGCAGACCCTCGTCTCCAACGGCAACTTCCACGGCCAGCCGGTCGCCTTCGCGCTGGACGTCCTCGTCCTGGCCGTGGCCGAGCTGGCCAGCATCTCCGAGCGTCGCCTGGAGCGGATGGTGAACCCCAGCCTCTCCGACGGCCTTCCCGCCTTCCTCGTCCCCGAGGGAGGGCTCAACTCGGGGTTCATGATCCCCCAGTACGTGGCCGCCTCCCTGGTCAGCGAGAACAAGGTGCTGAGCCACCCGGCCAGCGTGGATTCGATCCCCACCAGCGCCGGCCAGGAGGACCACGTGTCCATGGGCAACGCCGCTGCCCTCAAGGCCTGGCGGGCCGTAGCCAACGCCGAGCGGGTGGTGGCGATCGAGCTTCTGGCCGGGGCCCAGGCGGTGGAGCTCTTGGCCCCCCTCCAGCCTGGGCGCGGCACGCAGGCGGCCAGGAAGGCGGTGCGACGGCTCTCGCCCCGCCTGGTCGAGGACCGCTCCCTGTCCGCCGACATCGAGCGGGTGGCGGGGGCCGTGCGGGACGGGAGCCTGGTGGCCGCCGTGGAGGCGGAGGTGGGAAGCCTGCGGTGACGGTGGCAGGCTCGCTCGAGGAGACGGTGGAGGCCCTGTGCGGCGACCTGGGCCGGATCCGGGCTCCGCGGGGGACGTCCCTCGTCGCCCGCTCCTGGCAGACCGAGGCTCCCCTGCGGATGCTCCTCAACAACCTCGACCCCGAGGTGGCCGAGCGGCCCCAGGAGCTCGTCGTCTACGGCGGGACGGGCAAGGCAGCCCGAAGCCACGAGGCCCTGCGGGCGCTCGTGCGCTCGCTGCTTACCCTGGGGGAGGAGGAGACCCTCCTCGTCCAGAGCGGAAAGCCGGTGGGGGTGTTCTCCACCCACGCGCTTGCCCCCCGCGTCCTCATCGCCAACGCCCTACTCGTGCCCCGGTGGGCGACCTGGGAGGAGTTTCGTCGCCTGGAGGCCCTGGGGCTGACCATGTACGGCCAGATGACGGCGGGAAGCTGGATCTACATCGGCACCCAGGGCATCCTCCAGGGCACCTACCAGACCTTCGCCGCCGCCGCCGAGCGGCACTTCGGCTCCCCCGACCTGCGGGGAAGGGCCGTGCTCACGGCCGGCCTGGGCGGCATGGGGGGCGCCCAGCCTCTGGCGGCCACCATGCTCGGGGGCGCCATCCTGTGCGTGGAGGTCGATCCCGCCCGCATCGAGCGGCGGCTTCGCACCCGCTACCTGGACGAGGCCACCGACTCCCTGGACGACGCCCTCGCCCGGGTGCGCCGGGCCCAGAGGGAGGGAAAGGCGCTCTCGGTAGGCCTGCTCGGCAACGCGGCCGACGTCGTTCCCGCCCTCGCCCGGCGCCGGGAGCTCTTCGACCTCGTCACCGACCAGACCGCTGCCCACGACCCCTTGAACGGCTACGTGCCCCGCGGCCTCGACGTGGAGGAGGCCGCCCGGCTGCGCGCGAGCGACCCCGACGAGTACCTGCGGCGGGCCCGGGCCTCGATCGCCGAGCACGTCCAGGGCCTCTTGGAGTACGTGCGGGCGGGATGCCACGTGTTCGACTACGGCAACAACCTGCGGGGGGAGGCCAAGGAGGCAGGCGTGGCCGACGCCTTCTCCTACCCCGGCTTCGTGCCCGCTTACATCCGGCCCCTCTTCTGCCGGGGGATGGGGCCCTTCCGGTGGGCAGCCCTGTCCGGCGAGGAGGAGGACATCGCCGCCATCGACGAGGAGCTCCGCCGCCTCTTCCCCGGCGACGCCGTGCTTCGGCGGTGGCTGGAGCTGGCGCCCGGCCGGGTCGCCTTCCAGGGCCTGCCTGCCCGCATCTGCTGGCTCGGCTACGGGGCCCGGGCCGAGGCAGGCCTGGCCATCAACGAGCTCGTCCGCTCGGGGCGGGTGCGGGCGCCGGTGGTGATCGGGCGCGACCACCTGGACGCCGGCTCGGTGGCTTCCCCCTACCGGGAGACCGAGGCCATGCGCGACGGCTCCGACGCCATCGCCGACTGGCCCATCCTCAACGCCCTCCTCAACGTGGCCGCCGGCGCCACCTGGGTGAGCGTCCACCACGGAGGAGGCGTGGGCATCGGCAACTCCATCCACGCCGGCATGGTGGTGGTGGCCGACGGCTCCCAGGAGGCGGCGGAGCGCCTCGCGCGGGTGCTCACCACCGACCCGGGAACCGGCGTCCTCCGCCACGCCGACGCCGGCTACGAGGAGGCGCTGGAGACGGCCCGCGCCCACGGCCTCCAGCTGCCCATGCCCCCTACGGGGCGGTGAGGCGACTCCTCGTCCGCGACCTGGCCCAGCTCGTCACCCCGGCCGGCGAGGGGGCGCCCCTGCGCGGGCCCGCGCTGGGGACGGTGGAGGTGATCGAGGACGCCTACATCCTCTGCCGGGAAGGCATGATCGCGGCTGTGGGCAGGATGCGCGACCTTCCGCCCCTGGACGAGGACGTCGCCGAGCTGAGCGCAGCCGGCCTCGTGGCCCTGCCCGGCCTCGTCGACTGCCACACCCACGCCTGCTTCGCCGGCGACCGGGTGGAGGAGTTCGCGCTGCGGGCCGCCGGGGCGAGCTACGAGGAGCTGCACGCGGCCGGGGGCGGCATCCTGGCCACCGTGCGGGCGACCAGGGCTGCCGGCGAGGAAGGCCTGCGGCAGGCGGTGGAGCGCCACCGCCGGTGGATGCTCGCCCGGGGAACGACCACCTTCGAGGCCAAGTCCGGCTACGGGCTCGACCGCGACACCGAGCTTGCCTCCCTGCGGGCGATCCGCGCCGCCGGGGGCATCGCCACCTGGCTGGGAGCCCACGCCGTCCCCCCTGAGTTTCCCGACGCCGAAGCCTACCTCGACTTCCTGCTGGCGGAGGTCCTGCCCGAGGCGGCGAGGCTGGCCCACGCCGCCGACGTCTTCCTGGAGCGGGGCGCCTTCGACGTAGCTCAGGCCCGCCGCTACTTACAGGCCTGCCGGGAGGCGGGGCTCGCCCTCCGGCTCCACGGCGACCAGTTCAGCGAGGCCGGGGCCGTGCCTCTCGCCATCGAGCTCGGGGCCCGCTCCGTCGACCACCTGGAGGCGACCTCGCCGGCCGGCGTGGCCGCCCTGGCGGAAAGCGACGTCGTCGCCTGCCTCCTGCCTGCGAGCGCCCTCTTCTTGGGCCGACCCATGCCGCCCGCCCGAGCCCTGGTCGACGCCGGCGCCGCCGTCGCCCTCGCCACCGACTTCAACCCCGGCAGCGCCTACTGCGAGAGCCTGCCTCTCGTCTGCTCACTCGCCTGCACCCAGCTCCGCCTGCGCCCGGAGGAGGCCTTGGCCGCCTGCACGGTCAACGCCGCCCACGTCCTCGGCCTGGCCGCCCGGAAGGGGCGTCTCCGCCCGGGCTACGACGCCGACATCCTCCTCCTCGACGCCCCCGACTGGCGCTACCTCGCCTACCACCTGGCAGGAGACGTGGTCGCCTCCGTCCTCGTGGCCGGGGAGCGCGTCTTCGCGCGCTAGGCTAGCCCCATGGCCACCAAGAAGCAGCGCCGCCGCCGAGCCAAGGAGCGCCGCCACGAGTGGGAGTACGTGCTCCTGGACGAGGAAGGGCGGGAGATCGCGGTCGAGGACGCCGACGGAGCGGGCCGAAAGCAGGCCTCGGGCCGGGCTGCTCCGGGCAGGCAGACGCCGGTGCGGGCGCCGGGAGGACGGGTGATCGAGCCCCCCTCCTGGGGACGGGTGCTCAAGCGGGCGGCCATCTTCGGGCCGCTCATCCTCGTCGTCGTGTACCTGCTTCGACCCAAGGGGGCCACGCTGGGGAGCGTCGTCCTCCAGGCGATCGTCCTCCTTGCCTTCTTCATCCCCTTCAGCTACCTCATGGACGCCCTCATGTACCGCGTCGCCCGCAAGCGGGTGGCTCGGGGCGCCGAGGGGAAGGGAAAGTAGGCCCGTGGCGGGATCCTCCCTGGTCGTGGATCGGTACGAGCTGGGGCCGCTCGGCACCAACTGCTACCTCGTGCGGCGGGAGCGAGGGGCTCCCGAGGCGGTGGTGATCGACCCCAGCGGCGACGCTGCCACCCTGCGTTTGGAGCTTGCCCGCATGGGCGCCCGGGCGGCCGCCATCCTGCTCACCCACAGCCACTGGGACCACCTGCTCGGCCTGGCCGACCTGGCCGAGGGAACGGGGGCTCCCGTGTACGCCCCCAAGGAGGAGGCGGCGGTGGTGGAGCGCCCGGGCGAGGTCTACTCCGGCGTGGGGATGGCCCTGCGCGGGTGGACGCCCGAGGTCCTCCTCGCCGGGGGCGAGACCGTGGAGGCGGCCGGGCTCTCCTTCGAGGTGACCCACGTCCCCGGCCACTCGCCCGGCCACCTGGCGTACTACGCCGAGGGCTCCCTCTTCTCCGGGGACGTCCTGTTCGCGGGCAGCGTCGGTCGCACCGATCTCCCCTACGGGGACTGGGACGCCCTCCTCTCCTCGATCCGCGCCCTCCTCGACCGCTACCCCCCCGAGACCGTCGTCTACCCCGGTCACGGGCCGGCCACCACCCTCGCCGCCGAGGCCGCCCGCAACCCCTTCCTGGCGGAGCTCCGCACCAGGTGAGGTTCGAGGCGCCTCGGGGCACGCACGACGTCCTGCCCGCCGAGGAGCCGCGCTGGCGCCGGGTCCTCGGCGCCGCCGAGGAGCTCTTGCGCCTGTACGGCTACCGGCGCATCCAGACGCCCGGGTTCGAGGACACCGAGCTCTTCCTGCGCACGGCCGGGGCCGGCTCCGACGTCGTCCAGAAGGAGATGTACACCTTCACCGATCGTGCGGGCCGCTCGCTCACCCTGCGGCCGGAGGGGACGGCGCCCATCGTGCGGGCCTACCTCGAGCACGGCCTCCACCGCCAGCCCCAGCCGGTGAAGCTCTACACCGTCGCTCCCATGTACCGCTACTCGGCCCCCCAGCGGGGCCGCTACCGGGAGCACTGGCAGCTCTCGGTGGAGGCCATCGGCTCCGCCGACCCCGCGGTGGACGCGGAGGTGATCCAGCTCTACGACGAGCTCCTGCGCCGACTCGGCCTCGCCCGCTACCAGCTGCTGCTCAACTCGATCGGGGATAGCGCCTGTCGACCCGCCTACGTGCGCAAGCTGGTCGACTGGCTGGACGCGCACGACCGGCTCCTCGACGAGGATGCTCGCGCCAAGCGGCGCACCTCCCCTCTGCGCGTGTTCGATACCAAGAACCCGGCCCTGGCGGAGGCTCTCCGGGAGGCGCCCACCATCGACCGAGCTCTCTGTCCTCCCTGCCGCCGGCACCTGGAGGAGGTGCGCTCGTACCTCGATGCCTACGGGGTCCGCTACACCCTCTCCCCCACCCTGGTACGGGGCCTCGACTACTACACGCGCACCACCTTCGAGTTCGTGGACGAGGCCATCGGCGCCCAGTCGACCATCTGCGGCGGCGGCCGCTACGACGGCCTAGCAGAGGAGTTGGGGGGGCCGCCCACCCCCGGCATCGGCTTCGGGGCCGGCATCGAGCGGCTGCTCCTGAGCCTGGACGCCTCCGGCATCGAGCTCCCGCCGGAGCCGGGTATCGACGTTTTCCTGGCCTCGGCCGAGGGGGGGTCCCGGGAGCGCCTCCTGCGGCTCATGCTCGAGCTCAGGCGGCGGGGTCTTGCCTGCGAGGTCGACTACGCAGGTCGCTCCCTCAAGGGCCAGCTCACCCAGGCAGGAAGGCTGAAGGCGCGGGCGACGGTGGTCGTCCGGGGGGAGGAGGCGACGGTGCGTCGCCCCGGGCGCGAGGACGAGACCGTGCCCCTGGGGCGGCTGCTGGAGGTGCTGGCGTGAGGTGGCGGGACCTCATGTGCGGGGACGTTCGCCCCGCCCACGTGGGTCGACGGGTGGCGCTGGCCGGGTGGGCGCACCGCCGCCGCGACCACGGTAGCCTCGTCTTCATCGACCTCCGCGATCGAGCCGGCATCTGCCAGCTCGTGGTCAACCCCGAGCGCTCCCCCGAGGCGATCGAGGTGGCGCGCCAGGTGCGGAACGAGTTCGTGCTGCGGGCGGAGGGGGAGGTGGTGGCCCGCGCCCCCGAGCTCGTCAACCCCAAGCTGGCTACGGGCGAGGTGGAGCTCCAGGTCGATCGGCTGGAGATCGTCTCCCGGTCGGTACCGCTTCCCTTCCAGCTCGACGAGGAGGGGGTGGACGAGACCCTGCGCCTCCGCTACCGCTGGCTCGACCTGCGCCGGGAGCGGCTCCAGCGGAACATGGCCCTGCGGGCGCGGATGGTGTCCACCATCCGCCGGGTGATGGAGGAGGCGGGGTTCCTCGACATCCAGACCCCCATCCTGTTCAAGCCCACGCCGGAGGGAGCCCGCGACTTCATCGTCCCCAGCCGGCTGCAGCCGGGCCGCTTCTACGCCCTGCCCCAGTCGCCCCAGCTCCTCAAGCAGCTGCTCATGATCGCCGGCTTCGACCGCTACTACCAGATCGCCATCTGCTTCCGGGACGAGGATCCCCGGGCCGACCGGGTGCAGGAGATCACCCAGCTTGACGTGGAGATGGCCTTCCCCGACCGGGACACCCTGTTCCAGCTCATGGAGCGCATGTGCGCGGAGGTGTGGCGGCGCTGTGCCGGGGTCGATCTTCCCACCCCCTTCCCCCGCCTCTCCTACGAGGAGGCGATGCTCCGCTACGGCACCGACAAGCCCGATCTCCGCCTCGATCTCGCCATCGAGGACGCCACCGAGGCGACCCGAGGCTCCGGGTTTCGGGTCTTCGCCCAGGCGCAGTGCGTGCGCTTCCTGCGCTGCCCCAGGGTGCTCTCCCGGGCCGAGCTTGCCCGGCTGGAGGAGCAGGCTAGGGAGGAGGGCGCCCGCGGGCTCGCCTACTTGGTGGCGGACGAGTCGGGGGAGCTTCGCTCTCCCATCGCCAAGCTCCTGTCCCAGGAAGAGCTCCAGGCCTTGGGCCCGCGACCCGGCTCCACCCTCCTCTTCGTGGCCGACGAGGAGGAGACGGTAGCCCGCGTGCTCGGAAGCATCCGCCTGCGGCTGGGCCGGGAGTTGGGCTTGATCGACGAGGACGCCTTTGCCTTCGTGTGGGTGACCGACTTTCCCATGTTCGAGTGGTCGCAGGAGGAGGGCCGCTGGCAGGCCCGCCACCATCCCTTCACCCGCCCTTCGCCCGAGTGGGAAGGCTCCTTCGAGGAGGACCCGGGGCGGGCCACCGCCCTTGCCTACGACCTCGTCGCCAACGGCAACGAGATCGGGGGCGGCTCCTTCCGCATCCACGAGCCGGACCTCCAGGAGCGGGTGTTTCGCCTGCTTTCCCTCTCCCCCGAGGAACAGCGCTCCAAGTTCGGCTTCCTGCTCGACGCCCTGAGCATGGGGGCGCCGCCACACGGGGGTATCGCGCTCGGCATCGATCGGATGATGATGGTGCTGGCCCGGGAGCCGAACTTGCGCGACACCATCGCCTTTCCCAAGAACCAGGCCGGGGTCGACCCGATGAGCGGCGCTCCCTCCGAGGTCCCGGAGGAGCAGCTGGCCGAGCTCGGCCTCAGGATCGTTCTCCCCCGGCGGCCGCGCTAGGATCGCCGCCGATGGGCGGGTTCCTTCCCCGCTTCGTCGTCGAGGTCGCCTTCCTGGGGCTGCTCGCGGCGGCGGCGGCCCTGGCTGAGCTCCGTCCGGCCTCGATCGTCGGGGTCATGGCCGCGGGCTGGCTGATCGTCACCGGGATCGAGCTCCTCGCCTGGCGCCAGGAGCGGCGGGCGCTCCCTCCCCCTTCTCCTCCTCGGGAGGCCCCCTCCCCGCTACCGGCGGAGGACTGGGATGTGGACGAGCTTCTGTCTCCCCTCCCCGGCGAGGAGGTCGAGGCCGGGGAAGAGACCCGCGTGCTTCCTCCCGAGGAACGCTGATGGCCCTGCTCGCCCAGCGGACGCTCGCCTTGGCGGGGGCGGCCCTCCTCTTGGGCGTGACCGCCCTGGCCTTCCGGGGGCAGGGAGGGGAGCAGGCTCGCCCTGCCCTCCCTCGTCCTGCGCCCCTCCCCGGAGAGGGCTGGTACCGTGAGCTCGCTGGCGTGGCTCCTGCCATGCCTGCCTCCGGTCGACGGACGGCCTGCGGCTGGAGGCTACGCCCCGCCACGCTCGGCGTCGTCCACGCCGTGCTCCCCTGCGGCGTCAAGCTGTTCGTGGCCTACCGGGGAAGGCAGGCCCTCACCCGCGTCGTCGCCCACGGGCCCCTACCCCCCGACCGCCAGCTCGACCTGACGCCGGCTTTGGCCAGGCTCCTGGGCTTGGAGGGAGTGGGGGAGGTGCGCTGGGTCCTGGCTCAGGCCTGAGCGCGGGCAAGGAGCGCCCACAGGGCGCGGCCGGCGCCGCGGCGCTAGCCTGGGCGTATGGCCACCTACCTCTACGGCGATGCCTCCCGCGACGGCGACTGGGCCTGCGTGCGGCTCCGGCTGGAGGGCGACCGCATCGTGGACGCCGATGCCGACGGCCTCGCGTGCGACCTGCGCGGCCTCACCCTGCTCGAGGCGGCGGCCGTGGACGGGGAGGAGCTGGCGGTCGAGGCCCTGGCGGCGGCGATCGGCCCCGCCTTCAGGGCTGCCCCCTCTCCCAGGCGGGTGGCGGTGGCCATGAGCGGGGGGGTGGACAGCGCGGTAGCCCTGCTCAAGGCGGGGCCGGAGGCGGTGGGGGTCACCCTCCGCCTCTGGGTCGACCCCCTGGCCCCGGCCGCGGAGCGGGCCTGCTGCTCGAGCGAGGCGGTGCGGGCTGCCCGCCGCACCTGCCACCGCCTGGGCCTTCCCCACGTCACCCTCGACCTGCGGCAGGAGTTCCGACGGGCGGTGGTGGAGCCGTTCGTGCGGGGCTACGCCCGCGGTCTCACCCCCAATCCCTGCACCCGCTGCAACGGCAGCTTCCGGCTCGCCACCCTCCTTGCCTTCGCGAGGCGGGCGGGGGCAGCCCGGCTGGCAACGGGCCACTACGCCCGCACCGTCGAGCACAGGGGAAGGCTGCTCGTGGCCCGGGCCCGCGACCGGGCCAAGGACCAGTCCTACATGCTGGCGGGCCTCGACCCGCGCCTGCTCGCCCGCCTCTGGTTCCCCCTGGGCGAGCAGACGAAGGCGGAGACGAGGGAGGAGGCCCGGCGGGCGGGCCTCGAGGCGGCCGGTCGGCCGGAGAGCCAGGAGGCCTGCTTCCTGGGGGGCGACGACTACCGCGCCTTCCTAGAGCGGCAGGGTCTTGCCCCCAAGCCCGGCCCCATCGTGGACGAGGCCGGCCGCGTGCTGGGCGAGCACAGAGGGGCCTGGCGCTTCACGCCCGGCCAGCGGCGAGGCCTCGGCCTCCCAGGCGGCCGACCCCTCTACGTCCTTCGCGTCCAGCCCAGGGAGAACGCGGTGGTGGTGGGTGGGCGGGAGGCGCTCGCCTGCCGGCGCGTGTCCGTCCGGGGGCGCCTGTACGTGGAGATCGGGGAGCAGCAGACGGTGGAGGCGAAGCTCCGCTACCGGTCGCCGGCGGTGCCGGCCCGGGTGGTGGCGAGGCAGAGGAGCTTCCTGCTCGAGCTGGCCGAGCCCGTGGACGCCGTCGCCCCCGGCCAGGCGGCGGTCCTGTACGAGGACGACGCCGTCGTCGGCTTCGGGGTGGTCACCGGCGCCCGCGCGGCATAAGATCGCGTCCATGCTCCTCGCCGAGTTCACCGCCAGCGACGGCGCCTGGGTCGCCTTGGCCATCTTCCTCGTGCTCGCCGGCTTGGGCCTTGCCTACTCCCTCGTGCGCCTGGGGGTGGCCTTGGGCCAGGTCTCGCGCACGGTCCGCCACGCCGAGGACGAGGTCCTACCGCTGCTCGCCAAGGCCGGAGGCACGCTCGATCGGGTCAACCGCGAGCTGGACAAGGTGGACGAAGTGACCGACGTGGCCGTGGGGGCCGTCAAGGCGGTGGACGGGGCGGTGCGGGCGGCCTCGGAGGCGATCGCCTACCCGGCCCAGAAGGTGGCCGGGATCGCAGCCGGCCTGCGCTACGGGGTCTCCTCCTTCCTCGCCCACCGCGATGTGGATGAGGCCCTACGGGCGGCCAAGGAGGCCAAGGCCCGCCGGGAGGCCGATTTGGCCCAGGAGCTGGCCGACCTCGGCGGCGAGCCGCCCGCTTCCCCCGGCCCCTGACGCCGGGGAGGCGGGAGAGGATCTCCCCGCCCCTAGAATGGCCTTCGTGCGCACTACCGCCGAGCTTCGCCAGGGCTTTCTTGCCTTCTTCGAGGCGCGCGGGCACCTGCGGCTGCCCTCGGGCTCGCTCGTCCCTGCCACCTACGACCCCTCCGTCCTCTTCACCACCGCCGGCATGCAGCCGCTCAAGCCCTACTTCCTCGGCCTCGAGGAGCCCCCGGCGCCCAGGATCACCACCGTCCAGAAGTGCTTCCGCACCACCGACATCGACGACGTCGGCTCCACCGAGCGCCACCTCACCTTCTTCGAGATGCTGGGCAACTTCTCCCTGGGTGACTACTTCAAGGAGGGAGCGCAGGACCTCGCCTACGAGTTCGTGACCGAGCACATGGGCTTCGACTGGGAACGGGTGTGGGTGAGCGTGTTCGCCGGCGACCCCGAGCTCGGCCTGGGCCAGGACGAGGTGGCGATCGCGGGCTGGGAGCGCTACCTCCCCAGGGATCGCATCGTCCCCTTGCCCCGCAAGGACAACTTCTGGCAGGCGGGGCCGACCGGGCCCTGCGGTCCCTGCTCGGAGCTCTACTACGACCGAGGGCGGGAGCTCGGCTGCGGGCGGCCTGAGTGTGCTCCCGGCTGCGACTGCCCCCGCTTCCTCGAGTTCTGGAACCTCGTGTTCATGGAGTTCGACCTGGGGGAGGACGGCAGCCTCGCTCCCCTCCCTCGCCGCTCCATCGACACCGGGCTCGGTCTCGAGCGCGGGGCCATGCTCCTGCAAGGCGTCGACTCCGTGTTCGAGACCGACGGCTACCAGGCGATCATGGACTGGGTGGCGAGCGAGTCGGGGGTTCGCTACGGGGAGTCGGAGCGGGCGACCAAGGCCCACCGAGTTCTGGCCGACCACGGTCGAGCCATGACCTTCCTCATCGCCGACGGGGTGAAGCCCTCCAACCTGGGCCGCGGCTACGTCCTGCGCCGCATCATCCGCCGCGCTGTCCAGCAGGCCCAGCGTATTGGTCTCGCCGATCTGTGGCGGCTGCCGGCGGTCGTGGTCGAGCAGATGGGCGACGTCTACCCCGAGCTGCGCCAGCAGGCGGCCGAGATCGAGCGCATCGTCAAGACCGAGGAGGCCCGCTTCAACGAGACCCTGTCTCGGGGCCTGCGGGTGTTCGAGGAGCTGGCGGGCAAGGAGGCCGTGAGCGGCAAGGACGCCTTCCTCTTGGCGACCACCTTCGGCTTTCCCATCGAGCTCACGGTGGAGCTGGCCTCCGAGCGGGGCCAGGCCGTGGACGTGGACGAGTACTCCCGGCTCATGGAGGAGCACCGGAGGGTGTCGAGGGCGGGGGGCGAGAAGGGGGACGTGCAGCGGGCGGCCGAGCTGGCCCGCGCCGCCGGCTTCAAGAGCGAGTTCGTAGGCTACGAGAAGACCGAGGTCCTGACCCAGATCGGCGCCTGGGAGGAGGTGGGGGAGGGGCTCTTCCTGTGCAAGCTCAGGGAGTCTCCCTTCTACCCCGAGGGAGGCGGCCAGGTGACCGACGCCGGCTTCGTCGAGCACGAGCAGACGGGGGTGCGGGCCGAGCTCAAGGAGGCCTACCGGTTCGAGGACGACCAGGTGCTCTTGTTCCAAGGGGAGGGCTTCGCCGTCGGCGACCGGGTGCGGGCGGTCGTGCCCTGGTCGGTGCGCTTCCCTACCATGGCCAACCACACCGCCACCCACCTTCTCCACCGGGCTCTCCGGGAGGTGCTGGGCGACCACGTGCGCCAGGCGGGCTCGGCGGTGCGCCCGGACAAGCTGCGGTTCGACTTCACCCACGCCCAGCCCCTGGCGGCCGACGAGCGCAGGCGGGTGGAGGAGATCGTGAACGAGAAGGTGTTCGCCGGCCTTCCCGTCCTGGCCTACGTGGTGCCGATCGAGGAGGCTCGGCGGATGGGGGCGGTGATGCTCTTCGGGGAGAAGTACGGGCAGGACGTGCGGCTGGTTGAGGTGCCCGGCTTCTCGCTGGAGGCGTGCGGAGGGACCCACGTGCGCTCCACGGCCGAGGTAGGCCCCTTCGTCATCGTCAGCGAGAGCTCGGTGGGAGCCGGCGTGCGCCGGATCGAGGCCGTCACCTCGGGCGAGGCCTGGGCCTACCTGGAGAGCCGCTCCCGGGAGCTGGACGAGCTGCGGGAGGAGCTCGAGCGGCTGCGCAAGGAGGCCCGCCGCAAGCAGGCGCCGCCCATCGAGCCTGCCCTCCCCGAGCCGGAGGTAAAGACGGTGAACGGGGTGCACGTGATCGCCCAGTCGCTGGAGGGGGTAGACGCCGACCAGCTCCTCGACCGCTCCGACCGCTACAAGCAGCGCTACCGGCCGGCCGCGGTCGTGCTCGGCTCCCGCGACGACGGCAAGGTGCACCTGGTGGCCAACTTCGACCCCCAGGTGGCGGAGCGGATCAGTGCCGCCGAGGTGGTGAGGAAGGCGGCCGCTCTCGTGGGCGGGGGCGGGGGAGGAAGGCCGACCATGGCCCGGGCGGGAGGCAGGGACGCCTCTCGCCTCCCCCAAGCCCTGGCCGAGGCCGAGCGGCTCATCGTGGCCGCCCTTCGGTGAAGGTCCTCGCCCTCGACTATGGGCGGGCGCGCACCGGGGTGGCCGTGTCCGACCCCACCGGCACCATCGCTCGGCCCCTGGAGGTGGTAGAGCGGGCTGCCACCGAGGAGGGCCTGCGCCGGCTGCGGGCGATCGTGGAGGAAGAGCGGGTGGAGCGCGTGGTCGTAGGGCTTCCCCTCACGCTTCGGGGGGAGCGGGGAGCGCAGGCCCACGAGACGGAGCGGTTCGTGGAGGCGCTGCGGGCGATCCTACCCGTGCCGGTGGAGCTCTACGACGAGCGCTTCACCTCGGTGCTCGCCCAGGGGGACGATGCTCGGGCCGCAGCCCACCTTCTGTCCGACTACCTGGAGCGGGCACGGCGATGAGGGGGGAGGCGGCGGTCGTGGCGGCACTCCTTCCCTTCCTTGCCTCCGCCTGCAGCGCCTCCAGTCGCCCTCAGGCCCCACCGGCGGAGCCGGTCGTCCTCCGCATCGTCTTTCCCGAGGGCTTCACCCGGGAGCAGATGGCGGAGCGGGTGGAGGCGGTGGGCAAGATCGCCTTGGCCAAGCGGGGCGTGCGCCCTCGCCTCACGCGCCAAGGCTACTTGAGGGCCACCGAGCGCCTGCGGCCGCCGGCCGGCTTTCCCGAGGCGCGGGGCAGCGAGGGCTTCCTCTTTCCCGCCACCTATGCCTTCTTCGCCGACGAGACCGCCGACCGCTTCGTCCGGCGCCAGCTGGATGCCTTCCGGCGGGCCTGGGCCAAGGTCGACCTCAGCTACGCCCGCTCCAAGAACCTCACTCCCTACGACGTCCTTATCATCGCCTCCCTCATCGAGCGGGAGGTGGTCGTTCCCCGGGAGCGGCGGCTGGTGGCCGCTGTCATCTACAACCGCCTGCGGGCGCGGATGCCCCTCGGCATCGATGCCTCCCTCCGCTACGGCCTGCGCATTCCCCCCACGGAGGCGATCACCAAGGCCCAGCTCGCCTCCGACTCCCCCTACAACACCCGTCGCCGGCTCGGCCTTCCTCCTACCCCGATCGCCAACCCGGGCCTGGCCTCCATGCTGGCCGCGGCCCGTCCCGCGCGGGTGCCCTACCTCTACTTCGTGCGCAAGCCCGACTGCCGAAGCCACTTCTTCACCGCCAGCGCCGCCGCCTTTCTCTCCTACACAAGAGAGGGCCTACTGTGCTCACAGGGAAGACCACGCTCGTCGGGCTGATCGGGAGTCCCATCGCCGGCTCCCTGTCTCCCCGGATGCAGAACGCCGCCTTCGCCGCCCGCGGCCTCGACTGGGCGTACGTGCCCCTGCCCGTGGAGGAGGGGAGGCTGGAGGCGGCGGTGGCCGGCCTCGTCGCCCTGGGCTTCGCGGGGGCCAACGTCACCATCCCCTACAAGACCCGCGTCCTCGCCTTCTGCGACGAGCTCGACCCGGTGGCGGAGCGGGCGGGATCGGTGAACACGCTGGTCGTGCGCGACGGGCGCGTGCTCGGCTCGAGCACGGACGGGGAAGCCGTGACCGGGGCGGTGGAGGTCTCGGGCCGGCGCGCGCTCGTCCTGGGAGCAGGAGGGGCGGCCCAGGCGGTGGCCCAGGCCCTCCTCGACGCGGGAGCGGGCGAGCTCGTGCTGGCGGCCCGGAGATCCGACCGCGCCCACGCCCTCAAGTCGCGCCTTCTGGCGGGAAGCCCGGAGGCCCGTATCTCGGTGGCGGAGGGCTGGCCGCCGCAGGCCCCGGCCGTGGAGGTGGTGGTGAACTGTACGCCCGTGCGCGACGAGCCTTTAGTCGAGCCCAGTCCCGAGACGGCGGTGGTCGACCTTGCCTACCGGGCGGACGGCCTCCCCACCGCCCTGGTCGCGCGCGCCCGGGCGACCGGCTGCGCCCCGGTCGTCGACGGCCTGGAGGTGCTCGTGCGCCAGGGGGCGCTCTCCTTCCAGCGCTGGACCGGGCTTCCGGCGCCGATCGAGGTCATGCGGGGGGCGGTGCGGCCGTAGGCTTACCGGTGTGAGCCTCAGTCTCGTCACCGCCGGCGAGTCGCACGGGCCCGCCCTGGTCGCCATCGTCACCGGCCTCCCCGCCGGCCTCGTCCTGGACAAGCGGGAGATCGACCACGACCTGTGGCGGCGGCAGCAGGGCTACGGCAGAAGCCCGCGCCAGCGGCTGGAGCGGGACGAGGTGGAGGTGCTCGCCGGCCTCCGGCACGGGCGAACGCTGGGGACTCCCCTCGCCCTGGTCGTGCGCAACCGCGACCACCGAAACTGGGCCTGGGGCATGAGCCCCTGGCCTCCCCAGGGGGAGCCCACGGGGAAGGGGGTGAAGCCGGTCACCGTCCCCCGACCGGGTCACGCCGACTTGGCGGGGGTCCAGAAGTACGGCTTGGAGGACGTGCGCGACGCCCTGGAGCGGGCCAGCGCTCGGCACACCGCCGTACTGACGGCGGCGGGGGCGGTGGCCAAGGCTCTGCTGCGGACGATCGGGATCGAGGTCGTGGGGTCGGTGGTCGAGGTGGGGGGTCGCAGGGAGGAGGAGGAGCGCCGCCAGGCGATCGACGCCGCCCGAAAGGACAAAGACACCCTGGGCGGCATCGTGGCCGTCCGCGCCCGAGGCGTTCCCCCCGGCCTCGGCTCCTACGCCACCCGCGAGGAGCGGCTGGACGCCCGGCTGGCGGCCGCCCTCATGGGTCTCCAGGCCGTCAAGGGGGTGGAGATCGGGGAGGGATTCGCGCTCGCTTCCCGGCGCGGCTCGGAGGCCCACGACGAGATCGTGCGCGACGAGGAGGGAAGGCTTCGCCGGCAGACGAACCGAGCCGGCGGCATCGAGGCCGGGGTGTCGAACGGCGAGGAGATCGTGGTGCGGGCGGCGATGAAGCCTCTGCCCACGCTCATGCGACCCCTGCGCACGGTCGACCTGGTCACGCAGGAGCCCTCTCTGGCCTTGGTCGAGCGCAGCGACACGGCTGCGGTGGAGGCGTTGGCGGTGGTAGCGGAGGCGGTGGTGGCCTTCGAGCTTGCCAGGGCGGCCAGGGAGAAGTTCGGCGGCGATGCCCTGTCCGACTTCGTGGCCGCCCACCGCGCCTACGTCGAGCGGATCGGCTGGTCTCCCCGCTGATCGGAGAGCGCGCCGTGCACGCCCTCGACCGCCACCTGGCCTTGATCGGCTTTATGGGGGCGGGCAAGACCACCCTGGGCGAGGAGGTGGCCAGGCGGCTGGGGCGCCCCTTCCGCGACCTCGACCGGGAGATCGAGGCCGAGGAGGGGCCCATCGCCGACATCTTCGCCCGCCGCGGAGAGGCTGCCTTCCGGGAGCTGGAGGCGACGCGCTTGGAGCAGCTCCTGGCCTCGGCCGACCCCATGGTGGTGGCCCTGGGCGGGGGAGCGGTCACCGTGCCCAGGGCTCGCGACCTCCTCCGCCGGAAAGCCCTGGTCGTCCTCGTCCCGGTGGAGGTGGAGGAGGCCTGGCGGCGGGTGCGGGGAAGCGACCGCCCCCTGGCCAAAGACGAGCAGCAGTTTCGCCGCCTCTATGCCCAGCGCCAGCTCCTCTACCGCCGGGTGGCGGACGCGGTGGCAGGCGACGTGGACGGGATCGTGCTGGCGGCGGCAGGGATCGTCGTGGAGGAGGGAGGGCTCGACCGCCTGGGGGGGCTCGTCCCCGGGGAAGGGCCGGTCGCCCTGGTCACGGACGAGACGGTCGCCTCCCTGTACGGGGAGCGGGCGGAGCGGGCGCTGGGAGCGCGTCTAGCCTCTACCCACCTGCTGCCCGCGGGGGAGGCGGCCAAGGCGCTCTCCACCTGCGAGCGGCTGTGGCACGAGCTCGGCCTCGACCGCGGGGGGACCATCGTCGCCTTGGGGGGAGGGTGCGTCACCGACGTGGCCGGGTTCGCCGCCAGCGTGTACCTACGCGGCATCGCCTGGGTAGCCGTACCCACGACCCTGGTCGGCCAGGTGGACGCGGCCATCGGCGGCAAGACGGGGATCGACCTCCCCCAAGGGAAGAACCTGGTCGGCTCCTTCCACTGGCCGGCGCGGACGATCATCGATCCTGCCCTGCTCGCTACGCTCCCCAGCCGGGAGTACCGAGGGGGCCTGGCCGAGGTGGTGAAGACAGGGCTCCTCGCCGGGGAGCGGCTGTGGGAGCTTCCCCCAAGGGAGCTCGTGCGCCGCTGCGCCGCCTTCAAGGCTGCGGTCTCGCTCCGCGACCCCCGGGAGACGGGGGAGCGGGCCATCCTCAACCTGGGGCATACCTTCGCCCACGCCCTGGAGGCCGCCTCCGGCTACGCCCTGCCTCATGGCCAGGCGGTGGCCCTAGGCCTGCTCGCGGCGCTGCGGCTCTCTGGGCTCGAGGAGGAGGCCCGCCTGGTGGAGGAGACCCTACGGCCCCGTCCCGTGGCCGTCGATCGAGAGCGGGCCTGGGCGGCGCTCCTCCGCGACAAGAAGGGACGAGGAGGAAGGCCGCGGCTCGTCCTGCTCGAGGCTCCCGGCAAGCCCCGGTACGGGGTCGAGGTCCCCGAGGAGGAGGTTCGCCGCGCCTTGGAGGCGCTCATAGGCAGCGAGTAGAGTCGGCCCATGCGGGTGGAGGTGTTGAACGGGGTCAATCTGGACATGCTCGGCCGCCGCGACCCCGCCCTCTACGGCCGGCTGACCCTGCGCGAGCTCGAGTCCCGGGTCTACGCCTGGGGGAACGACCTCGGCCTGCGCGTCCGCTGCCGGCAGACGAACCACGAGGGAGAGTACGTGGAGTGGCTGCACGAGGCGGTGGACATGGCCGACGGCGTCGTCGTCAACCCCGGCGCCTGGACGCACTACAGCTACGCCATCCGCGACGCCGTGGAGATTCTGTCGGTGCCGGTGGTAGAGGTGCACCTGTCCAACGTGGACGAGCGGGAGGAGTGGCGGAGGGTGTCCCTCATCGCCGACCTGGTGGCGCTGCGCATCGTAGGCAAGGGCGCAGAAGGCTACCGCCAGGCCCTCGAGTACTTGGCTCGACTGGAGCGATGACAGGCAGGATCGAGCGTCTCCAGGCCCTCTTGGCAGAGCCCCTTGTCGTCACCAACCCCGTCAACATCCGCTACTTGAGCGGTCTTTCCACCCGCAACGCCGCCCTCCTGGTCGAGGCGGAGAGGGCCCTCCTCTTTGCCGCCGGCCGCGACGCCGAGCGGGCTCGTCGCCTGCGTCGGGTGGAGCTGGTGGAGACGGACTACGACCTCGACGGCGCCCTGGCGAGGACCCTTTCCGGGCGGGTCGGCTTCGAGGCCGAGCACCTGACCTACGAGCGCTTCCGGCGGCTGCAGGAAGCGGGGCTCGAGCTCGTGCCCCGACGAGGCCTGGTGGAGGGCCTGCGGGCGGTGAAGGACGAGGCCGAGCTCGCTGCCGTGCGCCGCGCTG
The DNA here is from genome assembly GCA_964595575.1 of uncultured Gaiellales bacterium. Classification (GTDB taxonomy): domain Bacteria; phylum Actinomycetota; class Thermoleophilia; order Gaiellales; family Gaiellaceae; genus PALSA-612. Next base: position 33,961 of record CAZQRA010000013.1, read on the forward strand.
CGGCTCTCACTAGCGAGGCCTTCAGCCGCCTGGCCGAGGAGCCCCTGGTCGGGCGGTCGGAGCGGGAGATCGCCTGGCGGATGCTGGAGATCTTCCACGAGCTGGGGGCCGAGGAGGCCGCCTTCCCGGTGACCGTGGCGGTGGGCGAGACCGCCTCGTCGTCCTCTGCGCCTCCCGGCGACCGGCGGCTGGAGCCGGGGGAGGCGGTGGTGGTCGACGCGGGCTGCCGGATCGGCGGCTACTGCTCGGACTGCGCTCGTACCTTCGCCGCCGGCCCGGTCGACCGCCACCTGGAGGAGGCGCACGCGGTAGCGGTGCAGGCCCTGGAGGAGGCCCTGGCCGCCCTGGTGCCGGGGGTGGAGCTAGGGGCCGTCGACCGGGCCGCCCGCTCGGTGGCGGAGGAGCGGGGACTGGGTGACCGCCTGGGCCGCTCCCTCTGCCATGGGGTGGGCCTGGAGCCAAGGGAGCCTCCCATCCTCCCTGCCGACGAGCGGGAAGCCGTCGCCCCCGGCACGGTGGTGGCCCTGGAGCCGGCGGTGTACCTGGCCGATCGAGGCGGCGTCAGGGTGGAGGACCTGGTGCTCGTGACCGAGAGCGGCCCCCAGGTGCTGACGCCCCTTCCCCGCGAGCTCATCGAGGTGCACTAGACTCGCACCGGTGGCGGAGACGGTCAGCACCAACCAGTTCAAGAACGGGATGCACATCGAGGTGGACGGGGAGGTGTGGCGCATCCTCGAGTTCCAGCACGTCAAGCCGGGCAAGGGCGGGGCCTTCGTGCGCACGAAGTTGAAGAGCCTGGACAGCGGGGCCGTCGTGGACCGCACCTTCCGGGCGGGGGAGAAGTTCCCCCGCGTCCACACCGAGGTCAAGAACGTCCAGTACCTCTACGACGCCGGCGACGAGGTCGTGCTCATGGACGAGGAGACGTACGAGCAGATCACCTTGCCGCGCGCCGACGTGGCCGAGGAGCTGGAGTTCATGCAGCCGAGCGCCACCGTCCAGCTCCTCACCGTCGACGGCAAGCCCTCCGCCATCCAGCTTCCGGCCGCGGTCGAGCTCACGGTGGTGGAGACCGAGCCCGGGGTGCGGGGGGACACGGTCACCAACGTGACCAAGCCGGCCAAGCTGGAGACCGGGGCGGTGGTGCAGGTGCCGCTGTTCGTCAACGTCGGCGACCGCATCAAGGTCGATCCTCGCGAACGCCGCTACATCTCCCGGGCCTAGGTAGCGGGTTCCGGTCGGGGGCGCTACCATCGGGCTTTCCGTCCCAGGAAAGGAGCGAGCGATGGCTCTTCAGATCGGCGACACCGCCCCCGACTTCGAGGCCGACACCACCGAGGGTCGCATCCGCTTCCACGACTGGATCGGCGACTCGTGGGCGGTGCTCTTCTCCCACCCCAAGGACTTCACTCCCGTGTGCACCACCGAGCTCGGCTACATGGCCAAGATCAAGCCCGAGTTCGACCGGCGAGGGGTGAAGATCATCGGGCTCTCGGTCGACTCGACCGGCGACCACGAGGCCTGGGCCCGCGACATCGAGGAGACCCAGGGGCAGGCCCCCAACTACCCCATCATCGGCGACCCCGAGCTGGCCGTGTCCAAGCTCTACGGGATGCTCCCGGCTACCGCCTCAGGGGAGGCCAGCGAGCGCACTCCGGTCGACAACCAGACCGTGCGCAACGTGTTCGTGATCGGCCCCGACAAGAAGGTCAAGCTCATCCTCGTCTACCCGATGACCACCGGCCGCAACTTCGACGAGGTGCTGCGGGTGATCGACTCCCTGCAGCTGACGGCGAGGCACAAGGTCTCGACCCCCGTGAACTGGAAGCAGGGCGAGGACGTCATCATCGCCGGCTCCGTGTCCGACGAGGAGGCGAGGGAGATGTTCGGAAGCTGGGAGGCGCCCAAGCCGTACCTGCGCATCGTGCCCCAGCCCCGCTGAGCCCCGGCCTGGGGATCCCCGACCTCGCCCGGGTCCTCGTTCCTCCTTGGGCTGAGGAGCCGGCCCGTCGGGGACGATAGGCTCACGGTATGCCCCGCTTGGCGGATACCACCCTGCGCCTGCTCGGCCAGGAGCCGCTGGCCGGACGCCTTTCCGTATCCGAGCAGCTCCGCCTGGCTCGGGCCTTGGACAGGGCCGGCTTCGCCTACCTCGAGATCTCCGGCGGAGGCTGCTTCCAGGCCGCCGTCAAGCGGGGTGTCGAGAGCCCCTGGGAGCGGATCCGGGCCCTGCGGGCGCAGACCAGCTCGCCCGTCGCCCTGGCCCTGCGCGGGCGCTTCCTGGTGGGGGCCCGCCCGGCCGGAGGCGATCTCGTGCGTCGGTTCGTAGCCTGCGCGGCCGAGAGCGGGATCGACGTCTTCCGGCTCCACGACCCCCTGAACGACGTCGACAGCCTGGCCGAGGCGGCGGCAGCGATCGCCGCCGCCGGGGCTGAGCTCGACTGCGGCCTCGTCTACAGCCCCGGCCCCGGGGGGAGCGAGGACGACCTGGTGGACAGGGCCCGCCGCGTCCCTGAGCTCGGCGCCGCCCGCGTGCTCGTGCTCGATCCCTCGGGAGCCCTCGATCCCGGCCGCGCCGGCGATCTCGTGGCCGCGGTGGCCGACGCCAGCGGGCTTCCCGTAGGTGTCTACTGCCAGGGCGCAGGCGGGGCTGCCCTGGCCACCGCCGTCGAGGCGGCTCGGGCCGGAGCCGATCTCATCGCCTGCGCCATCTACCCCCTGGCCCTGGCGCTCCACCGGGTGCCGGGGGAGTCGGCGGCTTCTGCCCTGGCCGGTCTCGGCCTGGATACGGGCGTGGAGACAGACCCCCTGTGGGAGGCCTCCACCTTGGTGGCGGAGCACCTGGGCGATCCCGGCGTCTTTCCCCTCGATCCCCGGGTCGCGGCTCGCGCCGCCGAGCGGCGGCTCCCCGCCGGGCTCGTCGCCGCCCTCGACGCCCAGCTTCGCGCCAACGGGGCCCCCGATCGGCTGGACGAGGTGCTGGACGAGCTGGAGCGGGTCCGCCGCGAGCTGGGCTCGCCCCCCCTGGCCTCGCCCGTGGGGCAGATCCTGGGCTCGCAGGCCCTCGTCCACGTGCTCTCCCAGACGCGCTACCAGACGGTCGTGGACGAGGTGCGGGCGCTCGTGGCCGGTCGGCTGGGCCGTGTTCCGGGGACGATCGACCCTGCCGTTCGCCGAGCCATCGAGCTCGTGGCCGGCGACCTGGCTCCCGAGGAGGAGCTGGGCCTCGACCTCGAGGAGGCCCGCCGACGGGCACAAGGGCTGGCCTCGAGCGAGGAGGACCTGTGCCTCCTTGCCCTGTTCGGGGAGGAGGCAGAGCCCCTCCTTCGCGCCATTCGCTCCCGGGCTCGACTGGAGCCGGAGCCTGCGCCCGCCGCGCCCGCGGCCGGCGAGCGGATCCGGGAGATCGTGCGCATCGTGGAGGAGTCGGGGGTCCAGGAGGTGACGATCGAGGAGGCCGGGGTCAAGGTCACCGTGCGGAGGAGCGAGGAGCGCCCCCTTCCCCCGGCCGAGCCGGCTGCTCGCCCTTCCCTCGAGGAGGCGGCCGAGCTCGCCCCCGCCCAGCCCCCCTCCCCCGACTCCCGGCTCGTGCGGGTGGAGGCACCCATGGTGGGCACCTTCTACCGGTCCCCCGAGCCCGGCGCTCCGCCGTTCGTCGAGGAGGGGGACGTGGTCGTGCCCGGGCAGACCCTCTGCATCCTGGAGGCGATGAAGCTCATGAACGAGGTCAAGGCCGAGGTGGAGGGCATCGTGCGCCGCATTCACGCCGAGAACGCGCAGCCGGTCGAGTACGGCCAGCTCTTGTTCGAGCTGGAGCTGGTCGACGGCCGGCCGCCGCTTGTGTGAGGCCGTGTTCAGCCGCGTCCTGGTGGCCAACCGGGGGGAGATCGCCGTGCGCGTGATCCGGGCCCTGCACGAGCTGGGCGTGGAGGCGGTGGCCGTCTACTCCACCGCCGACCGGGGCGCCCTGCACGTCCGCCTAGCCGATCGGGCGGTCTGCATCGGCCCGCCCCCAGCCGCCGAGAGCTACCTCAGCATCCCTGCTCTCGTGGCCGCAGCCACCACCACCGGCTGCCAGGCGGTGCACCCCGGCTACGGCTTCCTGGCCGAGAACCCGGCCTTCGTCCGCGCCTGCGCCGAGAACGACCTCGTCTTCATCGGCCCCGACGCCGAAGTCATGGAGCGGATGGGCGACAAGGCTCGGGCCAAGCAGGAGATGGAGCGGGCCGGGGTGCCCGTCGTCCCCGGCACTCCCGGGGCCACGACCCTGGAGGAGGCGCGGGTCGCGGCCGAGGAGCTGGGCTTCCCCGTCCTACTCAAGGCGGCGGCCGGGGGCGGAGGGAAGGGCATGCGCCTCGTCCACGACGCCGACGAGCTGGAGGCGGTCTTCGCCACCGCCGCCTCCGAGGCCCTGGCCGCCTTCGGAGACGGCGGCCTCTACCTGGAGAAGGCGATCGTGCCGGCCCGGCACGTGGAGGTGCAGATCGTGGCCGACGGCCGGGGAGGCGTCCTCACCCTGGGCGAGCGGGAGTGCTCCATCCAGCGCCGGCACCAGAAGCTGGTCGAGGAGTCGCCCTCTCCGGCTTTGACGGAGGAGCGCCGGCAGGCGCTGGAGGAGGTAGCGGCCCAGGCGGCCCGCGCCATCGGCTACCGCAACGCGGGCACCCTGGAGTTCGTGGTAGGGCCCGAGGGCGACTTCTACTTCATCGAGCTCAACGCCCGGCTGCAGGTGGAGCACCCGGTGAGCGAGCTCGTCACGGGGATCGACATCGTCCGGGAGCAGATCCGGATCGCCGCCGGCGAGGCTTTGCCCGCCACGGGGAGAGCGGCACGCCACGGCCACGCCATCGAGGTGCGCGTGAACGCCGAGGACCCCGCCCGGGGCTTCGTACCCGCGCCGGGGAAGGTGGAGCGGTTCCGGCCGCCGCTCGGCCCCTTCGTCCGGGTGGACACCTGGCTCGAGGACGGGGCGGTGGTACCCCCCTTCTACGACTCCCTCTTGGCCAAGATCGTGGTCTGGGACGTGGACCGAGGGGGAGCCGTCGCCCGGGCGCGGCGGGCGCTGGGGGAGCTCGAGGTGGTGGGCGTCCCCACCACCCGGGAGCTCGCCCTCGAGATCCTCCAGACGGAGGCGTTCGTGGCCGGCCGCTACTCCACCAGCTTCCTGGCCGACCACCAGGAGCTCCTCGTCTCTCTGGGATGGCCCTGATGGAGGTCGAGCGCAGCGAGCGGGGCCGCATCTCCGTGTCGTCGGGGGCGCTCAGACGCCTGATCGTGGAGGTGGCCGAGCAGGTGGAGGGGGCCCGCGTGCGCCGGCCCCGCCGGGGGCTGCGGGTGGAGCTTCGCGACGGCGCCGCCCGCGTCGAGGTCGAACTCGCGGTGCAGCGGGGCAGGGTGCTCCCCGACGTCGCCCGCCAGGTGCAGCGGCGGGTGGCGACGGCCCTGGAGCAGGCTCTGGAGGCCCCCGTGGAGGCCGTGGACGTGACCGTGGCCGAGGTGCTGTGACCGTGGCCGGGCGCCGCGCCGCTCGCCGTACGGCCCTCTTTCTCCTCTACCAGTGGGATCTCACCGGGGAGCCCCTGGCGAGCCTCTACGAAGGGGAGATCGACCCCTTCGCCCGTGAGCTGGCGGAGGCGGTCGCGGCCAGGGCTACCGAGCTCGACCGCCGCATCGACGCCGCCTCGGAGGGGTGGCCGGCGGACCGCTTGGGGGTGTTGGAGCGCAACATCCTCCGCATCGGCATCCACGAGCTGGAGACGGGTAGCGTTCCCGTCGAGGTGGCGATCAACGAGGCGGTGACCCTGGCCAAGCGCTACGCCTCCCAGGAGGCAGGGCGGCTCGTGAACGGGATCCTGAGTCGGGTCGCCCGGGAGCAGGCAGCGTGAGCGCCGATCCCCTGGCCCGGGCGGAGGAGCTCTTGGCCCGCCTGGAGGAGGTCAGGGCGGAGCTGGAGGGCGCCCAGGACGCCGAGGCCGCGGTCGAGCTGCTGGAGGAGATCGCGGCCCTCGCCAGGGAGGCCCAAGCCGAGATCGAGCGGGCCCGGGAAGGAGGGGGGGACAGTGCTCCGGCCGGCTGAGCTTCGTGCCCTCGTCGAGGACTTCCTGGGGTCGCTTCCCTTCGCCCCTGAGCTGGGTCGGCTGGAGGAGGCCCTCCGCTACGCCCTGGAGGGGGGCGGCAAGCGGGTGCGACCGGTCATCTCGCTGGCCGTGGGGGAGGCTGCCGGCGCCTCGCCGGAGGAGGTGCTCCCCGCTGCCTGCGCCCTCGAGCTCGTCCACACCTTCTCCCTCGTTCACGACGACCTGCCTGCCCTCGACAACGACGAGCTGCGCCGGGGCCGACCGAGCGTGTGGGCTCGGTTCGGGGAGGCGGATGCCATCCTCGCCGGCGACGCTCTCCTGGCCGAGGCCTTCCGCCTCGCCCTCTCCTACCCCCGCCCGGAGGTCGCCCGCGAGCTCGCCCACGCGACCCTGGGCATGATCGGGGGCCAGCACCTGGACATCCACGGCGCAGAGAGCGACCTTGCCCGCCTCCACTGCTTGAAGACGGGGTGCCTCTTCTCCGCCTCCGTGGGCTGCGCCCTGTGGGCGGCGGGGGTGGCCGAGGAAGACCAGGGCCCCTGGCGGGCGTTCGGGGACGAGCTGGGAATGCTCTTCCAGGTCGTGGACGACATCCTCGACGGGGACGGGTACGTCCTCGTCCTGGGGGTGGAGGGAGCCCGCCGCCTGGCCGAGGAGGCAGCCCAGCGGGCCCAGACGCGGCTGGCCGACATCGCGGCCGACACCTCCGTGCTGTCGGAGATCGTGGCCGGGCTGGCCGCCCGGACGTCATAGCTCGATGAGGAAGCGGCTGGATAGGCTGCTCGTGGAGCGGGGGCTGGCGGAGAGCCGGGAGAAGGCCCAAGCCCTCGTCCTGGCCGGCCGGGTGCCGGGGCACGCCAAGCCCGGGGAGCAGGTGGACGAGGACGCCGAGCTGGTCGTCACCGCCCCGCCCCGCTACGTGTCTCGTGGCGGCGACAAGCTCGACCACGCCCTGCGCGCTCTCGGGATCTCGGTGGCAGGGGCGCTCTGTCTCGACATCGGCTCCTCCACCGGCGGCTTCGTCGACTGCCTGCTCCAGCACGGGGCCGCCCGGGTCATCGCCCTGGACGTGGGCTACGGGCAGCTCCACCCGAGGATCCGAGAGGACCCGCGGGTGGTCGTCATGGAGCGCGTGAACGTCCGCCACCTGCGGGAGCTTCCCTACGCCCCCGACTTCATCACCTGCGACGTGTCCTTCATCTCCCTGCGCCTCGCCCTTCCCCCTGCCCTGGCCTTGGCGGCGCCCGGCTGGCGGGCCCTCGCCCTGGTCAAGCCCCAGTTCGAGGCAGGCCGGGGCGAGGCCAAGCGCGGCGTCGTGCGCGACCCCGCCGTGCGCCGGCGCGTCCTCCGAGAGCTGGCGGGGGCTGCCCTCGGCTGGGGCGGGCGGCCTGCCGGCGTCGTAGACTCGGGGCTCCCCGGCCCCAAGGGAAACCGAGAGTTCTTCCTCTACCTCGTGCACGATCCCCACCCCTCGCTGCCCGATGAGCTCGACGACTGGGTCGAGGCCGCCGTCTCCTAGGCCGCCCCGGCGGATTGCCGTGCTCGCGCACGGGGACTCGGAGCCCATGCGGGAGGCCCGGAGGAGGGTGGAGCGCGTGGCCGCGGAGGCGGGGGTGGAGATCGTCGACCCCGACCGAGCCGACCTCGACCTGGCCGTGGTCTTGGGGGGCGACGGCACCATGCTCCGTGCCCTCCACCGGTTCCTGGGCACCGAGGTGCCGGTGATCGGGGTCAACTTCGGGCGGGTCGGCTTCCTCTCCTCCATGGGGCCGGAGGGCCTGGAGGAAGGGCTGGGGCGGGCGCTGGCCGGCGACGTCCGCGTCATCGAGCTGCCCACCCTGGAGGCGGACGTGGACGGCGTGCGGGCGGTAGCGATCAACGACGTCGTGTGCGCGAGCTCGGTGGTGGGGAGGATGGTGGAGCTCGCCTGGGCTGTGGGCGGAGAAGACCTGGGGACGCTTCCCTGCGACGGCGTCATCTGCGCGACGCCGCCCGGCTCGACGGCCTACAACCTGTCGAGCGGGGGCCCGGTGCTCGTGTGGGGGCTGGACGCCATGGCGGTCACCTTCGTCTCGCCGCACTCCCTGCACGCCCGTCCGTTGGTCGTTCCCAGGGGTCTCGAGCTCACGGTCTGGAACCGGACCGACGGCGTGGCGGCGAAGGTGATCGTGGACGGCCTGGAGGCGGGCGAGCTCGACCCCCGGCGGCGGGCTCGGGTGCGGCTGGGCGAGGAGCGCTCCCTCCTTGCCACCCTTCCCGAGGTGACCTTCTTCCGTCGCTACCGCGACACCTTCGCGTCGTAGGGGAGCCTGGTCGCTGCCGGCGCCGGCGCGTAGCATCCTACGGTCGTGCTGCGCCGACTGCGCATCGCCAACCTGGTCTTGATCCGGGAGGCGGAGCTCGAGCTCTCCCCCGGGCTCAATGCCATCACCGGCGAGACGGGAGCGGGAAAGACGATCCTGGCCCAGGCGATCGGGCTCTTGCTCGGCGCCAAGGGGGACGCCGGCTACGTGGGTCCGGGAGCCGCCGACGCCTACGTCGAGGCCGAGCTTGACCTCCCCCAGGACCTGCTCGAGGACGAGCAGCTGGAGGCGCTCCTCGAGCTTCGTCCACAGGGGGAGGAGGGGATCGTGCTGGCCAGGCGGATCTTCGCCGACGGGCGCTCCCGGGCCTACGCCTGGGGGCGGGCTGCCGCCCGCGAGGACGTGGCCGCTGCCGCCGAGCGCCTGATCGCCATGTCCGGGCAGTACGAGCAGCGGCGCCTGGCCCGACCCTCCTACCAGCTCGACCTCCTCGACGCGTACGTAGGGGAGGAGCAGCTGCGCCGTCGGGGAGAGCTCAGGCGGGCCTGGCGGGAGCTCCTCGTGGCTCGCGCCCGCCACGCCGAGCTGGCCCGGAACGCGGCCGCGGTCGAGGCCCGCCTGGAGGAGCTGCGACGGCTGGTCGCCGACACCGACGGGCTGGAGGCAGCGAGGGAGGAGGAGCTTCGCCGGGAGCGGGAGCGCCTCCGCCGGGGCGCGGAGCTGGCCCAGGCGGCCGCCGCCGCCGCCGAGGCGGTGGCGGCAGAGGACGGCGGAGGAGCAGCCGAGCTCGCCGCCCTCGCCCGGCAGGAGCTCTCCGGCGTGGAGGCGCTCGCCCCCGAGCTCGCCCAGGCGGCCGCCGAGCTGCGGGAGGCGGAGCTGCGGCTACGGGAGGCGGGAACCGCCCTCCGCAGCTTCCTCGCCTCGCTCGAGGCCGACCCCGGGCGGCTGGAGGAGGTGGAAGGGGAGCTGGCGCGGATCGCCGATCTTTGCCGCCGCTACCGCTGTCCCACCACGGAGGAGCTCCTGGCCCGAGCGGCCGAGGCCCGCCGGGAGCTGGCTGTTCTGGAGGCTGAGACCGACCCGCTGGCGGCCGCGGCCCGGACCGTGACGGCGGCCGAGGAGCGGGTGGCAGCCCTCGTCGCCGAGCTGCGGGCGGCCAGGGAGGCCGCCGCCGCCCCCTTCGCGGCCGCGGTGGCGGCGGAGCTGCGGGGGATCGGCCTGGGGGAGGGGGAGTTTCGGGTCGAGCTTCGCCGACGGGAGGCGTCGTCGAGCGGCGCCGACGAGGTCGTCTTCCTCATCCGGCCCAACCCCGGCCTTCCCTTCTCCCCGGTGGCGGAGACCGCCTCTGGAGGAGAGCTGTCCCGGATCGCCCTCGCCATCGCCGCGGTGGGGGGAGGCACCACCATGGTGTTCGACGAGATCGACGCCGGCATCGGCGGCAGGACCGCCCACGCGGTGGCCGACACTCTCGTGCGTCTCGCCGCCCGCGCCCAGGTGATCACCATTACTCACCTCCCCCAGATCGCCCGGCGCGCCCACCGGCACTTCCGCGTCGAGAAGGTGCCCGGCGACCCTACGCACACCCGGATCCAGCAGCTGTCGGAGGAGGAGCGCCGACAGGAGATCGAGCGTATGCTCGGCGGCAGGGAGTTCCTCGCCGCCGTGACCGGCGCCGAGGAGGGGTGAGGAGGACGACGGCGGCGACCTCGACCTGCAAGGACTAAGCCTCTCCGGCCATGTCCCCCCTAGGTACCGCTGACCTCCTCCCCGCCTCGAGCATACTGCTCCGGACGCCACGCGTGGGATACCCGATCGCGCCGATACCGTGCCGGCGACCTGACCGGCTAGCGCTGCGGTGAGGTCCGAGGCCTCCCGCGAGCTTCTCGCTCCCCTGGCCGACGTGTGGGCGCTCTTGGCCGAGCCCTACCACCTCTCCGACTGGTGGCCGACGATCAGCGCCGTCCGACCCGACCGGCGGGGCCTGGCCCCTGGGGCCCGCTGGCAGGTGGTCGGGCCCAGCCAGCCGACCCTGTTTCGGCGCGCCTACGCGACGAGCGTGGTGGTGGTGCGTGAGGTGGTGGCCAAGGAGCGGATCCGCTGGCACCTCGTGGCCGAGCGACTCGACCTGGAGGTGCGCCTGAGCCCTGTCGCCCCCGACCGCACCCTCGTCACCGTCGCCGTCGAGGGGGCCTGGCGACCGGAGCTCTTGGGCCGACCGCGGGCGCTTCCCAAGGAGGCCGTGAGCCGCCTCTATGCCCTCTGCCAGACCGCGGCCAGCCTGTGAGCGCGAGGTCGGGCAGGCCGGCAGCGTTCCGTCATCCCCGCTCCCTACGATCCCTGTCCTGTGACCGTAGGCGGCGATCGGGCGCGGGGGCGCGGGAAGCCCTGCTAGGCTTGAGGTCCGTGGGCAGGCTCAGGGCTGGGGAGCGCGTGGCAGGGGCGGCCACGCAGGCGACCCTGCCGCGCCCGGGCGGGCCTTCCCGGCTGAGCCCGCCGTCGACCGGGAGCCCGGGGGCCTTCGACCGGCGGAGAGGGAGGACGTGAGCGAGCGCCGGGTCCGCTACGTCTTCGTCACCGGAGGCGTCGTCTCGTCCCTCGGCAAGGGCATCACCGCGGCCTCCTTGGGAGCCCTCCTCAAGGCCCGTGGCCTCAAGGTCTGGGTGCAGAAGTTCGACCCCTACATCAACGTCGACCCAGGCACGATGAGCCCCTTCCAGCACGGGGAGGTGTTCGTGACCGAGGACGGGGCCGAGACCGACCTCGACATCGGCCACTACGAGCGGTTCCTCGATCAGAACCTGAGCGCGAGCTCGAACCACACCTCGGGGGCCATCTGGTACACGGTCATCCGCAAGGAGCGGCGGGGGGAGTACCTCGGCTCGACCGTGCAGGTCATCCCCCACATCACCAACGAGATCAAGGAGCGGGTACGCCGGGCAGGCGAGGCGGGCGACTGTGACGTCGTGATCAGCGAGATCGGCGGCACGGTGGGGGACATCGAGTCGCTCCCCTTCCTGGAGGCGATTCGCCAGCTTCGGCGGGAGGTGGGGCCCGGCAACGTCCTCTACGTGCACGTCACGCTCGTTCCCTTCATCGAGTCGGCGGGCGAGCTCAAGACGAAGCCGACCCAGCACTCCGTGAACGAGCTGCGGCGAATCGGTATCCACCCCGACATCGTCGTCTGTCGCTCCCGGGAGCCTCTGTCCCGGGAGATCCGGGACAAGATCGCCCTGTTTGCCGACGTGGAGCCGGAGGCGGTCGTCTCCAACGAGGACGTGCCCGACGTCTACTTGGTGCCGGAGGCCCTGGAGGAACAAGGCCTGGGAGCCCTCGTCTGCCAGAAGCTCGGCCTAGGCGACGGCCCCCCCGACCTCTCCTCCTGGCGGGAGCTCACGCGCCGCATCCGCGGCCGCCAGGGGTCGGTGGAGATCGCCCTGGTGGGAAAGTACGTGAAGCTGCCCGACGCCTACCTCTCGGTCCACGAGGCGCTCAAGCACGCCGGCATCCACCACGGCTGCCACGTCCGCGTGCGCTGGGTGGATGCCGAGGGCATGTCCCTGGACGAGGCCGAGAGCGAGCTCGAGCAGGTGGACGGCGTCCTCGTGCCCGGCGGCTTCGGCTCGCGCGGCTGGGAAGGGAAGATCCTGGCCTGTCGGGTCGCCCGCGAGCGCGGTATCCCCTACCTCGGGATCTGCCTAGGGATGCACGTAGCCGTGTCCGAGTTCGCCCGGCACGTGGTCGGGCTGGAGGGGGCGAGCTCGACGGAGATGGACCCGGAGACCCCCTACCCCGTCATCGACCTCCTGCCCGAACAGAAGGAGGTCGAGGACCTGGGAGGCACCATGCGGCTGGGCGCCCAGGCGGTGGAGCTGGCCCCGGGCACGCGCGCCCGCGAGATCTACGGCCAGGCCGTCGTCTACGAGCGCCACCGCCACCGCTACGAGGTCAACAACCACTTCCGGCCGCGGCTGGTCGAGGCCGGCCTCGTGGTGTCGGGCACGGTGTACGAGGGACGCCTGGTCGAGATCGTCGAGCTCCCCGACCACCCCTGGTTCGTGGCCAGCCAGTTCCACCCCGAGTTCAAGTCGCGGCCCATGCGCCCGGCGCCCCTCTTCCGCGACTTCGTGGGCGCCGCCCTTGCTCGATCGCGGGAGCGCTCGCGGATGGCGGCCGCGGCACGGTAGGGTGCGCGCCGTGGTGCCGGAGGCGACGCTACGGGAGACGAGCGAGGGCCTCGTCCCCGCAGGGGAGGGGTGGTACGTCCTCGAGGCGCGCAGGGCGCGCTGGGTTGAGACTCCAGGGCTCGGTCGCCGCTGCGACCTCGAGGGGGAGGCCGACTTCCCCCAGCTCGGCTTTCGCCTGGTCGTCCTCGAGCCCGGCCAGCCCAACTGCATGTACCACGGCGAGTCCGACCAGGAGGACTTCCTGGTGGTGGCGGGCGAGTGCATCCTGGTCGTGGAGGGCCAGGAGCGGCGTCTTCGCCGGTGGGACTTCGTCCACTGTCCCGCGGGGACGAGGCACGTCTTCGTCGGAGCCGGCAAGGAGCCCTGCGTGATCGTCATGGTAGGGGCCCGTACGTCGGAGGGGAGCGTCCTCTACCCGGTGGAGGAGGCGGCCGCTCGCCATGGAGCGAGCGTGGAGCGGGAGACGACGAGGCCGGAAGAAGCGTACGCCCGCTTTCCGCGGCGCCGCTTTCTTCCCTACCGGCACGGCGACCTCCCCGGCTGAGGCCGTCGGCTCGTGGGCGTCCTCGACCTCTTCCTGGAGCTGTGCGCCCTCCCCAGCCCGCCCGGCGAGGAGCGGGCGGTGGCCGACCGGGTGATCGGGGAGCTGCGCGAGCTCGGCCTGGAGGTGGTCGAGGACGACGCCGGCCCGGCCGTCGGCTCGGCCGCGGGCAACCTCTACGCGCGCTTGGAGCCGGTGGTGGAGGGGGTCCCCATCTTCCTGTGCGCCCACCTCGATACCGTGCCTCCCCAGGGCCCTCTGCGACCGGTGGTGGAGGAGGGGGTGGTGCGCAACGCGGGGGGCACCATCCTGGGCGGGGACGACAAGTCGGCGGTGGCGGCCATGATCGTGGCAGCTCGCCGCATCGTCGAGGAGGGCCGCCCGCACGCAGGCATCGAGCTCGTGTTCACGGTCAAGGAGGAGGCGGGGCTGCGAGGCGCCTACGCCTTCGATCCCTCTCGTCTCCAAGCCCGCCTCGGCTTCGTGTACGACCAGGCTGGGCCGATCGGAGAGGTGGTGCTGGGAGCCCCCGCTGCCTTCCAGCTGGACGTCCTCTTCCTGGGTCGCTCTGCCCACGCCGGCATGGTCCCCGAGGAAGGCCGATCGGCCGTCGCCGCCGCCGCCAAGGCCGTGGCCGACCTCAGGCTAGGCCGCATCGACGAGGAGACGACCGCCAACGTGGGCACCATCGAGGGCGGCGTCGCCCGCAACATCGTTCCCGACCGTTGCTTCCTGCGGGCGGAGGCGCGAAGCCACGACGAGGGCAAGCTGGCCGACCTCGTGGGGGAGATGGAGGAGACCTTCGCCTTCGCCGCCTCCCTAGCCGACTGCCACGTCGACACCAGAGTGGAGCAGAGCTACCGGGCCTACCGGTTCCGCCCGGAGGACCCGGTGGTGCGTCTGGCCGAGGCTGGTCTGGGACGCGTGGGGGTCGCGCCCAGCTACGTCCTCACCGGCGGCGGCTCGGACGCTAACGTCTTCAACGAGCGCGGCATCCCCTGCCTCGTGCTCGCCAACGGCATGACCGACATTCACACCCCCGACGAGCGCATCGCCGTCTCCGACCTGGAGACGATGGTCGAGGTGACCCTAGCTCTGGTCGAGGAGGCGCGCTCGGTGGCGGCCGGCGCCGGGGACAGGCTGGGCCTGAGCCGGCGATGAGGATCGGGGTCGTCAAGGAGATCAAGCCGGACGAGTACCGGGTGGCGCTCACCCCCGCCGGCGCCCGCGAGCTCGTCCAGCGGGGGCACGAGGTCGTGGTCGAGGCCGGGGCAGGGGAGGGAAGCGCCTTCTCCGACAGCGCCTACCAGGCCGCCGGCGCCCGGCTCGCCTCGGTGGACGAGGTGTGGGCCAAGGCCGAGCTTCTGCTCAAGGTGAAGGAGCCGACCCCAGCCGAGTACCCCTTCCTACGGGAGGACTTGGTCCTGTTTACCTACCTCCACCTGGCTGCCAACGAGGCCCTCACCCAGGCCCTGCTCGACAGCGGCGTGGCCGCCGTCGCCTACGAGACCGTGGAGACGGAGAGCCACCGGCTGCCCCTCCTTGCCCCCATGAGCGAGGTGGCCGGCCGGCTTGCCCCCCAGATGGGCGCCTGGGCGTTGGAGAAGTCGCAGGGGGGCCGGGGCATCCTGCTCGCCGGCGTTCCCGGCGTCCCTCCCGCCAAGGTGGTCGTGATCGGCGGCGGCATCGTGGGCTACAACGCCGCCCTGGTGGCCGTGGGTATGCAAGCCGACGTGTGGGTGCTGGACAAGTCGGTGGAGCGGATGCGAGAGCTGGAGATGATGCTCGACGGGAGGATCACGCTGGCCATGTCCACCCAGCTTCAGATCGAGGAGGTCGTCCAGGACGCCGACCTCGTCATCGGGGCCGTGCTCATCCCCGGCGCCCGCACGCCCAAGCTCATCACCCGATCCATGCTCGAGGCCATGAAGCAGGGGGCGGTGATCGTGGACGTGGCCATCGACCAAGGGGGATGCACCGAGACCTCTCGGCCCACCACCCACTCCGACCCTATCTACGTCGTCGACGGCATCGTCCACTACTGCGTGGCCAACATGCCGGGGGCGGTGCCCATCACCGCGACCAAGGCGCTGACCAACGTCACCCTGCCCTACGTGGAGGCGATCGCCGACCACGGGCTGGCCTCTGCCTGCGCCCGCGATCCTGCCCTCGCCCGCGGCGTCAACGTCCTGGCCGGCAAGGTCACCCACCCGGCGGTGGCGGAGGCCCACGGGCTTCCCTACTCGCCCTTGGCCGAGGTGCTTCCCTCGGCGGCTGCCTGAGGCGTCAGGTGCCCGACTTCTCGCGCTCGGGCTGGGGGGCCGGCGAGATCTTGACGACGAGCCAGGTCACGGCTGCTGCCAGGGCGATGACGGAGGGAATGAAGAGGGCGACGCCGAGGAGCCCGAGGACAGTGTCCATCCGGCTCGTAGAATAGCCGCATGCCGCGCGCGTGCGTCATCGTCCTCGACGCCGTCGGCGCGGGAGAGCTGCCGGACGCGGCCGACTACGGCGACGAAGGATCCGACACCCTCGGCAACGTGGCCCGAGCCGTCGGCGGTCTCGACCTGCCCAACCTCGAGGCGCTGGGCCTGGGGAACGTGGAGCCCCTCCTCGGCTGCCCGCCCCAGCCGGCAGCGCCGGCCGTGGCCGGGCGGCTGCTGGAGCGCTCCCGGGGCAAGGACACCACCACCGGCCACTGGGAGCTCATGGGCGTGGTCACGCCCACGCCGTTTCCCACCTACCCACACGGCTTCCCCGACGAGGTGATCGATCCCTTCATGAACCGCACCGGCAGGGGCGTCCTCGGCAACAAGCCCGCCTCCGGAACCGAGATCATCCAGGAGCTGGGCGAGGAGCACCAGCGCACCGGCAAGTGGATCGTCTACACCTCGGCCGACTCCGTCTTCCAGGTCGCCGCCCACGAGGAGACGGTGCCCCTGGAGGAGCTGTACGCAGCCTGTCAGGCCGCCCGCGAGATCCTGACCGGAAAGCACGCCGTGGCCCGGGTGATCGCCCGCCCCTTCCTGGGGGAGCCGGGAAGCTACGTGCGCACCGCCAACCGCCGGGACTTCTCGCTTCCGCCTCCCCGTCCTAACTACCTCACCCTCCTGCGCGAGAACGGTCGCCGGGTGGTAGCAGTGGGGAAGATCGCGGACATCTTCGCCGGCTGCGATATCGACGAGTCGCACCCCACCAAGTCCAACGTGGAGGGGATCACCTGCACCATCGAGCTCCTGCGCAGGCTGGACGACGGCCTCGTGCTCGTGAACCTGGTGGAGACGGACATGCTGTGGGGCCACCGTAACGATCCCGTCAACTTCCACCGGGCCTTGCAGGACTTCGACCGCCGTCTGCCCGACCTCCTGGAGGCGCTGAGGACGGACGACCTCCTCATCCTCACCTCCGACCACGGCTGCGACCCCACCACGCCCTCCACCGACCACTCCCGGGAGTACGCCCTCCTCCTCCTCTACGCCGAGGGCAGGAACGCGGCCGGCCGCGTCCACGAGGGGGAGTTCGCCGACGTGGGGGCGACCGTCAACGCATGGCTTCGGGGCAAGAGCCCTCCTCGGAGTCTTCCCGGCCGGCCCATCGTGGAGCGGTGAGGGAGAGCAAGCGCTGATTCGGCCGGCCGAGCTCATCCAGCGCAAGCGGGACGGAGGCGAGCTGAGCGGCGAGGAGCTGCGCGGGCTCGTTCTCGCCTACGCCCGGGGCGAGGTGCCCGACTACCAAATGGCCGCCTTCCTCATGGCCGTCTACTTCCGAGGCTTGTCGAGGGCGGAGACCCTGGCGCTGACCGAGGCCATGGTGGCGAGCGGGCAGACCCTCGACCTGCGCTCCGCCCTGGGCCGGCCTGCCTGCGACAAGCACTCCACGGGGGGCGTGGGCGACAAGACCTCCCTGGCGGTAGCGCCCCTCGTGGCCGCCTGCGGCGCGCCCTTCGCCAAGATGAGCGGGCGGGGCCTGGGCCACACCGGCGGCACCCTGGACAAGCTGGAGTCGATCCCGGGCTTCCGGGTCGAGCTGGGCGTCGAGGAGCTCGTCTCCCAGGTACGGGAGGTGGGGTGCGCCATCGTCGGCCAGACGGCCGACCTCGTCCCCGCCGACAAGAGGCTCTATGCCCTGCGGGATGTCACGGCCACCGTCGACGAGGTGTCCCTCATCGCCGCCAGCGTCATGTCCAAGAAGATCGCGGCCGGGGCCGATGCCATCGTGCTCGACGTCAAAGTGGGGGAAGGGGCGTTCATGAAGACCCTCGACCGGGCCCGCGCCCTCGCCGCCACCATGCTCGAGCTGGGGCGACGGGCCGGCCGTCGCGTCGCCTGCCTGCTCACGGACATGGACCAGCCTCTGGGGCAGGCGGTAGGAAACGCGCTGGAGGTGCGGGAGGCCGTAGCCACGCTGAGCGGCCACGGCCCACCCGACTTCAGGGAGCTCGTGCTCGCCGCCTGCGGCAAGCTCCTCGCCCTCTCCGACCTGGGCGTGGACGAGGCCCAGGGCCGCCGGCTGGCCGAGCGGGCGATCGCCGACGGCACCGCCGTCGCGGCCTACGAGCGCTGGATCCGCGCCCAGGGCGGAGATCCGGACGAGGGGGCCCTGCCCGTGGCCCCTATCGTCCGGCAGGTGGTCGCATCCAGGACCGGGTACGTGCGCCGGGTCGGTGCCCTCGCCATCGGCCTCGCCGCCCTCCACCTGGGAGCCGGCCGGTGGACGAAGGAGGAGGCGATCGACCACGCGGTAGGCGTGGTCTGCCTCAAGAAGCGGGGCGACCGAGTGGAGGAGGGAGAGCCCCTGGCCGAGGTCCACGCCCGCGACCCCCGATCGGCCGACGCTGCCGTAGCCGAAGTGCTGGCTGCCTACGAGATCGGCGCAAAGCCGCCGCCCTCCGTCCCGGTGGTGCTGGAGACGATCGGGTAGCGAGTTGTCCACGGCCGATATTTCGGCGATCGTTACGAGATTATGGCGAGCACGAGACCCATCCGGGCTGAGAGGAGCTGGGAAGGAGCGGGCGATGACGAGACCTGACGTAGCCGTCGTGGGGGCAGGGGTGATCGGGCTGTCGGTGGCGCGGGAGCTGCGTAGGAGAGGACTGGAGCCGCTCGTCCTCGATCGCGCCGGCATCGGAGCGGGCGCCTCCGCCGTCCAGCCGGGGGGTGTGCGCCAGCAGTGGGGCACGCGCATCGCCTGCCGGCTGGCCCAGGAGGGCGCCGCCTTCTACCGGCGGGCGGAGGAGGCCCTGGAGAGCCCGGTGGGCATCCGCTTCCACGCTTGCGGCTACCTGTTTCTCGCTCACAGCGCCGAGGCCCTCGCCGAGCTGCGCGCCAACGTGGCCCTCCAGAACGACGTGGGCGTTCCCTCCCGGATCGTGACTCCCACGGAGGCGGCCGAGCTCGTGCCCGGCCTCCAGGTCGACACGGTGACGGGGGCCGCCTGGTGTGGG
>CAZQRA010000013.1:52521-64608 GCA_964595575.1 uncultured Gaiellales bacterium
ACGTCGACCGGCCCCAGAGCGTGGTGGAGGCGCTCGCCCGCGGCCTCCGAGTCGAGATCGCGGAAGTACGAGCCCTCCGCCGTAAGGGGAAGGGCTGGGAGCTCGTCCTCGGGAGCGGAGAGGCCGTGGCCGCCCCGGTGGTGGTCGTGGCGGCGGGCTGCGACACCGTGGAGCTGCTACGAACGCTGGGCGTCGAGCTTCCCATCGAGCCCGAGGAGCGCTACCTCTTCCTGAGCCAGCCGATCCGGGAGCGTCTGGTCGAGCCGCTCGTCATCTCCCGCGAGCGGCGGTTCGCCGCCAAGCAGCTTGCCAGCGGCCGGGTGCTGGCAAGCGCCCTCGACGCCACCGACGACGCCGAGGACGGCGCGCCGCGCTGGCGGGCGGCGATCCGGGCCTGCATCCGCGAGCTCCTACCCGTCCTCGAGTACGTGGAGTTCCCGATCTGCGTCAGGGGGGTGTACGACGTGACGCCGGATCGGCAACCCGCGGTGGGGACTGTCCCCGGCCAGGCTGACCTGTGGGTGGCTGCCGGCTTCAGCGGCCACGGCTTCATGATCGCTCCCGCCGTCGGCCGCATTCTCGCCCAGGCGATCTCGGGGCAGGGCGAGGACGAGGCACTCGAGCTGCTCGACCCGGCGCGATTCGCGGCGGGACGGCTGCTTCCCGAGCGGCAGGTCATCTGAGGCGGGCGGCGCCGTGTTCCTCCAGCTCGTCGTCAACGGCCTCGTGACCGGCTCGGTCATCGCCATCGCCGCCGTCGGCGTCTCGCTCCTGTACGGGATCCTCCGCCTGGTCAACTTCGCCTACGGCGACGTCATGACGTACGGCGCCTTCATGGGAGTGGTGTTCAACGTCGCCCTGGGCCTGCCTATGGCAGCGGCGACGCTGTTAGCCATGGTGGCCACGGCCATGCTCTCGGTGGCCCTGGAGTACGTGCTGTGGCGGCCGCTTCGGGCGCGAGGTGCTCGGTTCATGAGCTTGTTCCTCGCCTCCATCGGGTTGGCTCTCGTCCTTCGTCAGCTGATCCTGCTCGTCGCCGGGCCCCAGCCTCGGACGTTCGACGTCGACCCCTACAAGGTGTACGTGCTCGGCGACGTGCGCCTCTCCGGCGGCCAGCTTGTGGCCTTGGTGGTGGCGGCAGCCGCCATCGTCCTCGTCGGCCTCATGCTCGGGCTCACCACCACTGGGCGGACGATGCGGGCCATCGCCGACGATCGCGTGCTCGCCTCGGTGGCCGGCATCGACACCGCCAGGGTGATCCTCATCACGTGGGTCGTGGCCGGCCTCCTCGCCGGTCTCGCCGGCGTGCTGAGCGGCCTGGTGCAGAACTCCTTCGACCCCAACTTCGGCTTCGCCCTTCTCCTTCCCACCTTCGCCGCCGTGGTCCTGGGTGGGATCGGGAGCGCCTACGGAGCCCTCGCCGGCGGGCTCCTGCTGGGGCTGGCGACCGAGCTTTGTACCTGGGAGAGCTTCTTGGGCGGCGTCGATCCTGTGTACAAGCCGGTGGTCGCCTTCGCCGTCCTCATCGTGGCCCTCCTCGTACGTCCCCAAGGGCTCGTGGGACGGGCGGTGCGGGCGGCATGAGCGCGATCGCGAGCGGCGAGTTCTGGGCCTTCGTCGGCGTCATGGCCGGCATCTACACGGTGTTTGCCCTCGGCGTCCAGCTCCAGTTCGGCTTCACCGGCCTTCTCAACTTCGGCCACGTGGCGTTCATGGCGCTCGGCGCCTACGCGATGGCGATCCTGACGGTGAAGGCAGGGCTCAGCATGTGGCTCGCTGCCGCGGTGGCCGTGCTCGTGTCCGCCGCCTTCGGGCTGCTCCTCGGCCTTCCTACCCTGCGGCTGCGAGCCGACTACTTCGCCATCGTCACCATCGCCTTCAGCGAGATCGTCCGCTACGTGGCCACCAACGAGGACGGCCTGACCGGGGGCTCCCAGGGGACGATCAACCTGGCCGGGGCAGGCCAGGCGGCCCAGTACAACGGCGACTGGGAGCGCTTCCAGCAGTGGCTGCAGGGTTTCCTCCACGTGGGCGCCAAGGACGCGGCCATGCTCGTTCCCGTGTGGACGGTCGCCCTGGGTCTCACCGCCGCCTTGGCCTGGGCCATGCGTACCCCCTGGGGTCGGGTGCTGAAGGCCATCCGAGAGGACGAAGACGTGGCGGCCTCCCTGGGCAAGAACGTGTTCGCGTACAAGCTACAGGCGCTCGCCCTCGGCTCGGGGGCGGCAGGGGTAGCAGGCTGTCTCTACGCCTGGCAGTTCTCGTTCTTCAGCCCCGACGACTTCGCTCCCCTCCTCACCTTCTTCGCGTGGATGATCGTGATCCTGGGAGGGCTGGGGCGCACGTGGGCGGTCCCGCTGGGGGCGTTCCTCTTCGGCGTGATCTTCGCGGGCACCCGGTTCTTCGACTTCGCCCCCTTCTCCTACTTCGACTCGGCCGAGCGCGCCTACCTCCGCCTGATCGTCATCGGTCTCCTCATCATCGGGCTCGTCTTGTTCCGACCCCGGGGCCTTCTGGGTAGGCGGGAGGAGGCGCTCCTGGAGTGAGCGCGAGGGCGATGTTGGAAGTCGAGCGTGTCACCCGCCGTTTCGGCGGCCTGCGGGCGGTGGACGAGGCCTCCTTCGCCGTGGAACGGGGATCGATCACCTCACTGATCGGACCCAACGGGGCCGGCAAGTCGACCCTCTTCAACATCGTGAGCGGGTTCCTACGCGCCGATGCCGGCCGGGTGATCCTGGAAGGCCGCTCGATCGGTGGTCGCCCCGCCCACTGGATCGCCCGGCAGGGTCTCGTCCGCACCTTCCAAACTCCCCGCGCCCTCGCTCGACTCACCGTGCTCGACAACCTCCTGCTGGCAGCTCCCCGCCATCCTGGAGAGCGCCTGGGCTCGCTGCTCGTGCGGCCTTCGGCGGCCGCCCGCCGGGAGCGAGCCGCTCGCGAGCGGGCACAGGAGCTCCTGTCGCTGGTGCGACTCGAGCAGCACGCCGATGACCTCGCCGGCACGCTCTCCGGCGGCCAGCGCAAGCTCCTCGACTTCGCCCGGGCGCTCATGGCCGAGCCGCGCCTCCTGCTCCTGGACGAGCCCATGGCCGGCGTCAGCCCGGCTCTGCGCGGCCAGCTCCTGGAGCACATCCGCCACCTGCGGGAGGAACGCGGGGTCACGTTCCTCTTGGTCGAGCACGACCTGGACGTCGTCATGCGGGCGAGCGACCGGGTGGTGGTCATGAGCAACGGCCGCGTGATCGCCACCGGACGGCCGGAGGAGGTGCGCGTGGACCCGGCTGTCGTCGACGCCTACCTCGGCTCGCCGAGATGAGCGCCCTGCTCGAGGCCCACGATCTCTACGCCGGCTACGGCGAGGCCCTCATCCTCCGCGGGGTGTCGCTGCGCGCCCACGAGCGAGAGATCGTGGCCGTCATCGGCCCCAACGGAGCCGGCAAGTCGACCTTGCTCAAGGCCGTGTACGGGCTCGTGCGGCCGCGGGCAGGGCGCGTGCTCTTGGCCGGCGAGGACATCACAGGCGAGCGTCCCGACCGGCTCACCCGCCAGGGCATGAATCTCGTCCCCCAGATGGACAACGTCTTTCCCAGCTTGTCGATCCTGGAGAACCTGCAGGTGAGCGTGCTCCCGCTCCCGCGCGTCCGCCGCCGGGAGGCCATCGCCGCCGTGCTCGACCTCTTTCCGGCCCTGGCCGAGAGGCCGCGCCGCCCCGCGGGGAGCCTCTC
Organism: uncultured Gaiellales bacterium; assembly: GCA_964595575.1. Taxonomy (GTDB): domain Bacteria; phylum Actinomycetota; class Thermoleophilia; order Gaiellales; family Gaiellaceae; genus PALSA-612. The sequence goes on from CAZQRA010000013.1 coordinate 56,247, forward strand.
TGGGGGGCAGCGCAAGCTACTTGCCTTCGCCCGAGCCCTCGTCACCGAGCCCCGGCTCCTCCTTCTGGACGAGCCCTCGGCCGGTCTTGCCCCGGCAGCCGCCGACACCGTGTTCGACACTGTGGCCGAGATCAACGCTCGTGGCGTCGGCATCGTCATGGTGGAGCAGAACGCGCGACGAGCCCTTGCCCTTGCCCACCGGGGGTACGTCCTCGACATGGGCAGGAACGCCTACGAGGGCCCGGCCGGCCGACTCCTCGACGACGCCAAGGTGACCGAGCTCTACCTCGGCGGCTCCGGCACCACGGCGTCCAGCTCCACCTCCACGAGCGCCCCCGGGGGCACGAGTCCGCCCACGTAGTACGTGGTGTTGGCCGGCTCCACCCCGGCGAACGCCTCCCGGTGGGCGCGGGCGACTGCCTCCCAGTCGCAGCCGGGAGCGAGGAGGAGCCGGGTCCGCAAGACGTCCTCCCGGCGGGCGCCCAGACGCTCGGCTGCGGCCAGGGCCCTCGCGATCGCCTCCTTGGCCTGGCGGTAGGGATCGCCGGGATGGACGGCGCCGTCGGGCCCCAGGGCGGCGGTGCCGCTGACGGCGACGTAGTTTCCCTGCCGCACCGCGCGGGCGTAGGCGGCGGCTTCTTGGAAGCCGCCGCCGTCCCGAAACCGCTCGCGCACTAGCCGCGGAAGGTGATCGTCTTCAGCGTGGCGATCTTCGTGCCGCCTGAGTAGCGCCAGATCTCGAACACCGCCGAGCCGACGTCGCCGTTGCGGTCGAAGTCGACGGGGCTGAAGGCGCCTTCGTAGTCCACGTCCTTCCCAGCCAAGAGCAGCTTGACCGCCTGGTCGAGCTGCTTGAAGGTGACCTTGGCTCCCGGCGGCCCCGACACCGCCCGCAGGTTGGCCTTGATCTTGGCCGGCGACGACGAGCAGCCCTTGACAGCCGCCAGGAAGGCGACCATGGCAGCGTCGAAGGCCGTGCCCTCGAAGCTCGTGTACGGCTTGGCGCCCTTCACCCTCGCCTTCCAGAGCGCGGCGAACGCCTTGCCGGCGGGGCCGCCGGCGGCGCTGGCCGCCGTGCCCCGAAGCCCTACCACGGGCTTACCCAGCTTGGAGAGGACGTCGGTGTTGCGCAGCGCCTCGGTCATCAACGTCCGCTTCGCCTCCCACTTGCCCGTGCGCACGAGCGAGGGCAGGAACTTCTCGAAGGTGTCCGGGAAGTCGATGATCACCCAGCCGGCAGGGTTGCCCTGGACGAGCTTCTGGGCCTCGGTGTCGAAGCTCCCCTGATCGGGGTTCCAGGCGATGTTCACCCCCACCTTGCCGCCCAGCTTCTTCCACTGGGCCACGAACAGCTGCTTGAGGGCTGTGCCGAAGGCGTCGTTGCGGGCGCCGACGTTCACGGTCGCTCCCCTACCGAAGGCCTGGAGCGCTGCTTGTCCGAGCACCTTGCCCTGGAGGGCGTCGGACGGGTAGGTGCGCCACAGGTAGCCGTTGTCCTTGATGCTGGAGATCTGAGGCGCGCTGGACGTGGGCGAGATCTGGACGACCTTGCTGGGGATCGTTACCGACTGGGCCATGGGGATCGTGGCGCTGGACGCCATCTCGCCGATGACCACGTTTACCTTGTCGGATTTGACCAGCTTGGTGGCCGCTTCCACCGAGGCGCTCGCCTGCGTCTGGCCGTCCTCGGAGGCGACGAGGTTGACCGACGCTTGGCCGGCCAGGCCCGCCCGCTCGAGCGAGGCGTTCTGGAGATCGACCGCCAGCCGGACGGCCCGGTCGAGGTTGGAGCCGTAGGCGGCAAGATCGCCGGTGAACGGCAGCACCGTGCCGATCCGCAGCTCGAACGCGCACGTCTTGTCGGCCTGGACCGGGTGCCGCGGGCCGGCCGGCGCCGTCGTGGCGACCACCAGGCTGGCGCTCGCGCCCGCCGCAGCCGCTGCCGCAATCCATCGCTTGGTCACTGGAGCCTCCTTCGCTTCCTCTCGGGAAGCAGCTGTCGTATCGGGGTCGGATACAGAATGTCGTGAGTCTGACCGAAATATCGCTCGCAGGCAAGGGGCGGGCGCGGTATCGTCTCGGCCATGACGCTCCGCCCCACCCGCTCGCGTCGGGACGCGGGCAGGAAGGTGCTTGCTCCGACGTCCCCGGGCGACGAGGTGCTGCCCCACGTGGGAGAGGTGGTGCGGAAGCTCAGGCAGGCCCGGGGGCTCTCGATCCGCGAGGTAGCCGAAGCAGCGGGGCTCTCGCCATCGTTCCTCGGCGCTGTCGAGCGTGGTGACTCCGACATCGCGGTGGGGCGGCTGGCCCAGGTGGCGCGCGTCTTCGGTCACGATGTGGCCTCGCTCCTCGGCTACGTCGCCCGTCAGTCCCGGCCGCGCTTCATCCGGCCCGAGGAGCGGGTGCGCCTGGCACGGGGCAAGGGAATCGACTTCACCGCCATCCGCATCCCGGGGACGACGCTCGAGCTCATGGTGGCCACGCTGGCGCCCCGCTCCCGCTTCGACGACGTGGTCACCCATGCCGGAACCGACATCCTCTTCGTCGTCGAGGGCGAGCTCGTGCTCGTCGTCGACGGCGTGGACTACCCCATGTCGCAGGGCGACTGCGCCGTGTGGCCGTCCTCGCACCCGCACACGGTGCGCAACGACTCTGATCGCCCGGCCCGGGCGATCGGGCTGGCTACCGAGACCGTGTACTGAGCGGCGGCAGTGGGCGAGATGCGCCTCTACGACCTGCGCGTCACCGTGGAGCGGATCGAGGGTCGCTCGGTGTGCGGCCTGGAGGTGGGCGACTACTTCGAGGTGACCGAGTCGAGCCGGCTGCGGCTTCCCGAGGGCAAGCACTTCTGCCTGTACGCCCTGCAAGCGGTGCTGCCCCTCCTCCCGGCCAAGCAGCGGAAGCTCCCGGACGAGGACTGGCTGGAGCAGGACGCTCTCGTCTGCTGCCCAGATCCGGAGGAGCGGGTGGTGATGCGGGTGGAGCGGATCGGCGAGCGGGTCCTGCGCACCGAGGATCTGACCTAGGGTGGAGATCGGTCTCGCCCTGCAGACGAACAAGCATCCCCTGGAGTACGTGGCGCTCGCCGAGATGGCCGAGGCGGGGGGCTTCGATGTCATCTCCGTGATCCATGACCTCCTCTTCCAGCCGGCGATCGTCCCCCTGGTCCTCATCGCCCGCGCCACCGAGCGCGTCCGGCTGGGCCCGGCGGCGTTGAACCCCTACACCCTCCATCCGGTGGAGATCGCCGGTCAGATGGCCGCTCTCGATCTCGTCTCGAACGGGCGTGCCTACCTCGGCCTTGCCCAAGGAGCGTGGCTCGACCAGGTCGGCCTCCGCGAGGGACAGTCGCTGTCCGCGCTGCGCGAGGCGGTCGAGGTGGTGCGGCGGGTGCTCGCAGGCGACCGAAGCGGCTTTCGAGGCCGGAGATTCACCCTTGCTCCGGGCGCAGGCCTGAACTACCAGCCGCTCCGGCCCTCGCTTCCCCTCATGATCGGGACCTGGGGAAGACGAACGGCCCGCTTCGCAGGCGCAGTGGCCGACGAGGTGAAGATCGGCGGCTGCGCCAACCCAGACATGGTGCGGCTCATGCGTCAGTGGATCGGGAACGACCGGACGAGGATCGTGGTGGGCGCCGTGACGGTGGTGGACGAGGACGGCCGGGCGGCCAGGGAGCGGGCTCGGGCGGAGGTGGGGATGTACCTGGACGTGGTGCGCGACCTCGACCCGACGCTCGACCTTCGGCCTGGAGAGCCGGCACCGCTCGATCGCTTTTCCCTCGCCGGCACGCCGGAGGAGGTGGCTGGGCACGCTCGCCGGCTGCTCGAGGCGGGCGCCGCCCGGGTGGAGTTCGGGCCGCCGCAGGGGCTGACCACGGAGGAGGGCCTGCGGCTCCTCTGCGAGCGCGTGCTGCCGTCCCTCGGCCGGTGAGGTCGAGGGCCTCGCCCAGCCCGGAGTAGGCTCTCCTCGTGCCCGAGCTTCCCGAGGTGGAGACCTACCGGCGGCGGCTCGAGGCAGCCCTCGTCGGCCGCGCCATCCGCTCGGCCGCGATCCACGACGAGCGGCTCTGCGCCCCCTGGCGCCCGAGGACGCTGGCCACCGCCCTCCGAGGAGAGCGGGTGGAGGAGGTCGGCCGACGGGGAAAGTACCTCCTCCTTCGGCTGGCAAGCGGCCGCGTCCTCCTCGTCCACCTGCGCATGACCGGGGGCTTCGCGACCCCTCCGGTCAGCCACGAGCGCGCCCGCCTGGAGGTGGACGGGGAGGTGCTCGTCTACCGGGACGTCCGCCGCCTCGGTACCTGGACCCTGCTCGAGGCCGAGGAGGTGGAGCCCTACCTGGCCCGTCGGCTGGGCCCGGAGCCCCTCTCGCCTGCCTTCGCCGTCCAGTGGCTGGAGCACCGGTTGGCCGGGAGGCGGGCGCCGATCAAGGCTGTCCTGCTCGACCAGCGGGTCGTGGCCGGCCTGGGAAATATCTATGCCGACGAGGCTCTGTGGTGGGCGCGGATTCACCCCCTACGCCCAGCCGGTGCGCTCCGGGAGGGAGAGCTTCGCTCGCTCCGGCGCGGCATCAGGAGAGCGCTTCGCCTGGGCATCGCCCGCCAAGGAGCCGATCTCGGGGACGGCGCCTACCCTGGCGGCGCTATGCAGGAGGAGTTCAGGGCGTACGGCCGGGCAGGACGGCCCTGTCACCGCTGCCGGGCTCCCATCGCACGAGCACGGGTGGCCGGCCGCAGCGCCCACTACTGCCCGCGCTGCCAACGGTGAAGGTCGAGCTTCCCGCCGGCTTCGCCGTCGGCCACTGGCACGACCTCGCCGCCTGGACCGGGTGCACGGTGATCCTCTGTCCCCAGGGCGCGGTCGGCGCCTGCGAGGTTCGGGGGGGCGCGCCCGGCACCCGCGAGACCGACCTCCTGTCGCCGGCCGCCGCCGTGCCGGGGCCGAACGCTCTTCTTCTCACGGGCGGAAGCGCCTTCGGCCTCGCCGCTGCCGACGGGGTCGTCGGCTGGCTGGAGGAGCGGGGGATCGGCTTTTCCACCCGGGCGGCACGGGTGCCGCTGGTGGCGGCCGCGGTCGTGTACGACCTGGCCCTGGGCGATCCCCGGCGTAGGCCTGGGCCTCGAGAGGGATACTTTGCCTGCCAGGAGGCCTCCTCCCGCCCGCCGGCGCGGGGCTCCGTGGGGGTGGGCGCAGGATGCACGGTGGGCAAGCTGCTTGGCCCCGAGCGCTGGACGAAGGGCGGGCTGGGCGCGGCCACCCTGGAGGTGGCCGGCGGCGCCCTGGTGACGGCCCTCGTCGCCGTCAACGCGGTGGGGGAGGTGGTAGCCGAGGACGGAGCTGTGCTGGCCGGCGCCCGCGGGGAGCGCGGTTTCCTGCGCTCGGCCGACATCGTTCGAGAGCGGGGGATCGAGGCCCGTCCTTGGCGGGAGGCGACGACCCTCGCCTGCGTCCTGACCGATGCCCGGCTCAGCAAGGTGGAGGCGTGGCTTGCGGCCCGCGCCGCCGGCGCCGGCGTGGCCAGAGCCGTGTTTCCCAGCGCTACCGCCTTCGACGGCGACGTCGCCTTCTGCCTAGCGGGGGGAACAGTGGCTGCCGACGCGGGCGTCGTCTGCGTCGCCTCCGCCGAGGCTACGGCGGCGGCGGTGCGGGACGCCGTGCGCCAGGCGACGGGGGCTCCTGGGTGTCCCGCCATCCGTGATCTGTGAGGAGCGGCGACCGCTGTCCTTTCTAGACTGGCGGCATGGCCGGGCGCACGCTCACCACGGAGGCGATCGTCCTCCGCTCGTTTCGCTTCGCCGAGGCAGACCGCATCCTCCACGTGTACACGGCCGAGCGCGGTCGCATGGGCGCCATCGCCAAGGGAGCCCGGAGGGCCAGGTCCCGTCTCGGTGGCCGACTGGAACCCCTCTCGCACGTCGAGCTGGTGCTCCATCTCGGGCGCGGGGACCTCGCCACCATCACGGGAGCCTCGCTCGTTCGTTCGCACGCGGCCGCCAGGGAGAGGCCCTATGCCCTCTCCCTGGGGTTGATCGGGGCCGAGGCCGTGCTGCGCCTCTTCCCCGAGCAGGAGCGGAACGAGCGCGCCTTCCTCGCCCTGGCCCGCTTCCTCGACCTCGTGGATGCCGTCGAGCCGCGCGCCTCCAGGCCTGAGCTCGATCCGCTGGGTCTTGCCTTCCAGCTCAAGCTGCTGTGGCTGGCCGGCTACCTTCCCCATCTTTCGAGCTGCGCCCAGTGCGGGGGAGGAGGTCCTCCCGTGGGCTTCTCGGCGAGAGCCGGCGGCGTCGTCTGCCCCTCCTGCTCAGCAGGGGCGCTCTCCCTGTCGCCCGAAGGCATGGCCGGCCTAGAAGCCCTCTTGCGGCGACCCCTGGCCGAGGTAGCCACCATGGATCTGGGAGAGCGGGCGGCCAAGGAGGCGCTGGCCGTGGTCTGCGCCTCCTACGAGGAGCACGGGGGCTTTCGCCTGCGTACGCTCTCTGCCTAAGGGGCACGATCTCGTCTCGGGCGCTACCGGCGCCGGCCGTCCCTTGACGGGGCAGGCCGGCTCGTTTATTTCTACTGAACACAGTGTGTACTAGGAGCGAAGCGGGCGTCGTCGTCTCGGTCCCCCGGGCTGCGGGGACTTCACGCCGAGCACGATGAGGGGGGACACGGGCACCCGCCACCTGGCGGACGGGATGCCGGGGTATCGGCTCGTCCGCAGGGAGGACGTGAGGCTGACCGAGGCCCTTTCCGGCCACGCGCACGGCCTTGCCACCTGCCAGCTCGTAGGCGGGGCGCTCGGCTCGACCCACATGGGCTTGACCTTGGTCTCTCTCCAGGACGGCTACGTCGAGGAGCACGTGCACTCCTACGAGTCGAGCTTCTACGTGCTCGAGGGCGAGCCCCTCGTGTACTTGGACGGGCGGGGATACGCCCTCAGACCGGGGGCCTGCGGCGCCATACCGGTAGGGGTTCCCCACGCCTTCCGGGCGAGCGGGCAGGCCCTCTGGATCGAGATGGCAGCCCCTCGGCCCCGCCTCGACGGCAGCGACACCTTCTTCCTGGGATCGGCGCCCGACGCGCCGGCGACCCTGCTCGACGTGCGCGACCCGCGCAACCGTCACCTCTTCGTGCTCACGGAGGGGGAGATGGACCTCGATCGCCTCAAGCAGGCTGCGGCCGTAGGCGCGCCCACCGTGTCGGCGAGCATGGCCACCGCGGTCCTCGCCTACAGCGGCATCGCAGTGAAGATGCTCGTGGACGCGCGGTTGGACGCTCAGCTGCACACGATGTTCATGGTCCAGTACCAGCCGGGGGCGGTTGCGCATCCCCACGACCACCCTTTCGAGGAGGCCTACTACATCCTGGAGGGCGAGGTCGAGGTCGTCGCCGACGGAGATCGCTACACCCTGCGGCCCGGCGATGTCTTCTGGACGGCGGCCGGCTGCGTGCATGCCTTCTACGAGACCCAAGGAGCAACGGTGCGCTGGCTGGAGACCTCGGCGCCCGCCCCCCCCGCCTCGCCACTCGTACCGGTTCGAGCGGGACTGGGACTACTTGAGCGAGCGCTTGGAGGCTGGGGCCTCTCCCGCGGGCCGCTCCTGAGCGCTGCGATCCGGCCGATCCTGCCGGGAGGCGACGGGGGCTCGCTCCTCGCGGCCGCGAAGCAGGCTCAGCCGACGTCGACCGAGCCGGCGGGAAGCTCCCGCTTGCGCCAGTAGAGCCGGCCTGCTCCTTGTTGCCAGGTCGCCCGCGCCCGGGCCAGGAGCTCGGGAGCTTGGTAGAGGACGAGGGCGAGCAAGATGAGCGCCCCGATCGTCATCTGCGCGTACTCGGTCGGTTGCTGGAACAGCGGCAGCACGTTCCCGATCAAGGTCAGGAACAGGGCTGCCAACAGCGCGCCCACGTACGAGCCTCGACCCCCCGCCAAGCTGGCGCCGCCCAGGACGGCCGCCGCGATGCTGTCGAGCGCGTAGCTGCCGATGATGGGCGAGCCGATCTGTACCTGGGCGGCTGAGTAGAAGGCGGCCAGCGAAGCCATGACCGAGCAGGCGAGGAAGGCGAGGAAGACGGCACGGCCGGTTGCCATCCCCAGCCGCCTGGCCGAGGTCTCGTCCAGTCCCACGGACCGCATAGCCAGGCCGGAGCGGGTGCGGTACAGCCACAGATCACCGGCCACGGCCAGGAGGGCGACGCCGATGAAGGCAACCGGTACGAACCCGACGCTCGTCGTCAAGGTCTGGATGGCGCCGGCGTTGATGGGGCCCTCCGGGTGGTCGCGGAGGAGGAGCGAGGCCCCCTGGAGCACGCTGAGCGTGCCCAGCGTGGCGATGATCGAAGGCAGGCGCAGGACGCGAATCAGGGTCGCGTTGAAGACGCCTGTAGCC
>CAZQRA010000014.1:0-3084 GCA_964595575.1 uncultured Gaiellales bacterium
CGCTCAATCAGCGCAACAAAGCCAAATCTTGGCGCTCTACAGCCGGTAACTTCCGGCTAGGTAGGGGAGAGGCACGCTCCAGGCGTGCACGAGCCGGGTGAAGGGCCAGGCGGCGAGGAGGAGCCAGGCGCTGACGGCGTGGGCCTGGTAGAGGAAGGGAGCGCCTGCCATCAGGGAGGGATCGGGGCTGAAGGAGAGGACGCCCCGAAACCAGGGGCCGACCGTCTCCCGGTAGCCGTAGTGGTCGACCCCGGTACCCCACACCGTCGCCGCCATGCCCAGGACGATGGTCGCGGCCAGCAACGGGTAGAGGACGAGGTCGCCGGCCGTGGTCGTCGCGCGGACGCGGCCGACGCGACGGCGTCGGTAGACGAGGAGGGCGAGGCCGACGACGACCGCCGTCCCCGAGACCCCGCCGGCGACGAGGGCCAGCCAGTGGTAGACGCCCTCCTCGATGTCCACCGCCTCGATCCAACCCTTGGGGACGAGGACGCCCAGGACGTGGCCGCCGACGACGGCCAGGAGACCGACGTGGAAGAGGACGCTTCCCGCCATGAGCAGGCGCCGCTCGAGGAGCTGGGTCGAGCGGGCGGTCCACGTGTACTGGCCTCGCCTGTAGCGCCAGACGTGGCCGACGACGAAGGTGGCGATGGAGAGGTAGGGCAGGGCTACCCACAGGAAGAGCTCGCCCCGGCTCACGCCAGCGCCTCCTCGACGATCTCCGGCTCGGGCGCGGGCCCAGGCTCGAGCCCGACCAGCTCCCTCGGCGGGCCCTCCTCGGCGATGCGCCGGGCCGCCTCCAGCTGGGCCCGCGTGGGCCGGGGCAGGGCGGCGCAGACGGCGTCGAGGAGGCAGGCGTAGGGGCTTCCCTGCCCGTGCAGGGCCGACCGGACGAGCTCGAGGGCGGGACGGTGCTCGGCGAGGATGGCCTCCCCCGCCTGGGGGGCGAGGGCGGCGAGCTCGAGCATGAGGGGGAGGTAGTCGGGTAGCTCCCGGCTCTCCAGGGGAAACCCCGCCGCCGCGTAGCGGCGCTTGAGGCGCACGAGCTCGAGGCCCCGCTGCCGCCGATCGCCGTAGGCGTGGTAGGTGAGGTGGAGGCTGGCGCGAGGGTCGAGGTCGAAGGTGCTCACGTAGGCCTCCTGGCCTGGTCGAGCGGCGTCTCTCTCAGCCAGGCGAGGAAGGGACCGAGGCCAGGGAGCTCGGCCGCTTCCTCTTCCAGCGCGGGCAGGAGGGCGACGAGCTCGGCGTCAGGGTACTCCGATCGACCCGTTCGGCGCCACCGGCCGGCCCGTCTCCTCGTCGAGGACCACCGTCTTCCACTCGGCGTTCTCCGACCGGTCGCCGAGATCGGAGGCGCGCAGGAAGCGGTCGGACACGTAGCTTCCGTCCCGCTCGCGCAGGGTGACGAGGAAGGGGAGATCGGTGTAGCGGCGGGCGTAGTCCTGGAAGCGGGCTACCTCCCGCTCGACGTAGAACTCCTTCAGGATCACGTGCCCCATGGCCATGGCCAAGGCGCCGTCGCTGCCCGCCTTTGGCGTTCAGCCAGTGGTCGGCGAACTTGGTGTGGCCTGCGTAGTCGGGCGAGACCACCACCCCTTCTGGCCGCGATAGCGCGCCTCGGTCAGGAAGTGGGCGTCGGGGGTGCGCGTCTGGGGGATGTTCGAGCCCCAGAGGATGACGTAGGTCGCGTCCCACCAGTCGGCCGACTCGGGCACGTCTGTCTGGTCGCCCCACATCTGGGGGGAGGCCGGCGGCAGGTCCGCGTACCAGTCGTAGAAGCTGAGGCAGACCCCTCCGATGAGGGACAAACCGGGTGCCTGACGCGTAGGAGACCATGGACATGGCCGGGATGGGCGAGAAGCCGACGACGCGGTCGGGGCCGTAGCGGCGGATGGTGTGGACGTGGGCGGCGGCGATGAGGTCGGCGACCTCGTCCCAGGAGGCGCGCACGAAGCCGCCCTTGCCGCGCTGCGACTTGTAGCGGCGCGCCTTCTCGGGGTCCTCGACGATCTCGGCCCAGGCCTCACGGGGTCCCCTGTCCGGGCCAGGGCTTGGCGGTACATGGTGAGGAGGACGCCGCGGACGTAGGGGTAGCGCACCCGCAGCGGCGAGTAGACGTACCAGGAGAAGGAGGCCCCCCGCGGGCAGCCGCGGGGCTCGTACTCGGGCGCGTCGGGGCCGGTCGAGGGGTAGTCCGTCTGCTGGGTCTCCCAGGCGACGATCCCGTCCTTGACGTGCACCTTCCAGGAGCAGGAGCCGGTGCAGTTGACGCCGTGGGTCGTACGCACCACCTTGGTGTGAGCCCAGCGGTGGCGGTGGAACGACTCCCAGTCCCGGCCGCCTTGAACGAGGGCGCTCCAGCCGTCGGCCGCCGGCGCTCCCCGCCCGAAGTAGCGGAGCTTGGTGAGGAGGGGCTCGGTCATGCTTCGGCCCGGCTGCGGAGGGCACCTCGAAGCTCCACGGCCGGCGCCGTCCTCATGAGCCAGGTGGCGGCGGCCAGGCACAGGCTGGTGGCGAGGAGCAGGCCCACGAACCCCAGGTGTAGGTGCCGGTGGTGTCCTTGACCACTCCCATGAGGAGGGGCGGGAAGAAGCCCCCCAGGCCGCCGGCGGCGCCCACGATGCCGGCCATCCGGGGCCGGGCGGCCAGGGAGGCAAGCACCGAGGCGTCCACGGCTGTGCCGATGTTCCCCATGCCGTAGATGCCCAGGGCCAGCCCCTGGCGCTCCTTCCTGTACCAGCCGGCCACGAAGGGGATGCCCACGGCGAAGGAGGAGCCGGCCACCCCCAAGAGGAAGGCCACCCCCACGAGCGCCCAGTAGGAGCCGGCGTAGCCGAGCAGGACGGCGGGCAGGCTGCAGAAGGCAAGCAGGGCGGGGAACATCCGCCTTCCCCCGTAGCGGTCGGTCAAGGCCCCTGCCGGCAGGCGCAGGAGCGACCCCAAGACCACCGGCACCGCCGTCAGAAACAGGGTCTCCGTGCTGGACAGGGACAGGTCCTCTTCGAACTTCTTGGCCAGGGGGGCGATCAGGCCCCAGGCCGTGAAGCAGAGGGCGAAGGCCCCTGTGGCCAGGGCCAGGTTGAG
>CAZQRA010000014.1:3184-60777 GCA_964595575.1 uncultured Gaiellales bacterium
CAGAGGGCGAAGGCCCCTGTGGCCAGGGCCAGGTTGAGGGCGGCTCGGTGATCAGTCTTGATCATGCCTACACCGTAAGCCGCTGAGCGGACGGCCGTCATCGGTGGTGACTACCAACCCTGACTCAGGGGGAACTACGGATCTCGACGCCCTCGCGCTCCTGGGGGAGGGGCTCCCCGCCAGCGTGGGGATTCTCGAGCGGACCGAGTCGCGGGCTTCCCCCGCTTCCGTGGACACGTAGGCGTTAGGCAGCCCTTGCTTGTTCTTGATTGAAAATCATCTCATCCGCCCCGGACGCGCAGTCATCCCTCCTCTCGTAGTGGTCGCGTTCGTAGTCGTCGGGCGAGCGGTAGCCGAGCGTTGAGTGCAGCCGCTCGCGGTTGTAGAAGGTCTCGATGTAGTCGAAGAGCGCCGTCCGCGCTTCCTGCTTGGTGCGGAAGGAGCGGCGGCGGAGCAGGTCCTTCTCGAGGGTCGCGTGGTAGCTCTCGATCGCGGCGTTGTCGAAGCAGTCGCCCCTGGAGCCCATCGACTGGGCGATCCCGGATGCGCGCAGGCGCTGGCCGAACACGAGCGCGACGTACTGCGAGCCCTGATCGGAGTGGTGGACGAGCCCCGGCCCCGGACAGCGCCGGGCGATCGCCATCTCGAGCGCGTCGACGACGAGCTCGGCCCGCATGTCGTCGCGCATCGACCAGCCGACGACCTTGCGGCTGAAGCAGTCGAGCACCGAGGCCAGGTAGAGCTTGCCCTCCCAGGTCGGGATCTCCTTGATATCCACGCACCAGAGGCGGTTGGGCTCGGTGGGGTTGAAGTCGCGCTCGACCAAGTCGGCGGCGACGCGGACGCCCTGGACGCGGATCGTCGTCTTCCCCTTGCGGCGCCGGTGGGACCCGGAGAGGCCGGCCTGCCGCATCAGCCGCTCGACCCGCTTCTCGCCGACGCGGATCCCCTGCCGGCGCAGCTCTGCGTGCACCCGCGGCGAGCCATAGGTGCCGCGGCTCTGCGCGTGGATCTCCTTGATCTTCTCCGTGAGCCAGGCGTCGGTGAGCGCCCGCTGCGACGGCGGCCGGTGGCGCCACGCGTGGAAGCCGGAGCGGGAGACGCCGAGCATCCGGGCCGAGAGCGAGATCGGGAACTCGGCCTGCTCCGCCTCGATGAACCGAAACACGGTCACCGGGTCTCGCTCTCCTTCGCGAAGAAGGCCGCGGCTTTTACCAGCAGGTCACGCTCCTGCTTGAGGATGCGGTTCTCGTGCCGGAGGCGTCGCAGCTCCTCCCGCTCCTCGCTCGTCAGGCCCTCGCGCTCGCCGGCGTCGATCTCCGCCTGCTTGCGCCAGAGCCGAAGCGACTCGGTCGAGACGCCGAGCTCACGCGCGATCTGCGCCAGCGGCCGACCGCTCGTCCTGAGCAGCTCGACCGCCTCCCGCTTGAACTCCTGCGGGTACGGCTTCTGGTGCTTGATTGGTCTCGCCATAGTGGACACCGATCCTTCCTGCCTGATCGGACAACACCGACCAAGCGCTCAGGTGTCCACGAAAGCGGGGGAACTCCATCGCTTGGCTCCCCGGGCTGACCTTCCTTCGGGGGCGGCTCGCCCTGCAGGCGGCCTCGGTTTGCGCCAGGATACGCTCATGGCCGACCCCTACGCCCAGCCCACAGACCCCGCCAAGCGCCGCAGCGCGGCCATCACCGACGGGCCCGATCGGGCCGGTGCCCGCTCGATGCTGAAGGCCGTGGGTCTCACCGACGAGGACCTGGCGCGGCCGCTCATCGGGGTCGCCACCACCTGGATCGAGACCATGCCCTGCAACCTCAACCAGCGCGACCTCGCCCAGGACGTGAAGCGAGGGGTGCGCGACGCCGGCGGCACGCCCCTCGAGTTCAACACCATCGCCGTCTCCGACGGGGTGGCCATGGGCACCGAGGGCATGCGGGCCTCGCTCGTCTCCCGGGAGGTCATCGCCGACTCGATCGAGCTCGTCGCCCGGGGCCACCTCCTCGACGGCCTCGTCTGCCTGGTCGCCTGCGACAAGACCAACCCGGGGGCGGTCATGGCCCTGGCCCGGCTCGACATCCCGGCCGTCGTCCTCTACACCGGCTCCATCGCCCCCGGCAAGTTCCGAGGCCGGGACGTGACCGTGGCCGACGTGTACGAGGCCATCGGGGCCTACGCGGCGGGGTCGGTGACCGCCGAGGAGCTGCACGAGCTGGAGTCGGTCGCCTGTCCCGGCGCCGGCGCCTGCGGCGGCCAGTTCACCGCCAACACCATGTCCACCGTCCTCGAGTTCATGGGGCTGTCGCCGGCAGGGCTGAACGGCATCCCCGCCCTCTCCCGGCGCAAGAAGGAGGCGGCCTACGCCTGCGGGCGCCTCGTCATGGACCTCGTCCGCCGCGACCTCCGCCCCTCCCAGATCGTCACCCGAGAGGCGCTCGAGAACGCGGCCGCCTCGGTGGTGGCGACCGGGGGCTCCACGAACGGCGTCCTGCACCTGCTCGCCATCGCCCGCGAGTTCGGTGTCCCCTTCACCATCGACGACTTCGACCGTATCGCGGAGCGCACGCCGGTGCTGGCGGACATGAAGCCCTGGGGCCGGTTCCACGCCACCGACGTCGACCGGGCCGGAGGCGTCGCCCTTGTCGCCCGGGAGCTGGCCAAGAAGGGCCTGATCCACGGAGACGCGCCCACCGTCACCGGCAAGACGCTGGGCGAGGCGGCGGCAGCGGTGGTCGAGCGCCCCGGGCAGGAGGTGGTGCGGCCGATCGAGGATCCCATCAAGCCCTCAGGCTCGCTCCGGATCCTGCGCGGCAACCTCGCCCCCGAGGGGTGCGTGCTCAAGCTCACCGTGGGCCGGAGCGAGCACCGGGGCCCTGCGCGGGTGTTCGACGACGAGCAGTCGGCCTTCGCCGCCGTCAAGGCGGGCAAGATCGAGCCCGGGGACGTGGTCGTCATCCGCTACGAGGGGCCGGCAGGGGGGCCGGGCATGCCCGAGATGCTCCAGGTCACTGCCGCCATCATCGGCGAGGGCCTGGGCGACTCGGTAGCCCTCGTCACCGACGGACGCTTTTCGGGAGCGACCCACGGGTTCATGGTCGGCCACGTCTCCCCCGAGGCGGCCCGGGGCGGACCCATCGCCGCCCTCCAGGAGGGGGACACGGTGGTGATCGACGCCACCGCCCGCGAGCTGCGCGTGGAGCTGTCCGACGAGGAGATCGCCGCCCGCCTCCGCCGCTTTAGCCCCCCGCCCCCGCGCTACACGACGGGGGTGCTGGCCAAGTACGCCGCCCTCGTCTCCTCGGCCAGCGAGGGCGCGATCACACGGCCTGCGGCCTGAGGAGACCTCTCCTGCCTCAGTAGGACGTCCCCGCTCCCAAACGCTCCACCACCACCTGGGGGATCCGGGCTCGGGGGCTGAGGCGGAGGAGCAGCCGCACGATCTCGGCGCAGTCCTGGGGCTGGATCATCTCCTCCTCGGGGATCCCGGTCCAGGCGGCCATCTCGGTGGCGACGAAGCCCGGGCAGATGGCGGTGGCCCGAACGCCGTCGTCCTCGAGCTCGGCGTTGAGGGAGCGGGTGAAGGAGATGACGGCTGCCTTGGCGGCCCCGTAGACCGAGAGGCGGGGGGCGGGGATGGTGCCGGCGATGGAGGCGAGGTTGACCACCAGGCCCCGCGAGGCCCGTAGCAGGGGGATGGCGGCCTTGGTGACGAGGATGAGCCCGCGCAGGTTGACTGACAGCTGGAGGTCGACGTGCTTGACCGCCAGCTCCTCGAGTCGACCTCCCACGCCCACGCCGGCCGAGTTGACGAGCACGTCCAGGCCCCCGAACCGCTCCCTGTGGGCGGCCACCAGGCGCTCGCAATCCTCGGCCGAGGACACGTCCGCCGCCACCGCCTGGGCGCCCAGCTCGGCCGCCGCCCGCTCGACCCGCTCCCGCCGCCGGGAGACGAGGGTGAGGGCGAAGCCCTCCTCGGCCAGCGCGCGGGCGATGGCGAGGCCGATTCCGGACGAGCCGCCGGTCACGAGGGCGCTTGCAGGCACGCCGGCATTCTCTCCTACGCGTACAGTTGGGGGGTGAGCATGCGCGTCGGGGACGTTCGCCTGGGCGAGCTGGCGACTGCCGGGGGCTGCGCCGCCAAGTACGCCGCCTCCAGGCTGGAGGAGCTCCTGTCGGCGCTCGTCCCCGCCCAGGCCGACGACCTCCTGGTCGGGCTTGACCCCGCCGACGACGCCGCCGTGTACCGCCTCGACGAGGAGCGGGCCATCGTGTTCACGGTCGACTTCTTCCCGCCCCTCGTCGACGACCCCGCCGACTTCGGCGCCATCGCCGCGGCCAACGCCTTGAACGACGTCTTCGCCATGGGGGGCTCGCCTCTCCTCGCCCTCTCCGTCGCCGCCTTTCCCGAGGAGCTGCCCGTCTCCGTCCTAGGAGCGATCATGGGCGCCGCCGAGGCTCAGGTGCAGGCGGCGGGCGGGCTCCTCGCCGGAGGCCACACCATCCGCGACAGCGAGCCCAAGTACGGGCTGGCGGTGGTGGGGACCGTGCACCCGCAGGGGGTGTGGAGGAAGAGCTCGGCTCGGCCGGGGGACGTCCTCTTCCTCACCAAGCCGCTCGGGGCTGGGCTCGTGCTCCACGGAGCGAGGCGGGGTCTTGCCTCCCCGGAGGCGCTGGCCGAGGCGGTGAGGTGGATGCGGGCGCTCGCTCGGGAGCCGGCGGAGGCGCTTCGCCCCTTCCAGCCCAGCGCGGTCACCGACGTGACCGGGTTCGGGCTCCTCGGCCACGCCTACGAGATGGCCTCCCGGAGCGGGGTGAGGATCGCGCTGCAGGCGGAGCGGCTGCCCGCCCTGGACGGCGCCCTGGCGGTAGCGCGGGCGGGCGAGCGCACCGGCGGCGACAGGAGGAACCGGGAGTTCGCCCAGGGTCACGTGGAGGTGGGCACCGCCGTCCCCGCCGAGGTCGAGACCCTGGCCTGGGATCCCCAGACCTCGGGCGGCCTCTTGGTGGCCTTGGCCTCCGAGCGGGCCTTGAGCCTGGAGGCGGCCTTCCAGGCTCGCGGTCTTCCCCTCTGGCGCGTGGGCAGGGTCGAGACGGGATCGGGCGTGGCTCTCGCCTGAGCGGGCGCCCCCAGTACACTGGGAGCCGTGGCCGAGTCTGAGCTCCGCCTGGTCGAGCGTCCCCGCCTCGACCGCCCCGTCCTCGTGGCCGCGTTCCAGGGCTGGAACGACGGCGGTCAGGGAGCCTCGTTGGCCGCCTCGCACCTCGTCTCCCTGTGGAAGGGGAGGCGCTTCGCCGACATCGACCCGGAAGGGTTCTTCGACTTCCAGGCCACGCGGCCGCGGGTGTCGCTGACGGAAGGGCGCATCCGCACCATCGACTGGCCCGAGAACGTCTTCTTCCAGGCCTCCCCGCCCGAGCTGGGCCGGGGCGCGGTGGTGCTCTTGGGCGTCGAGCCCAACCTCCGCTGGCGGGCCTTCACCGGTCTCATCGTCGGCCTTGCCCGCGATCTCGGGGTCGAGCTGGTCGTCACCCTGGGGGCGCTCCTGGCCGACGTTCCCCACACCCGGCCGGCTCCCGTCACCGGCACCGCCAGCGATCCCCGGCTGGCCGAGAAGCTCGGCCTGGAGGTGCCCCGCTACCAGGGCCCGACCGGGATCGTGGGCGTGCTCGACGACGCCTGCCGGCGAGCGGGCCTTCCCTCGGTCATGTTGTGGGCAGCCGTCCCCCACTACGTCTCCCTGGCGCCCAGCCCCCGGGCAGCGCTCTCCCTGTGCGCCCGCCTCTCCCGCCTGCTCGACGCCCCCATCGATACCTCCCCCCTCCAGGCCATGGTGGCCGACTACACGCGACAGGTGAGCGAGGCGGTAGCCGCCGACGAGGAGACGGCGGCCTACGTCGAGGAGCTCGAGCAGCGGGCCGGCCTCTTGGTGGAGGGCGAGCTTCCCGACGGCGAGGAGCTGGCCAGCGAGCTCAGCCGCTACCTCCTGGAGCGCGAGCGCAAGGACAAGGGGCCGCCCGACGCCGCCCGCGGCCAGTAGCCCCCACGGTGCTAGCGCGAGGTCTCGAGGTCGGGAGCCTCCTCGGGCTCCCCGGCCGCCGGCAGCGCGGCCACCGGCTCGGGGCCGGGAAGGAGGGCGAGCGGCGGCCGGCCGTCCTCTCCCGGAGGCTCGCTCGGCACCCCGGCGTCCGCCTGGAGGGGGACGGGGGTCTCCGCCGGCTGCCCCTTGCGCTTGCGCCGCCGCCGCCGCCGCGAGCGGCGAGGGGGCTTGGGCTCGGGCAGGTTCTGAGCCAGAGCCCCCGCTACCTCGGCGACGGAGCCGAGCTGCTCCCGGGCCTCGTCCAGGAGCTTGGCCGCTCGGGGCGTGTAGGACTCGGCCGAGGCGATGAGCGCGGCGGCGACAGGGAGGGGAAGATCGCGGGCGGCGGCGACCAGTCGGGCCATGTTCTCCTCGTGGCGGTGGCCGCGGGAGTTGGCCAGGGCTCCAAGGAGCCGCTTGGCCTCGGGGAAGCCGGCGCTCGCCGAGCGGTCTTGAGCCTTGCGGGAGGCCCAGGCAAGTCGCCACGTCCAGCGGGCCAGGATCTGGTCGGGGGCGTCCGGCGTTCCCTGGGCGATCGCCTCCAGGAGGAGCCGGATTCCGGCCAGGCGGTCCTTCTCCCAGGTGGGAGCCTGCGTGACCAGGGTGACCAGGTCGTCGAAGCTGGCCCGGTCGACCCGCATCGCCACCCGGTCCGCCAGGGCCATCATGCGCAGCCTGCGGTTCGGGTTCTCGGCGGCGCAGGTGAAGAGGAACTGCTCCAGGGCCGCCCGCCCGGCCCTGCCCTCGCTGAACTTCTTGACCAGCTCGGCCCGCTCCTCGAACCGGATGGAGCGCCCGGCGATGGTGGCCCAGTAGCGCTGCTCCTCCTCGTCCAGGTACTTGGGGTCGACGCGCTGCCACTCGCGGGCGATCACCGCCCGCCGGCGCAGGGGATCGGGGGTAACGGGAACCAGCCAGGCAGCGGGGGTGAGCCTGCGCCGAGCCCGACGAAGCACCCTGCGTCTGGGGGCAGGGGTGACCCGGGCGCCCTCGCGGTAGAAGTCGGCGTCAAGCAAGGAGTGCAGGGTGATGACCCGCTCGTTGTGCGTGGCCCCCTTGTGCACGAAGTCGACCACGATCCCCGCCTCCTTGCGCGGATGGAGACGCATGATGCGCCCGATCCGCTGCTGGTACACCCGGCGGCTGGCGGTGGGGGCGAGGTGCATCACCACCGTGGCCCGGGGCGAGTTCCAGCCTTCGGCGAGGAGCATGGCGTTGATGAGGACGTCGATCTCTCCCCGCTCGTAGGCGGCCAGGATCTCGGCCAGCTTGACCGGCGGCGTCCGGCCGGACACCGCCTCTGCCCGCAGCCCCGCCGCCCTGAACTCCTGGGCCAAGTTGTAGGCATGATCGACCCCGGCCGCGTACACGACCCCCGGGGTGGCGTCGAAGCGGTCGCGGTAGAGGCTCGCCGCCGCCTGGTTGAGGGCCTTGTGGTCGAGCACGCGGGCCAAGGCCTCTTGGTCGAAGTCGCCGCCCACGATGGGCACCGAGTTGATCGCCGCCACCGGCGGCACGCGCAGGCAGCGGAGGGGGGCGATGAGCCCCCGACGGGCGGCGTCCTGGAGGGGAAGGTCGTCCACCGAGGCGGGGAAGACGTCTGAGACCTGCTTGGCGATGAGCTGCTCGGTGGCGGTCATCCCGATGTAGAGGGGCTCGGGGAAGCTGCGGATGGCGGCCGAGGTCTTCTCGCCCAGGGCGGTGTGGGCCTCGTCGCAGATCACGAGCTGGTAGGCGGCGCGCTCGAGGTCGCCCACGTGGCGGGCGAACCAGGCGTAGGTCTGGATGGTGACGGGGTTGGAGCGGGGCGGGCGCTGCCCGCGCAAGACCTCGGGGACGATGCGCTCCCCGTAGCCCTCGGCGGCAAGCTCGCGCTTGAACTGGGCTACGAGCAGGCGTCGGTGGGTGAGGATGAGGACGCCCAGGGTGCGAGCTGCCTCGACGAAGCCGGCGGCGGCGATGGTCTTGCCGGAGGCGGTGGGGTGGCGGAAGCGGAAGCGACGGGCGGCCCCGGGGTCGGACGGGGGCTCCGCCTCCTCCTCCCCCTCGATCTCCTCGACCCCCTCCTCGTCCTCGACCTCGTCCTCTCGCCCCTCCCCGTTCTCGTCTCCGTTCTCGGCCGAGCGCTGGTTCATGGCGATGAGCTCCGTCAGCATCCCCGCCAGGGCGTCGATCTGGTGGCGGCGGAGCTCGGTCCCGGAGCGGAGGCGGGGGGGCTTCTCGGACAGGACCCGCTCCAGGCCCAGCATGAGCCCGAACCGCACCTTCCACTCGGGCGAGGGCGTAGCCCGCCCTGCCTCCATCTCGGCCAGGGCCTCCTCGAGCGCTCGGCGGCGGGCGGTGCCCAAGGCCAGCGCCTCGCCGGGGTCCTCGCCAGGGTGGAGAAAGGGCTCGCCTGCCCAAGCTTCTGCTCGGAGGGCCGCCTCCCTCAGGCGGTCCGCCTCCAAGGCTTTCGTGGGGTGATCGAACGTCTTCTGCATAGGCGCAGCACGCCGGGTGCTGCCGCGTGTGGAGAAGAAGCGCCCGCCAGCCGCCGCGGGCGTCGCTCCTTACAGAATACCCGATCCCGGCGGATACCCGACCTGGGCGGGCCTCTCTGCCTCAGCCGCCCAGCCCGCCGAAGACGGCGAAGGGGTTCTGGGGCATGACCTCCCACACGAGCTCGCCGCCCGGCTCCACCTTCCCGTGCAGGCGGCGGGCCAGTGTCTCGGCCTCCTCCCGGCTGGCCGTGCCCACGAGCAGGTAGCGCCAGCGCCGCACCACCTGGTATCCCTCCTGCTCGAGCTCGTCGGCGAGAGCCTCGGCCTCCTCATGGCTTCCCAGGTCGACCCGCACCTCCCAGGGGGCGTAGCCCCGGGCCACGAGCTCCTGCTCCACGTCCGGCTGCTCCGGCTCGTCGTCCCAGCGATGCTCGTGGGCCAGCCAGCGCTCGATGACGAGTCGCCTGGGCTGGACGCCCATGTCCGCCAGCTCGGCCTCGATCACCCTCCTTGCCTGCTCGGCCTGGAGGCCGGAGGCGGCGTACACGAACACCGTGCCCCCTTCCCGGGAGACGGGAAGGCGGTGCGCCTCCAGCTCGCGCGCCAGCTCCCTCGCCCGAGAGCCGAGGTCGAGGCCCAGCCGCTCGAGAAAGCCGCCGGCGTGGTCCTCTTCCAGCTCTACCCGAACGCGCCAGTCGTCCCTGCCCATGGCTCAAGCCTACTCGGCCCCGAGCTCTGCCAGCGGCCGGCCGAGCACGCGCTGGGACACGCCGGCTTGGTCGAGGTGCCTCGTGATCCCGCCCAGGAAGAAGGGGAAGCCTGCGCCCAGAAGGAGGCAGGTGTCCACGTCCTCCGCCCTCCCCACCACGCCCTCCTCGAGGAGGTGCCCGACCTCGTCGGCGATGGCCTCGAGGGCCGCTCGGCGCACCTCTTCCTGCGACCTGGGCCGGTACTCCACGATCGTCGCCTCCTGGCGTCCCTGGACGTAGTTGGACAGGGTGGGAGAGAGGGGGAAGCGGTCGGGGTAGGCGGCGTGGAGCGTCTCCAGGACCCGAGCTGCCACCCCCGGCCCCACCACCTGGAGGAGGACGGAGGGGGCCATGGGAAGCCCCAGGCCGAGGATGGCGCGATCGGCCTCCTCGATGGGGGTGCCGTGCTCGATGGCATCGAGGACCACCCGCATCATGCGGGCCAGGACCCTGTTCACCACGAACGCGGGGGCATCCTCGACCAGGACCGGGCGCTTGCCCAGCTCGGTGGCGACGTGGAAGGCGGTGGCCAGCGAGGTCTCGCTGCTGTAGCGGGTGCGGACGACCTCGACCAGGGGCATCACCGCCACCGGGTTGAAGAAGTGCATCCCCGCCAGCCGCTCCGGCCGGGCGAGAGCCTCGGCCATGGCCGTCACCGAGAGGGACGAGGTATTGGTGGCGAGGAGCGCGTCCTCCTGCGTCCGCGTCTCCGCCTCGGCCAGCACCCGCTTCTTGACCTCGAGATCCTCCACCACCGCCTCGATGACCAGGTCGCAGTCGTGGAAGCCCTGGTAGGCGGTGGAGCCGGAGACGATCGAGCCGAGGAAGCGAGCGCGCTCCTGCGAGAGGCGGCCGCGGAGGGCGGCCCCGTCCAGCTCGGACCGGACCTGCTCCAGGGCTCGGTAGACGATTCCCTGCTCCACGTCCTGCACCACCACCGGGACCCGCAGGCGGCGCAGGATCAGGGTGGCGAGCTGAGTACCCATGAGCCCTGCTCCCACGATGCCGACCTTGCGCACCGGGCGGGGGGAGGCCTGGGGCCGGCCGAGACCGCGCCTCGCCCGTCGCTCTACCAGGACGTAGGCGTAGAGCGAGGCCTGAGCCTGGGGCCCGGGGAGCAGGTCGGCGATCGCCTCCTCCTCCCGGCGGTAGCCCTCCTCGAGCGTCCACCGGGAAGACCCCTCGACGAGGTCGAGCGCCCGGTAGGGCGCGGGCGCGGCCCCGTGGACGAGGTCGTCGACCTCGGCCCGGGCCCGGCGGATCGTCTCCTCCAGGCTTCCCCAGTCCGGCTCCGGCCGAGGAAGCGGGCCCCCTTCGGCCAGCTCGAGGGCGAAGGCGATGGACGCGTCCACGAGCTCGCAGGCCGGGTAGAGCCGATCGGCGATCCCCAGGGCGTAGGCTCGATCCCCATCCAAGAGGCGGTTCTGGCGCAGGGGGTTGGTGACGATCACCTCCACCGCCGTCTCCGGCCCCACCAGCCGGGGCAGAAGCTGGGTTCCGCCCCAGGCGGGCACGAATCCGAGGAAGCACTCCGGTAGGCCCAGGTGGCGGACGGCGGGAGAGATGGTCCGCGCCGAGCAGTGGAGCGCGAGCTCGAGGCCGCCGCCCAGGCAGGCGCCGTTGATGGCCGCCACGGTGGGGAACGGGAGGGATCGGATGCGGCCGAAGAGCTCGTGCCCGGCCCGGCTGCCGGCGATCGCCTCCTCCCTGCTTGTCACCTGGGAGAGCTCGTCGATGTCGGCGCCGGCGCAGAAGACGAAGGGCTTGCCGGTGATGACCGCCGCCACCCACTCTCCCTCCTCGAGCTGGGCGACCACGCGTCGTCCCGACACGAGGGCGCTCCGGCCTAGCACGGTGGGCCTGCGCCAGTCCTCCCCGTCGGCGAGGGTGACGAGAGCAAGGGGGCCCGCCCGCGTCTTTACCCGCTGGAGGTAGAAGGCCGCGTCAGGCACCCGCCCGCTCCCACACGACGCACGCTCCCATGCCCAGGCCGATGCAGAGGGCGGTCAGCCCGTAGCGGGCGCCCGGGCGCGCCTGGAGCCCCTGGGCGAGCTGCGCCACCAGGCGGGCGCCGGTGGCGGCCAGGGGATGCCCGCAGGCAAGAGCGCCCCCGTAGGGGTTGAGCCTCTCGTCGTCGGGATCGAGCCCCAGCTGGTCGCACCAGGCCAGGACCTGGACGGCGAACGGCTCGTTGACCTCGAGGAGGTCCATGTCGTCCAGGGTGAGGCCGGCCCGCTCGAGCGCCAGCCGGGTAGCCGGCACCGGGCCCAGGCCCATGACCTCGGGCTCCACCCCGGCGTAGGCGAACGAGACCAGCCGCAGCCTCGGCTCGAGGTCGAGCTCCTCCACCGCCTCGGCCGAGGCGAGGAGGCAGCAGGCGGCCCCGTCGGTGAGCCCGGCCGAGTTGCCGGCGGTGACCCGGCCGCCGGGCCGGAAGGCAGGGGGAAGCTGGGACAAGGCCTCGAGGGTCGTGTCCGGTCGCAGGAACTGGTCGCGGTCGGCCACCGTCCAGCCCTGGTCGGTGAACACGGCCATGGGGACGACTACGGCGTCCATCACCCCCTCCCTCCAGGCCGCCGCCGCCCGCGCGTGGGAGCGGGCCGCGTAGCGGTCGGCGTGCTCCCGGGTGAGGTGGGGGAGCCGGTCGTGGAGGTTCTCGGCGGTCTCCCCCATGACGGCAGCGGTCTCGTCCACGATGCGCTCCGCCGCGTAGCGGGGGTTGAGGTCGACCTCGGCGCCCATGGGGTGGTGGCCCATGTGCTCTACGCCTCCCGCCAGGATCACGTCCGCAGCCCCCATGGCGATCTCGCCCGCCCCGGCGGTGATGGCGGTGAGCGCGCCTGCGCACATGCGATCCACCGCGAACCCGGGCACGCTGGGGGGCAGGCCGGCGAGGAGAGCGACGTCGCGGCCCAGGGTCAAGCCCTGGTCGCCGACCTGGGCGGTGGCGGCGATGACCACGTCGTCGATCCGCTCGGGGGGGAGCGTGGGGTGACGGCGCAGGAGCTCGCGCACGAGCTTGGCGGCCATGTCGTCGGCACGGGTGCGCCAGAACAGGCCCTCCTCCCCCGCGCGCCCGAAGGCCGTACGCACGCCGTCGATGAGGTACACCTGGCGCGGCTTGGGTGTCACGTCCCCTCCTTCCGGGGGGCAGGGTACTCGCTAGGTGGCGGCGGGGGCAAGACCGACGGGGCACTGGACGCCGGTGCCGCCGTGGCCGCAGTAGCCGGCCGGGTTCTTGGCCAGGTACTGCTGGTGGTACTCCTCCGCGTAGTAGAAGGTTGGAGCCGCTCGGATCTCGGTCGTGATCGGGCCGTAGCCGCGGGCGGCGAGAGCCTGCTCGTAGGCCTGCCGGGAGAGCTCCGCCAGTCGCAGCTGCTCGGGGGAGAAGCAGTAGATGGCCGACCGGTACTGGGTGCCCACGTCCGGCCCTTGGCGCATGCCCTGGGTGGGATCGTGGCCCTCCCAGAAGACGCGCAGCATCTGCTCGAAAGCGGCTCGAGCCGGATCGAAGACGACCAGCACCACCTCGGCGTGCCCGGTCAGGCCCGTGCAGACCTCCTCGTAGGTGGGATTGGGGGTGTGGCCCCCGGCGTAGCCGACGGCGGTCGTGTACACGCCCGGCGACTCCCAGAAGCGGCGCTCCGCCCCCCAGAAGCAGCCCATGCCGAAGAGCGCCTGCTCGAGGCCCTGCGGAAACGGGGGGGCGAGGGGCGTGCCGAGCACGTAGTGGCGCTGGGGGGCAGCGATCGGCCGGGGTCGCCCCGGGAGCGCCTCCTCGGGCGTAGGAAGACGGAGCTCGGCGGGACCGGGGGGCACGCGCTCAGCCTACCTCAGGGAGCTACATCTCTCCGGCGGCGAGCTGGCGCGAGCGCTCCATGGCCGCCTGGATGGCGTTGAGGAAGGCGGCGCGCACGCCTGCCTGCTCGAGCTCGCGGATGGCGCAGATCGTGGTCCCCCCGGGCGAGGTCACCGACTCGCGCAGCTCCACCGGGTGCATGCCCTCGTCCCTCAGCAGCACAGCCGTCCCCAGCATCGTCTGGACGACGAGGCGGGTGGATATCTCCCGGGACAGGCCCAGCAGGATCCCGGCCTCGATCATGGCCTCGGCCAGGAGGGCGAAGTAGGCAGGCCCGGAGCCGGACACGGCCGTTACCGCGTCCATGTAGCGCTCGGGCACGCGCACCACCGTGCCCAGGTGGGAGAGGCACTCCTCCGCCAAGGCCAGGTGCTCGTCCCGGGCGTGGGCTCCGGCGCAGATGCCGGCGATGCCCTCGTGGACGATGGCCGGCGCGTTCGGCATCGCCCTCACCACGGGCACGCTGGGGGCGATGCGCCGCTCGATGGCGGCGGTGGGGATGGCAGCCGCGACCGAGAGCACAGTCTGCTCAGGGGCAAGGAGAGGCCCGATCTCCCCCAGCAGCACGTCGAAGTCCTGGGGCTTCACCGCCAGCACGACGAGACCGGCGCCGGCGACCGCCTCGGCGTTGGACAGGGTCGCTCGCACCCCGTAGCGCTCGCGCAGCTCGACCAGGCGCTCCTCTCTCCGGCTGGTTACCACCACGTCCTCGGGGCGGCGCCAGCTGGAGGTCAGAAGGCCGGCCACGAGCGCCTCCCCGATCTTCCCGCAGCCGAGAATCGACACGCGACGGCTCATGGGTGGGGAGCCTACCCGGCGGCGCTCGGGTACCGGGCGATGGACACGGGCACGAGGCCTCGGGCCAGGCCGGCCAGGAGGTACACCGACGCCAGTCCCGCCCACTCCCCGTAGCCGGCGAGAAGCTCCTCCGTCTCCCAGGCCTGGGCTTCGCGACCGCGGAGCGCGGAGACGAGCTTGACCAGGCCGAGGTCGCCCACGAGGCCCCGCTCGTAGCGGCCCAGGCCCTCGAGGCAGACGAGCCCGCTCGACCACGGTCCCAGCCCCCGCTCCCGCTCCAGGCGCGAAGCGGCGACGTGGGTGGGTAGCTCCCGCAGGCGCTCGACCTCCATCCCCCGGCAGAGGCGGACGAGGCTCGCCGCCCGGCGGGCATGGAGCCCGAGCGCGCGAAGCTCGGCAGGGGCGAGGCGGGCGAGGTCGGCTGCCCGAGGCGGCGCGTGGAGACGACCCAGGGCTGGGGTCGTGGCCCGCACGATCCGCCGCTCGATCGCCCGAGCTCGGCGGGCCTCGACGAGCTGGCCGCACAGGGCCCGGAGGAGCGCGTGGGCCACCGTCCCCAGCCTCAGCGGGCGCAGGCCGCCGAGACGGAGAATGGTCGGCCCCAGGAGGGGATCGCGGCGAAACCGGCGCAGGAACTGGGAGTGGTCGTCGTCGACAGCGAGGCAGAACCGGAGCTTTTCCAGGCCCTCGCCGCTCTCCGCCGCCAGGAGCAGGGAGCCGTCCGGAAGCTGACGGGCCAGGGCCCGCTCTGGGCCCCGGGGGCCATGGAGCGAGGCGACGAGGACCCCGTCGACGAAGGCTCGGGTAGCGTCGCTCCGCGCCTGGGCACAGAGCGCAAGCGCGTAGGGGCCCCGTGGCCGCACCACCCTCTCCACCACGAGGACCAACACTACGAGAGCGTTCCGACGGAGGGCGGGCTACCCTTGGGCGGTGGCCCGAGCAGCCATGAGGGCGACCTGGGATGCCGCCGCGGCCTCGGAGCGGATTCACGCCTACGTCGGCGACCCAGCGACCGCTCGGGCCGAGCTGGAGGGCCTGTTCTCGCGCCTGGGGGCCGAGATCTCCGGGGACACCTGCGTGGAGGTGGGCTGCGGGCCCGGGCGGATGACGGGCTACCTGGCCGAGCGGTTCCGACGCGTGATCGCCGTCGACGTCTCTCCGGCCATGCTGGAGCGGGCGCGGGCGAACGTCCCCGCGAACGTGGAGCTCCGCCTCGTCTCCGGGGAGCGGCTGGACGGGGTGGAGGACGCGGTCTGCGACACCCTGGTCTGCTACCTCGTGCTCCAGCACCTGCCTCGGCGCGGCCTCGTCCTTTGCTACCTGCGCGAGATCGGCCGGGTGCTCGCGCCGGGAGGACGGGCCCTGGTCCAGCTCCCGGTCTTGAAGGGAGGGGCGTGCCCTCGCTTGTGGAGGGCGCTGCGCACGGGGGCCGTGCCCCTGGCCTCCCTCCTTGCCCGCGACGTGGCCGGGCGGGCCTCCTACCGCGGTGTCCGCCTCACCGAGGGGGAGCTCGCCGCCGGCATCGCCGCCTCCGGGCTCGAGGTAGCCGCCCGCGACGAGAGTCCCAGCTCTCCCTACCGGTTCGCCCGCGAGGTCTTCCTGCGCCTGGAGCGTCCTGCATGACCTCCGCTGTGCTCGCCCTGTACGCCCTCGCCCTGGCTGTGGCCGCGGTGGCCGTGTGGCGCCGTCCCCTCGTCGCTCTCTTCCTCTTCCTGGTGGGGCTGGCGGTCCACAACCTGGCCATGGCTTTGCTCTACGGGGGAGGGGTGCGGGGGCCGGCGCTGGACGCCATCCAGGCCTGGAAGGAGATCCTGCTCGGGGTCGCGGCGGCGCGGGTGGCGGTGGACGCGATCCGGGCTCGGCGCCTGCCCTTTCGGCCCGGCCTGACCGACGGGCTCGCCTTCGCCTTCGCCCTCGTCGTGGTCGTCTACGCCCTGGTGCCCCAGGAGGCGCTCGGGGGAGCGGCGGGGGCGACCGCCATCCTCTACGGCCTGCGGCACGCCCTCGTACCCGTCGTCGCCTACTTCCTGGGCCGGTCGCTGGCCGTGGGCCCAAAGCAGCTCGTCGCGGTGGGGTGGACCGCCTTGGCGGTGGCCTCCGCCCTCGCTACGGGCGGCCTGGTCGAGCTCTACACCGTGCCCGTGGAGTGGTGGCGGAGCTCGGGCGCCGTCGGCTACTTTCGCCACGAGCTCGGCTTCGACTACCACGGCCCCGGCGGGCTTCCCGACAACTTCGCCTTCAACACCAGCGAGGGGGTGTTTCGGCGTCTCGTGTCGAGCTTCATCAGCCCCCTTGCCACCGCCTTCGCCTTGGTGGTGGCGCTCTTTCTGGCTGGTCTTCCTGCGCGATCTCCTCGCCTGCGCCCG
This sequence comes from uncultured Gaiellales bacterium, assembly GCA_964595575.1. Classification (GTDB taxonomy): domain Bacteria; phylum Actinomycetota; class Thermoleophilia; order Gaiellales; family Gaiellaceae; genus PALSA-612. Next base: position 19,508 of record CAZQRA010000014.1, read on the forward strand.
CTTGTCTTACTGCTCGTCGCGCTCTGCCTGGCCGGCCTGCTCTTCACGCTCTCGCGCTCGTCCCTCATCGCCCTTTCCGCCGGCCTCCTCGTCCTCGCCCTGGCGACCCGGCGGCGCTGGCCGGTAGGGGCGGCCGTGGCCGTGCTTGCCGTCGGCGTGGGCTTCGCGTACGGGTTCACCTCCTTTGCCCCCAAGACGCACTTCTTCCCCGAGGACCTCCCCTACCAGGAGGCACAGGCCCGGGAGAAGGGCGGGCTTCCCCGGGGGCGCTCGCTCGCCCTCGACCCCGGCGAGCCGTCCCTCCGGAGCCACTGGAAGGCCCTGCGGGAGGGGGTGGAGGCGGTGCTGAGCCACCCCCAGGGGTACGGCTTGGGCAACGCCGGCGCCACTGCCTCCCGCTTCGACCTGCCGGTGCGGGCGGGCGAGTCGAACTACACGGAGACTGGGGTAGAGACCGGCCTCCTCGGGGCTCTCCTCTTCGTCGCCTGGAGCGCCGCGCTGCTCGTGGGCCTGGTGCGCGCCGCCCGCCCTCCTTTCCCCTCTGCACGTTACGAGTTGTTACAAGACCAGGGCGACGGTGACGGCGTCCCCCGCCTCGCCGCCGCCTGCGCCGCCGCCGGCCTGGCCGCGGTGCTCGCCCTGGCAGTCCAGACAGACGTCTACGGCGTCCCCTGGCTTGCCTACACCCTCTGGTGGGTGGCCGGAGCCCTGCTCGTGCCGACGCTGCGTCCCGAGCCCGCCTCTGCCCTCGCTCCTGCGTCGGCCGCCTCCGACTGAGGGTCAGCGCGCCGGGAGCCCGAGTCGCTCCGTGGTTTCCCGCCTTGTAGGTACGGGCAGGACCGGATGCGCTCCCTGCCTGCCACCTCCACCATGGCGGTCGATCGTCCTCACACCGATTTCCCGTCCCTAAGGAGGCATGGATGTCCGCCATCGATCCCCACGCCACCGTCGCCGAGCTCGTCATCGAGCTGCCTGCCCGAGCCCGTGTCTTCGAGCGCCTCGGGCTCGACTACTGCTGCGGCGGCAAGCGCAGCCTGGCCCAGGCGTGCGCGGAGAAGGGCCTCGACGTCGCCGGCGTCGTCGCCGCGGTCCAGGACGTCGCCCCCTCCGACGAGGAGGCCGACGAGCGGGACTGGAAAGCGGCGCCGCTCCCGGAGCTCTGCGAGCACATCGTGGGCGAGCACCACGCCTTCCTGCGACGGGAGCTTCCTCGGCTGTCCGAGCTTCTGGACAAGGTCGAGCGGGCTCACGGCCAGGAGCACCCCCAGGTGCTCGAGGTGAAGGCGGTGTTCGCGGGCTTACGGCGCGAGCTGGAGGAGCACATGGTCAAGGAAGAGCACGTGCTATTCCCCGCCTGCGTGGCCTTGGCCCAAGGCGACCGAGCGGCTCCCTTCGTTCCCTCGGCCATCGCCGTCATGGAGGACGAGCACGCGGAGGCGGCCGCCGCCCTGGAGCGCCTGAGCGACCTCACGGGAGGCTACGACCTGGGGCGAGCGCTCTGCAACACCCACCGAGCTACCCTCGACAGGCTGCGGGAGCTGGAGCGGGACCTGCGCCGGCACATCCACGAGGAGAACAACATCCTGTTCCCGCGGACGCTGGCAGCGCTCGGCCGGCCCTCGTGAAGAAGGCGGCCGCCGCCGGGCGGCCGGCCCCCTGGCCGCTCGTGGCCGCGTACCTCGTGTCCGGGCTCGCCTGGTGGCTTGCGGCCGGCGCCGTCTCCCTGGGAGCTGCCCCTGATCTCGCCCGAGGGATGGTGGCGAGCAGGGAGGCCCTCCTGGCGGTCCACCTCCTCGGTCTTGGGTTCTTTCCCCTGGCCGTCGTTGGAGCCGCGCTCCACGTCCTCCCCCTCCTGCTCCGGGTCGACGCCGGCGTCCGCCGGGGATGGGCGGCGCTCCCCCTCCTCTGGGCCGGCCCCGCTCTTGCTTGGGGGATCTCGCGGGCCGAGCCCGCTCTCGTGCGCGCGGCCCTCGCCGCTCTCGCGCTGGGTCTCCTCCTCGTCTCGGCCGAGGTGGCAGCGCTCGTCCTGCGAGCTCCCCGGGGTCGCCTCCTCCTCGCCAGCCGCTTGGGCGTCCTCCTCGCCGTCGCCCACGCTACCTTGGCGCTGGCGATCGGCGCGGCGCTCTTCGAGCGCCCTGGGGACGGCATCCTCGGCGCCAGCCTGGCGCGCGCGCTCGCCGCTCACCTGCACCTGGCCGCCCTCGGCTGGCTCACCCTGCTCATCGTGGCCGTGGGCAGGACGCTGGCGCCCATGCTGGCCCTGGCGCCCGCTCAGCCGAGGAGGCGCCTGCCCACGGAGGAGATCGGGCTCGTCGCCGGGCTGTGGGCGCTCCTGGCCGGCCTCCTCTCCGCCTGGAAGCCGGCCTCGGCGCTGGGAGCGGCCGTCCTGCTCGTGTCGTTGGCCCGGTTCGGGGTCGTGCTCGTCCGCGTCGGCCGGACGCGCCGGATGCAGGGGATGGAGGGTCCCCTGGGCCACTTCCTCCTTGGGGTCCTCCTCCTCGGCCAAGCGGCGGGCCTCGGTCTGGGCATGCTCCTTGGGGTCGAGCCTGCCCCCAGGCGCATGGCTGCCTACGCCACCTTGCTCCTCGTCGGCTGGGCGGGCGGGGTCACCGTCGGCCACGTCGGCAAGCTGCTCGCCCTGGCGCTGTGGAGCGGCTGGCCTCCCGGCCCCAGGCCCCGGCAGGCGGCCCTGTACCCCCGGCGGCTGTGGACGGCGGAGGTGGCGCTGTTCGGGCTGGGCACGGAGGTCGTGGCGGTGTCCATCCTGGCCGGATGGCCCCACTCGGCGACGGCGGGCGCCGCCCTCCTCCTCGGCTCCGCCGGTCTTGCGCTGGGAGGCGCCCTCGTCACCGTCGCTAAGTCGCGGCTGACGCTGGAGCGGGCCCCCGACGCCTTCGCGGCCACGGTGCGCGCCGAACGACGCTGAGCGCTGGGCCCCGCCGCCGGCCGGGGCAGCGTTCCCGTCGACAAGAAGCCCCGGGGAGGCGCCTGCCGGAGCTCCAGGCCGTACCGGGGCCGTGGCGCCGAGCCGCAGGCGGCTCGGGTGCCCGGGAGCTACCCCCGCTCGCGGCGCAGGCGCTCGGTCTCCTCCAGCGCCTCCCAGTAGCGCTTGACCATGCGCTGGTAACGGCCCACCTCGCGGACCGCCTGCTCTCCCTGGGACCCCAGCTTCGCCAGCCGACGCTTGAGCGCCACGGTGGCGAAGTAGACTCCCCTGTAGTAGGTAAGGAGGGCATCCAGGCTGGGAGAGGGATCGCCCCTCATCCTTCCTCCTCCTTCCCGGCCCGCAAGGCGGCGAGGACAGGCTCGTCTCCCGGCCGGTCGGCGAAGTCCTCGCCGACGTAGGCGTAGCGCACGATGCCGCCGCGATCGACGAGGAAGATCGCCGGCCTGGCAATCCGGCCCTCCTCGTCCCAGACCCCGTAGCGGCGGCTCGCCTCGCCCTCCTCGTCGGAGAGGAGGGAGAAGGGGAGGAGGAGCTTGTCGACCATGGCTCGATTCCGCTGCGGGGAGTCGACCGAGATCCCGTACAGCTCAGCCCCGGCCTCTGCGAACGGCTGGAAGTTCCTGGCGTAGCTGACCAGCTGCCCGTTGCAGTACGGTCACCAGTCGCCGCGGTAGAAGACGAGCACGGTGGGGCCTGCTCGGGCGGGGACGGTCACGCTGCGACCCTCCTGGTCGGGCAGGGTGAAGCGGGGGGCGGATTCTCCCACGGCGACGCTCATCGACGTACCTCCTCCTAGGAGCGGTTCCAGGCGAACCTGTGCCGGGGCAAACGACGGAGCGACCGGCGACATTTCCCCTTGCCGATCGCCGCCGCGCGCGCTCGTGGTAGCCTGGGCCGCGGCCGGCATAGGGCCGTCCCCTGAGATTGAGCTTCTCGTTCCTCCTTCGGTGGGCTCGAGCGGACGATCTCGAGTCCCCACGACAAGGAGTCGAACGTGACCCAGCAGTCCTTTCGCGCGCTCGGCGTGAGCGCTCCGGTGGAGCGGGCGCTCGCCGGCCGCGGCATCCACATGCCCTTCCCGATCCAGTCCCTCGTCCTCCCCGACGCGCTGGCCGGACTCGACCTCCTCGCCGAGTCGCCGACCGGATCGGGCAAGACCCTCGCCTTCGCGTTGGCGGTGGTCGAGCGGACGCCGCCGGACGAGCGAGCGCCGGCGGCGCTCGTGCTCGTGCCCACCCGCGAGCTTGCCGCCCAGGTGGCCGGTGAGCTCGGCGCCGTCGCCCGGCCCAAGGGGTTGCGAGTCGCCGCCGCCTACGGCGGCGCTGCCATCTCCAGCCAGTGGAGGCGGCTGCGGGGAGCGCACGTGCTCGTGGCTACGCCCGGCCGGCTGCGGGATCTGGTCGAGCGCCGCCTGCTGGCGCTGGACGGTGTCCGCATCCTCGTGCTCGACGAGGCCGACCGGATGCTCGACATGGGCTTTCGCCGCCGGGTCGAGCGGATCGTCCGCGACCTGCCGCGCGAGCGCCAGACGATGCTCTTCTCAGCCACGCTGGACGGCGAGGTGGGGGAGCTGGCCCGGGCCTTCACCCGCAGCCCGTCGCGCTTCCAGGCGTCCCCGCCCGCCGCGCTCGCGGGCGCCGAGGTCGACCACCGCTTCGTGCGGGTGACGGCAGACGGCAAGGTGGACGCGCTGATCGCCGAGCTCGGGGCCGAGCGAGGTCTCGCCCTCGTGTTCGTGCGGACGAAGCGCGGGGCCGAGCGGCTGGCGAGTCGTCTGGTCGCTCGCGGCATCGACGTAGCCGCCCTGCACGGCGACATGTCGCAGGGGGCTCGCGACCGGACTCTCGCCCGGTTCCGGTCGGGGAAGGTGACGGCCCTCGTCGCCACCGACGTGGCCGCGCGGGGCCTCGACCTCGTCGATATCACCCACGTGATCAACTTCGACCCGCCGGAGGACGACAAGGGCTACGTGCACCGGGTGGGGCGCACCGGTCGCGCCGGCCGGGGCGGAGCCGGGATCACCCTCGTTCTTCCCGAGCAGCAGGCGGACGTCAGCCGCGTGGCAGCGCGGCTCGGCCACCGCGACCAGTTCGAGGGCGAGGGCATGCGCATGGCCCCGGCCAAGCGCGTCTACACGAGCCGGCGTGGGCGCGGGGAGCGCTGGTAGACCTTACGCTTGTGAGGGAGCCGATCGACCCGCGGGTGGATGTCGGCCACGTCCACCTCAAGGTGGCCGATCTCGAGCGGGCGATCCGCTTCTACCGCGATGTCCTCGGCTTCGAGCTCATGCAGCGCTTCGGGGAGGAGGCCGCGTTTCTCTCCGCCGGCGGCTACCACCACCACGTCGGCCTCAACACCTGGGAGAGCCGCGGCGGGACGCCGCCCCCGCCCGGCCATACGGGCCTCTACCACGTCGCCTTCCGCTTTCCCGACCGAAGGGCGCTGGCCCGCGCGGTGAGGCGGGTACTCGATGCGGGCATCCGCTTGGAGGGCGCCTCCGACCACGGTGTCAGCGAGGCTGTCTACCTGCGCGATCCGGACGGGAACGGCATCGAGCTCTATCGGGACCGGCCTCGCGCGGAGTGGCCGCGACCGCCGGAGGGCGAGGGCGTGGCCATGGTCACCGCTCCACTCGACCTGGCCAGCCTCCTGGCCGAATCGGGCTGAGCATCTCCTCCCCGAACGGCTGCGGCCCCGCCGAAGCGGGGCCGCAGGGGTCAACCAGTCGTGGGGCTGGTGCTACTCCTGCCCCTGGAACTGGTGGTCGGCGTTGGGGTTGGCCGGCTCGTCGGCGTGGCCGCCGGGCCCGTCGTTCCCTGGGACTTCCGAGGCCGACTCGGCTCCCGCCTCCTCGGCGGCTTCGCCTGCTACCTCGGGCTTCTCGCCAGTCCCAGCCTCGGTCGCGTCGTCGGCCCCGTTCTCCTGCTCGATCGTGTCCCCGTCGGCCGTGCTCTTCTGCACCTTGGCCGAGACGGGAGCCTTCGCACTCGGCGATCCGCCTTGGGTTGCCGAGGCGATGGCGGCGCCGCCGAGCCCGAGGGCGGCGAGCGCCGCGAGACCGGCGGAGATCCTGAGCAGTCGGTTGCGCATCGCGTGTTCCTCCTTTGTCGTGGGACGATGCGGGCCGACCGTAGAGGGCCACCCTGAGACGCAGATGAGAGGGTTGCCCGCCTGGGGGTGGCGGGCGGCGACGCCGGCTCGCCCCTCTCATCGTCCTCTCATCGCGCGCTTCTAGGTTCAATGCGTCTCGTGGCATCCCTCCGATCTGTCCTCTTCGCCTGCCTCTTGGCCTGACCGCTGGCCGTGCGCATCCTGATCGTCGAGGACGAGCTCAAGATGGCGGCGCTCCTTCGCCGTGGCCTGGCCGAGGAGGGCCACGCCGTCGATCTCGCCCCGCACGGGCAGGATGCGCTCGTGCGGGCGCGGGCGACCGAGTACGACGCGATCGTGCTCGACGTGATGCTTCCCGGGCTGGACGGGTTTGAGGTCTGCCGCAGGCTGCGCCAGACCGGAGTGTGGTCGCCGGTGCTGATGCTGACCGCCCGCGATGCGGTCGACGACCGGGTGGCGGGCTTGGACGCGGGCGCGGACGACTACCTGACGAAGCCCTTCTCCTTCGCCGAGCTCGCGGCCCGGCTGCGCGCCCTCGCCCGCCGTGGACCGGTCGAGCGACCGGCCGTGCTCGAGGCGGGGTCGCTCAGGCTCGACCCCTCGACCCGCCAGGTCTGGCGAGGAGACACCGAGATCCACCTTTCCACCAAGGAGTTCGCTCTTTTGGAGACGTTCATGCGCCGGCCGGGGCAGGTCCTCTCCCGCTTCGACCTGCTCGAGCACGCCTGGCCGTACAGCTACGAGAACCGCTCGAACGTGGTCGACGTCTACGTTCGCTACCTGCGCGAGAAGATCGACCGCCCCTTCGGGCTTCGCTCGCTGGAGACGGTGCGCGGCGCCGGCTACCGGCTGCGCAAGGACGGGGGAGGGTAGCTGCCGTGGCACTCGACAGGCGGCGGGCCGCGGTCGGCCTTCTCCTTGTCGGCCTGGCGCTGGCAACGGCGGGAGTGACCCTGGCCGAGGCGCTCGAGACCCGCCCGTCGCCGGGCTCGTTTCGCTTCCCCTATGCCGGGAGCAGGGCCGTCGTCTGGGCGGTCGGCGACGCCGCCGCCGGTACTCGGGCCGCTTTCCAGCTTGCCCGCCAGATCCGCGCCGCGCGCCCCGATCTCCTCCTCTACCTCGGCGACGTCTACCCGAACGGCACGAGCGCCGACTACCGGCAGCGCTACGCGCCCCTGTACGGCCCGCTCCTTCACCGGACGGCGCCCACACCGGGAAACCATGAGTGGCCCAATCGCCGCCAAGGCTACGATCGCTACTGGTCGCGCGTGACCGGCGGGCAGCCTCCGGAGTACTACTCCTTCCGGCTCGCCGGCTGGCAGGTTCTCAGCCTGAGCTCAGAGGCGCCGCACGGCCCCGGCTCACCGCAGCGTCGTTGGCTCCTCAGCCGCGTTCGCGCGCCCGGCGACTGCCGTCTTGCCTTCTGGCACCGGCCCCGCTTCAGCGCCGGCCTGCACGGCGACCAGGAGGACATCGAGCCCCTGTGGCGGGCACTGCAAGGCCGGGCGAGGATCCTCGTCAACGGCCACGACCACGGCCTGCAGCGGCTCCGCCCCATCGAGGGGATGGTCGAGCTCGTCTCGGGCGCAGGAGGCGGGCCGCTCTACCCGCTCGACCGGAGCGATCCACGGCTCGCCTGGGGAGAAAACGGCGTCTACGGTGCGCTTCGTCTCGACCTTGCGCCCGGGCTTGCCCGCTACCGGTTCGTCGCCCTCGGCGGTCGGGTACTCGACTCCGGCACGGTGCGGTGCCGCTCCTAGCCCGGCTCCCTATTCGCGTCCGGCTGACGCTTGCCTTCGCGGTGGCGATGGCGCTTGTCCTCTCGGCCACCGGTCTTTTTCTCTACCTCCGCCTCGCCTCGGCTCTCGACCAGACGATCGACGACGGCCTGCGCACCCGGGCCGACGACATCGCCGCGCTCGTCCGTCAAGCCGACTCAGGCCTTCGGGAGGGCGGCGGCGCCCGCCTGGCCGAGCGGGGGGAGAGCTTCGCGCAAGTCCTCGATCTCGCTGGAAGAGTGGTGGATACGACGCCCCAGCTCGGCGAGCGGCCGTTGCTCTCCCCGGCGGAGCTGGCTCGGGCTGGGGAACGCCCCCTCCAGCTCGATCGCGGGCCCGTCCCGGGAATCGACGGCGAGTCGCGGCTCCTTGCCGCCCCCGTGCGGGCGCAGGACCGAAGACTCGTTGTCGTGGTCGGCTCCTCGCTGGAGGGCCGCGAGGAAGCCCTGTCCGGTCTCCTCACCCAGATGCTCGTGGGCGGGCCCCTTGCGCTCCTCGCCGCCTCGCTTCTTGCGTACGCGCTCGCTGCCGCCGCCCTTCGGCCGGTCGAGTCGATGCGGCGCGAGGCGGCGGCCATTCAAACCGCCGAGCCGGGACGCCGCCTTCCCGTCCCGCCGTCGCGCGACGAGATCGCCCGCCTGGGCGAGACCCTGAACTCCATGCTCGCCCGGCTGGAGACCGCGCTCGACCGTGAGCGCAGCTTCCTCGCCGACGCGAGCCACGAGCTGCGGACGCCGCTTGCCCTGCTCAAGACCGAGCTGGAGCTGGCGCTGGCGCGGCCGCGGCCGGCCGACGAGCTGGAGCGGGCGCTCCGCTCCGCCGCCGAGGAGACCGACCGCTTGAGCGAGCTTGCCGAGAGCCTCCTCTTGCTCGCCCGCTCCGATCAGCATGGTCTGGCCGTGCAGCTCTCCGCCCTCCCGGCGGCCGATCTCGTCCAGAGCGTGGCGTCGCGCTTCGCCGTCTTCGCCTCGCGGGCGGGACGGGCGATCGCCACCCGCGCTCCGGCCGACATCGAGCTTCGAGGCGATCGTGCGCGCCTCGATCAGGCACTCGGCGCCCTCGTCGACAACGCTCTCCGCCACGGGCAGGGGGACGTCCGCATCGAGGCGGTGGTCAACGGGCGATGGGTCGAGCTCCACGTCCTCGACGAGGGGCCGGGCTTTCCGCTCCCGTTTCTCGAGCGAGCCTTCGAGCGCTTCAGCCGCGCCGACGGAGCGCGCTCCGGCGCCGGCGCCGGACTCGGCCTCGCCATCGCGGCGGCCATCGCACAGGCGCACGGAGGGACGGCGCATGCCGCCAACCGGCCCGAGGGCGGCGCCGACGTCTGGCTCTCGCTGCCCGTGCCGTGAAGAGGCCCCGTGCCCCGCTACCGCAGCGGCTCCACGACCAGCGTCAGCCCGTCCACGGCACGCACGCGTACGCGCTCGCCGGCGCCCGCTCCCCGCTCGCAATGCGCGCGCCAGATCTCCCCGCCCACGCGCACCTGCCCGATCGGTCGGCAGGGGGTGACGACCTTTGCGCTTCGTCCGACGAGAGCCTCGGCGCCCACCCGCGGGCGGTCGCGCCGCGAGTACCAGATACCGATCAGAGCGGAGAGCGACTCCCACGCCGCGGCGGCCACGACCGCCACTCCGCTCCACGGCCAGGGCACGAGGAAGACGGCAAGCAGGATGGCGATGACAAGGATCACCGGCGCCCCTTGATCAGGCTGAGAGGGGCCTGCATGCGCTATACCTAACAGGAGGCTCATGGCCAAAGCCGTCCAGCAGCTCGACCAGGTCACGATCCGCTTCGCGGGTGACTCGGGCGACGGGATGCAGCTCACCGGGTCTCAGTTCGCCAACGAGACGGCCCTCCTCGGCAACGACCTCTCCACCCTCCCCGACTTCCCCGCCGAGATTCGCGCCCCCGCCGGGTCGCTTCCCGGCGTATCCGGCTTCCAGATCCACTTCGCCGACCACGACATCCTCACCCCCGGCGACCAGCCGGACGTGCTCGTGGCCATGAACCCCGCGGCCCTCCGCGCCAACATCGAGGATCTGCGCAAGGGCGGCACCGTGATCGTCAACCGGGACGCCTTCAACGAGAAGAACCTGCAGAAGGCCGGCTACGCCACGAACCCGCTCGAGGACGGCTCGCTCCAGGGCTACAACGTCCACGCCCTCCCCCTCACGTCCATGACGGTGGAGGCGCTCAAGGGGATCGAGGGGGTCACCCCCCGCGAGGCCGAGCGCTCCAAGAACTTCTTCGCCCTCGGGCTCATGTCCTGGCTCTACGGCCGGCCCATCGAGGCCACGCTGGAGTTCATCCGCACCAAGTTCGCGCGGCGACCGGAGCTGGCCGAGGCCAACACCCGCGCCTTCAAGGCCGGCTACCACTACGGGGAGACGAGCGAGGACTTCGTCGTCCAGTACCAGGTCAAGCCGGCCCGGCTCAAGCCCGGCCTCTACCGCAACATCACCGGTAACCAGGCCTTGTCCCTGGGGCTGATCGCGGCCAGCGTGCGGTCCGGCCTTCCCCTCTTCCTGGGGGCCTATCCCATCACGCCTGCCTCCTCGATCCTCGAGGAGCTCGCCCGCCACAAGCAGTTCGGGATCAGGACGTTCCAGGCCGAGGACGAGATCGCGGCCGCCGGAGCCGCGTTGGGGGCCTCCTACGGGGGCTCCCTGGGGGTGTGCACTTCGGCCGGGCCGGGCGTCGTCCTCAAGTCGGAGACGGTGGGGCTGGCGGTCATGCTCGAGCTTCCCCTGGTGGTGATCGACGTCCAGCGGGCCGGCCCCTCCACCGGCATGCCGACCAAGCCCGAGCAGGCCGACCTGCTCATGGTGCTCTTCGGCCGCAACGCCGAGTCGCCGGTGCCCGTGCTCGCTGCCTCGACGCCGGGGAACTGCTTCCACATGGCTCTCGAGGCCTGCCGCATCGCCCTCAAGTACCGCACCCCCGTGTACCTTTTGTCCGACGCCTACCTGGCCAACGGAGCCGAGCCGTGGCTCGTCCCCGACGTGGAGGAGCTCCCCGACCTGAGCGTGGAGCTGGCCGTGGAGCCCAACGGAGAGGGGGGACGCTTCCTCCCCTACCTCCGCGATCCCGAGACGCTCGCTCGTCCCTGGGCCATCCCCGGCACGCCCGGCCTCGAGCACCGCATCGGCGGCCTGGAGAAGGAGGACGTGACCGGCAACGTCTCCTACGACCCCGAGAACCACGACACCATGGTGCGACTACGGGCCCAGAAGGTGGCCGGCATCGCCGCCGACATTCCCGAGCTCGAGGTGGACGACCCCGACCAGGAGGCCAAGCTCCTGGTCCTCGGCTGGGGCGGTACGTACGGCTCGATCGCCGCCGCCGTGCGCCGGGTGCGGCGGGCGGGCGGCAAGGCGGCCCAGGCTCACCTCCACTACCTCAATCCCTTCCCCCGCAACACGGGCGAGGTCCTGCGCCGCTACGAGCGGGTGCTCGTGCCCGAGATGAACCTCGGGCAGCTGGTCAAGCTGGTGAGGGCCGAGTTCCTGGTGGACGCCGTCGGCTACAACCGCGTGCGAGGCGTTCCCTTCCGCACCAGCGAGCTCGCCCAGGCGATCGAGGCCCTCCTGTGAGCGGCAACGGCAGAGCGACCCTCACCGCCAAGGACTTCAAGTCCGACCAAGAGGTGCGCTGGTGCCCGGGGTGCGGCGACTACGCCATCCTCGCCTCGGTGCAGCAGGTCATGCCCGAGCTCGGGCTTCCTCGGGAGCGGATCGTCTTCATCTCCGGCATCGGCTGCGCCGCTCGCTTCCCCTACTACATGGAGACCTACGGGATGCACTCCATCCACGGCCGAGCCCCGGCCATCGCCACCGGGCTTGCCACCTCCCGACCCGATCTCTCCGTGTGGGTGGTGACCGGCGACGGCGATGCCCTCTCCATCGGCGGGAACCACCTGATCCACGCCCTCCGCCGCAACGTCAACCTCAAGATCCTGCTCTTCAACAACCAGGTCTACGGCCTCACCAAGGGCCAGTACTCGCCCACCAGCCCCCGAGGCCAGCGCACCGGCTCGACGCCGATGGGATCCATCGACCAGCCCTTCAACCCCCTGGGGGTGGCCATCGGCGCCGAGGCTACCTTCGTGGCTCGGGCCATCGACACCGACCGCAAGCACCTCATGGAGGTGCTGCGGCGGGCTGCTGCTCACCGGGGGGCTGCCTTCGTGGAGATCCTCCAGAACTGCAACATCTACAACGACGGCGCCTTCGACGCGGTGCGCGAGCACGAGGAGAACCGCATCTACCTGCGCCACGGCCAGCCGGTGCGCTTCGGCGCCCAGGGAGAGCGCGGGGTCCGCGTGCTCGAGGACGGCTCGGCCGAGATCGTGGATGTCGCCGAGGTGGGCGAGGATGCGCTCCTCGTCCACGACGAGCAGCACCGGGAGCCGAGCCTCGCCTTCGCCCTCAGCCGCCTGACCTTGGAGGCGAACGGGGTGGCGCCGGTGGGAGTGTTCCGGGCCGTGGAGCAGCCGGTGTACGACGACCTGCTGACCGATCAGATCGAGCGGGCCGTGGCCGAGCGGGGGCCGGGAGACCTGGCGGCGCTGCTGCGCTCCGGGGATACCTGGACCGTGGCCTAGCCTGCCTGCTCGGGCAGGAAGGCAAACGCCACCGCCTGCCGCAGCCTGGCCCCCACGGGCTCCCCGGCGAGCACGAACGTGGCCGCCGCTCGCCCAGCCACGTAGGACACGGAGACGTAGTCGGCCAGCATGCGCCCGGAGGTGGTGCGGGCGATCCATGAGAGCCGCATCGAGCGAGCGCTCAGCCGCGCAGGTCTCGACCAGGACCGTCCCCCGTCGACCGAGGAGACGGAGAAGACGTCGATGCCCGGACAGGAGGGAGACGAGAGACAGCCCTGGGGCAGGGCATGGTAGACGAGGGCGAGACGACCGCTCTCGCCGCCGGAGCGCAGGTCTGCGGCCAGCCCTGGTAGGAACTGCTCGACGGTCGCGGCGGAGGGGGCGACGGCCTGCGGCGGCGACCAGGAGACCCCGTCCTCCGAGCTCGAGAAGAGGATGCGGTTGGCCTGGCACCGGTCGAGCGGGACGCAGCCCTGCCAGGCAGCCAGGATGCGGCCCGAGCCGTCGACCTCCACCGAGGGGAGGGCGAAGGCCCGCACGCCCGGGATCGGAGCGAGCGCAAGCCGGGCGACGGTCACCGGCGGGGAGAAGCTCGCCCCGCCGTCCTCAGAGCGCGCCGCCACCACCTCGCTGGCGACGCCGGAGCGGGGATCCGCGAAGGCGGTGTAGACGACGACCAGGGTACCGTCGGGCTGGACGGCCGGCTGGGCCCCGTTCACCTCCACGCCCTGCGGGGCCACCGGCGAGGTGGGGACGGGGGCGCTCCAGGTAAGCCCGCCGTCGGCGGACGAGCGGGTCACGATCTGACGAGCCCCGGAGTCGAGGTAGGAGAGGTAGCAGCGGCCCAGGAAGCGGCTTTGCGAGGACGTGTCGCAGGCGAGCCACTCCTTGTCGAGGGAGCCGGGAGGGCCCTCTGCCGCGGTCACCGGGAGCTCCCACGCCAGTCCGTCTCGGGAGCGGCTGACGAGGAGGCGGAAGGCGTCGGGAGCGATGGCTAGGGTGGCGGCAAGCCACATGCCGTGGGCTGGGTCGTAGGCCACCACGGGGTCGCTCGCCCTTGGATGCCGGCCCGCGGGCGTGGTCTCGGAGGTGATGCCGGGCAGAAGGCCCGATCGCCAGCTGCGCCCCCCGTCCGAGGAGGTGGCGAAGCCGATGGCTGCCGCTCCTCCCGTCTCGATCCGCCCCACTTGGAACACGGTCACGACGGTCGAGCCCCAGGCCAGGCTGTCCGGCTCGGCCTCCGTCTCGTGCTGGGCCTCCGGGGAGGCGGTGGTATCGCGCGAGAGCTGACGGGCTACGAGCTCGCAGTCCCTGGGGACGCGGTCCTCGAGGCCGGCGTTGACGAGGTCGAGCCCGGGCCCGCAGCGGACCCTGTCCAAGGCGCCGTCGAAGAGCGTTGCCAGGCGATCGCCGCCGGCACCGCCGTCGAGAAGGTCGCGCCCGGCTCCCCCGAGGAGGAGGTCCCGCCCGGCCAGACCCAGGACGGTGTCGTCTCCTCCGCGGCCGTCGAGGACGTCGGGGCCGGGCGTTCCTCGCAGGACATCGGCGCGGTCCGTGCCCCGGATCGTGGCCGCGGAGGCAAGCCCGCCCAGCGCTAGCGCGACGACGGAGAGAGCGGTAAGGAGGCGCACCCACGTCACGGCGGCGGAGTCCTCGAGCGGGCTTCCTCTAGGAGCGGCCGAAGAACCCGGCCAGGCGGAGGTGAGGACGCTCCTCGCTCCGGGCCAGGGCAAGGAGGCAGGCAAGGAGGGTGATCGAGCCGCCCACTCCGAACGCGAGGGCGGTGCCTCCCGTGGCGGCCAGGAAGCCGGCCAGCATCCCCCCTGCCGGCTGGGCGCCGTTGAAGGCGTAGTAGTAGAGGCCGACCATCCGGCCGCGGAGGGCGTCCGGGGCCTCGAGCTGAAGCGTCGCGTTGGCGTTGGCGCTCCACAGCGTGAAGCTGAGGCCGGCTGCGAAGAGAAGCGCCCCTGCCGCCGGCAGCGACCGCTCGGGGGCGAGCAAGAGCTCCGCCAGGCCGAAGGCGCCCGTTCCCACGAGGAAGGTGCGCACGCTGGCCCGGGCCATCACGGCGGCGAGGAGGGCGCCTGCCAGGGCTCCAGCCCCGAAGCACGAGGTCAGGATGCCGAAGACGGCCGGGCCCGAGCGCAGGGTGTCCTTGGCAAGGACGGGGAGGAGGACGTTGAAGTTGAAGGCGAACGTGCTCGAGACGAAGACGAGCCCGAGCACGAGCGCCACCCGCGGCGTCCGCCGAGCGTAGCGGAGCGCTGCCAGCGTCCCTCGCAGCAGGGTGGGCGGCCTCCCTCCCCGCTCCAGGGGGACGAGCTCCTGGTCGCGCATGCGCGCTAGTCCCAGGAGGACGGCGAGGAAGCTGACCGCGTTCACGGCGAAGCAGAGACCAGGGCCGGCTGCTGCCACCACCGCTCCCCCCAAGGCCGGGCCGACGACCCGGGCTCCGTTGAAGAGGCTCGAGTTCAGGGCCACGGCGTTGGGCAGCTCCCGCGGGCCCACCATCTGGTAGGTGAGCGCCTGCCGGGCAGGGGCGTCGAGGACGAGCACGCTGCCGCGCAGGGCGGCGATCACGTACACGTGCCACGGTCGCACGAGTCCCATCAAGGTGAGGGTGGCCAAGGAGGAGGCAAGGACCATGCCGGCGGCCTGGGTCGCGGCGACGAGGCGGCGGGCGTCCGCCCGGTCGACGAGGACGCCGGCGAAGAGACCCAGGGCGGTGAACGGCAGGAACTGACACAGGGCCAGTACCCCCACCGCCACCGGCGAGCCGGTCAGCTCGAGGACGAGCCAGGCGGTGGCCAGGTTCTGCATCCAGGTGCCGGTCACCGACACCACCTGACCCGCGAAGAAGAGCCGGTAGTTTCGGTAGCGGAGGCTGGCGAAGGCGCGGCGGTTGAGGCGGAGGAAAGCGGCCGTCACCGCTCCCCCTCGAGCAGGGCGGCGAGCGGAGGGATGGCGGCAGCGATCGCCTCCCGCTCTCGGGGGTCGAGGCGGCGCAGCCGGGCTGCGAGCCAGGCGGTGCGGCGGGAGCGGACGAGGCGGAGCACCCTCTCGCCTTCCCCCGTTACTTCCAGGGCCACCCGCCGGCGATCGCCCCGGGGGGCGGGGGCTCGGCGAACGAGCCCCATGCGCTCCAAGCGGGCGACCTGCCTGGAGATGGCCGGCGGCGACATGCCCTCCTGGGCCGCCAGCCCGCGGACGCCGATGCCCGGCGCGCGCCGGATGGCCACGAGCAGCGACACCTGTCCTCCGGTCACGCCCAAGGGGTGCGCTTCCCGTCGAAGCTCGCGGGCAAGCTGGAGGAGGACCGGCCGCAGCCGGTTGGCGAGGGCGAGGGGATCCGCGCTGGTGATCGCCGAGGCCATGGGATCGTTAACAATGCTAACAACTGGCCCAGGCGGGCGGTCCCGGGCCCCGGCTCGAGCCGGGGCCCGGGATTGTCGCTCAATCGGAGCCGTTCGAGGCCTTGGGGCTCGGCGGCTGAGCGACGCGGAAGTCCACGCTGTTGTCGTTCGTGTCGTTCCCGTCGGGAACGCGGGCGATGCTGCTTCCGGGCGCATCCACGGTGGGTGGGGCGGGCGCAGGCGCGGTCTCGACGAAGGCGTTCGTCGCTGTCCCGTACCCCACCGAGTCCACCAAGGCGCCGCTCGCGTCCCTGAGCCCGACTCCCCCGCCGCTCGAGGCAAGACCGGTGGCGAGGGATCGATCGGGCTCAGCCGAGCCGGCGTAGCCGCTGCCGGCGAGCAGGTAGAAGCTGCCGGGGGCGAGCACGGTGCCGTCGGGGATGGTGGCCAGCGTCGTGTCGGCCGTTCCCGTCGCTGACCGGTAGACGAGCTTGAAGCCCGACAGGTCGGCCGAGGCGGAGCCGGCGTTGACGAGCTCGACGAACTCGTTGGCGGCGGCCCCCGTCGAGCCTGTCATGACCTCGTTGATGCGGACGAGGGTGTCCCCGCCTCCGCCTCCGCCGGTGCCTCCGCTCCCGCCGCTGGCGGCGACGCAGGTGAGGAGGACGCGGCCTTCTCCGTCGTAGCTCACGGCGATCGTTCCCGCTCCAGCGTTGCAGGAAAGGCCGTTGACGTCCTCGAGGGCGTCGATGCCGGGCCCGGGTGGACCCTGAGGGCCCTCCTCTCCTCTCGGTCCAGGCGGGCCGGGCGGGCCCTGCGGTCCAGGCGGGCCGGGCGGGCCCTGCTCCCCGGGGAGGCCCTGCGGTCCGGGCGGGCCCTGCGGCCCGGGCTCTCCTCGCTCTCCGGGCGGGCCGGGGGGCCCTTGAGCGCTCCACGACACCGGGCGCTCGCTCGGGCGACAGGCTCCCGGGCTACTCACCAGGCGCAGAAGCCCTCCTCGCTTCTTGGCGCAGGCGGCGATGACCTCGCTTGCCTCCAGAGCTCCCACGCTCGCCGCCGCCACAGCCGAGAGCAGCGCCGCCGCCGCCAGGACGAGGGCGGCTGCTCGCCAGCGTCTCCTCGTCGTTCTTCGCATCGATCCCCTCCTTTCTCCAGACAGACGAACGCCCCCAACCGGTAGCGGCCCCATGACCCGGGCGGGGATGGGCGAGGGTAAGTCGCCTCTCCCTCGACACAGGAACGACACAGGGAAGGCCCCAAGGTGCCGTCAGCGCGCCCTCTCTCTGTCAAAGCTGCTACCGGGGCTTCCCGCTCGACCCAGGCGCCTCTACCCTCGTCGTTGGCTTCTGCGACAACGACCAAGGAGGGACCGATGAGGGCTCGATCTCTGTGGCATCGAGGCGGCGCCGCTGCCTTGGGCCTAGCGGTCGGTGCCGGCGTGGCCTTGGCTGTCCTCGCCGCTGCCGGCGCTTCTTCCCAAGCAACCGCGACCTCCAGGGGGAGCGACGCCGGGCGTAGCGTGCTCGAGGTGAGCCACCTTCCTCCGCTCCTCAGGCTCCCCGGCGAGGCGCCCGAGCTTCGCTACGACATCTACTGCGTGCGGCCGGGCGACGACGGCCTGGAGGGCGAGAGTCCCTGCGAGGCTGGGGGCACGGTGTTCGTCCGGGCCGGCTCGAGCGGTCCCTTTCGGGCAGTTCCGCTCGAGCTCGACGTGGGCGCCGTCGAGGGACGCTACGTCGCTCGGATACCCGCCGACATCGCCGCCTCGCCGCAGGGATTCTCCTACTACGCGGTCCTGGAGGACAAGGCCACCGGCGCCGCGGCCACTGTCCCCGCCGGCGGGAGCGCCGCCCCCCAGCGGAGCTTGCGCCTCGACCGACCGATCACGGTGGCTCTGGGGTCGCACCGCTTCGGCGCTACTCGCCCCGCTTCGGCGCGGGTTCTCCAGGCCCGGTGGGGCGACGGCCCCGACGAGGTGGGCCTGGAGCCCGGCCCCTCCTCCCAGCCGATCGGAGGAGCCTCGTTCGACGTGGCGCCTTCGGGGGCGGTGACGCTCTTGGACGAGGCGCACCGACGGCTCTTGCGATGGCAGCCCGGCTCGGTCCGTCCCCAGACGATCCCCGTAGCGATCAACGGCACCATGGCCGACCTCTCGGCGGCACCCGACGGCTCCCTCTACGTGCTGGAGACGACCAGCTCCGACGGAGGCCCCCCTTTTCTCCGCCACTTCGCCCCTGACGGACGGGAACGGGGACGCGTACGCCTGGTCGACCGCACCTCCTCCCAGCTTCGCCTTGGCCCCGACGGCCCGGTGGCCCTCCAGTACCCCTCGGCCCAGTGGATGCCCGTTGCCCGGGGCGAGGGCACGGTGGCCCCGCTCGCTCAGGCAGCGGGCGGCCGAGCGGGGCGGCCGACCGCGGGGGGACGGGAGGTGGTCGTCTTCCACCGGCCCGACGAGGTGCGGGCAGCTTTGGTGACCGCCCAGGGCGTGGCCCAAGCCTGGCGCGTCACGAGCGCCACGCCTCTAGGAGAGATCCAGCTGGCGGAGCCTCTCGATTCGGGCCTCCTCCTCGTCTTCCGGGTGTACGAGGAGGGTCGGGACGAGTTCGAGGCCCTCGTCCTCGACAGACGGGGTCTAGCTCGCCGGTTCTCGCTCCACTCGGCCGACTGGGCGGAGACGGCTCCCCTGTCGCGCTTCCGCAGGGTCGGCTCCTCCCTCTACCAGCTCGGCTCGAGCGCCGAAGGCGTGTTCGTCGATCGCTACGACCTGGAGGTGACTCGCCGATGATCTCCGTGCCTGCCCGCGCTTGTCTTCTTTCCTTCGCCGTAGCGACCGCCCTGGGGGCCGGGGGCGGAGCCTTCGCCTACCACACCAAGTTCGTGGCCCAGAACTGCAACACGAACCCTCCCCAGCCGACCTCGTACTTCACCCGGGACGGATCGATCACCGTCGCCCTGCGGGCTCGCTACGAGGGTTACCAGTGGGGCGGAGGTTGCTGGAACGACAACGATCGCGACGACTCGCCCGGCGACCCCGTCCAGGATCCCAACACCGGGGGCGAGGGCGGCGACTGCTCTGGGTTCACCTTCAAGGTCTGGCGGGAGTCCACGAACGAGGGCGACGCCGGGGCCTACCAGTGGAACATGCTCCGGTTCGTGCACGGGCCCTACTCCGCGGCTCGCTTCAAGGCGGGGGACGGAGCGCCCAACGTCACCTACCCCAAGTCCGGCCTCATCCGCATGGACGCCTTGGCCAGCACCTCCCACATCGGCATGATCTACGCCCGCAACCCCGACGGCACCGACCAGATCGTGGAGGCAAAGGGAGAAGCCTACGGGACCAACATCTGGGTGCGGACCTACCGGGGCGACTCGGCCTACAGCGGTGTTCGGCGCCTGGGCTGGAGCGCCTAGTCGCGCCGTGGCGCTCGCTGCCGCCCTGGCGTTGGCTGGGGCGGCAGCGAGCTGCGGGGGCGGGGGAGGAGCTCCCGATCGTCTCCTCGGCGGCAGCCCGCCGCCTCGGATGGAGGTGGCAGTGGAAGGGGCGAAGGGCGAAGTCGTCCTCACGCGCTGGCGCGCGCTCCCGCGAGGCCAGGCTCGACTTGTCTCGTGCCTTCAGGCCCTCGGGGGAGTCAGGCGCTCAGCTGGGCCGGCGATCGAGCGGGTAGGCACGGACAGCCTGACGATTACCCTCCGGGAGCCCGGGGGAAGGAGGGTTCTGGGCTGCGACCGAGGTCCTGGGCGGGGCGAGGGGCGCTCCCCCTGGTGCGGGCTGGCAGAGGGGCGGCTGCGTGGCGGGCGGCTGGTCGATCCTCGCCTCGGCATCGGCTGCCGATCGAGGGAGGGACGTCCGCTCGGCTTCGCCTGGGTCCTTCCGGGGGCGAGCGCGAGCTACCTCGCGGTCGAGCGACGGGGATACCTGGAGGTGTACCCCGTGGTGGGAAGGCTGCCCGTTCGGGTCGTGACCGAGGACGTCCGCGCCGAGGAGGCGCGGGCCACCTTCCGGCTGGCCGAGTTCGATCGCCGGGGAAGGCTCCTTCGGAGGTATGCCCTGGAGGCTGTCGTGGCCGGCTGAGGGGCGACGATCAGGGGTAGCGGCGGGGAGCAGGACCGTCGGGGACGAGGTAGCCGAGGAGCCTGCGGTGGCCGGCGACGAGATCGTAGGCCCGGTCCAGGATGGGCTCGGCCCGGCGGGCGAGAGCAGCCGCGCCCGGTAGACCTAGTAGGAGCTCGAGGAGGGCGACCGCCGCTTCGCCTCGGGAGAGGAGCGGGCCCTCGACCTGAGCAAGCCGCCAGGCCCGGAAGCGCTCCCCGGGAGGAAGCGCTGCCACGAGCGGCGCCGCCTCCTCGTCGTCCAAGGGGAGCAGGGCCAGCCGCTCCCGTCGATCGAGGCGTGCGACCACCCGCGCCGCCCAGCGACAGAGGCGTCACCCGGAGTCGTAGAGGAGGACTGGGCGCTGGAGGGGAGAGACGGTCACCTGGCCTCGAGCCGCCGGCGAAGGCCGGCGACGCCGCCGGCGAACAGGGGGTCGCCGAGCAGAGCGGCACCCATCTCGTTCGCCTCCCTGACGACGCCCTCGCGCTCGCGCTCGAGCCCGCTGCGGGCGAGGAGGAGGGCTGCCCGCGCCCTGCCCGCCCAGGCGGCCAGCTCCTCCGCTTGCCGGGGAGGGAGTCCCGGAGAGTC
Source organism: uncultured Gaiellales bacterium (assembly GCA_964595575.1). GTDB lineage: Bacteria > Actinomycetota > Thermoleophilia > Gaiellales > Gaiellaceae > PALSA-612. The sequence goes on from CAZQRA010000014.1 coordinate 39,984, forward strand.
CACCCGCGGGCGGGCCTCCAGCTTCCCATGCGCAGTGAGGGCTGCTCTTGCGAGCACGGGGATGGTGCGGTCGGCCTCGAGCTTTCGCTCGTCGAGGGCCAGGATCGAGCGATCGACGCGGGCCAGCGCCGCCTCCGCGGCGACCGCCGCTTCCCTGGCCCGGGCCGCTTCCCGCTCGGCCTCGGCGGCTCCTTCCCGGCTCGCGCGGCCGCGGGCGCGCTCCAGGGCCTGCTCGGCCTGCGCCTGCCGGGCGCGCCGTCGGGCGAGCTCTTCCACAGCCTCGCCTCGGCGCAGCTCGAGGGCGGCGCGCTCGATCGGGTAGCTCGTCAGGGCTGCCTGGATCTCCTCGGCGCTGCCCCGGATCCTCTCCACCTCGCGCTCGAGCTCCCGAAGCTCCTCGATCGCGCCTGCGAGCTCCCGATCGCGGGCCTCGAGGTCGCGCGCTCTGGCTACGGCGTCGTCCATGGGGCCATTGTGCCCATCTGACTATTTCCTCGGCGGAGCGCCGGACTCTGCTTCTCCGCGGCACGCCCAGGACGAAAGCGACGGGGGTCGATCCGTGGATTTACACGTCATCAGATCGACATCCGGCGCTACTAGATCGACCCCTCCTTCAAACGCCTCACGCAATCGATCGCAGCCTGGTGAGATCCCGAACGGGCGAAAGCCGGAGTTTGGCGCACGAGCTCCGCGGCCACCATGCCGAGATGGGTCGCGAGCGACAGCGCCGCGATCAGCTCGCCCAGCCGCGTCTCCCGCCCCGTGTGCCGCTCGGCCTACACCAGCTCAGCGCACGCTCCCGCGCACGAGCCAGGCGCGCGCGCCGAGCGACAATCGACCGTTCGGCGGGCCGAGGCGGCGAAGGTAGGCGTCGCGTAGCACGGCTTGGTGCTCTTCGCTGAGCGAGGCGCAGTAGGCGCCGGAAGGCGCGATCCCCGTCGGGAACGGCGACCAGTCACTCGTCCAGCTCTGACTCTCGGACGAGCTGGACGATCCGGGGGCGCTGAGAGGCGCTGAGCTCGAGCGACTGAACGGGTCGCCGAGACACGCGCGCGAGCCGTCGTCGCGGCCGCGCTCGTCCCACGTGCGCTCAACCAGCTGCTCGTCGTGATGGACGGCATCGACAGCCCGCCGTTCCTGCGCGGCGCCAGCTCGTCGCGGCCACCCGCCCGCGCCCGACTGGAAGCCGGCGATCTCAGCTGGCCGCCTCCGCGATGATCACGCTCTGAGGGCCGACGAGCGCAGCGTGGTCGATGAAGCGCCATCCGGTCTGACCGAGCCACTCGCGGACCTCCCGGACGCTGTAGACGTCGCCGGCGCGGAGGTGGACGGCAAACTCGCCTGCCATCAGCGCCGCCTCAAGCGGCTCGGTGTGGGTCGGGTCGGTCCAGAAGTCGACCAGCAGCAGGTGTGAGCCAGGTTGGGCCGCGCGGCGTACGCGCCGCAGGAGGTCGAGGTTCTGCTCGGGCGACCAGTAGTGGACGAGGTTGGCGACGAGGAAGACGTCGTAGCCCGACGGGAGCTCCTCGGCCATCGCGTCTCCGGTCACGACGCCGACCCGCGAGCCGAGCCCAGACTCCTCGATCTTCCTACGAGCTACCGGCGCGACGGCGGGCAGCTCGAGCACGGTCGCCTCGAGGTGCGGATAACGGCGGGCGACGGCGAGCGACCAGGAGCCGGTGCCGCCGCCGACGTCGAGCAGGCGCTCGCTCCGGGAGAAGTCGAACACGCGTGGCAGCTCGGCCGCCGGGCCGGCGAGGATCGCCTCGATCCCGGCGGAAAACACCTCCGTCAGCTTCTCGTCGAGCTCGAACAGCTCGCGCGCGGGCCCCTTGGCGAGCGCGTCGGCGAGCCGGTTCCAGGCCGGGTAGCTGATCCCGCCCCAGCAGCGCAAAAGCGGCCGCAGGTCAGCCGGGCCGCTGCCCGAGAGGAACGTTGCAGCCGCAGGGCTGTTGCGGTAGCTGTCGCCGTCTCGTTCGAGCAGGCCGAGCGCGACCATTGCGTCGGCGCTGATCCGCGCCGCCCGTCGCGTCAGGCCGGTGCGGGCCGCCAGCCCCTCGATCGTCGCCGGCGAGTCGGCGAGCGCCTCGAAGAGGCCCAGCTCGCTGGCGGCGAACAGGTGCTTGGCGGCCATGAAGCCGGAGGCGAGCCGGATGATCAGATCCGGGCTCACCAGCTCGCTCTGGGCGTTCGTCTGCTCGGGTGTCTGTGTCGCCATTGCGTCCTCCTCGCGTCGCTCCTTGCCGGATAGCGGTGAGGATGCGTCCGCAGGCGGCGACCGGGCAATCCCGAATGGCTGGGGCATCACTGCGCGCCGTATCCCAGAATTGCGGGGGTTGCGTGCTACGGGATGTGGAAGTACCGTGCCTTCGTGAAGCGCGAGCCCGTGCAGCGCACGAGGGAGCAGATCCCGCGACTGGCGCGCGCCGGACTCGACTGGGTCACCTTTGCGACCGAGGCGACCGAGATCCTGCGCCGGATAATCCCCTTCGACCGCAGTTGCTGGCACACCGTCGACCCCGGCACGATCCTCTTCACCGGCAGCCTCAACCAAAACGTCGGCTGCTCCGGCTCTTGGCTGGCCGAGTACGAGTACGTCGTCGACGACGTGAACAAGTGGTCGTTCCTCGCCCGCAGCGGCCGCCTCGCCGGCGCGACCAGCATCGCCACCTACGGCGACCTCTCCCGCAGCGCCCGCCACCGCTCCAGCGAGGCGTTCGGGATCGGCGACGAACTCCGCGGCTCGTTCGTCCTGCATGCCAACTACTGGGCGGCGGCAGGCTTCCTTCGAGACGCAGACCGGCCCTGGTTCAACGAGGACGACGTCGAGCTCATGCGCGTGCTCTCCGAGCCGATTGCCGACGGCTTCCGGCGGGCGCTGCTGGCCGCCGCCGTGAGCGACGACGAACCGCTCGAGGAGGCTCCCGGTGTGGTGGTCTTCGACGAGAACGGCCGGGTCGAGTCGCTCTCCCCCGCGGCCGAGCGCTGGATCGCGCAGCTCGTCGAGGTGCCCGCCCCTCCCACACCCGAGCAGTCGCGGCCGCTCCAGGTGGTCGCCGCCCGGGCACGAGCCTTGCAGGCGGGCCAAGATCCCCTCGAGCTCGGCGCCCGCTCCCGCGTGCAAACCCGCTCGGGGCGCTGGCTGCTCCTCTACGGCACCCGCCTCTCAGGCAGCGCGGGCGGTCGCACCGCCGTGATCATCCAGCCCGCCGCGATGCACGAGGTCGCCCCCCTCGTCGCGCTCGCTTACGGCCTTACCGAACGCGAGCGCCAGATCACCCGACTCTGCATGAAAGGCCAGTCGACCAAGCAGATGGCACAGACGCTCGGCGTCTCCGTGCACACGGTCCAGGACCACCTCAAGTCCATCTTCGAGAAGACCGGTGTCCGGAGCCGGGGCGAGCTCGTCGGCCAGATCTTCCTCGAACACTACGTCCCCCGCTGGGAAGACCTCGACGACGCACCCACCGGATGGTTCGCAAAGACCTCCGCGCCGAGCAAGGCTCGAACCCGCCACCTCGCGCAAAATGCGAACTTGCAGCGAAACGAACTTGCAGCGAAAAACGGGAGCGACGGGACTCGAACCCGCGACCTCCGGCGTGACAGGCCGGCGTTCTAACCAGCTGAACTACGCCCCCAGCTGCGAGGAAGTGTATCGGAGGCCGTTGAGCGCTACCCCAGCACCTCCAGGGCGGCCAAGGGCCGCCGAAACGGGGTGGCCACGTACACCCCGGCTGCCTTCTCGCGGGTCTCGGCCACGAGGCGGCGGGCATGCTCGATGCCGATAGCGGCAGCCTCGGGCCCCGCTTGCCGCATGGCCTCCTGGAGGTGGTCGGGGACGACGATGCCCGGCACCTCGTTGTGCAGCCGGAGGGCCAGGCGGTACGAGGTGAGGGGGAAGACGCCCACGAGCAGGGGGATGGGCGAGGAGCCGCCCAGCCGCTCCAGGAAGGCGTCCAGGTAAGAGAGGTCGAAGAGGATCTGGGTCATGGCGAAGCGGGCGCCTGCCTCCACCTTGCGTCGAAACCGCTCCACCTCGAGGTCGAGGTCGTCGGCCGTCGGGTTCACGGCCACGCCCACGAAGAAGGAGGTGGGCGCGTCGATGGGCTTGCCGTTGTAGCTCTCCCCGGCGTTGAGCCGCGAGATGAGCTGGACGAGGCCGATCGCGTCCACCTCGTACACCCCCCGAGCTCCCGGGTAGTCCCCCACCTCGGGCGGGTCGCCGGTGACCACGAGCACGTTGCGAACACCCTCGGCGTGGGCGCCGAGGAGGAGGGCCTCCAGCCCCATGATCGTGTGGTCGCGGGCGGTGAGGTGGGGGATCGTCTCCACGCCCACGTGCCGCTCGATGGCGGCCGCCATGACCACGGCCGACAGCTTGGCGCTAGCGGTAGCGTTGTCGTTGATGTCGAGGTAGCCGGCGCGCCCTGACTCCTTGATCGTTTGCGCCGCGTCCAGCAGTCCCGAGTAGTTCCCGCCGCGAGGTGGATCGACCTGGACGGAGATCACGAACCGGCCGTCTCGGAGGTCGCGGCAGAGCGCGGTCTCCTCCGGCTTTGGGGCCGGCGCCGGCGTGGCCAGCCCGCGCTCGACCACGACCAAGGGCGTCTTGGGCCTGCGCTCGTCGTCGAGGGCCTGGCGGATAGCGGCGATCTCGGTCGGGGTGGTACCGCAGCAGCCCCCGATGAGGCGCGCTCCCAGGCTGCGAGCCTGGGCGGCGAGCTCGGCGAAGTACTCCGGGGTGGTGTGGGGGTAGATGACGCGGCCGCCGGCCAGGCTGGCCAGGCCGAGGTTGGGGAGCGCCGCCAGCGGGGGCGGGGCGCTGCCCATCTCCTCCAAGGCCGCCAGGGCAGCCTGGGGCCCAGCGCCGTGGTTGGCCCCCATGGCCTCCACGCCCAGGGCTCGTAACCGAGCCCCTGCCTCCGCCGCACGAACGCCGGCCAGGGTCTCGCCCTCCTCGTCGAAGCTGAGCAGGGCCACTACCGGCAGGCTGGAGACCAACCGCACCGCCCGGATCGCCGTCTCCAGCTCGTCGAGGTCGTAGAAGGTCTCGACCATGAAGAGGTCGACGCCCCGTCCCTCGAGCACCGCCGCCTGCTCGGCGAAGACCGAGGCCCTCTCCTCCTCGGCGTCGGCCACGTCGCCGAGAGGCCCGATCGAGCCGGCGATGAACACCTCCTTTCCCGCGATCTCCCTCGCCTCCCGGGCGAGCTTGGCCCCAGCTGCGTTGATCTCCTCCAGCTTGTCCTCGAGGAAGTGCTGGGCCAGCTTGCGGCGGTTGGCGCCGAAGGTGTTCGTCTCGATGAGCTCAGCGCCGGCCCTGATGAAGCTCAGGTGGAGCGCCACCACGCTCTCCGGGGCGCGGACGTTCGCCTCCTCCGGGCAGCGAAGCCGGGGAACGGCGCTCATGACGAGGACGCCCATGCCGCCGTCGCAGCAGATGGGCGGCCCGGTCGCGAGGCGCTCCAGGAAGCGGCTGGCCACGCGATCACTCTAAAGGGGGCGGGCACGGGTGCCGATAGCCCTGGCGAGCTCCTGTGCGCGCCGGGGGACTAACGGCAGACGTTTCCTGCGGCACGGAGGTCAGGGCGGCGGGCTCGCGGAGAGCCCGCCGCCCGTCGTTCCTGAGGGCCCCAGGGCTTCCCTTGCCCGGGTCGGGCAGCCGGGGCCGGGGCCACCGCAAAGAGCTCTTCCCAAACGGCCGTGTCCCTGTGTAATATCCGGCCCCCGACAGGTGAGCCGGAGAAGCGCGTGCCGGCTCTTTTGCGTGTTAGGTAGGTCAACAATCGTCCCGCCCAGCGCGAGAAAGCCGAGGTAGTGTGCTCACCGTAGACATCTCACTTCCGGACATCGAGGAGCTCCACAAGCTCGTGCAGGAGGGCTTGGAGAAGGGGTTCCTGACGTACGACGAGATCGTCCAGGGGCTCGAGGAGGTCGAGCTCACGAAGGAGCAGGTCGAGGACTTCTACACGTACCTCATCGACCATGGCATCGAGCTGATCGAGGGGGAGCAGCACAAACATCCTCCCCACGAGGAGCAGCAAGCCCTGGCCGAGGAGGACAAGGCGACGGCGCCCAAGCTCGACCTCTCGGTCGAGCCCTCCCTCGACTCGCTGCGCCTCTACCTGCGCGAGATCGGCAAGGTGCCGCTGCTCACTGCCGACCAGGAGGTCTACCTGGCCAAGCGGATCGAGCGCGGCGACATGGAGGCGAAGAGGCAGATGATCGAGGCCAACCTGCGCCTGGTTGTCTCCATCGCCAAGAGCTACCTGGGTCGCGGGCTCTCCTTCCTCGACCTCATCCAGGAAGGATCCTTGGGCCTGATCCGCGCGGTCGAGAAGTTCGACTACCGCAAGGGGTACAAGTTCTCCACCTACGCCACCTGGTGGATCCGGCAGGCGGTCACGCGGGCGATCGCCGACAAGGCCCGCACCATTCGCATCCCGGTGCACATGGTCGAGAAGCTGAACAAGGTCGTCCACATCGAGCGGCAGCTCGTGCAGCAGCTGGGCCGGGAGCCCCGCCCCGACGAGATCGCGGCCGAGCTGGACATGACCACCGAGGAGGTGCGCGAGATCCTGCGCATGGCCCAGCAGCCGGTGTCGCTGGAGAAGCCGATCGGGGAGGAGGAGGAGTCCGAGCTCGGGGACTTCGTCCAAGACGACCAGGCCGAGTCGCCGTTCGACTCGGCCTCCTTGTCTCTGCGCAGGGAGGACATCGAGCGCGCCCTGGGGTCTCTCCCCGAGCGGGAGCGTCGGGTGCTCGAGCTTCGCTACGGGCTGAACGGCCAGCGGCCGTACACGCTGGAGGAGGTCGGCCGCGCCTTCGGGGTCACCCGCGAGCGCATCCGCCAGATCGAGAACAACACCCTGAAGAAGCTGGAGACCCTCCCCGAGGCACAAGGGCTGAGAGACTGCATCTAGCTGCCTTGGACGGCAGCTGCTCAGGCGCCGCGTCCTCGCAGGTCGCGGAGGACGGAAGCTTCCCGCCACCAAAGGCGAGGCGGCCTACCCGTACGGGGATGTCCCCAGACGCCCTACGGACGAGCCCGGACGCGAGTCGGCGGGAAAGTCGCAGGCCCGTTCAGCCTCTTCGCTGATGAAGGCTCCTCGAGCGTCCTCGACACTCCGAGGCGAAAGACTCGCCAAAGGAGGCACGTCATGAAGGGAAAACTCACCCTAGCGAGGATCCTGGAGGCTGGCGGCATCGTCTCGGCCATCGTCCTCGTCGCCTTCGGGATCACTGCCATCCTCTTGGGAGCGGACGGACGCGCCACGGTCAAGTCCAACCTTGCCCAGGAGTACATCGTGGGGACGCCGGACATGACCCCCGAAGGGATCGCTCCGGCGATCGAGGAGATCAAGGCAGCCCAGAGGAAGCTCGCCGCTGCCCGGGCCAAGGCGGGGGCGGAGCCGATCGAGCTCACCGACGTCAGCGCTCCCAGCTGCTCCGTGGCCGGGAAGCTCGTGAACAACGGGGAGCGGGCCCGCTGCTTCGCCCAGTACATGCGCATCCATGCACTAGAGGGAACAAGCGGGCTCGTGTACGCCCAGATGGGCCGCTACCTGGCCAAGCCCGATGCTCCTCTCAAGGTCACCGACTTCAACGGCGGTACCAACGACCCCAAGTACGCGGTGACCGATCCTAAGACGGGCCAGCCAGTCTCGAACGGGGCCCGCAACGTGTGGGTAACCGAGACGGCGCTCGCCTCGGCATTGAACCTCGCCTACACCGCTGAGCAGGTGTCCATCTTCGGCATCGTGGTCGGGGTAGCCCTGCTCCTCTCCGGGGTCGGGTTCGCCATCGTGGCGGTCGCCGCTCTGCATCGACGGGTGAGGGCAGAGGAGCGCGAGCGGGCCGCCGCGACCATGAAGGCGTCTCCTGCCCACTGAGGCAAGGGTCGACTCGCTGCGAGGAGGAGCGTCCGGCGCTCCTCCTCGCTCGTCGCTGTCCTGGGTCGGCCTGGACCCACGGGCCGGGGCGCGGGACGCGATGGGCGCTCCTGACGACGAGAGCAAGCTCCGGGACGCGGCTCGAGAAGGACGCCTGAGCTCGCGGAGAGGAGCGGCAGGGCTCGCTGCCAGCTGCCTTCCCGCCGAGGCCATGCGTCTAGCGGCGAGAAGGGTCCGAAGGCCAAGGAGGAGAGCTTGCGCATCTGATGCGCTCACGATTATCATCACGCATGTGACCCGCACCACGATCGACATCGACGCGGCCGTGCTGCAGCAGTTGAAGGAGCGTAAGCGTCGCGAGGGCAAGACGCTCGGGCGGCTCGTCTCGGAGCTCCTGGCTAGGGCGTTGCGCGAGGAAGCCAGAAAGGCCCCAGGCGAGCTCCGCTGGACCACGCAGCCCATGCGGGCACGGGTCGACCTCGGGGACGAGGAAGCCCTCAGGCGGGCGCTGGAAGGGCAGTGAGCTTCACCTTCGACGCCAACCTGCTTCTCTACGCGTCGGACGAGACGAGCCCCTACCACCTGCGCGCCCGAGCCTTCCTCGACCGGGTCGCGCGAGCCGACGAGCTCGTGTACCTGTTCTGGCCCACGGTGATGGCGTACCTGCGGGTAGCGACCCACCCGGCGATCTTCGAGAGCCCGCTTGCCCCGGAGGACGCCATCGCCAACGTCGAGCAGCTCCTCGCCCTGCCGCACGTCCAGACGGTCGGCGAGCACGATCGCTTCTGGGCCTCCTATCTGCGCGTCGCGCGAGAAGCGGACGCCAGGGGCAATCTCGTCCCTGACGCCCACCTGGTGGCGCTGATGGTCGAGAACGGCGTCCGCACGATCTGGACGCACGACCGCGACTACCGGCGCTTTCGCGGCATCGAGATCCGCGACCCGCTTGCCTGACGACAGCCCTGCGCCGGCCGGCGTGTGCGGGAGCGGGTATCGTCTCGCCTGCGTAGGGGAGTATCCCCGCGCGTCCCGTCGTCACTGCGCGGCCCACGGCCCGGCGGGGCGGCCCGGGAGGGTGGGAGAGACCTACGAAGTGGGCAAGCGAATCTTCGGAGGTGTCTCGTGCATACCACCGACCCGCCACCTGTGCTGGGGAGCGAGAGCCCGCACGACGGCGTCGTCGGCCGGCTCCTCGCCGGCCGCGAGGACGATGAGGAGCGCCTGCACCGGGGGATGGGGGAGGCGTGAGCCCGCGCACGGCTCTCGCCCAGGTCCCAGCCGCCCGGCGGGAGGGCCGGCTCGCGGAGGGCTGGCACGCCCTCGACGTCGAGGAGGCAGCCGCCCGCCTCGGCACCGACCCGGACGCAGGCCTCTCCTCGTCGGCCGCCGCCGAGCGTCTCGCCCGCTACGGGCCCAACCGGCTCGAGGCGGCGGCCGCGGCGCGGCCGTGGAGGCTCTTCCTCGACCAGTTCCGAAGCGTCCTCGTCCTCATCCTGCTTGCCGCTCTTGCCCTCTCCGTCGTCCTCGGGCACCTCACAGAGGCGGCCGTGATCGCGGCCATCGTCCTGCTCGCGGCCGTCCTCGGCTTCCTGCAGGAGTACCGGGCGGAGCGCGCGATCGAGGCCCTGCGCCGGATGGCCGCCCCCACCGCCACCGTCCTTCGGGATGGGCAGGAGACCGGGGTGGCGGCGCACGAGCTTGTCCCCGGCGACGTGCTCCTCCTGCGCGCGGGCGATAGGGTCTCCGCGGACGGTCGCCTCGTCGAGGCGGTCAACCTCCAGGTCGAGGAGTCGGCTCTCACCGGGGAATCGCAACCCGTCGAGAAGCGGACGGACCCGGCTCCCGGCGACGCCCCCGTCGCCGAGCGCGGCAACATGGTGTACGCAGGTACCGCGGTCACGTACGGGCGCGGGCGGGCCCTCGTGGTGGCGACGGGGATGAGCACCGAGATCGGGGGTGTCGCTCGCCTGCTGGAGACCATCGAGCGGGGGAAGACGCCCCTCCAGGAGAGTTTCGCCCGGGTAGCGATGGTGCTGGCCCGCGCGGCGCCGTGGTCGTCCTGCTCGTCGTCTCCCTCGGGCTCGTCAGGGGACAGCCGTTCTTCGACATGCTCCTCTTCGGCACCGCCCTGGCCGTCGCGGTCGTCCCGGAGGCGCTGCCTGCGGTGATCACGATTTCCCTGACCCTGGCCGCGCAGCGGATGGCGCGCCGCAACGTGCTCGTTCGACGGCTGCCGGCGATCGAGACCCTGGGCAGCGTCTCGGTCATCTGCACGGACAAGACGGGGACGCTGACGAGGAACGAGATGACCGTGCGCCGGATCTACTCCGGCGGCGAGCTCTTCGAGCTTACGGGCGTGGGCTACGAGCCCGAGGGGGAGGTGCTGCGCGCGGGCGCTCCCATCGAGGCGCCGCCCGCCCTGCTCGAGACGTTGCGGGGCGCCGTCCTGGCCTCGGACGCGCGGCTCGTCCGGGAGGGGGAGACGTGGGCTGTCCGCGGCGACCCGACCGAGGGCGCGCTCTTGGTCGCGGCGGCGAAGGTCGGCCTCGACCGGGAGGAGCTCGCGCGGCGCTTCCCGCGCGTGGCCGAGATCCCCTTCACCTCGGAGAGCAAGAGGATGACGACGATCCACGAGACGTCGGAAGGGCGGCTCGCCTACCAGAAGGGCGCCCCCGAGGTAGTCCTTGCCTCCTGCGCCCGCCTGCTCGGGCCCTTCGGGGAGGAGGAGCCGCTCGAGGAGGCGACGCGGGAGGCCCTCGCGGAGACGGCCCGGGCGATGGCGGCCGACGCCCTGCGCGTCCTCGCCGTCGCCCGTCGGCGGGAGGCGACGCTCGAGAACGCGGAGCGGGAGCTCACCCTGCTCGGGCTCGTGGGCATGCTCGACCCGCCCCGACCGGAGGCGAAGGCGGCGGTGGAGACGTGCCTCAAGGCGGGCATCACGCCGGTGATGATCACCGGCGACCACCCGCTGACGGCCCAGGCGATCGCGCGCGAGCTGGGGATCCTCACCCACGGGCGCGCGGTCACGGGCAGCGACCTGGACGCGATGGACGAGGCCGAGCTGGAGCGGGAGATCGATTCGATCCAGGTCTACGCCCGCGTCTCCCCTGAGCACAAGCTGCGCGTGGTCAGCGCCCTGCAGGCGAAAGGGCACGCGGTCGCCGTCACCGGAGACGGGGTGAACGACGCTCCCGCCTTGAAGAAGGCCGACATCGGCGTCGCCATGGGCATCGCCGGGACGGACGTGGCCAAGGAGGCGGCAGCGATGACCCTCACCGACGACAACTTCGCCTCCATCGTGGCTGCTGTCGAGGCCGGCCGGGGCGTCTTCGCGAATATCAAGAAGTACCTCGTGTACCTGCTCGCCGCCAACCTCGGCGAGATCGGCCTCCTCCTCGGCTCCTCCCTGCTCGGGCGGCCGCTCCCGCTGAGCGCGGTCCAGATCCTCTACGTCAACCTGGCCACCGACGGCCTGCCCGCGCTCGCCCTCTCCCTGGATCCGCCCGAGCCCGACCTCATCCGGCGACCGCCCCGACGGCGGGGCGAGGGTATCTTCACCCGACCCGTGGTCTTCCTGATGGCGGTCGGCGGGGTCTGGTCGGCCCTGGTCACGCTCGTCCTCTTCACGCTCGCGCTCTCCTCCGGCCGGCCGCTGGCGGAGGCGATGACGATCACGTTCGCGACCTTGGTCCTGATCGAGTTCTTCAAGGCGTACAGCTACCGCTCCGATCGTCGCTCCGTGCTGGAGCGGCCGCTAGCGAACCGCTGGCTGAACCTGGCCGTCCTCTGGGAGCTCTTCCTCGTGGGTCTCGTGCTCAACGTGCCCGTCCTCCGGGATGCCTTCGGGACGGTGCCGCTCTCGGCGGGGACCTGGCTGCTCGTGGCCGCGTCGGCGTCCACGATCGTGCCCGTGCTCGAGGTCGCGAAGCGGGCGCTGCGGGGGGCGGCGGGCGACGGAGCCCCTGAGTAGCCGCAGGCCGGCCGCCTACGCCGTCCTCCGGCTCGAGCCAGATCGAGGATGACCGGCTGGCAGGGGCTGCCCCGTACCCCCGCGCTTGTCGTCACGGCCGCCGGAGGAGGACAGTGGCGACCGCCGAGCGCCCGTACGCGCGCGTGCGGATCTCGAGCGCGAGGTTGCCTCGCCCGGGGCGGATCGGGACCGAGATCGTGCGTTCCTTGCGGTCGCAGCGACCACGATAGGAGGGTCGCGTGCGCGCTTCCGCGACGGTGATCGCTCCCGGCGCAGTGCAGAAGAGCCGGATGCGGACGCTCCGGTCCCCTCGCCTCACGCGCCCAGGAGCCCGCGTGACGACGACGCTCGGCGGCGCGCCCGTGACCGTGATCCGCACGGACGCCTCCGCGACCCTCCCGCGAGCGTCGCGCGCGCGTGCGCGGATGAGGTGCTGCCGGGGGCGAGGTCGGACACGCTCGCGAGCCGACCCGTGCCGATCACCCGCTTGCCGTCGAGCCACGTGATCGAGCGTCCGTCGAGGAACGCGTCCGCGTCGTCGTAGGCGGTCGCGCTGAGGTAGACGGAGTCCGACGAGAGGAAGCGCTGTCCCCGTCTCGGGCTCGCGATGCTGACGGTCGGCGGCCGCCGCGCGACGACGAACGGGTCCGAGACGACCCAGGTCTCGTCGAATCCGTCGCTGACCCGAAGCCGCAGACGAGCGCTCGTGCTCGGCTCGAGGAGCGTCGGCTCGAGGCTCACGGCTCCGGAGTTGTCGGTCGTGGCGACAGTTCACCAGGAGGTGCCGCCGTCGGCCGAGTAGTCGAGCGAGACGAACAGCGCCGCGCCGGGGTCGGCGTCGGCGGCGTTCCACTCGACGGAGAGCCCGCCCGCCCCGTACCGCGAGCCCCCTCTGGGGGACACCAACCGTGCGGAGGGTGGGTTGGCGCTCCGCACGGCCCGTGCCGACACAAATCCGCCGGCCACGACCTCGACCGATCCGAGGTTCGTGGGCAGCTGGCCGGGGAGCAGGGGGACGAGCGGCCTGCTAGGAGACGGGCAGGCGTCGTTCAAGAGGGCAACACGGAGTGGGCGCTTCCACACGTGCTCGAGCGCCTCGGCGCCTCGCTACGAGCTACGCCCGCTGACCCGAAACCCGTAGAAGCCCTCTGGCGGACTCGAACCGCCGACCCCCTCCTTACCATGGAGGTGCTCTACCGGCTGAGCTAAGAGGGCGCCAGCCGATTGTAGCCCGGCGGCTACAATGCCCTCGCCAGCGGGGGTGTGCCCGAGCGGCCAAAGGGAGCGGTCTGTAAAACCGCCGGCTCAGCCTACGGAGGTTCGAATCCTCCCGCCCCCACCTCCTCAGCCGAGCGCCCACTAGGATCACCGCCGTGGAGCGCTTCGACGTCATCGTGGTCGGAGCCGGGCCGGCAGGCTCGGTGACCGCCTACCGGCTCGCTCGAGCGGGCGTCAAGGTTCTGCTCCTCGACAAGGCCCGCTTCCCGCGCGACAAGCCTTGCGGCGGCGGGCTCACCATCCGCGCCCTGCGCCAGCTTCCCGACGGCCTCGACGTCGGGCCTGTGGTCGAGCACGTGGTCGACCGGATGGGCTTTCGTCTCTGCTACCGCACCCGCTTCGAGCGTCGCAGCAGCGAGCCCTTGATCCTGATGACCCAGCGACGCCGCCTCGACCACCTCCTCGTGGAGCGAGCGGCGGCGGCGGGAGCCGAGGTACGGGATGGGGTGAGGGTGGACGAGGCTGCAGCGGAGGAACACGGCGTGGTGGTGCGGGCCGGCGGCCGGCGGGTGGCGGCGGAGGCGTTGGTGGGGGCCGACGGGGCCAACGGCAGGGTGAGGAGGGCGCTTGACCTGGGCGGAAGGTACGTCCTGGGCGTGGCCTTGGAGGGGAACGTCCCCTACGAGGCCGTGCCCTGCCCCCGTCGCTTCCAAGGCCTGGCCGAGTTCGAGCTGGGGACGATCTCGGGAGGCTACGGCTGGATCTTTCCCAAGGACGAGCACGTGAACGTCGGGGTGGGAGGCTGGGAGAGGGAGGGGCCGCGGCTACGGGCGCACTTGTGGGCTTTGTGCCGCGCCCACGGCATCCCGCAGGCCCGGGTGGAACAGGTGCGGGGGCACCGGCTGCCGCTTCGTCGTCCCGGCTCCAGGCCGGCCCGGGGACGCGCCCTCCTCGTGGGCGACGCCGCCGGCCTCGTCGATCCCCTGTCCGGCGACGGCATGTACGAGGCGTTCGTGAGCGCCCGCTTGGCCGCCGAAGCCATCCTCGGCCTGCTCTCCGGCCAGATCGATCGCCTGGACGGGTACGGGGAGCGACTCGCGCTCGTGCTGGGGCCGGGGATGGCTGCCTCCTGGGGGGCCAAGGTCGCCTTCGACCGCTTCCCGCGGGCGACCTTCGCCCTGGGGCGGCTTCCGCTCGCTTGGGGGGCGGTGGAGCGCATGCTGCGGGGGGAGATACGCTCGCCGGGCGAGGAGCGGGGGCTCGCTCGGGCCGTGCTCAAGGGAATCGAGCTTCTGGCCCGGGCTGCCGGCGACCCCGGGCGCGGCTACCGCGTCGAGGCCGGGACGGCGTAGGCCGCTCAAGGAGCGAAAGGCCCGTGCCGAGGACCTCCACGATGTCGCTCCTTGCCGCCCTCGTGGGCTACGTGCTCCCCCATGTGGAGACGAAGGCAGCGCCCCCTCGGCCGTGGCTCTACCGCGCCCACTTGGCCGCTGGGATCGTCCTCGTCGTCGCCTGCTTCGCCGTGCTCGGGCCCGGCCTGCGGGCGGTCGCCGCCTCGCTCTTCTGCCTCGCCCTGGTCGTCGTCAGCCTCACGGACATCGAGTACCGGCTCATCCCCAACCGGGTCGTCCTGCCCGGAGCCGTGCTCGTGCTTGCCCTGATGACCGCCGCCGAGCCCAGCCTCGAGTGGCTCCTCGCCGCCCTCGCCGCCGCGACAGCGCTCCTCCTCGTCGCTCTGGCCTACCCGGAGGCGATGGGCATGGGCGACGTCAAGCTCGCCCTCCTCATGGGGGCTGCGCTCGGTCGCGGCGTCGGCCTCGCCCTCCTCGTGGCGGTGGTGGCGGCTGCGCTTCCTTCGCTCGCCATCCTCGTCCGGCGGGGCTGGGCCGGCCGCAAGGTAGGGATTCCCTTCGGCCCGTTCCTGGCCTTGGGCTCGGTGGTGGCCCTCCTAGCGGGGGCGTAGATGCCGGCCCGGGCGCTCATCCTCGTCGGCGTGGCCCTCGTCGTCTCCTCGCTTGCCCTGGGCTGCCTCGCCCACGCAGCGGAGGCTGACCGTGTCCCGGTCAAGGTGTACTTCCCTCGCGGCGACCCCGGGCCCCGCTGCGACCGGGTCTACCCGCGTCGGCGGTGGGTACGGCCGCCTGCCGTGCTCGCCGGCGCTCTCCGCGCCCTCCTCGCCGGCCCCACGCCCAGGGAGCGCAACCAAGGCTACGGCGGCTGGTTCTCGGTCAGGACGGCCGGCCTTCTCCGCTCGGTCGATCTCGAGCGGGGAGTGGCCCGGGTCGACCTGGGCGACCTGCGCCGGCTCGTCCCCAACGCCTCCTCCGCCTGCGGCAGCGCCCTCCTCCTGGCCCAGCTCGACCGCACGGCCACCCAGTTTCCCACCGTCCGCCGCGTCGTCTACTCCATCGAAGGCAGCACCAAAGCCTTCTACGAGTGGCTGCAGCGCTCGCCGCCCTCCCCGTGAGGGCCGAGAGCGGCCTCGAGGCGAGGGGGGAAGCGCTCCAGCACCCAGCTTGCGTCCAGCGGGCGCCGTCGGTAGGGCCTTCCTCCCACGGGCACGAAGTCGCCGCTGCGAGGATCCATCGGCAGCCGCGCCTCGGCTGGGTACCAGCGGTTGTGACGGTCGATGAGCTCGTTCACGGCGTCGAAGCTCCAGCCCTCGGCGAGCGCCCGCCAGCGCTCGGCGAACCCTGCCGGGTTGCCCCGGCACTCCTCTGCCAGCGAGCGCCATGCCTCTGCCAGCCGGCGCTCGTGGTCCTCGGTCTCGAGCTCGATCGTCCTCAAGCGGCGCATGTAGGCGGTCGGTCCGCCCAGGGAGACGACGTAGGTGTCCACGGCCGGCCGGAAGTTGCGCTTCCTCTGCGGGAGGGGCCGACCGAGGAGAGGGCTCCCCTGGAGGTCGCGCTCGAGGAGCTGTCGCTCCCGTCCCTCCCGCAGGGTCTCGGCCCGCACCCCCCACTCGCCCAGGATCCGCTCCCGCTCCTTTCGGTCCACCTCTTCATTGTGCCCGGCGGCCGGCCGCGCGACCCTGCAGTCGGGAGCTATGATCGGAGGCGTCGCCCGGAGGCGCCGCCAGGACGGCCAGCGGAAGCGGGGCGGCTCCGGGCTCGGTGTACGTATCCGACCACGGGGGTAGCGGATGGCGAAGCGAGCCGTGCCTATGAGCGCGACGTCCCAGCGTCCCCCGGCGGTGGCGCCGGCGCTCCCCCGGAGCCTTCTCTTCGACCGAGACTACTGGCTCATGCGCTGCGAGGGGTTCACGGTGACGGCGGGAGGTCGCTCTCTGGGGAGGGTCGAGGAGCTCCGTTTCGGGAGCCGGCTGGATAGGCCGGATTCCCTCGTGGTGAGGAGCCGATACCTGCCTCGGCGGAGGCTGGTCGTCTCCGCCCGGGACGTGGACGACATCGACCCCCGCCGCCGCCTAGTCTCCGTGCACGGGACGAGCGATGTCCAGGAGCGGAGGCGATGGCGGGGCTGGCTGGGCCGTGTCCTCGCCATCCCCCGCCGGTAGGGGTAGTCCGTGGCTTCCTCGGCCGCTCGAGGCGCCCTCTCGCCCGCGCCGGCCGCTCCTCGGCAGCCGGCCAGGCTGCCGGCTCCCACGCTCAAGCCCGTTCAACCGCTGTCCGTGGTCGATCGCGGGTTCGTGGGAAGCGCCGCCTTCGTCCGTCGAGCGAGCTTGCTCGGCCTGGCGGTGGGGGTGGCCTTCGCCGTGCTGGGCGTGCGGCTGTGGTCGCTCCAGATCCTGGGCTCCCCCGCGTACACGCGCGTCGCCCGAGCCCAGGCCTGGCAGGTCGTGCGCGTACCCACCGCTCGCGGCTCCATCGTCGACCGGAGAGGTATGCCCCTGGCCGATACCGACGGCAGGCTGGTGGCCACCGTCGATCCTCGCGCCCTCGGCGCGGGGAGCGGGATGCGGTGGCGCCCGAGCGCGGAGGGGCGAGCCCGCTTGGCTCGCTTGGCGGAGCTGGCGGGAACCCGCCTCGGGCTCCTCGTCGATCGGATCCGGCGCGAGCTTGCCCGCTCGCCCTACACCGCCCCGGTCGTCCTCCCTCGGCTACCGCGGTGGCTCGCCTTCTTCGTGGAGGAGCGACAGCGCGAGCTCTCCTGGCTCCGGGTGGCGGCGGTACCCGAGCGGCGCTATCCCCAGGGATCGCTCGCCGCCCCCTTCCTCGGGCTGTTGGGAGAGATCGGCCCTGCGCAGCTTGGGCAGCCCCGCTACCGCGGCTACCGCATGGGAGACGTGATCGGACGATCGGGGGTGGAGGCGACGTACGATCGGGTCCTGGGAGCTCCCTCCCGCCGGGCCAGGGTGCGGGTGGATGCCCTCGGCCGTCCCCGGGGACCGCTGCGCGTGGCCGGCCCCCGTCCCCTTCGCTCGCTCCAGCTCACGGTCGACGTGCGCCTGCAGCGGGCGGTGGAGCAGGCCTTGAGAAGGGGGGTGGAGGGGGCCCGGGCCGGCGGGCATCCGGACGCCTCGGGCGGGGCGGCGGTCGTCCTCGACCCTCGGGATGGAGCCGTCCTCGCTCTCGCCAGTTACCCCAGCTTCAACCAGGTCGCCGCCGCCCGGGATCGGCGCTACCTGGCCCGGCTGCTCGACCCGGCTAACCCAGCCCGGCCCCTGCTCGATCGGGCGACCCAAGGGGTCTACCCTGCAGGGTCGACCCTCAAGCCGTTCGTCGCCGCCGCCGCCATGGGCTCCGGGATCATCACCCCGACCAGCGTGGTGCCCTGCACGGGGTCGCTCCAGGTGGGAAACACCGTCTTTCGGAACGTGGAGCCGGGGATCAACGCGCTTCTCACGCTTCCCCAGGCCCTCGCGATCTCGTGCGACACCTGGTTCTACCGTCTCGGTCTGGGCCTGTACGAGCGCCAGCGAGCGACGGGGAGGCCGGAGCTCCAGCGGTGGCTTTCCCGCTTCGGCTTCGGGCGTCGCACGGGGATCGATCTCCCGGGGGAGGCGGCCGGCGTCGTGGGCACCCCTGCCTGGCTACGCCGGGCCTTCTCCCAGCCCTGGCAGCGAGTCTGGTACCCGGGCTACACGGTGACCATGTCCATCGGCCAGGGCTACCTGGCGGTCACGCCTCTCCAGCTGGCGGTCGCCTACGCCGCCATCGCCAATGGAGGGCGCCTGGTGAGGCCGCACCTGGGGAAGGCGGTGCTCGACGCCTCGGGCCGGGTGGTGCGGCGGCTTCGCTTCCCCTCGCGGGGCCGCGTGCGCATCCCCGGCCTCGCCGTCATCCGGGCCGGCCTCTACGCCGCCGCCCATGCTCCGGGAGGGACGTCGGCCCGCCTCTTCGCCGACTTCCCGGTACCCGTGGCGGGCAAGACGGGAACGGCCGAGGCTCCCCCTGGGGGAGACCACTCCTGGTATGCCTCCTACGCCCCCGCGGGCCGGCCCCGGGCGGTGGTGGTGGTGCTGGTCGAGCACGGCGGCTTCGGGGCCGAGACGGCTGCCCCCGTCGCCCGAGAGATCTGGTCGGCCTTCTTCCGGCTCTACCCGGAGCGGGCACGATGATCGAGCTCGGCACCCTCCTCCGCGAGGCGCGCGAGCGACAAGGACTCGACCTGGCGGCGGCCGAGCAGGCCACCCGCATCCGGCGGCGCCACTTGTCCGCCATGGAGAGCGACCGGTTCGACCTCCTCCCCGGCGATGCCTACGCCCGCGCCTTCCTCCGCGAGTACGCCCGGTTCCTGGGGCTCGACGAGAAGCTCGTGCTCGACGAGTACGACCTTCGCTACCGCCAAGAGGAGGAGCCCCTTCTGCTGCCGCCCCTCCGGCCCGCCCGCCGTCCGTGGCTTCGGGTAGGGCTGGTCGTGAGCGCCCTGGCCGTGGCAGGGGCGGTGGCGGCGGCCATCGCCTGGGGGCCGGGAGGGGGAGAGAGGCCGCGCACCCACTCGCGAGCCTCCGTTCCGGCGCCGCGGCCACCTCTCGCTCGTCCCCGCCCTCTTCCTGCCCCGCGTCTCCGGCCTCCCCCGGCGCTCCCTCCGCGCTTGGAGCTGATCGCCGCCCGCGGCGACTCCTGGGTCCTCGTGCGGCGGGGATCCAGCCAGGGGCCTGAGCTCTTCCAGGGCATCCTGGTCCAGGGGCAGCGTCGGCGGTTCGTGGGGCGCCTGTGGATCCGGATGGGGGCCCCGTGGAACGTGGAGGCGAGGCTCGACGGCAAGGCGGTGACCTTGCCCATCGCCCAGGTCGGCAACGTGGTCGTCACCAAGGCCGGCATCCGTCCTGCGCCCTGAGGCGGAGATCGTCGCCCGCTTCCAGGAGAGCTCCCGCCGCCGCACAGTGCTCCCAGGATCGGGCGCGCCTCTTGCTACACTCGTGCTCGCGGCGGCGTAGCTCAGTTGGTTAGAGCAGCGGAATCATAATCCGCGTGTCGGAGGTTCGAGTCCTCCCGCCGCTATCGTCCTGCGTAGGTACGGAGAGATATGGCAACCGGAGTCAGAGTCGCGATCACCCTCGCCTGCACGGAGTGCAAGCGGCGCAACTACCAGACCCAGAAGTCGAAGCGCAACTCCCCCGATCGGCTCGAGCTGCGCAAGTACTGTCGCTGGTGCCGTCGGCACACGGTCCACCGCGAGACGAGGTAGTCGTCCGGGCACGATGGCAAGGCAGACGAGAGCCCAGCGCCGCGCCCGCCGACGGGAGCAAGCCGAGGCAGGGGTCGCCCAGCGCGCCCGTGCCCGCCAGGTCCAGATCCGCCCCCAGCAGCCGGCCAAGACCCAGACGGGCGCGCGCCGACGCGAGGAGGGGGGCGCCCGCCGCTTCCTGGCCGAGTCTTGGGGAGAGCTGAAGAAGGTCGAGTGGCCCTCGCAGCGCCACGTCATCCAAGGCACGGTGGTCGTGCTCGTCGCTTGCGCCATCGTCGGCGTCTACATCTGGCTCGCCGACGTCGCCTTCAAGCGGCTGGTTCAGGACGTTTTCCTGCGCTAGCGCGGGGAGGGAGCATGTTCCGCTGGTACGTGATCAACACCTACTCGGGGCACGAGAACAAGGTGAAGGCCAACCTCGAGCACCGCATCGACTCGCTCCGCCAGCGCCACCGCTTTCGCCGCATCGTCGTTCCCACCGAGCAGGTCATCGAGACCAAGGACGGCCAGAAGGTGCAGACGGAGAAGCGCATCCTGCCCGGCTACGTCCTCGTGAACATGGACCTGGACGACGATAGCTGGGCCCTGGTCAAGAACACGCCGGGGGTGACGGGCTTCGCCGGGCCGGGCGGAAAGCCGGTGCCCCTCTCCCAGGCCGACGTCGACCGCCTCCTTCGCACCGGCACCGCGACCGCCGAGCGCCCCCGGGCCCAGGTCGAGTTCCAGCTGGGAGAATCGGTCAAGGTGACCTCCGGGCCGCTGACCGACTTCGACGGCGAGATCATCGAGGTCAACCCCGAGCAGCAGAAGCTCAAGGTCCTCGTCGACATCTTCGAGCGCCAGGTACCGGTCGAGCTCTCTTTCGACCAGGTGAAGAAGATCGACTAGGGGCGCAGCCGCTACCCTGCGCGCGTACATGGCCAAGAAGGTCCTCACCGTGATCAAGCTCCAGATCCCCGGCGGTCAGGCCAACCCCGCGCCGCCCGTGGGCCCTGCTCTGGGCCAGCACGGGGTCAACATCATGGAGTTCTGCAAGGCCTTCAACGCCCAGACCCAGCACGAGAATGGGCGAATCATCCCGGCGGAGATCACGGTGTACGAGGATCGCTCGTTCACCTTCGTC
>CAZQRA010000015.1:0-58208 GCA_964595575.1 uncultured Gaiellales bacterium
CGCGAGGACGAGAACGCGGTCTCCAGGCTCGAGCCCGCGGTCCCGCCAGAACCCGGCCGCGCGGGCCACGGCCTCCCGCAGCTCCCCGTAGGTGACGCGCCTTCCCCACGACTCGATCGCGACCTTGGCGTCGGCTCCCGCCGAGAGCAGGTGCTCGGCCGCGTTCATCGGGTCCGACGGCCTGCGGTCGGTCCCCGGGCCGCGGACGACGCGGTCGTTTCCTGTCGCAACGGCCACCGCCGTCACCTCCCCGTTCCTGCGCCCGGTCGCGGCCGGGGCGTCGCCGCCCGAGACCTCGCTCCCAGGAGCTGGAGCGCCTCCCGCTTGCACACCTCGCGGTAGCGCGCGTGCTGGCCCCGCCAGTCCTCCTCCTGCAGCCACTGGAGGAACAGGCCGTCCACGAGGGCCCGCAGCGCCATCGCCGCCTCGTTCACGTCCTCCACGACGAACGCTCCCTCGGCCACCCCTGCGCGGATCACGTCGGCGTTCAGCGCGTTGACGATCCCGTCGAAGGTCGCCCGCAGCTCCATGTACCTCTGCTTGCGGGCCGCGTAGCCGACGAGGTCGAGGTAGGCCACATGGAAGCGGCGGTTGGCCTCGGGCTCGATGAAGATGGCATCCACCATGGCCACGACCTTGTCTTCGGGGGTGGTGGCGGCCGCCATTGCCCGCCAGATGCGATCGGCCGTCTGGGAAAGGGCCCAACGCATGGTGGCGAGGATGAGGTTCTCCTTGGTCTTGAAGTAGTAGGGAATGAGCCCCTTGCTCATGCCCGCGGCCTCGGCGATCTCCCGCATCGAGGCGCGGTCGACCCCCCGCTCCCCGATCAACCGGTAGGCGCTGCGGATCAGTTGGAGCTGCCGCTTTGGGTGCTCCTCCTCGAGCAGCCGCCCATCGCTCCCGGGCCGAGCGGCGCTGCCCACGCCGGGCATGCCGTGGGTCACGGCGGGTCGAACGTGGCCGGGGCCCCGACTCCGTACGCCTTTGCCCTCCCCTCGCGGTAGCCGGGGACGAGGCCGGCGTCCTCCCTGGGCGCGGTGGTGGCCGGGGCCGCTGCCCGCTCGGTCCTCCGCCAGGCGGTAGGCTCCGGTCTCGGGGTCGCGCTCGACGAGATCGAGCCGCTCTAGGGTGCGCAGGAGGGCCGACAGGGTGCCCTTGGCGATGGCGAGCTCGCGGCTCAGCTCGGACAGGCGGCGGCCGCCCTGGGCGCCGGCCAAGGCGCGCAGCACCCGGACCGCCCGCACCACGGAGCCCACCTCCCCTGGGCGCCGTTCGCTATCGAGAACAGTGGTGGCGATGCTCCCACGCTACGGGGCTAGAACCGGGCCGGTCAATGATGCCGTCGACCCGAAAAGATGATGCGTAAGTCCCATTGTTGTCGTTTGACCGACCGGTCAAGATGCTCGATGTGACCGAGCGGTCAAACGGGACGGCCGCGGCAGCGACGGAGGAGCTGGAGGCGATCGTCGAGGAGTGCCGGGAGCTGGTCGCCGACGACTCCTACCCAAGGGTGCGGCGGTGGCTCCAGGAGCACCCGGGGGGCAAGGTGCTGGGGCACTTCCAGGTGTACTTCCCCGAGGAGCTCGCCCACGCCGCCGGCATGCTCCCCATCAAGATCCTCGGCGCCCCCAGCCAGCTCCAGATCCGCCAGGCGGACGCCCGCATCGCCGCCTTCGTCTGCTCGATCGTACGGAGCTCGCTCGAGCTGGCGCTGAGCGGGCGGCTCGACTTCCTGTCGCTGTTCGTGACCCACCCCATCTGCGACGCCGCCCGGCACTCGTGCGGGGTGTGGGCCCGCAACTTCCCCGACCTTCCCTGCCAGATCCTCTACTTCCCGCACAACGCCCGCTCCGCGTACGCGGAGGACTACCTCGTCGCCGAGTACCGGCGCATCGGCGACCTCATCTCGGCGGTCGCGGGCCGGCCTCTCACCGACGAGGCCTTGCGGGAGTCGATCGCCCTCTTCAACGAGAACCGACGGCTGTTGCGGGAGCTCTACCGGATCAAGCGGGAGACGCCCTGGCTCGTCTCCTCCGTCGAGGCCTACGTGCTCACCCGCGCCGCCGCCGTCATGCCCCGGGAGGAGCACAACGCCCTCCTAGCGCGGGCTCTCGAGCTCATCCAGGCCCGTCAGGCCAAGCCCCAAGACCGAATCAGGGTCGTCTTCGAGGGAGGGTTCTGCGAGCAGCCCCCGGTGGACATGCTGGCCATCATCCAGGACATCTGCTACGTGGTCGACGACGACCTCCTCATCGGCTTGCGCTGGCTCACGGAGGACGTCCCCGTGGACGGGGACCCCATCGTAAACCTGGCCCGGGCCTACATCGAGACGTCGAGCTACAGCCCGGTGCAGCGGGACCCAGCCAAGCCGAAGGAGGAGATGCTCGTGCGCCGGATCCGGGAGGCAGGCGCCGAGGCGGCGATCGTGGCTGCCGCCAAGATGTGCGAGCCCGGCCTCGAGGAGCAGGTGACCTACTCCCGCGCGCTCGAGCGGGAAGGCATCCCGCACCTGATCATGGAGTTCGAGGAGAAGACGAACGTCTTCGAGCAAATGCGCATGGAGGTCGAGACGTTCGCCGAGTCGCTGCTGTTCGAGTTCGCATAGGAGGGACGAGGTCGTGGGCAAGACCGTGCGGGAGACGATCGACGGGGCGGCGCCGCGCTCGGAGCTGATCGGCGCCAGCAGGGCCGAGAGCCGGCGGTTGATGGAGGCGTGGTGGCGCGAGCTCGTGGAGGCGGAAGAGGCCGGCCGACCGGTGGCCAACGTCTTCGTCATGGGCTCGGTGGCCGAGGTGCTACGCGCGTTCGACATCCCCATGAGCCACCCCGAGATCACCTCCCTCCAGACCGCGGTGCGCGGCAAGTCGGGAGAGCTGATCGCCGCCGCCGAGGACTACGGCTACTCCCCCGACGTCTGCGGCTACGTGAAGGTGGACACCGGTCTCCACCTGACCGGCCGTAACCACCCGCACGGGAAGCTGCCGCGTCCCTCGCTCGTCGTCTCCCCCAACACCTGCAACACCTACATCAAGTGGTCGGAGATCTGGGAGCGCACCTACGGCTGTCCGGTGTTCGTGCTCGACCTTCCCGGCTGGCGCGGCACCGGCGGCGACTACCGCGTGGGCGGCGAGTCCTTCCGTCGGGACTGCGCCTACGTGGAGGGCCAGCTGCGCGAGCTCATCGCCCTCTGCGAGCAGGTGACGGGTCGCCGGCTCGACCTCGACCGTCTCCGGGAGGTGATGGGCGAGGTGAACGAGCTCGCCCGCCTCTACCAGGAGGTGCTGGCCGAGAACAAGCACCGGCCGGCGCCCTTCGACGCCATGCTCGACGGGCTCAACTACATGGGCATCGCCAACACCTACCGCGGTAGCCGCGAGGGCACCGAGTTCATGCGCCTGGCCCGCGACGAGCTGCGCGAGCGGGTGCGCCTGGGCATCGGCGCCGTCCCCGAGGAGCGCTTCCGGCTACTCCTCGTCGGCACCGCCTGCTACTCGCACTTCCGCCGGTTCCTCGAGCTCTTCCACGAGTGGGGAGGCGTCTTCGTGCACTCCGAGTACATGACCTTCGGCGGCGGCGGCATCGACAAGGGGATCGACTACGACCTCCGGCGGCCGATCGAGAGCCTGGCCGAGCAGATCCTGCTCACGTCCCAGCAGAGCTTCTTCAGCCTCTTCTTCAACCAGGACTGGCAAGCGAGGACGGTCGCGGAGTGGGGCATCGACGGCATCTGCTACCACGGCATCAAGTCGTGTCGCACGGTGTCCACCGGGCTTCCCGACACGCGGGAGTGGCAGATGCGCGAGCACGACATCCCCGGCCTCTTCATCCAGTCCGATCTCGTGGATGGACGCCTGTGGTCGGACGCCCAGATGAAGAACCGCATCGACGCCTTCTTCGAGGCCCTGGCCAGCCGAAAGGCCCTCGAGACCCGATGACCGGTCCGCTCTTCGTCGCCGGCGTCGACGTGGGGTCCACCCAGACGAAGGCGGTCGTACTCGACGCCGAGCCGACCATCCGCGGCCGGGCACTGATCGATACCGGCGCCAAGCTCACCGAGGCCGCCGAGGAGGCCTTCGCCCTCGCCCTCGCCGACGCCGGCCTGGAGCGCTCCCAGATCGCCGCCGTCATCGGCACAGGGTACGGCCGCTTTCGGGTCGAGTTCGGCGACGCCCAGGTGACCGAGATCTCCTGCCACGCCCGGGGCGCTGTGTTCCTCTTCCCGGGGACGTCGAGCGTGCTGGACGTGGGCGGCCAGGACACCAAGGCGATTCGCGTGGGCGAGCAGGGCCAGGTGATCGACTTCTGCATGAACGACAAGTGCTCCGCCGGCACCGGTCGCTTCCTCGGCGCCGCCTCCCAGGCGCTCGAGCTGCCGCTGGGGGAGCTCGGACCCCTAGCCCTGACGGCCAAGAACCCCGTCAAGATGACGACCACCTGCACCGTCTTCGCCGAGTCGGAGATCCTCGGCTGGCTGGCGCTCGGCCGTAAGGTGGAGGACGTCCTCCTGGGCGTGCACATGGCCATCGCCTCCCGGAGCATCAGCCTCCTCCGGCGCGTCGGCATCGAGCCCGAGATCACCTTCACCGGGGGGGTCTCGCGCAACGCGGCCATGGTGCAGCTGCTCGAGGAGATGACCGAGCTGCCCATCAACGTCTCCGAGGAGTCCCACTACTGCGGCGCCATCGGTGCCGCGCTGTATGCCCTCGACCGCGCCCTGGCCGAGAGCTCCGCCGCCGCGCCGGGAGGGCTGGTATGACGCTCACCCTGGGCATCGACCTCGGCTCCACCTACACGAAGGCCGTCGCCCTGGACGAGGAGGAGCGGGTGGTAGCGCGGGTCTCGCGAGCGACTGGCTTCAACTTCGCACGGGCGGCGGAGGCCATCCTCGAGGACGCGCTCCGGGTCGGGCGGCTGAAGCGCGACGACATCGCCTACGTGGCCGCCACCGGCTACGGACGGTACATGGTCCCCTTCCGGGACCTTGCCATCACCGAGCTCACCTGCCACGCCTGGGCCGTCCACCGCGCCTTTCCCGGCGTTCGCACCGTGCTCGACGTGGGCGGGCAGACCGCCAAGGCCATCCGCCTCGACGCGGCCGGGCGCGTGAAGGCGTTCCGGCTCAACGACAAGTGCGCTGCCGGGAGCGGCGCCTTCCTGGAGAAGACCGTCCGGTACATGGGCTTCGACGTCGACGACATCCCCCGGCTGGCCGACGAGGCCACCGACCCGGCCGAGGTCTCCAGCGTCTGCACCGTCTTCGCCGAGTCGGAGGTCATCAACCACCTGGCTCAGGGTAGGAGCGCCGAGGACGTGTGCGCAGGGGCCGTGGTCGCCCTCGCCGGCCGCGCCGGCCAGCTCGTCAAGCGCGTGAAGCCGGAGCCCGAGTACGCCCTCACCGGCGGGCTCACCAGGGTACCGCTGATGAGGCGCAAGCTGGAGGAACTCCTCCAGTGCTCGCTCCACGTCGGCGAGGACGAGCTGGGCGTCTACGCCGGGGCGCTGGGGGCGGCCATGCTGGCCCACCAGCGGTTGCGGAAGCTGAGCCGGGCCCGGGCTGCCTGAAGGGAGGAAGCGACGATGGAGATGGCTGATCGGGTGGCGATCGTTACCGGAGGCGCCAGCGGCATCGGCAGAGCCACGGTGCTCCGCTTGGCCGCGGAGGGGGCCCGGGTCGCCGTCTGCGACCTCAACAGCGAAGGCGCAGGCCAGGTCGCCGCCCAGGTTGGAGGTCTGGCCGTGGCCATGGACGTCACCGACACCGCCAGCGTCCGGGCCGGGGTGGCCACGACCGTGGAGCGTCTGGGACCCCCGGACGTCCTCGTCAACGCCGCCGGATGGGACCGAATCGCGCGCTTCCTGGAGACCGACGAGGCCTTCTGGGACCAGGTGATCGCCATCAACTTCCGCGGCGTCGTCGCCACCTGCCACGCTGTGCTCCCGTTCATGGTGGAGCGCGGCTCGGGCTCGGTCGTCAACGTCGCCTCGGAAGCCGGGCGGGCGGGGTCGTCAGGCGAGGCTGTCTACTCAGGTGCCAAGGGAGCAGTGATCGCCTTCTCCAAAGCTATCGCCCGTGAGGTGGCTCGGCACGGCGTTCGCGTCAACGTCGTGGCTCCCGGCGTCACGGACACGCCCTTCGTCCGGCGCAACATCGAGGAGGGGCATGGGAAGCTGATGGACGCGATCGTGGCGGCGACGCCGCTGCGACGGATGTCGACGCCCGAGGAAGTGGCCGAGGCGATCCTCTTTTTGGCCTCCGACCGCGCCTCCTTCACCACCGGCGAGACCCTCTCGGTGAGCGGCGGGCTGGTGATGGCGTGACCGAGCCGCTCGTCCTGTGGGCACAAGAAGGCGCCGTCGGTATCGCGACGCTGAACCGGCCGCAGGCGCTCAACGCCCTGACCGTGGAGCTGCTCCAGGAGCTCGATCGGCTGGTCGGGGAAGCCGAGCGGGACGAGGGCGTCCTCGCTCTCGTCCTCGCCGGGGCGGGCGAGAGGGCCTTCTGCGCCGGCGCCGACCTCAAGACCCTCGAGCGGGAGTACGCAGGCGGCGCAGAGCCGGACGAGCTCGTCCACGTCATGCGCCACGTCTACGGGCGCATCGAGCGTCTGGAGCTGCCGGTGGTAGCCGCCGTGCACGGCTACTGCTTCGGCGGCGGGCTCGAGCTGATGCTCGCCGCCGACCTGTGCGTGGCCGCCGACGACGCCCGCTTCGCCCTTCCTGAGGTCAAGGTGGGCGCGCTCCCCGGGGCCGGCGGCACCCAACGGCTGCCGCGGCTCATCGGGGCCCGCCGGGCCAAGGAGCTCATGCTCACCGGTGAGCCGATCGAGGCTGCGGAGGCCTATCGGATCGGGCTCGTCAACCGCGTCGTTCCGGCAGCGTCGCTTCGGGCCGAGGCGGTGGCGCTGGCGGCCACCATCGCCGCGAGGGCTCCCCTCGCCGTGCGCAAGATCAAGGAGGCCGTCGACCGGGGCCTCGATCTCGACCTGGAGTCCGGCCTTGCGCTCGAGCGCGCCTGCCATGTCTTCCTCCGACACACCCGCGACCGCCGGGAGGGTATCCGTGCCTTCCTGGAGAAGCGCCCGCCGGTCTTCGCCGGTCGCTGAGGGAGCCTCCCCTCCCCTCCCGAGGGGTGAGCTGCAGGCAGCCGCGGTGCTCGCCATCGTGGCGCCCGGATTGCAGGCGGTGGCGTGGGGCGATCCCGACGAGGAGCGAGTCTTGGGAGTCGGCGAGGGTGCGGAGGCGGTAGGCTCGGCATGCCAACGACACCACCGGAGGCATAGCCCATGAACGTCTCCTCGCGTTTTGACATCACCGGGTTCGGGGCAATCGTCACCGGCGCCGCCAGCGGCCTGGGGCTGGCGTACAGCGAGGTGCTGGGGGCGCACGGGGCACGGGTGACGCTGATCGACGTCGATGCCGACGCCCTCTCCCAGCAGGTCTCGCGACTTCGAGGCGAGGGGCTCGACGTGCGGGGCGCCGTCGCCGACGTGACGGATCACGCCGCCCTCGATCGCGCGATCGACGAGGCGGCCGAGCTGTACGGTCGGCTCGACGTCGCCTTCGCCAACGCCGGCATCGACTCGGGCCCCGGCTTCCTCCGCGGCTGGGCCGGCGGGCCCCGCCAACGGGTGGAGGAGGGGGCGCTCGAGCGCTACACGGACGAGCGCTGGAGCCGCGTCATCGACGTGAACCTCAACGGGATCTTCGCCACGGCCCGGGCCGCCGCCCGCCACATGCGTCCCCGTCGGTTCGGCCGGATCATTGTGACGACCTCGCTGGCGGCGACCAGGGTCGAGCCCGCCATCGGCTCCGCCTACATGGCCGCCAAGGCCGGGGCCCGCCACTTCATGCGCTCGATCGCCCTGGAGCTCGCCGCCTACGGCATCACCGTGAACGCCATTGCGCCGGGGTTCTTCGTCACCAACATCGGCGGCGGCCACGCACGCGATCCCGAGCTGCAGGCGGCGGTGGCGCGGGAGATCCCCATGCACCGCGTGGGCCAGCCGGACGACATCAAGGCGCTCGCCCTCTTCCTCGCCTCGCCGGCCTCCGAGTACATCACGGGGCAGGAGATCGTGATCGACGGCGGCTGGGGCCTGGGGGTGGCCGACTGAGCCCGAGGCGCAGGCCCGCTTTCCGGAGGCGGCGGCTCTCTCGCCGGCCCGGCCTCGGGGGCCGGGCGGCGCGGGCCTACCGGGGCTGGCCGCGGAAGCGGCTGAAGTCCGGCTCGCGCTTCTCGGCGAAGGCGATCGTCCCCTCCCGCGACTCCGGCGTCGCCGCGAATAGGTGCAGCCCCTCGTAGGCGAGGTTCTGGATACCGACGACGTGGTCCGTGTCGGCGTTGAACGAGTGCTTGAGAAAACGGATCGCGGTCGGCGAGTAGGAGGCGATCCTCCGGCCCCACTCGATCGCGGTGGGCAGCACCTCCTCGGGAGGAACGACGACGTTCACGAGCCCCCAGCGCTCGGCGGTGCGGGCGTCGATGGTGTCGAGGAGGAACCACATCTGGCGGGCTCGCTTCTCGCCGATGACCCGGGCCAGGTAGACGCTTCCGAAGCCAGCGTCGAACGATCCCACTCTGGGCCCGACCTGCCCGAAGCGGGCGGTCTCCGACGCCACGGTCAGGTCGCACAAGACGTGGAGGACGTGGCCGCCGCCGATCGCGTACCCGTTCACGGCGGCGATCACGGGCTTGGGGATCGCCCGGATCATTCGGTGCAGCCCTTGGATGTCGAAGATGCCGGTCTCGGTAGGACCGTAGTCCCCGGTCTCCGCCCGCTGCTTCATGTCCCCCCCGGTACAGAAGGCGCGGTCGCCGGCGCCGGTGAGCACGACCGCCCCTACGGCATCGTCGGCCCAGGCGAGGCGAAAGCTCGCCAACAGCTCGTCCACTGTCCGGCCTCGAAACGCGTTCATGCGCTCCGGCCGATCGATAGTCACCACCGCCACTCCCCCGTCGACGACCTCGTAGCGGACGTCCGTGAACTCCTCGGCCCTCATCTCCCTCCTCTTTTCTGATCTCGTGCAGCGGCGCCGAATATGCTAACCCTCGACTCGTGACCCAGAAGCCGCTCGTCGGGATCACGGTGCTCAGCTTCGAGGTCCAAGTCGCGGGCCCGTACTGCACGATGATGCTCGCCGACCAGGGAGCCGACGTGATCAAGATCGAGCAGCCGGGATCGGGCGACACCGCGCGTGGAGGAGCCCCCCAGATCAGGAACGAGCGGGGCGAGACCCAAAGCGGATACTTCCTACGCTTCAACCGCAACAAGCGCAGCCTGACGCTGAACCTGAAAAGCGAGGCGGGACGCCGCATCTTCCGCCGGCTGGCGGACAAGGCCGACGTCCTCGTGGAGAACTTCCGGCCCGGCCTGCTCGACGAGCTCGACCTCGGCTACGCCCAGCTCGAGAAGTCGAATCCTTCCCTGATCTTCGCCAGCATTACCGGGTTCGGGAGCCTGGACGGCTACCGGGGGCCGTACAGCAAGCGGCCCGCCTACGACATCGTCGCCCAGGCCATGGGCGGGCTGATGAACACCTGCGGGCAGGCAGGAGGGCCTCCCACGTGGCTGGGCGTGGCGCTGGGCGACATCGTCTCGGGGATGAACGCCGCCTACGCCATCCTGCTCGCCCTGTACGAGCGCGAGCGCACCGGCCGCGGCCAGTACATCGACGTGTCCATGTACGACTCCATCATCGCCCTGGCCGAGCGCTCGGTGACGGCGTACTCCCTCACCGGCCACGTCCTCGAGCGCGGCCGCGAGCCGTACATGGCCCCCTGGGGACCGTTCCAGTGCAGCGACGGCTGGGTGGCGATCGTCGTCGCCACCGAGCGGGACTGGGCCCGCTTCTGCGAGGCCATCGGCCGTCCCGACCTGGTCGGGGCAGAAGGAGCTCGGTCCGGCCCCGAGCGGGCTGCGAGCATGGGCGGCTGGCTGGGGGAGATCGTCGAGGGGTGGTTCCGAGGCCGCACCAAGACCGAGGCCGTGGAGACGCTGCTCGCGGCGGGGCTCCCGGTGGGGCCGGTGCAGGACGCCCGCGAGGTCTTCGAGTGTCCCCACGTGGCGGCCCGGAAGCTTTTGATCGAGGTGCCCGACCCTATACTCGGCCCGGTCAAGCTGGTGGGCCCTCCCTGCAAGCTCTCGGGGAGCCCGGAGCCGATCGCCCGGCCCGCTCCCCGCCTGGGAGAGCACACGGTCGAGATTCTGGAGAGGGAGCTCGGCTACTCGCAGGAGGAGATTGCCTCCCTGCAGCGCGAGGGTGTCATCTGATGCCCGACGAGGTGGCCATCGTCAGCGCCGTCCGCAGCCCCTTCGGGAGGTTCGGCGGCACGCTCAGGGACTTCACGCTGCCGCGCCTCGGCGGCATCGTGGTAGCCGAGGCCGTACGACGGGCAGGCATTGAGCCCGCTGACGTGGAGGAGGTGGTGACGGGGGTCAACCTCCCCGGCGCCGATCGCTCGATCGCCAGGCAGGTGCTGATCGAGGCGGGGATCCCGCCGTGGCGGGTCGCCTACACCGTCGATCGTGCCTGCTGCTCCTCGCTGGCGGCGACGTCGCTGGCCTCGCGCGCCATCCGGCTGGGCGACGTCAAGATCGCCGTGGCCGGCGGGACCGAGAACATGAGCATGGTGCCCTACTTCCTGACCACCCAGCGCTGGGGCCACAGCCTAGGCGACATCACCCTCAAGGACCAGCTCGTGATCGCCTGCCCGATGACGGGTAAGCCGCGGGCGGTGCAGGCGGGCGAGGAGGCGGTCGAGTACGGCGTCTCGCGGGAGGAGCAGGACGCATGGGCCCTTCGCAGCCACCAGAGGTACCTGGCCGCTCGGGACGCCGGCAAGTTCGCCGAGGAGGTGATGCCGATCGAGGTGCGCAGGGACGGAGAGGTGTTCCTCTTCTCCGAGGACGAGTCGGCTCGCCCCGATACCAGCCTGGAGAAGCTCGCCAAGCTGAAGACCATCTACGGCAGCCCCACGGTCACGGCTGGCAACGCTCCCGGCCTCAATACGGGCGCCTCGGCGATGGTGCTCATGGCGCCGGAGGAGGCAGCGCGGCGCGGTCGGGAGCCCTTGGGGTACCTAGTCGGGTGGGCGATGGCGTCCGGTCACCCTGACCGCATCGCCTCCATTCCCGCCGAGGCTGCCCGTATCGTGCTCGAGCGCGTCGGCCTCACCATCGACGACATGGATTTGATCGAGATCAACGAGGCGTTCGCCGCCGTCCCCCTCGTCTCGACGCTGATCATGGCCGGAGGCGATCGCGAGAAGGCGGAGGAGATCCGGGCGAAGACGAACGTCAACGGGGGGGCCATCGCCATAGGGCACCCCACAGGCGCCACCGGAGCCCGGCTCGTGATGACCCTCGTCTACGAGCTGCGGCGGCGACGCGAGCAGGCGCCGGAAAAGAGGCCCTTCTACGGCCTGGCCACCATCTGCGGCGGCATCGGCGAGGCCGAGGCGGTTGTCGTCCGAGTTGGGCACTGAGGCAGGTAGCGAGGCCGTCGAG
The DNA here is from genome assembly GCA_964595575.1 of uncultured Gaiellales bacterium. Taxonomy (GTDB): domain Bacteria; phylum Actinomycetota; class Thermoleophilia; order Gaiellales; family Gaiellaceae; genus PALSA-612. The sequence continues at coordinate 11,508 of CAZQRA010000015.1, forward strand.
CAGCCGGGGACGTTCCCCTACACCCGGGGCATCACCGTCGAGCCGCGCCCCTGGATCATGGGCCAGTACGCTGGCTTCGGCACGGCTGTCGAGACGAACGCGCGCTTCCGCTCGTTGCTTGCGTCGGGGGCCGGCGGCTTCTCCGTAGCGCTCGACCTGCCCACCCAGATGGGCCTCGACTCCGACGACCCGCGCGCGGCGGGGGAGGTCGGCAGGGTGGGAGTGGCCATCGACACGCTGGCCGACGTGGAGGCGCTCATGGACGGCATCCCGCTCGAGCAGATCACCCAAGTGCGGACGACCGCCAACTCGATCGGCTACATCTGGGCGGCGATGTTCGTCGCCCTGGCCGAGCAGCGGGGCGTCGACCCCAACGCCTTCGGCCTGTTCATCCAGAACGACGTCCTCAAGGAGTACATCGCCCGGGGAACGCAGATCTTCCCACCCGCTCCCTCGCTCCGGCTGGCGGTGGACGTCATCGAGTACGTGGCCGGCCGCATCCCGCGCTGGGTGCCGCTCGCCGTCTCCGGCTACCACATCCGCGAGGCGGGGTCGAGCGCGGCCCAGGAGATCGCCTTTACCTTCGCCAACGCCGTCGCCTACTTGGACGAGGCGGTGGCGCGAGGGGTGCCCGTTGACGCGGTGGCGCCCAGCCTGTTCACATTCCTCTCGTCGAACATGGAGCTCCTGCGGGAGGTGGCCAAGTTCCGGGCCGCCCGCCGCGTGTGGGCGAAACTCATCCGCGAGCGCTACGAGCCGCTGGACCCGCGGTCGGAGCAGCTTCGCATCTTCGTCTTCACCGCCGGGTCGTCGCTGACCGCCCAGCAGCCGCTCGTGAACATCGCTCGCACCGCGGTGGAGGCGCTCGCCGCCGGGCTTGGCGGCGTCCAGACGATGCACGTGTGCGCCTACGACGAGGCGGTGGGCGTCCCCACCGAGGAGGCGGCCACCCTAGCGCTCCGCACGCAGCAGGTAGTCGCCCTGGAGACCGACATCCTGCAGGCGGCCGATCCGCTGGGCGGCTCCTACGTCGTGGAGGCGCTCACCGACGAGCTCGAGTCCGAGATCACGGGCCTCCTGGAGGAGGTGCAAGAGCGTGGCGGGGCTCTCGCCTGCATCGAGTCAGGCTGGTTCCAGGAGCAGCTGGCCGAGGCCGCCTACCGGCAGACCCGCGCCGTGGAGAGCGGGGAGAGGACCGTGGTGGGCGTCAACCGCTTCACTGCCCCCTCGGCGCCGCTCCACGTCTTCCGCGTCGACCCCGCTGCGGAGGCGAGGCAGATCGCCGCCTTGAGGGCGGTACGCGCCCGGCGGTCGCAGAGGGAGGTGGAGGCAGCGCTGGACGAGCTCGAGCAGGCGGCGCGGGGCGGGGAGAACGTCGTACCCGCGTGCGTCAAGGCAGTCAAGGCCTACGCTACCGTGGGGGAGATGGTGGAGCGGCTGCGGGGAGTCTTCGGCTCCTGGCAGCCGACGCGGTCCTTCTGATCCACCTTTTGCCTTGCGATCGGTCTTCCTAGCCTGTCCAAGGTCGGGGCGCCCACGGCCACGAAGAGACGGCGCGGGAGAAGGCAGGGCCGCCCCACCGGGGGAGCCCGCAGCGTTCGGGTGGCGAGACCCGGGTCTCTACCGGTGCCCACGACGTAGGCTTGGGGCGTGACGCCCCGCGACCGGCAGGTCTACCGCGTCGAGCTCGAGCCCATCGGGCGGCAGGGGAGCTTTCGTCTCGGCGAGTCCCTGCTCCAGGCGTGCCGTGCGCTCGGCATCGACCTGCAGAGCATCTGCGGCGGCCTGGGCAAGTGCGGGAGCTGCAGGGTCCAGATCGTGAAGGGGGCGGCGGGCGAGCCCTCCGACGCCGACCGCGAGCACCTGACCGGCGCCGAGCTCGCGGCCGGTTTCCGCCTCGCGTGCAAGACCACGCCCCGCTCCGACCTGGTCGTGGTCGTGCCTCCGGAATCCCTGGGCTCGGCCATGCGCAGCCAGGTGGAGGGCCGGGAGGTGAGAGCGGTAGTCGAGCCCGTAGTGGAAGCCGTCGAGCTAGCGCTGGCTCCCCCTTCTCTCGACCGCCCGATCGCCGACGGCGAGGCTATCCTCGCGGGACTGCGGCGAGCGGGCATCCGGGCGGAGAGCATCGACCTCGACGTCCTCCGCGTCGCCTCGCCCATGCTCCGCCGGCACGGGTGGCGCTGCACCGCTGCCGTCCGGGGCAAAGAGGTGGTGGCCGTCGCCCCGCCGGACTGGACGCCCCTCGGCCTGGCGTTCGATCTGGGCACGACCGGCGTCGCCGGCTACCTCCTGGAGCTGCGCCGGGGGCGCGTTCTCGCTGCCCGCGGAACCACCAACCCCCAGATCGCCTTCGGCGAGGACGTGGTGACCCGTATCGTCCACGCCCGAAGCTCTCCGGAGGGTCGGGAAGCCCTTCGACAGGCCGCGGTCGACGGGCTCAGCCGCCTCGCCGCCGAGCTCTGCGCCGAGGCCGGGGCTACGCCGGCGGACGTGGTCGAGGTGGTGGTGGTGGGCAACACGGCGATGCACCACCTCTTCCTGGGACTCCCGACAGAGCAGCTCGCGCTGGCGCCGTTCGTGCCTGCCGTCTCGGACGCGCTCGACCTGAAGGCGCGAGACGCCGGTCTCGCTCTGGCTCCAGGCGCCTACCTCTACCTGCCGCCCATCATCGCCGCCTTCGTGGGCTCCGACCACGTCGCCATGCTCCTCGCCACCGCCGACGAGTGGCGCGGCCGGTGCGCGCTCGCCCTCGACATCGGCACGAACACCGAGATCACGCTCACCCTCCCGGACGGGACGATGCGCTCGCTCTCCTGTCCTTCCGGGCCGGCGTACGAGGGCTACCACATTAGGGACGGCATGCGGGCCACGGACGGAGCGATCGAGCGGATTCACGTCTGGGGCCAGGGCGTGAGCCTCCAGGTGATCGGCGGCCGGCCCCCCGTCGGCATCTGCGGCTCGGGCATCGTGGACGCCCTCGGCCAGCTCCACCTGGCGGGCGTGCTGTCCCAGAACGGGCGCATCGAGCCTGGATCCCACCCCCACGTTCGGGAGGTGGACGGGCGCCGCGAGTTCGTGCTGGTCGAGGGGGACCCGGAGACCGGCCGGCGTCCGATCGCGGTCACCCAGGAGGACGTGCGCGAGATCCTGCTCGCGAAAGCGGCGATCCAGTCCGGGATCGAGGTGCTCCTGGCCGATACCGGGATCGGCGCCCACCAGCTCGAGCGGGTCGTGATCGCGGGCGCCTTCGGCAGCTACCTGGACGTGGAGAACGCGATCGCAAGCGGGATGCTTCCGCGGATCCCGCTCGAGCGCTTCCGGCAGGTGGGCAACGCCGCCGGCATGGGGGCGAAGCTGACCCTGGTGTCGGCCGCGGCGAGGGCTGAGGCGCGTGCGCTGCGGCAGCGGATCGAGTACATCGAGCTGGCGAGCTATCCCGGCTTCTCGCGCCGATACGCCGACAGCTGCCGGCTTCCCTCCCGCGAGGAGGGGCGGGCGTGATGGTGATCCGGGACTTCCAGCTTCGCTTCGGGGAGGAGGCGGTGGCCGCCGTGCTGTCGGCGGGCTTGCGGCGTCCGGCGCTGCGCCGAAGGGCGGCGGCGGTGGTCGAGGAGGCGGAGGCGATCGTGGCTCCTGCCGCCTGCTTTGCCTCCTACCCGATCGAGGGCATCCTGCACGGGCGGCTCCAGCTCAGGGGAGGCGGGCGCATCGGCTGCGGCGAGCTGGCCTCGCTCGTCGCCGGGGCCGAGGCGCTGTACCTGGCCGTGTGCACGCTCGGCCCTCTCCTCGACGAGCGCATCCGAGCGTATCCCTCTCGGGGTCGCTACCTGGAGATGATCCTGCTCGACGAGCTCGGCACCTGGGCTGTCGACCAGCTGCGAGCTCACGTTCTCGAGCGGATCCAGGCCGAGGCTTTCGATCGGGGCTGGAGGGTGAGCAGTCCTCTCTCCCCCGGCGAGTCGGCCTGGCCGCTCCGCGAGCAACGGATTCTCTTCCGTCTGGTCGACGCCTCGCGGATAGGGGTCACGCTGGGTCCAGGCGACCTCATGCGCCCGCTGAAGACGCTCTCCTTGGCCCTCGGCGCAGGATCGGAGATGCTCGGCCCGGCGGAGCTCGACCGCTGCCGTGCCTGCTCGATTCGAGATCGCTGCCGCTACGCCGTCACCTGATCCTCCACTCACGCCACGCCGGCGGTGGCACGCCAGCCGCCGGCGTACGAGGTGCGTACGACCTCGGAGTAGGGGCAGGGGCTGACGATGGCGCGGATCTCCGCCTGGACGTGGCGCTCCACCACCGGCTTAGCGGAGCCGCCACCCTCCTCCCCCCACACGAGCACCACCTCGCTGCCGAGCTCGACGTCGACGTCGACCATGGCCAAGGACAGCATCGAGCGCTCGTTGTAGCTGTATCCGGAGAAGGTGGAGATACCCACGATCTCCCCGTCCTTCAGCACCTTGTCGTAGGGCCAGGTCGCGTAGTTGGACAGCGGGAGGTCGATGTACTTCACCGGGTCTCCCTTCTCGAACAGGCTGGAGAAGGCCCGGGTGACGTCCTCGGGATTCCACGCCAAGGTGACCTTCCTGCGCCTGGGCTGGTCGCCCATCTGCTCCAGGGCCTCCCGTCCGATGAAGTCGTGGTCGAACTTCACGAACGGCCAGTAGCCAAGGTCGTGGGGAGTCAAGTAGTAGTCGGTGATGTCGTTGGAGTAGTAGCTACCTCCCAGCGAGCCCGTGCCCTCGTAGCCGTCGGCCGGTAGCCACTCGCGGTACGGCCTCATCTTCTCGCCGGTGAAGACCGCTGGCAAGGGACAGGGAATCCACCCTGACTCGAGGGTATTGGTCGCGTACACCCTCGATCCCACCTGGCGCAGCCCGAAGTCCCGCCCCGCCTCGACGAGGGCCGCCTTCACCTCTGCGCCCTCCTCCCAGGGACCGAAGAGCTCCATCCCCTTGGCTCCGGACATGCCGTGGTGGAAGGCGCGGACCTTGTGGCCCGCGATCTCGATCTCGCCCATGTTGAAGAACGGGATGTCGGGCAACGGGCCTCCGGTCGCCTTCTTCAAGACCTCCAGCGAGGTCGGCCCCTGGACCTGGAAGCGGTAGAGCTGGCGCCGGCCGGTGGGGTTGACGGCGGTCCGCTCGTCGCGGTCGACCTTGACATCGTAGTCGCCGGTCTCGGCGTGGAACTGGACCCAGTTGTGGGCCGAGGGGCGGCCGACGAGCCTGAGCCGATTCTCCTCCAGGAAGAAGAGGATCGCGTCGCCGATGACGTACCCGTCGTAGTTGCAAGCCACGAACTGCTTGGCCTTGCCGGGGACGAAGTTCTGGAAGGTGTTGACCCCCAGATCGGAGAAGAGCTTGACGGCGTCGGGGCCCTCGATGGTGAGGTCCGTCATGTGGTGCGACTGGTCGAAGAGGGCGCAGGTCTCCCGCCAGGCAACCTGCTCGTCCCTCCAGTTCGAGAACTCGCTGGGCACGGCAGGGTAGACGTACGGGCCGAGCTGGGAGTTGCGAACCATCTCGACCGGGTTTCCGATTGCCTGGAGCTTCTCTTCCAAGCTGCGATAGGTCATCTCCTCGATCCTCCTCGTCGCGCTGCTGTCACGTCTCTCGAGAGTCTAGGGAACCGCTCCCGGCGTCGCCCCGCTCCCCAGCCCTCCCCGGTGGTCCCGACCCAGGAACGTGTTCGCCCAGGCGCTCGTCCCTCGGAGGGCGTTGTTCTTGACCACGACTGGGCCGTCCAGCATCGACTCCTCCTCGCCGTAGGCCTTGAGCCGCTCGTACGCCTGGGCCCAGATGCACTCCCAGTCGTAGACCTCGCACAGGCCGTCGCGGGTGCCGCCGCAGGGACCGTTTCGTTGGTTCTTGGCGCACTGAGACTCAGGACACACGTAGGCGATCTCGGCCAGGGAGCAGTCTCCGCAGTCTCGGCATCCAAAGAGCGGGATCTTGATCGCCTGCTCCAGAGCGTGGGCCGTCTTCTGCACCAGGGGAGGCGACTTCTCGATCCTCCGGTACAGGGCTCTTCCCACCGGGAAGAGGGGGGCGTCGGCGGCGAATACGGCATCGTGGACGCGCCGGCTGAAGCGGTACCTGAGGGGAACAGGGAGCTCGACCTGCCGGCGCCTCTTGGACTCGAGGTACGCCCTGCTCAGCTCGTCGGAGGAGAGCCCTGTGTCCGGGTCCCGCTCGAACAGGTAGAACTCGCCCTCGAGGGGGAACTGGATCTCCTTCGCCAGCTCCCGCCAATCGTCGCGGCTGTACGAGCTCGCCCGGTCCACGATCTCCCCGAACGTGGCTGCCGGCATGTGGCCGCCTAGGTACACGCCGTGGAAGCCCAGGCCGCGGGCGACGGCGACGTGCTTCGCCGCCAGCTCGACGAAGAACGCCCGTCCTCGGTCGGGGCTCGCGCTCTGCCGCTCCACGAGCTCGTAGAGCTCGTCGCTGACGACCACTCCCGGGATCCTCCCGGCCCGGAACGCCCGCGCTGCCTGCCGGGAGAGGAGGTAGACGTTGGCCAAGGCGAAGAGGTCGAGGCCGGCGCGCCGTATCCACCGCAGAAGCTCGTCGTCCTTGCGGGTATCCCAGCCGATCTGGTTGATGACGAAACGGGCGCCGGCTTGGGCCTTCTTGCGAAGCTTGAAGTACTGGGGCATGACCTCGCGCTCGTAGCGCTTGTGGTTGGTGACGACGCACCCGAGGAAGAAGTCCGTGCGCTCCAGCGGTCGATCGCGACTCCGCTCGTCCCGCAGACCCGCGTTCATGTCCGAGAGGAGGCTCAGCAGGCCGACGGAGTCGATGTCGAAGACGGGGGCGGCGAGCCCCTTGTGACCGGTGGTGGGATAGTCCCCTGACATCACGAGCACGTTGTCGAACCCAGCCGAGGCAAGCTGCCAACCCCGGCTCTCGAGCGCGTTGCGGTTCCAGTCCTTGCAGGCGAGGTGGATGATCACCTCCTGGCCGCGCGAGATGAGCTCGGTACCGAGGGTGTCGGGAGCGAGCATGGCGTTGCCGCCGGGGTTGTCGGTGATCGAGAGGACGTGGACGCGTGGGTCCTCAGCGAGCTCCTGGGCTAGCCGCACCACCTTGGCCCCGGACTCGGAGGTGATGAGGCCCCGGCTGGTGACGAGCTCGGCCACGACCACGAACCGGTCTCGTCGCCCGAGCATGTCTCGGAAACGGCTCCCGGTCTCGGCGATCATGGCCGGCGCTCAGGCTCGACGTCGGGCGTGCCGTAGGTGTGGAAGCTCTCGACCGTTTTCACCCCCCAGTACTGACCCCGGGCCCGCTCCTCGGCCGTCCACGTGACCGGCTCGAAGTCGGGGTCATACACGAAGTAGCCGCCCGTTGTGACCTCGATCCGATTACCTCCGGGCTCGATGCCGTACAGGAAGAACCCCTGGACGACGCCGTGCTTGGAGGGCGCCGCCTCGATGTACACGTCGTTCTCGACGAAGAGGTCGGCGGCCCGAAGGCACTCCTCCCGCGTGTCCACCCAGAAGGCGAGGTGGTGAAGCCTTCCCGAGAGGCCGTAGGCGTCCACGACGTAGATGAGCTCGTGGGCGGCGATCGAGACGCTCATCCAGGCTCCTGCCTCGGAGCCGTCGTCGAGCACGATGCGCTCGTACAGGCGATAGCCGAGCACCTCTTGGGCGAAGGTGCGATTGGCACGCACGTCGGCCGCCAGGAGGTTGACGTGGTCGAGTCGCTTCACCGCCGCGCCGCGGCCCACGTAGCGCTGCGGCTGGTTCTTCCACGAGGGTCGCAGGTGCTCGGGCGGGGTGTACCGCTCGGCCTCGTAGTACACCTCGAACACGTGCTTGTCGGGGTCGGTGAACCGGTAGGCGGGGCCGTGGCCGACGTCCCCCTCGATCCAGCCGAGGCCGAGGCCGGTCGCCTCGATGGCAGCTACGCGGCGATCGAGAGCGGCGGGGCTCCAGGCGCGCAGGGCCACGTGCCCGATCCCCGCCCTGGGGGACTCGGTGAGCTTGAGGCTGTAGCGGAGGTAGTCGCCCCAGCCGCGGAGATAGACCGACTGCCCCTCCTGCGCCTCCACCTCCATCCCCAGGACGTCGACGAAGAAGCGGAGGCTCTCCTCCGGCTTGGGGGTGAGAAGCTCGGCGTGGCCGATGCGGGCGATGTCGTGGAGGACCTCGGTCATGCCTCGACCAGCCTCCGAAGCCCGTCGAGATCGTAGGAGAGCTCCCCCGCCTCGAGCCTCGCCCGCTTGTCCCGCTCGCGCCGGGCCCGAGCACGAGCCGCGGCCAGGACTGCCTCGACCTGCTCCCGGGGAACGACGACGGCGCCGTCCGCGTCCATCACGACCACGTCTCCCTGCCGTATCGTCGCCCCCCCGACCAGCACCGGCCGGCCGATCGCGCCCGGGGCTCGCTTGTCGGCCCCGGTCACCCGAACGTAGCGAGCCCAGATCGGCAGCCCCAGGGCGCGGAGCTCCTCGACATCTCGGACGGCCGCGTCCACGAGCAGCGCCGCCACCCCCCGCCCCTTGGCCTGGATCGCCAAGAGCTCCCCCACCAGGGCGACGGGGGCCGGCTCGGGCATCGTCAGGACGAGCACTTCGCCGGGCTGGGCCTGGGCGACCGCGGCGTGCACCATGAGGTTGTCGCCCTGGGCGCAGCTCACGGTGCGGGCAGGCCCGGCGGCCCGCGAGCCGGGCACGACCTGGATCAGCGGTACGTCCACGACCGGGGCCCGCCCTGCCGCCTCGTGGACGGTGGCCGCCCCCAGCTCGGCAAGCTCCGCCAGCACCTCGGGCGTCAGGTCGATCACAGGGCGCTCACCACCTGGGGCGTGACGCGCTGGAACGCCTCCGCGTACTTGATCGCGCCGTTTCCCGAGGAACGCCTGGCGTGGTTTCCCCGCTGCTCGGCCCGCTGGTCGTAGTACGTTCGCAGGTACTCCTGTGCCTTCATCTCCGCCATCGCGGCTCGCTTGCGGTCGATGACGGGCGTGATGTCGACGAAGGTCGTGGGGGTGAAGTTGCAGAGCTCCGGTTGGTGGGGCTCGAACAGGAGCAGCTCGGGAGGATTGACGGTCTTGAACGCGCTGGGAACGCCTGCTCCCGCGGCGAGGGCGCGAGCCCGCTCCACGGCGAAGAAGGTGGCAGCGTGGTCGGGGTTGAAGGGGTCGCGGTCGGTGTGGGTGACGAGTACGTGGGGGGCGAACTCTCGGATCCGATCGGCGATGGCGACGAGCGCCGCGGCGTCGATCTCCAGGGGGTAGTCGCCGAGATCGAGGCATTCGAACTCGGCCCCGAGCGCCGCCGCCGCCCGCTCGGCCTCCCGGTGGCGAATCTCCTTGACCCGCTCCACCGTCTGGCCCGGCTCCTTCCACAGCTCCCCCGACTCGCCCCGCTCCCCGTAGGAGAGGGCGAGTACCCGGGCCTCCCCGCCGCTTGAGGTGGCGACAGCAATGGCGCCCCCAGCCCGCCAGACGAAGTCGGCGGAGTGCGCCCCGATCACGAGCAGCCTCCGGCTCATTCCACCCCCACCAGCCGCCGCGACTGGGCCACGATCATCTCCCGTACCTCGTCCTCGGTGAAGCGGGCCGCGAGCAGGCGATCGGCCCAGAGCGCGAGCCCGTCCTCGACCGGCGGGTAGTGGGGATTCCCCAGGTCGCTGGAGAAGAGGGTACGCTCGACGCCGACCGCTCGTACCCCCTCCCAGACGTGCTCCCAGGTGGTCTTGCCGCTGTAGGGAGTGGTGAGGCAGCGCTCTACCAGGCAACCGCGGTCTGCCAGCGCCACCTGGTCCTCGATCGAGAAGTCCTGGCAGGGGAACTCAGGGTGCGTGACCACGATGCGCGTGACGCCCTCCTCCAGGGCGCCGTCGACGACGGCGAAGGTGTCGTCGCGGCCGAGGTGGCCGGTGGCGAGGACGAGCTGGTGGCGGGCGACGGCCCGCAGCACATCCCGCGTCTCAGGCAAGAGCCTCCCGTCTGGGCCGGTCACGTACACCGGCTCCACGCCCAGGCCCAGCTCGCGCAGCTCGTGCTGGAGCCGGGCCCACAGCGGCACGTTGTCCCCCGGCTTCGGCTCGGCGCGACCCGCGGTCTCCGCCGGTGAGTCCACGGTCGGCATCCACACGATGCGGGCTCCCTCGCGGGCCGCGATCTCCACGGCCAGGGCGTTCATCCCCCCTACGGCTTGGTTCAGGGTCAGCGAGCCGACAACCTCGACGTCCGGAACGAGGGTGGACACGACCTGGGCCCGCTCGGCGGTGGAGGTGTAGTGGGACTTGAGCGCGAAGCCCGCCAGGCCCACCTCGGCAAAGCGGCGGGCCAGGGTGACGTCGTCGATGCGCCTAGGCGGCACGTCGGGAGCGACGTGGACGTGGAGATCGTAGGCCCCCTGAACGATCGACCGCGCTCGCTCGCTCGGTCGAGCCTGGGGAGCCGTCGCGTGGGCTTGGCCGGTCAAGGCATCCTACCCTACACCGTCAGCCTCGGGGACAGTCACCGACGCCGTCGCCGCGATCTCGGCCAGCAGGGAAGCTGCTGCGGCGACAACCCGTGGCTCGACCTCGAGGTCGAGCAAGAGCTCCCGGGCGGCCTCCATCTCGTCCGCCCGCCGCGCTGCGTGCTGGTAGCTCCCCTGGACGAGCCGATCGAGGAGCGGCCGCCCGATCACCTCGGCGATCTGGCCCTCGAGCCACTCCCTGCAGCCCGCTGCTTGGCCGGCTCGGAGGCTCTCCAGGGCAGAGGCGGCAAGGCCCTTCATGAACACCGAGCGCAGGAGCTTGAGCGTGGCCGCCACGCCGGCCTCATCCGATACCACCTCGACCGGCATGCCGAGAGGGGCGAGCGCCTCCGCGAACGGGCGCGCGCCGTCGCCGGAGGCCAGGGCGGGGGTGGCGAGCCCCCGGGCCGTCACCGGGCCCAGGAGGGCGACGTCGGCAAAGCGCACGCCGGCAGAGCGCGCGATCGCCGCGAGTTCCCGCTTCGTGGCCGGAGATGCCGTGTTCAGGTCGGCGTACAGCGCCCCCTCGCTCATCGCCGAGACCGCCGCTTTCGCCACCGCCACGGCCACCTTGGCCGTGTTCACGCTGAGGACGATATCGCAGCGGTCAACGGCCGACTCCGGGTCGGAGGCCCTGACCGAGACCGTCGCCTCGTCGCCGGCATACGGATCGTAGCCGTGAACCTCCACCCCCGCCTGCACCAGGTCTGCCGCGAGCAGGCGCCCGGCCTCGCCGAGGCCGAGTACTGCGACTCGCCCCGCTCTCACCGCCGGGCCTCCTGGGGACGAACCGCGATCGCGCTCATCGAGGCATGGTGCTCCCTAGTCAACGCTGTCTCGCTCGAGTCAGGCCTATTATTGCTGACGATCTTCTTGTTGACGATCTTCTCGACGTTTCGGCAGGATGCGGCACTGGCATGTCGAGTGACTCCGGGTACCAGGCGCTGCGCGAGGCCATCGTCTCGGGCGAGATCGCTCCTGACGCTCGTCTCGTCGAGGCCGAGATCTCCGCGGCCTTCCAGATGTCGCGCAGCGCCGTGCGAACCGCGCTCATCCGCCTCGAGCAGGAGCGGCTCGTCGTCCGGGAGCCGCACCGGGGAGCCCGCGTCCGAAAGGTCAGCGAGGAGGAGGCGGTCGAGATCCTCCAGGCCCGGGCCGTCCTCGAGGGCCTGGCCGTCCGCCGGGCGGCCGAGCGGATCGACGACGAGGGCGCCGCCCGCCTCCGAGCATGCCTGACCCGCCAGCGCGAGCTCATCGAGATCGGCGACCTCCTGGGCGCCTCGAGCGTCAACGCCGACTTGCACGCGGCGCTCCTCGACCTCTCCGGGCACGGCACGGCCCGCCGTCTGATTCGGGCGCTCAATGCCCAGACGGTGCGCTACCAGTACCGGACGATCCTCATCCCCGGCCGGTCGGCCGCGTCCCTGGAGGAGCACGAGGCGATCGTGGAAGCCGTCGTGGCCGGGGACCCGGACGCCGCTGAGCGGGCGATGCGCACCCACCTCTTCAACGTGGCCGAGGCCGTGCGGAGCCTCGTCCCTCGGGGCAGGCACGGGGACGAGCGCGGTCCTGGCATCTTCAGCGTGCCATCGAAAGGAGGAACGACATGAGTCATCGCAGCCTGGAGGACCTGCTGCAGGCGGTAGGTAGCCCTGTCGAGCTGCTGCGAAACGCCCAGACCGGGCCCAACGTCTACCCCGGCGTGCCGGCCGAGTTCACGAACTGGCGCGACGAGCAGCAGGCGTGGCAGAACACCTGTGCCCTCTTCAACCTCTCCTACCACATGGCCGACCTGGAGGTGGAAGGCCCCGACGCGCTCAAGCTCCTCTCCTTCCTGGGGGTCAACAGCTTCCAGGGATTCGGGCTCGACCGAGCCAAGCACTTCGTTCCCTGTACGCCTGACGGCTACGTGATCGGAGACGTGATCCTCTTCCCCCTGGGCAAGAACCGCTTCAACCTCGTGGGCCGGGCTCCCGTGCTCAACTGGGTCACCTACCACGCCGAGACCGGAGGCTACGACGTGCGGGTAGAGCTCGACCAGCGGTGGGCGCTCCGCACCGACGGGCGCCGCAAGTCCTATCGGTTTCAGGTGCAGGGGCCCAACGCCATGATGGTGATCGAGAAGGCTCTGGGCCGGCGGCCGCCGGAGCTGAAGTTCTTCCACCTGACGACGGTCACGATCGCGGGCAGGACCGTGCACGCGCTCCGTCACGGCATGGCCGGCCAGCCCGGCTGGGAGCTGTTCGGGCCCTGGGAGGATCGAGACGCGGTGCACGAGGCGCTGGTGAGCGCGGGCCAGGATCTGGGGCTCAAGCTGGTGGGCGGGCGCGCGTACTCGTCGAACGCCCTCGAGTCAGGCTGGATCCCCTCGCCCCTCCCCGCGGTCTACTCCGGGGACCGCCTGAAGGCCTATCGCCAATGGCTCCCTGCTACGGGGTACGAGGCGACCGCCTCGATCGGCGGCAGCTTCTACTCCGATCGCATCGAGGACTACTACTTCACCCCCTGGGACCTGGGCTACGGCTCGTACGTGAAGTTCGACCACGACTTCATCGGACGGGAGGCCCTCGAGCGCATGGCGGACGCGGAGCACAGGGTGAAGGTGACCCTGGCCCTCGACGACGAGGATGTCACCCGCACCATCGGGACGATGTTCCAGAGGTCGGGGCGGGCGAAGTTCATCGACTGGCCCTCTGCCGTCTACGCGATGCACCCCTACGATCGGGTGATCGCCGACGGGGAGACGATCGGGGTGTCGACCTGGATCGGCTACAGCGCCAACGAGGGCAAGATGCTCACCCTGGCCGTCGTCGACCCCCGGTACGCGGAGCCGGGAACCGAGGTCACTCTGGTCTGGGGAGAGGAAGGCGGGGGCACCGCCAAGCCCACGGTGGAGCGGCACGTGCAGGTCGAGATCCGGGCGACCGTCAGCCCTTGCCCGTTTGCAGAGGTAGCGCGAACGACGTACCGGGCCGCCGCCGTGTAGCCGAGGCGGGGGCCTACCCTTGGGCGGCCTGGGCGCGCTCCCCCAGGTAGCTGGCGATCAGGAGGTCGTGGTTGCGGCGAAGCTCCTCGGCGGGCTTGTGCAGGACGACCTCGCCGTTCCTGAGGACGTAGCCGCGGTCGGCCACGGCTAGGGCGAGGTGGACGTGCTGCTCCACGAGGAGGACGGCGCAGCCCGACTGGCGAGCGTAGTCCCGCACGATCGGCAGCAGCCCCTCGACGATGACCGGGGCAAGGCCGAGCGAGAGCTCGTCGAGCAGGAGCAGGCGGGGGCGGCGGGCGAGGGCTCGACCGATGGCGAGCATCTGTTGCTCTCCGCCGGAGAGAAGGCCCACGCGCCGGTTGCGCAGCTCCCTCAGCGCAGGGAAGTACTCGTACGCGAGCTCCGCGTCGAGCCTCTCTCCCCGGTGGCCGAGGCGGAAGTGCTCAGCCACCGTGAGGCCGAAGAAGATCCCTCGACCCTCGGGGACGTGGGCAATCCCCAGACGCGCGCGCGCGCTCGGCGAGAGTCGGGCGAGGTCTCGACCGTCGAGGGAGACCCGGCCGCTCATGGGCTTGACGATGCCCGAGATGACGCGCAGCGTTGTCGTCTTCCCGGCCCCGTTGGCGCCGAGGAGCGCGACGACCTCGCCGTCGCCGGCGCTGAGGTCGACGTTGCGGATGACCGGGGCCTGGTCGTACCCCGCGGTCACGCCCTCGATCGCGAGTACCGTGCTCACCCTGTCCCCCTCGCCTCGACCCCGAGCTCCGCGCTCACCTCCGCCCCCGCGCTCCCGAGATACGCCTCGATCACGTTGGGATCTCGGCGCACGTCCTCCGGGGCGCCCCGGGCGATCACCCGGCCGAACTCGAGCACGACCACGTAGTCCGAGATGGAGAGGACGAGGCCCATGTCATGGTCGACCAGGAGCATGGCCGTGCCCCGGTCGACGATCTCGCGCAGGTGACGGCCGAGCTCCTCCGTCTCGAGCGTGTCCAGACCGGCTGCCGGCTCGTCGAGGCAGAGGAGGCGTGGCTCCGCGGCCAGGGCGCGGGCTACGCCCACGAGCTTTCGCTCGGCCTGCGACAGCTCGCTCGGCATCGCCTCGCCTTTTCCCTCCAGGGAGAAGAGGCGCAGGGCCTCCTCGATGCGCTCTGCCCGGGTCGACGGCGCGGACATGACCTCTCGCAGGGTCGCCCAGACGGAGGGATGCTCTGCCGCCACCGCGACGTTCTCGCGCACCGACAGGTCGTCGAACAACTCCACGGACTGCCAAGTACGGGCTAAGCCCAGGCGGGCCCGCTCGTGCGGCCCCTTGCCCGAGAGGTCGTGACCGTCGAGGAAGACGCTGCCACGGTAGGGCACGAATCCGGAGATGGCGTCGATGAAGGTCGTCTTGCCCGCCCCGTTCGGCCCGATCAAGCCCACGAGCTGACCAGGCTCGACCGTGAGGTCCACGTCGATCAGGGCTCGCACCCCCCCGAAGCTGACGGAGACGCCGCGTGCCTCGAGGACAGAAGTCACGTCAGGAGGAAAGGAAAGCGGAGGGTGGAAGCCACGGCGAGCACAGCATGAGGATAGTAGTCACTGGCGAGGAGACAAAGGGCGGGGGTACGTCGTACACTCCCCGTATGCGGGCGGCCGTGACCGAGGGCAGGGCGACCATGCGGATCGCCGCCCTTCCCGACCCAGGGAGGGCGGGAGCGGGAGAAGTGATCGTGAGGCCCGAGGCGGTGGGCCTGTGCGGATCGGACTTCCACTACTTCCTCGGCCACATCGGCTCGGTGGAGGACTCCAAGCTCTATCCACGCGTCCAGGGGCACGAGGCGGCGGGGATCGTCGAGGAGATCGGCCCCGGCTGTCCTCCGCACCTTGGGGTCGGGCAACGGGTCGCGATCTGGCCTCTCATCTCGTGCGGCCGCTGCTACCCGTGTCGGATCGGGCGGGAGAACGTCTGCTCCAACATCACCCTCATCGGGGTGCACACCGACGGCGCCCTCCAGGACCGCCTGCGCCTACCTGCGTCCCAGGTCTTCCCGGTGGGAGACCAGGACCCCGGGGTGGCAGCGCTGGTGGAGCCGGTCTCGATCGCGGTGCGGGCGGTGGCTAGGGGCCGAGTCGAGGAGGGCGAGAAGGTGGTCGTCTTCGGCGCCGGGCCGATCGGGCAGGCCATTGCCGTGGCCGCCATAGACAAGGGCGCAGCGGTGCTCCTCGTCGACCGGCTGCCACGTCGGCTCGACCGGGGCCGGGCCGTGGGAGCCGAGGTGCTCGCGCTGGAAGAGGGACAGGACCCGGCGGCCTCCATACTCGAGTGGGCGGGCGGGGAGGGGCCTCAGGTCGTGTACGAGGCGACGGGAGCTGCCGGGGTGGCTCGCACCGCCGTGGATCTCGTCGTCCGTGCCGGCCGCGTGGTCGTCGTCGGCCTGGGCAGCGACGAGGTTCCGCTGCGGATCTCCGACCTGGCCTTCAAGGAGGTCGACATCCTGGGGGTGAGTTGCTGCAACGCGGACGAGTTCGCCCAGGCGGTCGCGCTCGTCGAGCGGCGTCGGGACGTGTTGGCGGGGCTCGTGACGCACGAGTTCCCCTTGGAGCGGGCACCCGAGGCCATGGTCTACGCGATCGAGCACCCGGGCGAGGTCATGAAGGCGATCATCCGCCTCGATTGACGCCCTCGCCGAGGCTCGTCTACAGTACCGCCCCATGAGGCTCCGGGTCTTCGACGCCAAGCGTGCGGAGGCCATGGAGGCGCTGTGCGAGCTCATCGTGCCCGGCTCGGCCCGGGTGGGGCCGGTCGCCTACATCGACGCGGTGCTCGCCAGCATGGGGCCGGAGGAGCGGGACGCGGCCCTGGCGGCGATCGACGCTCTCGCCGAGCCGGCGGCGCGAGGTGTCGCCGCGCTTGCGCAGCACGAGCGGACGCCTGAGTTCGCGCTCGTACGGGCCCTCGCCATCGAGGCCTACTACAGCGACTTCGTCGAGCCGGGGAGGGACGTGCCCGGGGCGTGGAGCGACATCGACTTCAACTCCCCGCTCGCCCTGCGGCTGAAGAAGGACTGGTCGTACCTGGGGATCGGATGAGCGAGACCTACGACGTCGTGGTGGTGGGATCGGGCGCCGGAGGGGGCGTGGTGGCCGGCGAGCTCGCCCGGCGCGGCCGCCGCGTGCTCCTGCTCGAGTTGGGGCCGTACCGCACCGCGCACGACTTCACCCGGTGGGAGGCGAAGGCCACCCACGACCTGTGGTGGCCGCCGCGATTCGCGGTCCTGCGAAGCGGCGAGACGGTCGCCTTCCTCGCCGGCCGCTGCGTCGGCGGTACCACCACGATCAACTCGAAGGTGGCTCTGCGGGCGCACGAGCGGGACATCGCCAAGTGGCACGCCGCCACCGGCCTCACCAACGAGCGCGGCGAGCTCTTCTCCCTGGCTGATCTCGAGCCCTACTACGAGCGGGTAGAGCAGGTGCTCGGGGTGCGGGAGCGACGGGACTGGGGGAGGAGCGTGTACACGGTGCTGAAGGGGTTTCGAGCCCTGGGCACCGAGCTCGAGCCCGTTCACGCCTACACGGATCCGAACTGCACGAGCTGCGGCTCCTGCCTCCAGGGATGCGCCACCAACGCAGGGAAGTCGACCATGAACACCTACATCGCCGAGGCCCTAGCCAGGGACGCGCTCGAGCTGCGGCCCAATGCTCGGGTGGAGCGGGTGCTGGTCGAGGACTCCCCGGACGGGCCGTTCGCCTCCGGCGTGGAGTACGTCGACAGCGCCGGCGAGAGGCGGGTGGTGCCGGCCAAGGTGGTGGTGGTGGCGGCAGGGGCGCTGAACACCCCCCAGCTCCTCATTCGATCCGGGCTCAACCGGCCGGCCATCGGCCGCTACCTGGGCCTCCACCCTGCCCGTCTTGTCTACGGGCTCTTCGACGAGCCCCAGGACGCCCACATGGTCTATCCGGTCACCGCCCACTGTATGGAGCACCAGCACGACGAGGATGGCGGCTTCGTCGTCGAGGCGACCACGATCCAAGACCCAATCTCCTTCGCCACCACGCTCTGCGACGAGGATGGGCCCCTCTGGGGACCGCGGCTCGTCCAGGCGGTGCGGGCGTATCGGCGCTGGGCGGGGCTGCTGGCCATGGTCAACGACGACAACGGCTCTCGGGTCACGGTCGACGAGGATGGGAGGGAGCGGCTCGAGGTGGACCTGCAGCCCCACGAGCGCGAGCGCGTCGACAACGCCCTCGGCTTCAGCCGCCGGGTGCTGGAGGCTGCCGGGGCAAGACAGGTGTGCTGGACCGGCCTCGTGTCGACGCACGTCCAGGGTAGCTGCCGCATGGGCGACGACCCGGAGCGCTCGGCGGTCGACCGCAACGGCCAATCCCACGACGTGGCGCGGCTGTTCGTCGGCGACGCCTCGCTCATCCCGCGCACGCTGTCGGTCAACCCCTCCCTCACGATCATGGCCCTGGCCACCAGGCTGGCCGACCACCTCCACGCTGACCCGTACGGCTACCTCGGGGCGGCCAAGAGCGGCGTCAAGGCTCGGGCATGAAGGCCGCGCTCCTCACCGAATACCACCGGCCCCTGGAGCTCGTGGACCGGCCCGAGCCGGAGCCCCAGGGCCCCCGTGACGTCGTCGTTCGAGTCGGCGGAGCCGGCGTGTGCGCCACCGACCTCCACGCGATCGAGGGGCTCATGGAGGCGGCAGGAGTGCGGCTCCCGCTCGTGCTCGGCCACGAGAACGCCGGCTGGGTCCATGCCGTCGGGGAGGGAGTGACCGCCTGCGCCGTGGGCGACCCTGTCCTCGTGTACGCGGCGTACAGCTGCGGCCTGTGCGTGCCCTGCCGCCGCGGCCTCGACATGCACTGCGAGCGGGGTCGGTTCACGGGGTTGACGTGCGACGGGGGCTTCGCCGAGTACGTGGTCGTCGACGAGCGGTCCTTGATCGCGCTCTCCCCGGGCGTGGAGCCTGCGGGGGTGGCGCCGTACGCCGACGCCGGCATCACCGCCTACCACGCGGTCAAGAAGATGATCCCCCGGCTCGAGCCCGGGAGCACCGTGGCGGTGATCGGGGTGGGCGGCGTCGGTCACATCGGGCTGCAGCTCGTGCGCGTCCTGGGGAGCCCCACCACCGTGATCGCCGTAGACACCGACGAGCGGCGGAGGCGGCTTGCGGAGGAGCTGGGTGCCGACGAGGCGCTGGGCGAGCGGGGGGATGCGGCCGAGGCCCTGCGGGAGCTCACAGGTGGCCGGGGCGCCGACGTCGTGTTCGACTTCGTCGGTAGCGACGCGACCCACGCCATGGGCTTGCGGATGCTGGCCCGCCGAGGCGTCTTCTCGGTGGTCGGCTACGGCGGCACGATCTCTCAGCCCTCCGTGGGGCTCATCGCCACCGAGACGGCGATCGCGGGCAACTTGGTAGGGAGCTGGGTCGATCTCTGGGAGCTGCTCCAGCTCCACGATCGCGGTCTCGTCACCGTGCGCACCGAGACGCACCCGCTGGAGGCGGTGAACGACGTCCTCGCTAAGCTCAAGGAGGGCGAGGTCGTCGGGCGCGCAGTCCTCGTGCCCTGAGAGCGACGCCGCCTGTCCCCTCGGCCCGCGGGTGGGGCGAGGGGAGACCGCTTGAGCAATCTCGATCAGGAAGGCGATCGTCCGGAGCGCGAGACTTCTCGCACGACCCCCCGCGGACGTGGCCGAGCGGCGGGAAGCCGGCGGCGGGGTGGCGCCGGCGAAGGGCGCAGGTGAAGAGGGAGCAGATGAACAGGATTGTCTGCACTATTGCGCACGAGTCGCCCAGGTGGTACTGTCGGGTCCGCCACTCCGCTGGGTAGGCGTTTATACCGACGTAGGGAGGTGATCGATGTCGAACTCGCCAAGGCCGAGGGTGATTGACCGTGCTTGGGGACGGTGGGCGGCCGTGGCTCTGGTGGCGCTGGGACTCGGGCTTGGCCTGACGACGCTGGGGCGCGGCGCGACCAGCGGCTCCAGCGCCGTCACCAACTACGTCCAGTTCGTGGGCGGGAAGCCCGGCAAGGCGAACCCGAAGCTGAAGCCCGTTTGGATCGGCTGGGTCAACCAGCAGGGGGGCCAGGTCGAGATCGGGCCTCTGGCGACGCCGGCCATGGAGATCGCGGTTAGGCTCACGAACGACAGCCTGGGCGGCATCCAGGGCCATCCGTTGAAGGTGAGGAAGTGCTTCATCCGCAACGCGGAGGAGGAGGGCACGAGGTGCGGCCAGCAGATGGCCAACGACAAGCGCATCTCGGTCGTCCTCATCGGCGGCGTCGGCATCGGCAACCAGTCGATGTACGCCGCCTTGGGCGGCAAGAAGCCGGTCGTCGGGGGGGTGATCATCACTCCGGCCGACGAGCAGTACAAGCTCGGCTTCGGGCTCTTCGGTAGCGGCGCCTCGGTGCTCAGCCCCTACGCGACGTTCGCGAAGAACGTCCTCAAGGCCAAGAGCGCAGCCGTGGTGTACCCGCAAGTTCCTGGAATCGCCGAGAACGGCGTCGCCATCGTGAACGCGATGAAGAAGGTCGGTATCTCGGTCAAGCAGGTGGGCTACGACCCCAACACGACCGACTTGGTCGGGCCCATCACCGCGGCGGGCGCGCAGACGGCGGACGTGTTCGTACTCCAGGACATCGCCTCGGGTTGCGTGAACATGGCCAAGGCGCTGGCGCAGCTCGGGCTGACGAAGAAGGTGCTGACGAACCCGCTCTGCCTCGACCCGCGCGTGGCCGAGGGGCTGGGCGGGGACTACCCGAAGTGGACCTGGGCGATCGCCTCGTCCCTCGGCTTCGATCTCACCGATCCGGGCGTACCTCCGTTCCGGAAGGTGTTCAAGAAGTACGGGCAGCTCAAGATCACGGCCGACCCCTGGACGCCCGTCGCGTTCGGGCAGACCCTGACCGTGGTCAAGTGGCTGAACGCGATCGGGCCGGACAAGATCACCCCCGAGGCCGTCGTCAAGCAAGCCCGGGCCTTCCGCGGGCCCGTCCCGCTGGGGGCGCCGCAGGTGCAGTGCGGCAAGTACAAGACGATGCCCGCGGTCTGCAACGACCAGACCCAGTTCTTCGAGTACCTCGGAGGCGGGAAGTTCAAGCGGGTCTCGAGCTGGCTCAGGCCTCCGAAGTAGGCTCTTCGGACGGAAGCGCGGAGAGGGCCCGGGTCCTCCAGGCCGGGCCCTCTCCCTTGTCCGTCCGGCCCGCGCGCTCGCCCGCGCGCGGCTCGGGGCTAGCCGGGCGAGGGTCGACCTCGAGGGGGTAGCGAGTCGTGCTCCAGGTAACGTAAGGACGTAGCGTGGACGAGGTCCAGCAGCTCCTGCTCTTCGCGCTCTTCGGGCTCGGGGCCGGGGCCCTGATAGCCGGCATAGCTTTGGGCGTCGTCCTCTTCTACCGGGGTTCGGGCGTCATCAACCTGGCCACGGGCGCCATCGCCATGTTCGCCGGATACGCGTTCTGGTCGCTCAGGACCGGCGTCTTCGGCGCCGACCTTCCCACCGCGCCCGCCCTCGTGATCACGCTCGCAGCGGTGGTCGCCTTGGGGATCGCCATGGAGCTTCTCGCCTTCAGGCCGCTCCAGACTGCGTCGCCCTTGGCCAAGCTGGCCGCCTCCCTGGGAATCCTGCTCACGCTCCAGGCGGCCATGTTGCTCTCGTTCGGGACCTCGTCCAAGCCCCAGCCCCCCGTGCTTCCCGGGAACCGCGTCGACCTTTTGGGGGGAACCGTCCCCCTCGATCGCTTCCTCTTGGCGGGCATCGTCATCGCCGCTGCCGCCGTCCTCGCCGGCCTGTACCGGTGGACCAGGTTCGGACTGGCCACTCGAGCCGCCTTCGAGAGCGAGGTGTCGGCGATGCTGGCGGGGCTCGCCCCGGGCCGCCTTTCGATGGCCAACACGGTGCTGGCGTGCGTCGTCAGCGGCGGCCTGGGCGTCCTGGCCGCGTCGATCACTGCTCTTGACTCCCAGACCCTGCCCCTCCAGATCGTCCCTGCCCTCGCGGCCGCGCTGTTCGCCCGCTTCACCTCCTTCGCCATCGCCTGCGCGGTAGGGCTGCTCCTGGGGATGGCCCAGTCGGTGCTGCTGTACTACCTGGCCCCCAAGCCTTGGTATCCGACCGACCACGGCATCGCTCTGCCCGGGGTCTGGCAGCTGTTCGTGTTCGTCGTCATCGTCCTGGCCATGTTCTGGCGAGGGGCGAGCTTGCCGGGCCGGGGCGAGCTCATCGAGAAGCGCCTCCCCGTCGTTCCCCGCCCGGAGCGACTGCTCAGAGCGGCCACGCTGGCCACGGCTGTCGGCGTGGTAGCCCTGATTGTGCTCCCCTGGAACTTCCGACAGGCGTTGATCGTCTCGCTGCTCGGCGCCTTCATCTCCCTATCGCTGGTCGTGATCACGGGCTTCGTGGGTCAGATCTCGGTCGTCCAGCTGGCCCTGGCCGGCGTCGCCGGATTCACGGTCTCCCACTTCGCCGTCGACCTCGGCATCGGGTTTCCGCTGGGGGCTTTGATCGGGGTGGCGCTGGCGACCCTCCTCGGGCTGGTGGTGGCGGTCTCGGCGCTCAGGGTGCGCGGCGTCAGCCTGGCGGTGGTCACGCTGGCTGCGGCGGTAGCGATCGAGCAGTTCGGGTTCGTCAACTCGACCTGGGGGGGCGGATCCGGGGCCTCTCCGGTGCCCTCTCCTAAGATCTTCGGGTTCAGCCTCGGATTCGACTCCTCGTTCCGAGGGCTCGACGGCAAGCTGCCGAGCCCGGTATTCGGCTTCTTCGTCCTGGCCGTGATGGTGGCGCTCAGCCTCCTCGTCGCCAACGTGCGTCGGTCGAGCCTGGGCCGGCGGATGCTGGCGGTGCGCTCGAACGAGCGGGCGGCGGCGGCAGCCGGGATCAACGTGACCGCGATCAAGCTGGCGGCCTTCGGCCTGTCGGCGTTCATCGCCGGGATCGCGGGGGTGCTCTACAGCTACAACTTCGGCTCGGTCAGCGCCGGCCGCTTCGGGGCCCTCACGGCACTGGGGCTGATCGCCTTCGCCTACGTGGGGGGGATCACGATGGTCTCAGGAGCGATCTTCGCCGGCCTCATCTCGGTGCAAGGGCTCGTTCCCTACGCCCTCGACACCTGGTTCGGCATCTCCGGGAACTGGGCGCTTCTCTTCGCGGGCCTCGCCCTGATCGCCACCCTCATCGTGAATCCGGAGGGAATCGCAGGAGCGAACTACAAGAAGGCCCAGCAGCGCCGGGCTCGGCTAGCCCGGGGCGAGCCCGCGGGACGGCTATCCGAGCTCGTCCGCCGCCGCATCCTGGCCCCGGTCGCGGGGGGAAAGAGGGGCGAAGTGGCGACCTCGGGCCCGGACCGAGTCGAGTAGCCGGCTGCTCAGAGAAGCTCGAGAGCCCGACGTACGAGCACCCGGGCGAGGTGGGCTCGATACTCGGCGCTGGCGCTCATGTCGCTCGGGGGCTCCGCCTCCTCGACCGCCCGCCGAGCAGCATCGGCAGGCGCCTCGCCGCCCGCCAGCGCCTGCTCGACGGCGCGGGCCCGGAGGGGGGTGGGGCCCATGCTGGCCAGGCCCACGCGCACGTCCCCTCCTACCACGGCTGCCGCCACCCCCACGGTGGCCCAGTCCTGGCGACGCCGTACGTACTTGAGGTAGACGCCCCGCTCCACCGCGGGCACCCGGATCTCGGTGAGGACCTCGTCGTGACCCAGTGCCGTCTGGAAGGGACCAAGGAAGAACTCCTCCACCGGGACCGTCCGCTCTCCGCTCGGGCCCCTCGCCACCAGGTGGGCGCCGAGCGCGAGTAGGACGGTACCGAGGTCGGACGCGGGGTCGGCGTGGGCCAGGGAGCCGCCGATGGTGCCGCGATGCCGCACTTGGGGATCGCCGATGCCCTCAGCCGCTCGGACAAGGACGGCGCAGCGGCGGGCGAGCAGGGAGTTGGCGGCGACCTCGGCGTGACGGGTGAGCGCGCCGATGGCGATGCCGTCGCCCTCCTCGCGGACGTAGCTCAGGTGGCGGAGACGCCCGATGTCCACGAGCACCGTCGGCCGCGCGAGGCGGAGGCGCATGAGCGGGATGAGCGAGTGGCCGCCGGCGAGGAGCTTGGCCCCGTCGTCGCGGCTCAGCAGGTCCACCGCCTCGTCGACGGAGTCGACCCGCCGGTAGGCGAACGGCGCCGGGATCACCGCCCGACCCTCGCGGCTGCCTGCACCGCTCTCACGATGTTGTGGTAGCCGGTGCAGCGGCAGAGGTTGCCCTCCAGCCCCCGGCGGATCTCCTCCTCGGAGGGACTGGGGTGCTCCCGCAGGAGCGAGACGGCCGCCATGACGAACCCGGGCGTGCAGTAGCCGCACTGGAGGGCGTGGTGCTCGTGGAAGGCCCGCTGGACCGGATGGAGCTGGCCGTCGGAAGCCAGGCCCTCGATGGTCGTCACCTCGCTGCCGTCAGCCTGCACGGCGAGGATCGTGCACGACTTCACCGACTCGCCGTCGAGGAGCACCGTGCAGGCGCCGCAGGAGGAGGTATCGCAGCCCACGTTGGTGCCGGTGAGGCCGAGCTGCTCGCGGAGGAAGTAGACGAGCAGCTGGCGGGGCTCCACCTCCGCCTCGTGGCGGGTGCCGTTGACGGTGACCGCGATGGCCGTCACGACCGAGCCTCCTGGAGCGCGCGCCAGACGTTCTCGTGGTTACAGGGCAGGTCGACGTGGCGTACGCCGTAGGGGGCGAGGGCGTCGAGAACGGCGTTGTGCACGGCGGGCGTGGCTCCGATTGTCCCCGACTCGCCGATTCCCTTGACGCCGAGCTGATTGAGCGGGGTGGGGGTCTCCATCGCGATCGGCTCCCATGCCGGCAGGTCGGCAGCCGAGGGAAAGGCGTAGGTCGCGAAGGTCGTGGTCAGCGGTGTCCCCTCGTCGTCGTAGAGGTACTCCTCGTAGAGAGCCTGGGCTACTCCCGTCGCGACGCCGCCGTGGACTTGCCCCTCAACGATAAGCGGGTTGATCCTGGTTCCCGCGTCGTCGACGCACACGAGGCGCTTGAGCTCCACCTGCCCCGTCTCGGTGTCGACCTCCACCACTGCCACGTGAACCCCGAACGCGAACGTGGGCGGGGCCTGGAACTCGTGGGCGACCTTGAGCTGGGCCAACTTCCCCTCGGAGGCGGCCCGGGCCGCCAGGTCGGACCAGGAGAGCGCCGGCTCCGCCGTTCCTGCCACGTGGAAGCATCCTCGCGCGCCGTCCAGGACCACGTCGTCGACGCTCGCCTCCAGGTAGTCCGCCGCCAGCTTTCTGGCCCGCTCCACCACCTCTTGAGCGGCGACTCTGGCCGCCACGCCCCCGATCTGGGTCGACTTGGAGCCGTAGGTGCCGGTGCCCTTGGCGACGGCGTCGGTGTCGCCCTTCACCACGGTGATCTTCTCTAGAGGCAGGCCGAGCTGGTCGGAGACGATCATGGCGAAGGTGGTCTCGTGGCCCTGACCGTGCGAGAACGACCCCGTGTAGACGGTGGCTCCGCCCTCCTCGGTGATCTCCACCTCGCCGAACTCCGTCTCCGCGATCGGGTTGGTGATCTCCGAGTACGAGCTGATGCCGATGCCGAGCTCGAGCGGCCGGCCCTGGGCTCGGCGGCGTCTCTGTTCGGCCCGCAGCTCCCCGTACCCGACGGCGCCTAGGGCGAGGTCGAGGGCGGCCTCGTAGTCGGCGGAGTCATACGTCGCTCCGGACGCGGTCTGGTACGGGAAGGCGTCCTTGGGGATGAAGTTCTTGCGCCGCACCTCGGCCGGGTCCATCCCGATCTCGGCGGCGAAGAGGTCGACCATCCGCTCGATGGCTTGAGCTGCCTCGGGACGGCCGGCTCCTCGGAAGGTGGTCACCGGCGTGGTGTTGGTGACCACGGAGCGGCTCTGGACCTCGATGCGCGGTATCGCATACACGCCGCTTGCCATCATCCCCGTCAGGACGGGAAGGAAGGCCCCCACCTGGGGGTAGGCCCCGGCGTCTTGGGTGATGTCCATCCGGTAGGCAAGGAGCGTCCCGTCCCGTCGACCGCCCAGGGCCAGCTCGAGTCGCTGGCCTCGGCCGTGGGGAAGCGCCACCATGCTCTCGCTTCGCGTCTCTGTCCACCGCACCGGCCGTCCCAGGCGCCGGGCCAACCAGACGACCAGCGCCTCCTCGGGCCCGAAGTGGCTCTTGACGCCGAAGCCCCCGCCCACGTCGGGCGCGATCACGCGCAGCTGCGAGGGGTCGATGCCCAGCGCAGCGGCGAGGCCGAGCCGATCGGCGTGCGGCACCTGGGTCGACAGCCACGCCGTGATGCGCCCATCCTCCCCGACGTGGGCCGCCGCCGAGCGGGGCTCGAGAGGGCACCCCGCCATGCGGGGACTGGCGAGCGTATCCCTGACCACGACCTCGCAGTCCTCGAACAGGCTCTCGTCGGGCTCGGGCGCCCCGGCTCGGACGCAGACGTTCGTCCCCACCTCGGGGAAGAGCACCACCTCGTCCTTGAGGGCGTCCTCCGGCCGGACGACGGCCGGAAGGGGGTCGTAGTCCACGACCACGAGCTCGGCGGCGTCCTCCCCGGACGCTCGAGTCTCGCTCACGACCACGGCCACGATCTCGCCCACGAAGCGAACGACGTCGGTGGCGACGAGCGGGCGCGTCATGCGCTGCTCGATGAGGGGGATCGGCGGCGGCGCCAGGGGGCCTACGTCGACGTCGGCCCCGGTCAGGACCTGCACGTTCGGGATCGCCTCCGCTGCCGAGGTATCGATCCCGGTGATGCGAGCGTGGGGGAGCAGGGAGCGCACGAAGGTGACCGTGACTGCCCCCTCCAAGGGGAGGTTCTCGACGTAGCGGCCTTCCCCTCGCAGGAAGCGCGGGTCCTCTACCCGGAGAACGCGGTTTCCGAGAATGCTCATGGCGAGAGCCTAACGTCGCTTGCTCGACCGTACAACCTTGCTCGTCCCATGCAGGCTTCCCCCGAGGCTGGGCCCGAGCGGCCCGCCGGAGAGGGAGGGGCCAAGTCTAGGCCCCTCCCTCTCCGTGTCTCACGACTGGACCTTGAACGTTCCCTTGAGCTTGGGGTTCGCGTCCGAGAAGTACGAGTAGGTGCCTTCCTTGAAGGTGACCGTCCAGATGACCCTGCCGGCCTTGCGGACGTCGGTCTTGAGGTCGACCCCGGGGCCCTTGAGGTGGAAGTTCTGCTTGGTCGAACGGTCGGACACCACGACCGTGTCTGTGCCAGGGGTGATCGTCCTCACCCGGCGCCGGTCGAGGACGAGCGAGATCTTCTTGGCCCCCACGTCGCCCTTGAGGATGACGCCGCTCGCGATCGTCCCCGGCACGAGCTTGGTCAGGTCCGGCAACCGACTGATGATGTCGAACTCCTTGGCAAGGCGGGCCAGCTCGAGCAGCTTCTTGCGGTCGATGACTGGGCTCCAGATCGCCAGTCGAATGTCACGGATCGCCGCCGGAAGCATGGCCCGAACCTCGTCCGGGTGGCTCTGGGAGTAGGTCAAAGCCTCGTTCATCGCCAGCCGGAACCGGCGTGCCAACCCCGGGTTCTGCCGGGCCCAAGCGCCCCTGGCCACGTACACGCCGTTCGGGAGGAAGGGCATGATCACCGGACCGGGGGCGAGGACGATGCGCCCTCCGTCGAGCTTCAACGTCTGGGACATGAAGGGCTCGGGCATGTGGGCGGCGTCGACCTGCCCGTTGGCAAGAGCGGTGCGCATGGCGGGGAAGGGGATGGGCACGAGCTTGACCGAGTAGGGATCGACGCCGAGCTTCTTGAGGGAGGCCCGTATCACCAGCTCAGCGACGCCCTTGAGGGCGTTGACCGCGATCGTCTTCCCAGCCAGGTCCTGAGGCGTGCGAATCGGGCTCGATCCTCGCACCATGACGTTCTGCCAGTTGTCGTCGACCGAGGTGCCCTCGGTCTCGCTGGCGGCGGCGGTGACGATGTCGATTCCCGACGTGGCGGCGATGAACGCCGGCGTCCAGCCGATGTAGCCGATGTCGCCGTTGTTGTTGGCCAGGGCCAGGATGATGTCGTTACCGCTCTGGAAGACGACCTTCTTGATCTCGATGCCTCGCTTCTCGAAGAAGCCCTTGTTGATCCCGACATCGAGAGGGAAGCCGTTGGCGATCGGGAGCGTGTTGACCGTCACCGTCGCCAGCTGGCGCCCGGCCGCCTTCTTGGTGGGCGCTCCCACCGAAGGCCCGACGAGGAAAGCCAGAGCTACGAGAAGGCTGCCCAGCGTGGCGACTGTGACCGGTGTCGTCCTGCGACGATTCTTTCGAGTGCGCATTCCCCCTCCTTGCGCCGCCCTCGTTTCCACTACCTGGGCCGCGATTGTAGACAAGATCGGCTCCGAGCGCCAGCCTCAATCTGCGGCGGGCCGCGAGGCCACGTTGGCGCGACGCGGCAGGGACGGCTCCGGCTCCTCGGCCAGCTCGCGCTTGATCAGACGGTAGACGTGCGTGCGCAGGCGGGCGAACTCCGCCAGCTGCTTCGTCCCGATCTGGTCGCGCCTCGGCCCCAGGTCCACCGACACCACCTCCTTCACCTCGGCCGGCGCGTGCGTCAAGACCACGATGCGGTCGGCCAGGTATACGGACTCGTCGATGTCGTGGGTGACGAACAGAACCGTCACGCCGTAGTCCTTCCTCACTTGGAGCACGAGGTCCTCGAGATCGTCGCGGGTCTGGGCGTCGACCGAGGCAAAGGGCTCGTCCATGAGGAGGATGGCCGGCTGGTAGGCGAGCGCGCGGGCGATGGCCACTCGCTGCTGCATGCCCCCGGAGAGTTGCCAGGGGTAGTGATCCATGAACCCGATCAGGCCGACCTCCTGGAGGGCCGCCTCCACCAGCCGCCTTCGCTCCCCTTTGCTCAGATCCTTGTGCCGGAGGGGAAGCTCGACGTTCTTGCGCACGCTCATCCAGGGAAACAGGGAGCGACTGTAGTCCTGGAAGACGAGGGCCATCTCCTCCGGCGGGGACGTGATCTGGCGCCCGCGGAGGACGACCTCGCCCCGGCTGGGAGGTAGCAGCCCGGCGATGCACTTGAGCAGGGTCGTCTTGCCGCAGCCGGACGGCCCGACGACGCAGACGAACTCGCCTTCCCCGACCGCGAAGGAGACGTCGCCGATCGCGTGGGTCGCGGTGTCCCCCGTCCCGTAGCTCTTGCTGAGGCCTCGAATCTCGAGCACGGCCCTCGTCCTACTGGGGCGTCGCCGCCCGCCAGCCTCGATGCCAGGCGAGAGCCCGGCGCTCGAATGCGCTGAAGAGGAGGTTGAGCAGGTAGCCGAGTAGGCCGATCAAGAGGATCGCGGCCCACATGGTGGTGAAGTGGAGCGTATCCTTGGAGATAAGGAGGATGTAGCCCACCCCCTTCGTGCTCGACCAGTACTCGGTGAGCACCATCACGATCACCGCCAGCGACAGGCTCGTGCGCATGCCGGCGACGATCTGGGGGAGGGCGGCGGGGAGGACGACCCGGCGGATGGTCTCGCCCCACGGGATCCCGTACGAGCGGGCGGTGTCCATGAGCGTGGGCTCGATGCCCCGCACCCCGTCGACCGTGTTGAGGAGGATCGGGAACAGGCAGACGAAGGCGATGAAGGTGACCTTCTGACGATCCTCGATCGAGTGCAGAAGGACGATGGAGATCGGGATCAGGGCAGGCGGCGGCATCGCCCGCCAGTACTCGATGTGGGGCATGGCCCATAGACGCGCCCACCGGGAAAGACCGATGGGGATTCCCAGCGCGACGCCGACCACCACCGCGATCCCGAACCCGAGTCCGATGCGCTTCAGGCTGGGCACGACGTGGCTCGTGAACTCGGAGAAGAGCCAGAGGTCTCGGAAGTGGACGAGGATCGTCGACAGGCGGGGAAACTTCGGGTCGTGTGCGCTTGCCGTCCAGAGCTGCCAGGCGAGGAGGATGGCCAGGGGTACGGCGATCTCCGCCGCCACCAGCGCGATCCCGTAGGCGCGCGACCTCACGGAAGCTCGCCTCGCTGGGAGGGGTGCCAGCGCAGGACACGGCGCTCCAGTGCCACCATGAGGTAGTGGATGACCACCCCCAGGAAGCCGGTGGCGAGCGCCAGCGCGTAGATCTGCTCGGTGAGCCCGAAGGCGCTGGCGTAGTTGAGTTGGTGGCCCAGCCCCGGCGTGCCCATGAAGAGCTCTGCCGTGAAGGCCAGGATCAGGGCCACCGTGGAGGAGATGCGGAGCCCGGTCACGATGTAGGGGATCGCGCTGGGGAGGGTGAGTCGATAGAGGCGCTCGCGACGGGGTAGGCCGAACGAGCGAGCGGTGTCCAGCGCGACCGGATCGACGTCGCGCACCCCGTACATGGTCTGCACGAGGAGCGGCCAGAAGGCGCCGAAGGTGGCCAGGAACACCTCGCTCTTCAGGTTCGTGCCCAGCGTGAGGAAGAGCACCGGGATCAAGGCTGCGGAGGGGATAGGGCGCAAGAACTCGATGGGGACGCGGAAGGCCCGAGCCGCCAGCTTGCTCGATCCCAGAGCGATCCCCAGCGGTACCGCGAGCGCTGTCGCCAGGGCAAGCCCGATCGCCCACCCCCGCACCGTCTGGGCGAGGGCGATCCAGAAGGCGCCGGTGCTCATCAGCGACCCCAGCTCCTCGAGGGTGGCGCTCATGGCCGGCAAGTCTCGCTCCGCGATCACGCCGGCCCGAGAGATGAGCTCCCACGCCCCCAGGAGCGACGCCACCGACAAGAAGGGGATGGCAAGCTCGGGTACGGCGCCCATCCGTACGGAAAGGCTCCGAGGGCGGGAAGCCGCTACAGCCCCGAGCGACGCTGGGCTCGAGCGGGAGCCGAGCCCGAGGAGGGCGCTCCTCGTCGTCTGCGTCGACCCAGGGCTGGTCGAGGGATCGGCCCCTGCAGGAGTTGGCGTCGCTTGCGACCTCGTCCTGCCGAGTCTCTGCACCCCGCCTACTCTACTAGCTGGTGGCTGCGGGGCGCGCCACCAGCTGGGGGCTGCCAGGCGCGACGCGACCCTGGAGCCGTCCTCCGAGCGGCCGGGTCTCCTCGTCTCAGCTCGTCTCGCTCCGCAGGCGCGGCAGAGCGACGGCCTAGCGCGGCTCTGGGAGACCGAGCTGGGAGCGCACCGCGGCGGCGATGTGGGCCCGGCCGGGGAGGTAGGAGTCCTCGAGCGGGGGGCTGAAGGGGACGGGCGCGAACGGAGCCCCCACCCGCGCGATGGGGGCATCGAGCTCGTCGAAGGCGGCTTCCTGAACCTGGGCGGCGATCTCCGCTCCGAAGCCGCCGTGCTTGACCGCCTCGTGCGCCACCACCAGCCGGTGGGTTCGCGCCACCGACTGGACGATCGTCTCCAGGTCGAGGGGAACCAGGGTACGGGGGTCGATGACCTCGACCTCGATCCCCTCGGCGGCGAGATCGCCGGCAGCGGCTAGAGCCTCGTGGACCAGTCGGGAAAGGGCGACCACGGTGACGTCCCGACCGGGGCGGGCGACGCGAGCGCGTCCCAAGGGGATGCGCTCGCTCTCTCCCGTCACCTCCTCGCGGCGGAAGTAGAGGCTCTTGTTCTCGATCACGACGACGGGGTTGGGATCGGCGATGGCCGAGGCCAAGATACCGGCCACGTCGGCTGCCGTGCTCGGCATGGCGACCTTGAGCCCGGGAACGTGCGTCAGCCAAGCCTCCAGGCTCTGCGAGTGCTGGGCGCCTCCGCGCTGGCCGGCGCCGCCCTGGGTGCGCACGACCAGCGGGACCTCGAGCTGGCCGCCGGACATGAAGCGCGCCTTGGCCGCCTGATTGACGAGCTGGTCGAGCGCCAAGGTCAAGAAGTCGATGAACATGATCTCGATCACCGGGCGTAGCCCGGATTGCGCAGCCCCTACGGCGATGCCGCAGATCGCAGCCTCGCTGATCGGGGTGTTGCGGACCCGGTCAGGCCCGAACTCCTCGACCAAGCCGGCGGTCGCCCCCCACGGTCCCCCTTCGGCCACGTCCTCGCCCAGGACGAGCACGCGGGGATCGGCCCGCATGGCGCTAGCGAGAGCGTTCCTGATCGCCTCCAGGTAGGTGATCTGCGTCACGGGGCGTACACGAGCTCCCCCGTCAGAGCGGCAGGCGGGAAGGGGCTCTCCCGGGCCCGTCGAGCCGCCGTCTCCACCCGCTCCCGTGCCTCCTCCTCCAGGCGAGCGGCCGTGGCGGCGTCGAGCCATCCCTCGGCCATTCCCCTCCTCTGCAGGCGCAGGATCGGGTCGAGGGCCTGCCATTCCTCGGCTGCCAGGGCCTGACGGTAGCGCTGGGGGTCGCCCTCGTAGTGGCCGCGCAGGCGGTGGGTCAGGCACTCGAGCAGCATCGGCCCCCGACCTCGGCGCGCTCTGGCCAGGAAGCGACCGAAGGCCTCGCGCACGGCCACGGCGTCGTTGCCGTCGACGGTCTCTCGGTCGAGACCGTAGGGAGCCACCGCATCCGACACCCGCTCGACCTTGGTGTGGGCCGAGCGGGGGGTGAACTCGGCGAAGCCGTTGTTCTCGCAGACGAGGATCACAGGCAGCTCCCACAGGGTTGCCAGGTTCACGGATTCCACGAAGATGCCGGCTTGGACGGCGCCGTCCCCGAAGAAGACGACTGCCACCCGATTGTGGCCCAGGAGGCGACTGGCGAGGGCGCTTCCCAGCGCCAGGGGAACGTTGCCTCCCACCACCCCCGTGGCCCCCAAGAGTCCATGCTCGACGTCGACCAGGTGCATCGATCCGCCTAGGCCTCGGCAGAGGCCGTCGACACGGCCCATGAGCTCCGCCATCAACCGCTCGAGCGGCACGCCCTTGGCGATGGCGTGCCCATGGGCGCGGTGGCCGCTGTAGACCGCGTCGTCGCTGCGAAGCTGGGTGCAGACGCCGGCAGCGACCGCCTCTTGGCCGACGCTGAGGTGGACGAGGCCGTGCACCTCGCCGGCCCGTGCCAACTCCCCGACCCGCTCCTCGAACGCCCGGATGAGCCACATGGCGCGAAGGAGCTCGAGGCCGACGTCGGCCTGAAGCCAAGCCTCCGTCGTCGGGCCCATGGGCGTCGCCTCAGGCTGCCACCGGCGCCGTGCCGAGCGCCTGGCGGACCGCCCCCACGATCTTGGCCTCGTCCGGGAGGAGGTACGCCTCCATCGGCTCGGAGTAGGGGATGGTGGCGTCGAGGGCGGTGACGATCCCGATCGGCGCCTTCAGCGACCCGAACCCCTGGGACGCCACCTCCGCGGCGATCACGGCCGCCGCCGAGGCATGCCGGGTCGACTGGTCGACAACCACCAGCCGCCCTGTCTTCGCCACCGACTCGAGGATGGTGGTCGTGTCGAGGGGAGCGAGCGTGCGCGGATCGATGACCTCGGCGCTCACCCCCTCGCCGGCCAGGTGCTCGGCGGCGGCCAGCGCCTTGGCCAGCATCCAGCCGATGGCGACGATGGTCACGTCGCTCCCTTCCCGGGCCACGGACGCCCGGCCGAGGGGAACGACGTACTCGCCCTCCGGGACCTCGCCGTGGTCGAGCGTCAGCAGGTAGTGGTGGAAGTAGACGACGGGGTTGTCGTCCCGGATCGAGGCCGTCATCAGGCCCTTGGCGTCGGCGGGGGTGGCGGGCGCCACCACCTTGAGCCCCGGAACGCCCATGAACATCCCGTAGATCGTGCCCGTGTGCTGGCCCGCCCAGCCCGCTGTGAACCCGTACCCGGCCTGGAGGACGATGGGCACCTTGACCTGGCCTCCCGTCATGCCGTAGAAGCGGGGGGCCTCGTTCACGACCTGGTCCATGGCCACGAGCATGAACTCGGCCATGTAGAGCTGCACCACCGGGCGGAAGCCGGCGAACGCCGCCCCGATCGCCATCCCGATCTCCGCCGTCTCGGAGATGGGCGTCACGCGCACCCGGTCAGGACCGAAAGCCTTGAGGAAGGGATCGTCCTCGCTCAGAGCCAGGTTCTGGCCGAAGTAGAGGACGGTGTCGTCGCGCTCCATCTCCTGGCGGATCGCCTCCGCGATCGCCTCGATGTAAGGGAGCTCCCGTGCCATGGCATGACCTCCTTAGGCGTAGACGTACTGGAGGGCTCTCTCGGGGGCGGGGAGCGGGCTGGCGAGCGCGAACTCGACCGCCTCTTGCATCTCCCTGCGAGCGGCCTCCAGGATGGCGTCCGCCTCCGCGGCGCTCAACACTCCCTCCGTCACCAGGCGCGCTCGAAAGCGGGGTACTGGATCGCCCCGCTTCGCGGCCTCGTACTCCTCCACCGCCCCGAAGATGGTGATCGCCTCGTGCTCCGGATAGTGGAGCGGCACGCCGGGCGGGGCGATGATGTTGCCGTGGGCGGAGAGGCGGTAGACGCGGGACTCGACCAGGGTCGGCCCTTGGCCCGAGCGTGCGCGGTCGACGGCGGCTGACGCCTGCTCGTACACGGCGATCGGATCGCCCCCGTCCACGGTCACCCCCGGCATGCTGTAGGCCTTCGCCTTCACGGCCAGGGGCTCCCCAGCCGCCGCGTTCGCGTCCTCCTGTTCCACCTTGGTGTAGGCCTGGTAGCTGTTGTTCTCCATGACGAAGACCACGGGGAGCTTCCACAGGGAGGCGATGTTGAGGGTCTCGTGGAACGCTCCCTGCTTGGATGCTCCGTCGCCGAAGAAGGAGAGCACGACCTGGCCCTGTCCTCGGATCTGAGCGGCCCAGGCGGCGCCTGCCGCATGGGGGATGCCCTGTCCGACGATGCCCGATGTCCCCAGGAAGCCCCGCTCGACGTCGGTGAGGTGCATCGAGCCCCCGTAGCCCTTGCAGATGCCGGTCTCCCGCCCGTAGATCTCGGCCATTAACGCCTTGGGATCGCTGCCGAGGACGATGGGGTAGCCGTGGCAGCGGTAGGTCGTCAGCAGCTGGTCTCCGGGCCGCATCGCGGCCAAGGAGCCGACGATGGAGGCCTCCGCCCCGTCGGCGAGGTGCGTGTGCCCTCGGATCACCCCGGGGTGCTCCTCGAACGTCCGCTTCACGCGCTCCTCGAACTCCCGGATGCGCGCCATCTGCGTGAACATCCAGATCAGTCGCTCGTTGGTCAGCTTCTCAGACACCTAGGCTCCTTTCCCGCGCGAGGGCGAGCTGGGCGCTCGTCGCCTCGTAGGCGCGCTCGAAGATCTGCTCGATGGGAAGGCGTCGCAGCTCCTCTGACAGGACCTCGACTCCCCAGGGGCCCTCGTAGCCGAGCTCCCGGCACACGGCCACGTACTCGGGTATCGGGAACTCTCCCTCGCCGGGAAGCCGGCGGCGATTGACGACCTCGTCCAGCCGGTCCTCGGCGTACTCGTAGGGGCCGTCGCTGAGCTCGACCCAGCACAGGTAGCGGGGGGGAATGCGGCGAAGATCCTCGGGCTGGAGCCTCATCTTGCCGAGGTGCCAGGTATCGAGCGCAAGACCCCCGTTCGGCGCGTCTGCCCCCTGCACGACGGCGAGGGCCGTGTCGAGGTCGTTCACGTTGACGTCGTACGGCATGACCTCGTAGACGATGGTCGCATCCGTGTACCGGGCCGCATCGGAGCAGAGCTCGGCGAATCCCTCCACGATCCGCGGCAGCTCGCAGCGCGTGCCCATGATGTTGCCGGCCTTGATGTGGTGGGCGGGAAGCTCGGCTGCAGCCTCGAAGAGGAGCCGGCGGGTCCTGTCGGCGACCCGGCGGCGCTCGTCGGCGGGGTCGAGGAACCAGTCCCCCAGGAACTCGAGCTCGAGGTACCGAAGCCCGTAGTCATCGAGTAGGCGCCTCACCTCGGCCAGTGTCCTCGTCTCCAGGATGTGCTCGAGGTCGGCGTGCCAGAGCCCGATACCGCTGAAGCCGACGCGCGCGGCCTGCTCGCAGCGGTCCTGGAGGTCGAAGAGGCTCCACTCTCGACCCACGTGCACCTCTACCGGGCCCGAGGTCGTCCAGTACAGGGCGATGAGATCGTCGGGTCGGCTCACTCGCCAAAACCCTAACGTCTGCATGGGAGCTCTGCCAGCAGCGGTCCGCGCGTAGCGCGCCTCGGGGGGCTCGTCTAAGATGCGCCCAAAGATCTCCGCTGTCAGGCGTCCAGGGAGGCTCTGTGGTGGCTGATTACGTGATCGTGGGAGCGGGGTCGGCGGGGTGCGTGCTCGCTGCCCGTCTCAGCGAAGATCCCGACGTGGAGGTGGTCGTGCTCGAGGCCGGGGGGCCCGACACGGCAGCCGAGGTGCGTATCCCGGCCATGTTCCCGCTCGCCTTCAAGTCAGGCTTGGACTGGGACCTGCTGGGAGAAGCCGAGCCCGGCCTGGGTGGGCGGAGGCTCTACCTGCCCCGGGGGCGGGTGATCGGTGGGTCGAGTTCCATCAACGCCATGATCTACCTCCGCGGCCACCGGGAGGACTTCGACGAGTGGGCGGAGATGGGGTGCGCTGGGTGGTCGTACGACGAGGTGCTGCCGTACTTCAAGCGCTCCGAGGACAACGAGCGGGGCGAGAGCGAGTTCCACGGGGTGGGCGGTCCTTTGGCCGTGTCCGACAGCCGCTCGATGAGCCCGCTGGTCGACGCCATGCTCGAGGCGGCGGTCGAGGCCGGGTACCCCCTGATCGAGGATCTGAACGTGGATCGCCCGGAGGGCGTGGGACGCTTCCAGCTCACGCAGCGGAACGGCTTGCGCTGCAGCGCCGCCGACGCCTTCCTCCACCCTGCCTCAAGGCGCCCGAACCTCAAGGTGATCGACTGCGCGCTGGTGGAGCGGATCCTGATCGAGGGCGACCGCGCGGTTGGGGTCGAGTACGTCCGTTGCGGTACCCGTGAGACCGTGCGAGCGGAGCGCGAGGTGATCCTCTCCGCCGGCGCCTACCAATCGCCGGTGCTCTTGATGCTGTCCGGCATCGGGTTGCCGGAGGAGCTGCAGCCGTTCGGGATCCCCGTGCGACAGGAGCTGCCTGTCGGCCGCAACCTCCAGGACCACTGCATGGTCAACCTCAACTACCTCACCGATCGGCCGGGGCTGTTCGGGATCTTCACCCCCGAGAACTTCTCCCTCCTCGAGAAGGAGGGGCGGGGTCCGCTCAGCTCGAACTACCCCGAGGGGGGTGGCTTCTTCCGTACGCGGCCGGGCCTTTCGGCGCCGGACGTCGAGTTCCACTTCGCCGCCGCCCCCTTCTTCGACGAAGGGCTGACGCCTCCCCCGGACAACGGCTACGCCTTCGGGCCGGTCGTGATCAAGCCGACCTCCCGCGGCAAGGTCTCCCTGCGTACGCCTCGGCCGGACTCCAAGCCCAAGGTGCTCTGCAACTTCCTGACGACGGAGGAGGATCGGGCCAGCATGGTCGCGGGGGTGCGCATCGCTCTGGAGATCGCCCGACAGCCGGCGCTGAGAGCGATCGAGCGGGAGCCCCTGAGCGTTCCTGCCTCGGACTCGGAGAAGGACATCCTGGAGTGGGTGCGTCGGGCAGCCCAGACCGTGTACCACCCGACGTCCACCTGCGCCATGGGGGCCGTCGTCGACTCGGAGCTTCGCGTGTACGGGGTCGAGGGCCTGCGGGTCGTCGATGCCTCGGTCATGCCCAAGATCACCAGGGCGAACACGCACGCGGCCACGCTCATGATCGCCGAGAAGGCGGCCGACCTCATCCTGGGAAAGGCGCCGCCCGAGAGGGCAAAGGCTGCTGCTTGAGGGAGCGATCCCACGACCGCTCCCGATCTCGCCGGGGCCCCGTGGGGGGTAGCGCGCCTGTCCGCGGCCGGCGTCGAAGGCAAGACGCTCGTTCCAGCGAGCCGGCTCGGTCGCCATTCTAGAATTGCCGTTGTGGGAGCTGTCGTCGGTCGACCGCTGACTCAGGGTCAGGTCCTGTGGACGCCGCCGCCGGACGCGCGTCAGCGGTACCAGCTCGGTCGCTACCTCGACTGGCTGGCCGCCGAGCGGGGGCTTGACTTCGCGGACTACCACGAGCTCCATCGCTGGTCGATCGAGGACCTCGAGGGGTTCTGGGGCTCGCTCTGGGACTTCTTCGAGATCCGGGCCCGGGCGCCCTACGAGCGCGTGCTCGGCTCCCGATCGATGCCTGGGGCCGAGTGGTTCCCGGGAGCGCAGCTGAACTACGCCGAGCACATGCTCGGAGGCGAGGAGGACCGAGACTCGGTCGCCGTCGTGGCCCGCTCCCAGTCGCGTGGGCCCCAGGAGCTCACCTTCGGGGAGCTGCGCGAGCAAGTGGCCCGCGCCCGGGCCGGCCTGAAGCGACTAGGGGTCGGTCCCGGAGACCGGGTGGTCGCCTACCTTCCCAACATCCCCGAGACGCTCGTCGCTTTCCTGGCCAGCGCCAGCCTAGGGGCGATCTGGGCGACCTGTCCGCCCGAGTTCGGCGTTCGCAGCGTCCTTCACCGGCTGGGACAGCTGGCGCCCAAGGTGCTGCTCGCCGTCGCCGGCTACCGCTGGGGCGACAGGCTCGTCGACCGCCGCGCCCAGGTGGCGGCGGTGCGAGAGGGCCTTCCCAGCCTGGAGACGGTCGTGCACGTTCCCTATGTCGGCGGCGAGGACGATGCCCTGCCCGAGGCCTTCTCCTGGGACGCCCTGCTCGCCGAGCCCGGCCCGCTCGAGTTCGATCCGCTGCCCTTCGCCCATCCCCTCTACGTCCTCTTCTCGTCCGGCACCACCGGTCTACCCAAAGCGATCGTGCACTGCCACGGCGGCATCCTCGTCGAGCACCTGAAGAACCACACCTTCAGCTGGGACCTGCGCCCCGGCGACCGGCTGCAGTGGTTCACCACCACCGCCTGGATGATGTGGAACGCCCTTGTCTCTACGCTCCTTACCCGGGCCTCGGTCGTGATGGTGGACGGGAACCCGGTCTACCCGGACGTGTCCCTCCAGTGGCAGCTTGCAGAGGAGACGGGAGCGACCTTCCTCGGCCTCAGCCCGGCCTACACCATGGCCTGCCGCAAGGAGGGCTTGGAACCGGGGCGACGCTTCGACCTGTCCGCGATTCGCATGCTGTGCGAGGCCGGGTCGCCGCTGCCCCTGGAGGGGTACGAGTGGCTGTACCGGCAGGTGGGGCCGGACGTCTACCTGAACGTGGGCAGCGGAGGCACGGACGTGTGCACCGGGATCGTGCAGGGCTATCCCCTCCTCCCCGTGTACGCCGGCGAGATGAGCGCTCCGTGTCTGGGGGTGGACGCGGTCGCGTTCGACGAGGAGGGTCGGCCGGTGGTGGGCGAGCTTGGCGAGCTGGTGATTCGCCAGCCGATGCCGTCGATGCCGGTGATGTTCTGGAACGACCCTGACGGCTCCCGGTACAGGTCCACGTACTTCGATCGCTACCCCGGCGTCTTTCGCTTCGGCGACTGGATCCTGTTCACGGAGCGGGGCACCTCGGTGATCACCGGCCGCTCCGACGCCACCCTCAACCGCGGCGGGGTTCGCCTGGGGACGAGCGAGATCTACGCGGTCGTGGAGGAGATGGACGAGGTGCTCGACAGCTTGGTCGTCCACCTCGAGCAGAGCGACGAGCTCATCCTCTTCGTCGTCCTCCGTCCCGGCATCGAGCTGACCGACGAGCTGCGGAGGCAGGTCACCGAGGCGCTGCGCACCGAGCTGTCGCCGCGCCACCGTCCCGATGACATCGTGGCCGTTCCTGCCATCCCGCGAACCCTGACGGGGAAGAAGCTCGAGGTGCCCGTCAAGCGCATTCTGGGCGGCGCGGCCGTGGACGAGGTAATCAGTCGGGACATGCTGGTGGACCCCGACTGCGTGGACGCGTTCGTCGCCTACGCCCGGGCCCGCGGCGGGAGGTCCTAGGCGGGCCGGCCCCGAGGACCGCCCTCGGTCCTGTGCCTAGCCTCCCTCTCCGCGCGCCTCCTGGGTGCCGGTCAGGTACGCGGAGTGGAGGACATCGGGGCGGCTCTTCAGCTCCTCGGCCGTACCGTCGTATCGGATGCGGCCTCCCTCGAGCACGTACGCCCTCTTGGCCAGGGACAGGGCAAGGTGGGCGAACTGCTCGATGAGGAGGACGCCGGTGCCGGAGGCCGCGATCGACTCGATGGCGGGGACGAGCCGCTTGACGACGACGGGAGCGAGGCCGAGCGAGAGCTCGTCCACGAGGAGGACGCGCGGGCGGGACACCATGGCTTGGGCGAGCACGAGCATCTGCTGCTCGCCCCCCGAGAGGAGCCGGGCCGGCGTGTTCCAGCGCTTCTCCAGCTCGGGAAAGAGCTCGTGGGCGTAGGCGATCCCTTCCCGTCGCTGCTCGCGCGACAGGGCGTAGGTCGCTACCCGCAGGTTGTCCTCCACCGTCAGCCGGGGCAGGACGCGCCTCCCCTCCGGCACGACCGCCACCCCGGCAGCGCGCACTCGCTCGGGAGGGCGGCGGGTGAGGTCGTGATCTCCGAGGAGCACGCGGCCGGCGCTCGGGCGCAGCACACCCGCCACTCCCAGCACGAGCGTCGACTTGCCGGCCCCGTTGGCGCCGAGGAGCGTGGTGACCTCGCCCATCCTGATCTCGAGCGAGACATCGCGCACGACGAGGCGCCCTCCCCGGGGGACGGAGAGTCCCTCCAGCCGCAGGGAGCTCTCCTGTCCGTTAGGGGTGCTCATGCACCTCCTCCGTGCCCAGGTACGCGCGGATCACGTGCTCGTCCTGGAGCACCTTGTCCGTCGGCCCGGCGGCGATCAGCTTGCCGAAGTCGAGGACGGCGGTGGTCTCGCAGCAGGCGGAGACGAGGCTCATGTCGTGGTCGACGAGGACGACCAGGGCTCCGAACCGCTCCGGGATCGCGCGGATGAGCTGGCCGAGGTGCTCTGTCTGCTCATCGGGGAGTCCCGCCGCCGGCTCGTCCAGGAGCACCAGGCGGGGGTTGCCGACCACGGCCCGGGCGATCTCGACCAGGCGGCGGGCGCCGGCGCTGATCACGCCCACCTTCTGGCTCGCCAGGCTCTCCAGGCCGACGAACGAGAGCGCCTCCATCACCTCCGCGTACCGAGAGGAGCGCCGCCCCCCGCAGTGCTCGTGGATCATGGCCACGTTCTCGAACACCGTCAGCCGCTCGATGGCCTGCTCTTGCTGGAACGTGCGCCGAAGCCCCCACCGGGCCCGGCGGTAGTCGGCCATGCGCAGCAGATCCTCGCCGAAGGCCCGCACGCTGCCCGCCACCGGGGCGACGAAGCCGCTGAGCACGTTGAAGAAGGTGGTCTTGCCCGCCCCGTTGGGACCGATCAAGCCACACGTCCCCCCGGGGAACGTCACGGACACGTCGTCGAGGGGGGTGACGCCGCCGAACCGTACGGTGAGGCCCTCGACCTCGATCACAGGGCCCGCCTCCCCACCGCGACCGCCCGCTGTCCCAGCGCCCACGTCAGTCGAGCGAGTCGCTTGAGGTCTCGGGGGACCTGAGCGGCCAGCCCCTCGGGCGCGGTCACCAGGACCTGGAGCACGCCGATACCGAAGATCACGAGCAGGAAGTCGGGGTTGGTCTGGAAGAAGGAAAACCAGTCGGAGAGAAGGGCCGGCAAGAGCTCCTGGAGCACTCCCGCCACGACGGCCCCCCACAGGGTGTAGATGCCTCCCATGAGCACCACCGCCAGGAGCTCGATGGAGTCGATGGTCGGGAACTGCTCGGCGTAGAGATGGCCTTCGTTGGCGGCGAGCAGGCCTCCGGCCACGCCTGTCATGAACGAGGCGAGGGCGAAGGCCCAGAGCTTGTAGAGCGTGATGTTGATCCCCGCGGCGAGGGCGGCGGGCTCGCTCTGGCGGATCGCTGCCCACGCCCGCCCCGGCTTGGAGCTGACGTGGAGCAACGCCAGCAGGAACATGACCGCCGTCACCACCACCGTGTAGCGGAAGAAGGCGCCGTCGCTCTCGGCGATGCTGGGACGCCGTACGGCCGGAGTCCCGGACGAGGACTCGGTGTGGCCGAGGAAGCCGGGGCCCCCGTTGGGGAAGTCCACCTGGGTGAGGACGATCGAGATCGCTCCCGCCAGCATGAGCGTGATCAAAGCCAGGTAGAGGCCGCTGAGGCGGAGGGCAGGTAGCCCGACCAGAGTTCCGATCACGCCGGTGGCGATCCCTCCCAGGAGCAGCACGACCGGGAAGGGCAGGCTTGTGGCGAAGAAGAGGCGGGCCCCGATCCACGCTCCCAGGGCCAGGAGCGCGATCTGTCCCAGGGAGACCATTCCCACGCGACCGAAGAGCAGGTTGAGGCCCAGGGCGACGACCGAGAAGATGGCGGTCGCCGTCAGCACCTTGATCCAGTAGCCGCTGAGGAGGAGGGGGGCGGCCACGACCAGCAGGGCGAGTAGGCCGCCGATGACGGCTCCCCGCGCCAGGATGCGCGGCTCGAGGCTCACGCCGATGCGGTGCCACGCCCGAACGCTGCTTGCGCCCGCTACGCCCAACGGCTAGTTGTCCGTCCGGGAGATGGTGATCGTGCGGCGGCGGGCCAGCCAGAGGAGGGCGACGGTGGCCAGCACGAAGGGCGTCATGTTCCTGAACACCGACAGCGAGTACTCAGCGGAGGGCCAGAGGAGGATGGGGGTGAGGAGGGAGGTGCAGAGGCCGACCACGATGCCGGAGACCATGGTCACCACCAGCGAGTCTAGGCGCGCGATCAACGCCGCCGCCAAGGACGAGATGACGAGGAAGGTGAGGGTGACCGCGTCCAGGGCCACGAGGTTGGAGAGGAGAAGGCCGGCTGCCCCCGCGATCAGGCCCGACCCGAGCCAGGCTGCAGCCTCCACGCGCCTGACCGGCACGCCGAGCGTGGCGGTGATCTCGCGGTCGTTGGCGAGCGCCCGCATGGCGACCCCCAGCTTGGTGTAGCGGAGGAAGGCGCCGACCAGGAGGGCCAGGGCGACGCCGAAGCCGAACCCGATCACCTGGGTGGCGGAGACGCGAACGCCGGCCACGTCGAACCCCCAGTCCGCGGTGGGGAGGAGCATCGCCCGGCTCTTGGGGGGCCAGAGGTAGGACATGATCCCGAGCAGGATCAGGACCAGGCCCAGCGTCCCCACCGCCTTCACCAGGGGATCCCGGCCCGCCAGCGGCGGCCCGAACACGAGGCCGTAGGCCAGCGTGACAATGCCGCCGAAGGCGATGCAGACGAGGTAGGACGCCCAGTCAGGGAAGGTCGTGTGGTTGATCAGGGTCCACGAGATCAGGGCGCCCATCGCGCCGATGGCGCCGAAGGCGAGGTTGAGCACGCCCGTTGCCCGGTAGAGGACGACGATCCCCACCCCCGACATCCCGTACACGCCCCCGAGCGCAAGGCCGGTGACGATGTAGGGCTTGTAGACGTCGAAGTCGGTGGGAAACATCGCTCGCGATGGGCGCCCTGACGATGGCTATCTCAAGCCGTCCTTGCTTCCATCTTTCTTACTTCGATCCCTGGAGGGGATACGGCTTCCCCGTGTTGAGCTTGTACTTCTTCTCCAGGGCCCGCACCTTGGCGATATCGGGGTCGGCCGCGGAGATCGGGAAGCAGTCCTCCAGGACCACCATCTTCCCCTTCTTGGGCGTCACCGTGAGATCCCAGTTGTTGGGGACGTGCCGCGGGATCTTGCCGAAGTACCAAGGCTTGCAGAGGATGTCCGTGTGGAAGTTCCTCACGTTGGCGAACGCCTCGTTGACCCGCTTGAGCGTGTAGGGCGGGTCCATGTTGAGCAGGGCGGCCACCGCGATCCGGGCCTCCACGAAGCCCATCTGGCTGAAGCTGCCCAAGCCGAAGGCGAGCTTCGGCTTCATCTTGGTCACGATCTCGCGATAGAGCCGGCTGTCGGGGGCGTTCTTGTCCGTGGGAGCGAGCTCCGCGTTGACGCGCAGCTTGCCGTCCCACACCGTCCCCAGGGCCTGGGCCACGAAGTCGGAGTTGCAGGGGGTGGAGCAGCCCCACGCCTTGACGTCGTCGGCGATCCCCAGCTGCTGGGCGGCCTGCATGATGACCAGCGCCTGGTCGGGCGTGAAGTTGAGGACGATGCCGCCGTTCTTGCCCGCCGCCTGCACGAGCTTGAGGGCGACGGAGTTCGCGTCCTGGATCGGCGTCTTGTCCTTGAAGCCGACGATGGGGATACCGGCGGCCTTGGCGATGGCCTTGGGCCCGGCGAAGATGTAGCCCGTCCCCGGGACGTCCGACTGGTCGAACACGATCTTGTCCACGCCGGCCCTGATCACCGACTGCACGGCCCCGTCCGAGCTGTACCGGGGGCCCATGTTCACGGCCGAGATGTTGGGCGTCGAGTAGCACTCGGGAGCGATGCCCGAGCCGATCATGTAGATGCCCTTGGACTCGTAGTACTTGTGGTTGACGGCGCACTCGATGATGCTCGTGTTGCCGACCATCCCCACGACCTTGCGCGACTCGATGAGCTTCTTCGCTAGGGCGGCGTTCTGGCCGGGATCGGTCTGCTCCGTCTCGATGAAGTACTGGATGCGGTAGCCGTGGATGCCACCGTTGTTGTTGACGCAGTCGAAGTACGCCTTGGCCATGTTGGGGATATCCGTGAAGTCGGTCCCCGGCTGCTTGGTCGCGATGGCGCCGAGCTTGATGACCGGCCCCGTTGCCTTCTTGCCCGTGCCCAGGCCGCAGACGCTGTTCGTGGCCGTCTCCTTCCCGGCCCCCACCACGGGTGCCTGGGCCTGCTTTGCGCTGCCG
Source organism: uncultured Gaiellales bacterium (assembly GCA_964595575.1). Classification (GTDB taxonomy): domain Bacteria; phylum Actinomycetota; class Thermoleophilia; order Gaiellales; family Gaiellaceae; genus PALSA-612. The sequence goes on from CAZQRA010000015.1 coordinate 55,583, forward strand.
CCGGTAGCCATCGCCGCCGTAGCCAGCAGCACGACCAGGAACACGAGCCCTACGCCTAGTCTTCGAAGCCTCATTCCCGATCTCCTTTCTCGCTTCCGTCGCCTGGGCCCGGGCCAGACGCTAGCGCCGTATTCTTCTCGATCCGCTCGTTCCGCGCAAGGGCGGCCGTGACACTCCGCACGACCGCGCCGGCGCGGGGCGTCAGGGGACGAAGTCCTGGGTGGGAGCGACGACCATGTCCAGCAGGAGCGGCTGGTCGCGATCGGCGAGCGTAGGCACGACCTCCTCCAATGCCGACACCAGCTCGTCGAGGGCGAGGATCCTCCGGGAAGGGCAGCCGAATCCCCGGGCGACGGTCGCCAGCTCCACCTCGGCGAACGGCGGCCAGGGGCCGGGAGCGCCGTGCCGCTCGGCGAGGCGATCGAGCACCGCGTATCGCCCGTTGGCGAGCACCAGGAACAGGGCTCCGATCCCGTAGTGCGCTGCCGTCCACAGGGCCGGCGACCCGTAGATCGCCGCCCCGTCGCCCACCACCGCCACGATCGGGCGGCGGGGCAGAGCCATGCGCAGGCCGGCGGCGGCGGGGATGGCGAAGCCGAGCCCTCCCATGGCGGCGCTCAGGTAGCCGAGCGGCTCCCGGGCGGGCAGACGGTCGTGGATCTCCGGCCGATCGACGGGGGCCTCCTCCACCACTACCGCGTCCCGGGGCAAGAGCTCGCCGAGCGCTGCCAGCACGTGGCTTGCCTGCAGCTCCTCGCCCGGCGCCGGCGGCGGCGGAGGGGGCGGCCTCCGCAGCGGCTCGGGAGGCGTCGCTCGGCGTGGCTGCACCGCGCGGGCGAGCTCGGCGCAGACGGCGGCAGGAGAGCCCAGCACCGCCAGCTCGGCCGGGCTCCGGGCTACCTCGGCCGGATCGGCAGCGACCAGGGCGATGCGGGTGCCCGGCTTGGTGAAGGGGCCCGGCGCGTAGGCCGCCTGGCGGAAGGCAGGAGCGCCCACGACGAGCAGCGCGTCGTAGGGCTGGAGCCGCTCCCGTAGCCGTGCCCGGTCGGCGGGGAGGACGCCGGCGAAGAGCCGGTGGTCTTGGGGGAATCCGGCTCGGGCTCCGAACGACTCCTGGAAGACGGGGACGACCAGCCGCTCTGCCAAGGCGATCAGGGCCGCCCACGTGGCCGGGTCGTCGGCGTCGGCCCCCACCACGAGGGCGGGCGACCTCGCGGTCGTCAACAGCTCGGCCAGGGCGGTGACGGCCTCCGGGCTGGCGGCGGTCGAGCGGAGGATGGGCCCCAGCGCTGCCGCCGGCTCCCGATCGAGCTCGGCCGGCGCCTCCCAGTCGTCCATGGGGACGATCACGAGGGCCGGGCCCCGGGCGACCTCGGCGGCGTGGAAGGCACGCTCGATGGCGGCAGGGACGTCTTGCGCTCGGGCGGGCTGGTCGACGCTGACCGGGTAGTCGCCGGCCAGCCCCGCCAGTCGCCCGGCCAGGAAGGGCTCGTAGGCGAGGTGCCTGCGGTCCTGCTGGCCGACGACGACGACGAGCGGCGCCCGGTTGACCCGGGCCGTGGCCAGCGCCCCCACGGCGGTACCCAGCCCTGCCGTGGTGTGGAGGACGACGAGAGCCGGTCTTCCCCTGCCGATGGCGAAGCCCGTGGCCAGCCCCACCACCGCGCTCTCGTGGAGGGCGAGGACGAACCGCAGATCCTCGGGAAGGCCGGCGAGGAAGGGGATCTCGGTGGAGCCGGGGTTAGCGAAGAGGGTCGTCAGGCCACGCCGGCGGAAGACGTCGTACGCGGTCTCGCGAACGGTCAGCTCCACCCTCGCTCAAGCCACCCGAGCCTCGAGCCGGCTCGGCCGCTCCGCGAGCGGGCTCGTCGTCCGGGAACGCCCTCGAGCTGGCGGCAGCTCCATGGGCATGGGTGTATAGCACAAGAAAGGCCGGGCGGCCGCGGACCTGAGATGATGGCCTCGTGACAGCTCCCGGCCGAGCCCAGGGCGGCGCAGCCAGGATCGACGTCGCCGCCGTCAGCGCCATCGACGTCCATACCCACGTCGAGGTGTCGCGCTCGGGCCACGATCCCATGCCGCCCCAGCTGCGAGCGGCGGCGGCCCGGTACTTTCGCAGCGACCAGCCCCTGCCCACGATCGACGACGTGGCCGCCTACTACCGGGCCCGGGGGATGGCGGCCGTCGTCTTCACCGTCGACTGGGAGTCGCGCAGCGGCATACCGGCGATCCCGAACGAGGAGATCGCCGAGGGGGCGGCGGCCAACGCCGACGTCTTGATTCCCTTCGCCAGCGTCGACCCTGGCCGTCCCGACGCCGTGGAGCGCGCCCGCCGCCTCATCGCCGACTTCGGCGTCAAGGGATTCAAGTTCCACCCCAACCTGCAGGAGTTCTTCCCCAACGACCGTTCCCTCTATCCGCTCTACGAGGTCATCGCCGAGGCCGGCCTGCCCGCCCTCTTCCACACGGGGCACAGCGGCATCGGCACCGGGCTTCCAGGGGGCGGGGGCGTGCGCCTCAAGTACTCGAATCCGATCTACCTGGACGATGTCGCGGCCGACTTTCCCGAACTCAACATCGTGCTCGCCCACCCCTCCTTTCCCTGGGTGGACGAGGCGATCTCGAT
>CAZQRA010000016.1:0-55474 GCA_964595575.1 uncultured Gaiellales bacterium
CCCCAATCCCGCACAACAAGCGGAATCAGGACCTCAGCCGCCCCGGTAACTTCCGCCTAGCCCGAAGCCCCATCGTCTATCGGGGACGAGCGCCGCAGCCGACCCCCGCCTCCGAGGAGGCACGCTAGGAGCCTTTGGCCGCCTCCGGGACGCGGCCGCTCCCAGGGCGAGGCAGAAGCTGGCTCACGGCGACGGGAATCGTCCGGCAGCCCGACCGCCCCTCCCTGCTACCGCGTCTTCGTCCTCGCCCAGGGGCGCAGGCGGAGGGAGCATAGGTCGATGCGGCTAGGTGGGCAAGGGCAAGGGGCCGGGGCGGGCGATGGCGTAGCCCTGGCCGTGGCCGATACCGAGAGCCACCAGGGCGGCCAGGCTGGCCTCGGACTCGATCCCCTCGGCGATGACGAGCTGACCCATCTCCGAGGCGAAGGCGACCAGGGCCGAGGCCAGGGCGCGGGCGGCTGCGTCCCGCTCCACCTCGGCCACGAGCGAGCGGTCGATCTTGATCATGTCGGGCGCCAGCTGGACGACGTGGCGGAGGCTGGCGAAGCCGGCGCCGGCGTCGTCGACGGCCAGGCGAAGGCCCGAAGCCCTCAGCTCCTGGAGGGCCCGCCGGAGCGCCTCGTAGTCCTCGACGGGCGCGTGCTCGGTGGTCTCGATCACCAGCCGCTCGAGCGGGGCCTGGGCCAGGATCTCGATCGCCTCCCGGCTGTCGAGCACGGAAGGCGAGACGTTGACGCTCAGGAAGAGGTGGTCGGGGAGCCGCTCAAGCGAGGCGAGCGCGGAGCGGAGGGCGGCCAGCTCCAGCTCCGGCCTGAGCCCCACCGTAGCCGCCTGCTCCAGCCATACCTCGGGCTGGGCGCCGTCGGGAAAGCGGGCGAGCGCCTCCACCCCGATGGGCCGGCGCGTGGCCAGCTCCACGATGGGCTGGAAGACGACCTCGATCCCGGCCGCCACCGCCGCCCGCACCCGGCGCACGATCTCCCGCTCGCGCTCCTCGCGGATCATCTCCCGGTCGAGGTGGGTCGCTACTTCCCGCACCACCTCGGGGACGACCTCGGGCCCAGCACCAATCCGCCCCTGGCGCAGCGCACGATCATCTCCCGCACCTCTTGCCCCGTCGCCCCCTTGACGAGGTAGCCGACCGCCCCCGCCCGCAGCATCTCGAGCACGCTCGATCGATCCTCGTAGGCGGACAAGGCCACCACCCGCGTCGCCGGCGAGCGCAGGGCGATCTCGCGGGCTGCCCGCTGCCCGCCGCCCTTCGGCATTTTGACGTCGAGGAGGGCTACGTCGGGTCGCAAGTGGACGGCGAGCGCGATCGCTTCCTCGGCGTCCTGCGCCTGGCCCACGAGCTCGAGGTCGGGATCGGCTCCCACGAGCAGCGCCAGCGCCTCCAACACCTCCCTCTGGTCGTCGGCCACGAGTACCCGAACGGCCACGGGCGTCGTCCCTACTCGCTCCCCTGGTCGGGGACGAAGAACTCGACGGTGGTGCCTGCTCCGGGCCGCGACTCGATCCGCCACCAGCCGCCGGCCATGGCCGCCCGCTCGCGCATGGCGGCCAAGCCCACGTGCCACTGGCTGGGCTCCTCCTCCGTCTCCCGCAGGGAGAAGCCCCGCCCGTCGTCCCGAATGCGAACGAGGACCCCCTCCTCGATCGAGCTGAGCTCGACCTCGACCAGGGAGGCTCGGGCGTGCTTGACCACGTTGGTGAGGGCCTCCTGGGCGATTCGGTAGAGGATCGTCCTCGTCTCCGGGCTCGGCTCCCAGCCCATCCGGTCGGCGAGGGTGGAGACGAGGCCGTGCTCCTCCTGCAGCTGCTCGAGGTAGGCGCGGAGAGCGGCAGCCAGCCCGTCCCGGTCGAGGGCAGGCGGCCGCAGGTCGAACATGAGGTGGCGCAGCTTGGCGATGGAGGTGCGGACGATGGCGGCGATCTCCTCGATCGATCGACCAAGCTCGGGATCATCCAGCTTCTCCCGGAGGACGTCGAGCCGCAGGGCAAGAGCCGTCAGCACCTGCACCGGCTCGTCGTGGATGTCGGCGGCGATGCGGCGGCGCTCCTCCTCCTGAGCCTGTACCAGACGCTCGAGCAGGCGGCGGCGCTCCTCGTCCAGACGGCGCACGAGCTCGAGGGTCTGCCGCAGCTCCTGCTCGGCCTCCCGCGCAGCCCGGGCCGCCAGCTCGCGCTCGCTGACGTCGCGAGCGACCCCTTCCACCGCCACCAGCCGCCCCTTCCCATCGAGAACGGGAGCCGTGCGCAACTCCGCCCACACCGTCCGCCCGTGCTTGGCGTGGAAGCGGGCGACCGCCACCGTGGGGGATCGCGCCCGCACCAGGTGCTCGAGCAGCAGGCGATCGTCCGGGTGGGCGATCCCGCAGGCGAGGTCGGGGGCCGCGTAGAGCTCCGCAGGCGCGTAGCCGCCTACCCGGGTCACCGCCGCGCTGACGTGCTCCAGGCCGGGACGCGGCCGAAGCCGATAGCGGAAGATGACATCGGGGGAGTTCTCCACCAGCCGCCGGTAGAGCTCCTCGCTGGCGCGGAGGGCGTGGTTCTCCTGGCGGCGCCGGCGGCGGCGATCGGCCTCCGCCAGCTCCCGCTCGACAGCGGGACCCAGTCGCGACATGCCGGTGGTGAGGACGACGTCGCCGACCCCGGCCTTGAGGAGCCCGACCGCAGCCTCGGCTCCGATCGACCCGGAGAGGACGATGAGGGGCGTATCCGGAGCTTGCTCTCGGCAGAGGGCGAGCGCCGCCTCCAGACCGGGGGGGTCGCAGTGGCAGAGGATGAGGTCCCAGCTCTCGGCCAGGGCATCGGCCATGGCCTCGAGCGAGGCGGCTCGCCGGAGGCGCAAGGCGTAGCCCGCTCGGCCGAGCTCCTCCTCGATCAAAGGGCTGATCCGGCCGGGATCGGGCTCGAAGAGGAGCGCGCTAGTCTCCACGCCCTCTGGGAACGACCACGGGAACGGATAGCCCTAGCGGGGGGCAAGACGCGGGTTTCTCGGTCTTCCGGAGCCCGCCCTGCGGCTCCGCCGGGCTTGCGGCCTGGACCATGGCGAGCTCCCGGGACGAAGGGGACTGGATTCCTTCCTCGGCAACGGTACCAATCCCCCGCCCCCGCCGCCAGGCAGGAGGCCGCGAGCCCTTCCTGGAGCGAAGAGCCTGCCTGGAGCGGGGAGAGGGGCCCTTGGGGGAGCTTGCCCGCTCCCCCAAGGAAAGCCGTAGGAGCGAGCGTCAGCCCTGGCGCGCCTCGGCCAGCCGGCGGGCCACCTCAGGCCAGTTGACGACGTTCCACCAAGCGGCCAGGTAGTCGGCCCGCCGGTTCTGGTACTTGAGGTAGTAGGCGTGCTCCCACACGTCGATGCCCAGGATGGGTACGTGCCCCTCCATGAGGGGAGAGTCCTGGTTGGCGGTGGAGTAGGCCTTGAGGCTCGCCCCGTCCCATACAACCCAGCTCCACCCGGAGCCAAACCGGGTCATCCCGTTCTGGGTCACGGTGTCCTTGAACGCCTGGAAGCTGCCGAAGGCCTCGGCGATGGCGGCGGCGAGCTCCCCCTCGGGCTCCCCGCCCCCATTCGGGCTCATGATCTGCCAGAAGAGGGAGTGGTTGGCGTGGCCGCCGGCGTTGTTGCGGACGGCCGTGCGCACGTTCTCGGGAACCTGGTCGATGGAGCGCAGCACCTCCTCGACCGGCTTGTCCGCCCATGCGGTTCCCTCTAGGGCCTTGTTGGCGTTGTCCACGTAGGCCTGGTGGTGCTTGGTGTGGTGGATCTCCATCGTCCTGGCGTCGATGTGCGGCTCCAGGGCGTCGTAGGGGTAGGGCAAGGGTGGTAGCTCGAATGCCATGCGCTCTCCTTTCGCTCGGTCGCCTCGATTCTAGAATCGTCCTCCTTGAGCGTGGCCTTTCAGCTCCAGCTTCCCCCCGTCGTCCTCGGCTGCGGCAACTTCGGCGGGATCGGCTCCGCGCCCGCCTTCTTCGGCCGGGGCGAGAGCGAGGAGGAGGCCCACGCCCTCCTCGACGCCGGCTGGGCTCTCGGCATTCGCTGGGTCGATACCGCCGACGCCTACGGCGGGGGCCGCAGCGAAACGTACCTCGGGACCTGGATGCGGGCCACCGGCAACCGCCTCCGCATCACCACCAAGACCTTCAACCCCATGGCCGAGGGCGCGGACCGCGGCTTGGCGCGACCCCGGGTCGTCCGCCAGCTCGAGTCGAGCCTGGAGCGCCTGGGGGTCGACCGAGTCGACCTCTACCTCGCCCACGAGCTCGACCCCGACACTCCCCTCGAGGACATGGTGGAGACCTTCCAAGGACTGGTCGAGCTGGGGCTCGTCTCCGCCTGGGGAGTCAGCAACGTCACCGCCGAGGAGCTCCTGGCCATCCTCGAGCACGGACGCCCGGCCTGCGTCCAGAACGCCTTCTCTCTACTGGAGCGCCGAGACGAGGACACGGTCATCCCCATCTGCGTCGACCAGGGCATCGCCTACCAGGCCTATAGCCCACTGTGCGGGGGTTGGCTGACGGGCAAGTACCGGCGCGGCCGGCCGCCGCCCCCCGGCTCGCGCATGACCCTGCGTCCCGAGCCCTACCTCCACCTCGACCACGACCGGGTGTACGGCCTCCTGGAGGAGCTCGACCGCCGGGCGGCCGCCCGGGGAGCGAGCATGGCCGGCCTCGCCCTGGCCTGGGTGCTCTCCCGGCCCGGGGTGTCCTCGGCGGTCGTGGGGCCGCGCCGCCCCGAGCACCTGCAGGCGGTACTAGAGGCACGAGCCCTGGCCCAGGTCGGGGGGGAGCTCGTCTGGCCGTGAGGGCGCTCCGCCTGCTCGGGGCCAAGGACGTGGAGGAGCTCCTCGACCCTGTCGGCTGCGTCGCCGCCATGGAGGAGGCCTTCCTCGCCCTTGCCCGCGGGGAGGTGTTCCTGCCCCTACGGACGGTCGTCCGCCCTCCAGGCTCCTCCTCCCTGCTCGGCCTCATGCCCGTCCACCGCGGCGGGGCCAGGCCCGTCTACGCCCTCAAGGCCATCTGCATCGTCCCCGACAACCCCGCCCGCGGCCTCGACCCTCACCAGGGAACGGTGACGCTCTTCGACGGCGCGAGCGGCCAGGCCGTCGCCGTCCTCGACGCCACCCCGGTGACCGCCATCCGTACCGCCGCCTGCTCCGCCCTCGCCACCCGGGTGCTGGCCCGCCCCGACGCCCGCGTGCTGGCGGTGGTGGGAGCGGGGCACCAAGCCCGGGCCCACCTGCGCGTCCTCCCCGCCATCCTTCCCCTGGCCGAGGCCAGGGTGGCAAGCCGCGACCTCGCGCGAGCCCGGGCCCTCGCCGCTGAGACCGGCGCCCAGGCCTTCGCCTCGGTGGAGGAGGCGATCCGAGGCGCCGACGTGGTAGTCACCGCCACCAGCGCGCGCCGGCCGGTGCTGCGACGCTCGTGGCTCAAGGAGGGCGCCCACGTGAACGCGGTGGGAGCCTGCCTTCCCGACTGCCGGGAGCTGGACGCGGCCACGGTGGCCGACTCGGCCTTCTTTGTCGACCGGCGGGAGTCGGCGGAGAAAGAGGCCGGCGACTACCTGCTCGCCTTGGCGGAGGGGGCGATCGGCCGCGACCACATCCGGGCCGAGCTGGGGGAGGTGCTGGCGGGGAGAGCGCCGGGCCGGGCCTCGCCGGAGGAGATCACCGTGTTCGAGTCGCTCGGCATCGCCGTCGAGGACCTCTACGCCGCCGAGTACGTCCTCCGCCGCGCCGAGGAGGAGGGACGAGGCGAGGTGGTGCCGTTCTGATCCCGCTCGCCGACATCCGCCGGGCTCGAGAGGTGATCGCCGGCGCCGCTCTCAGAACCCCCCTCCTCCGCCTGGAGGCGGAGACCCCGGCCGAGGTTTGGCTCAAGCCGGAATGCCTCCAACCGACGGGCTCCTTCAAGATCCGGGGGGCCGTGAGCGCCGTCCGACAAGCGCCCGAGGCGGCGCTGGCAGGCGGAGTGGTCACCGCCAGCGCCGGGAACATGGCCCAAGGGGTAGCCTGGGCAGCCAGGGAGCGGGGCGTGCCCGCGACCGTGGTCGTCCCCGACCACGCCCCCAAGGCCAAGACCGACGCCGTCTTGCGCCTGGGCGCGAAGGTGGTGCGAGTCCCCTTCGCCCGCTGGTGGCAAGCCATCGAGGAGGCAAGCTTCCCCGAGGCCCCCGGCCTCTTCGTCCACCCCGTCCAGGAAGCCGCGGTCATGGCCGGAAACGGCACCATCGGCCTGGAGATCGTGGAGGACCTGCCCCAGGTGGACGCCGTCGTGTGCCCCGTGGGCGGAGGCGGGCTGATCTCGGGGGTGGCCAGCGCGGTCAAGGCCCTGTCCCCCCAGACCCGGGTGTACGCGGTCGAGCCGGAGACGGCCTGCCCGCTCTTCCGCTCCCTGGCCGCCGCCAAGCGGCAGCATGTCGACTACCGGCCCTCGTTCGTCGACGGCGCCGGCGGCCGCCTCGTCCTTCCTGCCATGTGGCCGCTCCTCAGGGAGCTCGTGGACGGGGCCGTGGTGGCCACCCTGGAGGAGACGGCCGCCGCCGTCCGCCTCCTCGCCTGCCGAGCCCGGCTCGTGGCCGAGGGAGCAGGCGCCCTGGCGGTGGCGGCTGCCCTGGCAGGGCGGGTAGGGCGAGGCCGGGTCGTGTGCGTGGTGTCGGGCGGCAACATCGACCAGCCGCGCCTCGCCCGCATCCTGGCCGGAGAGACACCCCGCTGAGGGACGTGGCGCTCCCTGGGGCCCCGAGCGGAGTAAAGTCCCCGGACGTGTCCCAGCCCGTGTACGTCGTCGACGCGAGCGCGGTCGAGCCGGTCCAGGCGGAGGGGGATACCGCCGAGACGCGGGTCACCTTCGACGCCGCTTGCGGCTGCCCGCGGCTGACCCAGCGGTTGATCGCCTTCCGTCCCGGCCGGTCGCGCCCGCGGAGCACGGGCGACCAGGAGGAGGTGGTGTACGCGATCTCGGGGGAGGGCACGCTCCGGCTAGGAGGGGAGGAGTACAGGCTCGGGCCCGACACCGCCCTCCTCCTCGCTCCCGGCCAGACCTACTCCGTGGAGACGAGCGGGGGCCTGGAGGTGGTGTCGGTGCTCGCCCCCTCCCAGAAGGCAGCGGGCGATCCCTGCCGCCTCAGCCGCTTCCGCGACCGCCCCGAGGAGCGGGCCGACGACAACCGATCGTTCCGGGTGCTCCTCGAGTCGAGCGTGACCGTCTTCGTGGGCCTCGTCAAGCCCTCGCGCGCCCCCGACCACGCCCACCCCTACGACGAGGTCGGCTACATCCTGGAGGGCCGAGGCGTCGCCCACGTGGGCGGGCAGGCGATCCCCATCGGGCCCGGCTCCTCGTTCCACCTGCCGCCTCAAGAGGTGCACTGCATCGAGAACCTGGGCCCCGGCCTGATGCGGATCCTGGGCGTCTTCCACCCCTCGGGGAGCCCGGCCTCGCGGACGTACGAGCAATCCATGTAGGGTCTTACCCCGTCTAAACATAGGCAACGTCGCGAAAGGAGGAGCCCGATGACGAGAAGGAAAGCCCTTGCGGTCATCGTCGCGGCGGCGATGACCGCGGCGGCCGTGGCAGCTGCCCTGGGCGGCCGAGCGGCGCCCGCCCGAGCGGCGGCCGGCGACCTCGCCAGCTGCACCAAGCTCAACCTGGCGGTGATGTCGCCCTTGACGGGGCCGGCCGCCTTCCTGGGCCAGGAGCAGCTGTCGTGGGTTCAGTTCGCCGTGGCCAAGTACAACAAGCAGTTCGGCACGAGCTTCGGGGTGGTGCAGGCGGACACGCAGCTCTCGGCCGCCCTCGCCCGCACCGTCGCCCGGCGCCTCGTCTCCGACAAGAGCGTGATCGGGGTCGTGGGCGGGGCGACCAGCCAGTCGGTGATCTCCAGCGGCAAGCTCTTCGCCAGGGCGAGCCTCGTGTCCGTATCCGGCTCGGCCACCCGGGTGTCGCTCACCGACGGCTCGTTCCCCACCTTCTTCCGGGTGGTGCCCCACGACGGCGTGCAGGCGCCCTCCATCGTCAACTTCGTCACCGGCAAGCTCAAGGCCAAGAAGGTGACGGTGATCGACTCCCAGGACGACTACTCGGTGCCGCTGGCGGACGCGATCGAGAAGGGCCTGAAGGCCAAGGGCGTCCAGGTCGACCGGCAGTCGGTGAGCGCCAGCGAGACCGACTTCTCGACCATCGCCACCAACGTCGACAACGACACCAGCGTGGTCGTGTTCGCCACCCAGACCGCCTCGGCAGCGCAGACGCTGTCGCAGCAGCTGCTCGAGCAGGGCAAGAAGGCGGTCGTGTTCGGAACCGACGGTGCCTACCAGCCAACGCAGTACAAGCCCAAGCACGGCTACGTATCGGTGTTCGCCAAGGATCTCCGCTTCGACCCGGCCGCCAGGGCCATCGTGGCCGAGTACAGGAAGTTCTCCAAGGGCAAGGCCTTCGGCTCGTTCGGGCCGCCGAGCTACATGGCCGCCTGGGTGATCATGGAGGCGGCCCGCAAGGCCTGCGCCGACGACAAGATCAGCCGGGCCGAGGTGGTGGCCAACGTGCGCAAGACCAACATCCCCTCGATCCTGGGCGGCCGGATCAGGTTCACGAAGAGGGGCGACGTGATCGGCGCCCGGTTCTTCATCTACGAGGTCACGAACGGGAAGTACAAGAACGTCGCCTGAGGAGCAGGGGACGACGGGATGTCGCGGGACGGCTCGCCTCCGGGCGGGCCGTCCCGTGCTGTACTAGGAAGCCTCCGCCACCATGGACTGGGAGCGCTTCTTCAGCCTGACCGTGGACGGGGCGACCCGGGGCAGCGTGTACGCCCTCATCGCCCTCGGCTTCTCCATGGTCTACGGCATCCTCAAGCTCCTCAACTTCGCCCACGGGGACGTGTTCATGGTTGGGGGGTTCATCGGCTGGGGCGTCATCGGCGTCCTGGGCGGGGCGGCTAGCCCCCTCGTGCCCGCCTGGAGCGTGATCGTGCTCATGGTGCTGGCGGCCATGGCGGGGTGCGCCGTTCTGGGCGTGGCCCTGGAGCGGTTCGCCTACCGGCCGCTTCGGGAGTCGCCCCGCATCGTCCCCCTCATCTCCGCCCTGGGAGCCTCCTTCTTCCTGCAGAACAGCGTCCTCCTCCTGTTCGGAGCCGACTTCAAGCAGTACGAGACCATCGACCTCGCCGGCGGCGCCCTCTACCTGGAGGGGATCGAGTGGGGGGCCTTCCGCATCTCCCTGCTCCGGGTGGTGGTAATCGCGACGGCCCTGGCCATGATGGTCCTCCTCTCCCTACTCGTCTACCGCACCCAGCTCGGCAAGGCCATGCGGGCGACCGCCTACGACCGAGAGGCGGCGGCCATGATGGGCATCGACGTCGACCGCGTGATCATGGCCGCCTTCCTGGTCGGCGGCGCCCTGGCGGGAGTGGGCGGCGTCCTGGTGGGCCTCTTCACCGGCAGCGTCAACCACTTCATGGGCTTCAACTTCGGCCTCAAGGCCTTCACGGCCGCGGTGGTGGGAGGCATCGGCTCCATCCCCGGGGCCATGCTGGGCGGCCTCGCCATCGGCTTCGCCGAGGCCTACGCGGCCTACATCGACCCCTCGCTTCGCTGGCGCGATCTCCTCGTCTTCTCCCTCCTCGTCCTGGTGATGATCTTCCGGCCCCAGGGCCTGCTGGGGCGACCCGAGATCCAGAAGGTGTGATGTGACCGAGGCGCAGGAGCGAGGACAAGCGCCCCGCATCGGGGTGGACGAGTGGGTGGCCACCGTCGGCGGCCGCGTGGAGGGAGGCCTGCTCGGCCGCGCTCGGCAGGCCTGGGCAGGAGTACCGGTCGCCGTCAAGCTGGCCGGGTTGGTGGTGCCAGCCGCCTTCGTGCCCCTGGCCACGCAGGACGACTTCCTACTGCAAGTGGCCATCGACACCCTCGTCTTCATGCTCTTGGCCGTAGGCCTGAACGTGGCCGTGGGCTTCGCCGGCCTGCTCGATCTCGGCTACGTGGCCTTCTTCGGCTTCGGTGCCTACACCTACGCCATGTTCGCCTCCGACCACACGGGCCTCCACTTCCAGGCCCCCCTGGTCGTCCTCATCGTCGCTGTCAGCGGCACCGCCCTCGGCTTCCTCGTCGGCCTCCCCTCCTGGCGGCTGGTGGGCGACTACCTGGCCATCGTCACCCTCTTCTTCCTCCAGATCTTCTCCACCATCCTCGTCAACGGCGACCGGCTCACGCTTCCCTTCCTGGAGGAGGAGATCGCCAAGCTCGACGGCGGCCTCACCCGGGGGCCGAACGGCATCTCCAACCTCGACCCCATGAACTGGCTGGGCTGGAGGCTGACCAGCCTCACCGAGTACTTCTACCTCGCCCTGGTCGCCTTCGCGCTCGCCCTCGTGGCTCTCCACTTCCTCAACGACTCCCGCGTCGGCCGGGCCTGGCGGGCTTTGCGGGAGGAGCCGCTGGCAGCGGAGCTGATGGGCATGCCGGTCAACTGGCTCAAGCTCCTTGCCTTCGCCACCGGGGCCGCCATCGCCGCCCTCACCGGCACCATCTTCGCCGCCGAGCAGGGGGCGGTGTTCCCCTCCAGCGTGGACGTGACCGTGCTCATCACCCTCTACGCCATGGTCATCCTGGGCGGGGCCGGCAACCTGTTCGGCGTGGCCCTGGGGGCGGTGGTGATCAGCATCGCCCTGGAGGCTCTGCGCACGCCCGCCAACGCAAGCTGGGTCTTCTACGTGGGCTTGGCGCTGACCCTCCCGGCCCTCGTTCGGCCCTGGCGCTGGCGCCTGGCCGCCCTGGTCGTGGCCGCCACCGTGGGGCTCGGCTTCGCCGTCCGCGCCCTGGCCCAGGCCGTCTGGCCCTCGGGCACGGCCGGCCGGCCCCTGGGCGAGGCCGCCATCGACGACTGGGTCAGCTCCTGGGTGCTCTTGCAGCGAAACCCCACCCCTGAGGTACCCACCACCCTGGGCAAACTCGCCTTCGTGGCCCTCGTCGCCTGCGTCCTCGCCCTCACCGTTCTCCGCGGCCGGCGGCGGCTCGCCGCCCTCTGCCCCACCATCTACCTGGCCGCCTGCGTCTGGGAGAACGTGCTCGTGCCCCAATCGGCGGTGACCCGCTTCATCATCCTGGGGGCGTTGCTCGTGGGCATGATGGCAGCGCGACCGCAGGGCCTTCTGGGAACACGGCGGGTGGAGATCGTCTGATGGCGTTGCTCGAGCTGCGCCAGGTGAGCAAGTCGTTCGGCGGCCTGCGCGTGCTCGACCGTCTCGACCTGGCCGTCGAGGAGGGGGAGATCGTCAGCATCATCGGTCCCAACGGGGCCGGCAAGACCACCGTCTTCAACCTCGTCACCGGGGTCTACCGGCCCGACGAGGGCGACATCCTGGTGGACGGACGCAGCATCGTCGGCCTGCCTCCGCACCGGATCACCCGCCTCGGCATCGCCCGCACCTTCCAGACCCTACGCCTGTTCTTGAACATGACCGTCAAGGAGAACGTGATGGCGGCGGCCTACGGGCACACCCGGGCCGGCCTCTGGCGCTCCATCCTGCGCACCCCGGGCCAGCGCCGGGAGGAGCGGGAGATCGAGCGCCTGGCCGAGGAGAAGCTCGCCTTCTTCGGCCAGCGCTTGGTCGGCTACCGCTTCGACCAGCCCGCCTACAGCCTCTCCTACGCCAACCGCCGGCGGCTGGAGATCGCCCGGGCCATGGCCGCCAAGCCCCGCATCCTCCTCCTCGACGAGCCGGCGGCGGGCATGAACCCGGTGGAGACGCAGGAGATCACCCAGCTCATCGGCAGGCTGCGCGACGAGGCCGGATACACGATCCTGGTCATCGAGCACGACATGCACGTGGTGGAGGGCATCTCCGACCGGGTGGTCGCCCTCGACCATGGGGTCAAGATCGCCGAGGGCTCCTTCGAGGAGGTGGCCACCGACCCCCGCGTGGTCGAGGCCTACCTGGGCGTCCAAGCAGAGGGAAGTCGCGCATGAGCGCAGCGAACGGAGAGCAGAGAGCGAGCGCAGGGCAGGGAGACGGTCGGTCGCTCCTTGCGCTCGAGGGCATCAACACCTACTACGGGCCCATCCACATCCTCCAGGATGTGAACATCCGCGTCGGGGAGGGCGAGCTCGTGTGCCTGCTCGGCGGCAACGCCTCCGGCAAGTCGACCACCCTGAAGACGATTCTGGGCATCGTCAGGCCCCGCTCAGGGCGCGTGATCTTCCAGGGCGAGGACGTCACCGACCGCCCCACGAGCTACCGCATCCGGCGGGGAATGGCGATCGTGCCCGAGAACCGGCGCCTGTTCGCCCCCATGACCGTGCTCGAGAACCTGCAAATGGGGGCCTACCTGCGGGGAGGAGGAACCAAGGAGGACTACGAGCGCGTCTACTCCCTGTTTCCCGTCCTCTACGAGCGGCGACACCAGCTGGCCGGCACCCTGTCGGGCGGCGAGCAGCAGATGGTGGCCATGGCCCGGGCGCTCATGTCCCGACCCAAGCTCATGCTCATGGACGAGCCCTCCATGGGCCTCTCCCCCCTCCTGGTCGAGCGCAGCTTCGAGATCATCAAGCAGGTGCACGAGGCGGGAGTTGCCGTCCTGGTCGTGGAGCAGAACGCCAACGTGTCCCTGCAGATCGCGGACCGCGGCTACGTGCTCTCTACCGGCCGGCTGGTGCTGGAGGGAAGCGCCTCCGACCTCATCCGTAACGACGAGCTGCGGAGGGCCTACCTTGGCCGCTAGGGCTGACAGAGGGCTCGGTGCCGCCGTCCGGGGCGAGTTCCCCATCTTCTCCCACACCACCTACCTCAACTCCTGCTCGCAGGGGGCGCTCTCCACCCGGGTACGCCGAGCCTACGAGGAGTACCTGGACGGCTGGGACGAGCACGGCGCCGCCTGGGAGCACTGGGTGGAGCGGGCGGAGGCAGCGCGGGCAGCCTTCGCCCGCCTGCTTCGAGCCGAGCCGGGCGAGGTGGCGGTCGTCACCTCGGTCTCCCAGGCGGTGAGCGCGCTCGCGAGTGCGCTTCCCTTCGAGCGCTCGCAGCGCCGACGGATCGTCATCTCCGAGTACGAGTTCCCCACCGTGGGCCAGATCGCCCACGCCCAGGAGCTGCGGGGGGCGGAGGTGGTGCACGTGCAGCCGGAGGCGGACGGCTCCATCCCTCCCGAGCGCTTCGCCCAGGCGATCGACGAGCGGACAGCCCTCGTCTGCTGCACCACCGTCTCCTACCGAACCGGCCACCGCCACGACGTGGCCGAGATCGCCCGCATCGCCCACGACAAGGGGGCGCTCGTCCTCGCCGACAGCTACCAGGCGGTGGGGGCGCTCGACTTGGACGTGCGGGCGCTCGGCGCCGACCTCGTTACCGGCGGCACGGTCAAGTACCTGCTCGGGTCGGCCGGCCTTGCCTTCCTGTATGTGCGCCGCGACCTCATCCCCGAGCTCCTCCCCACCCAGACCGGCTGGTTTGCCGACGAGCACATCTTCCAGATGGACATCTCCGACTACTCGCCGGCGGCGGACGCCCGCCGCTTCGAGGCGGGAACACCCCCTGTCCCTGCCATCTACGCCGGTCTTGCCGGCATGGCCGTCGTGGAGGAGGCGGGGACTCCGGCAATCGAGGAGCACGTCCAGGACCTCGCCACCCGCTTCATCGAGGGGCTGGACGAGCTCGGGGCCCAGGTGGTGACGCCGCGGCATCCCGCCCGCCGCGGCCCCCTCGTCTGCGTGCGCTCGACCGACGTGGAGGCCCTTGTCGCGGCGCTCGCCCAGGAGCGCATCGCCTGCTCCTCGCGCGACCGCAACCTACGCGTCTCCTTCCACCTCTACAACGTAGAGGAGGACGTCGACCGTCTGCTCTCTGCTCTTCGCCGCCACCGCGCCTTGCTCGCCTAGAGACAGGCCTCTCCAGTTAGAGTTCGCAACATGCTGCTGCGCGAGGTCGAGTACGCCCGCCCCGCTACGACCGACGAAGCGCTGCGGCTGCTCGCCTCCTACGAGGGAGCGCGACCCCTAGCGGGCGGGCAGAGCCTCGTCAACGTCATGAAGACCCGGGTCGCCTCGCCCGAGGTCGTGGTCGACTTGAACGCCATCCCCGAGCTGCGCGAGATCGCGCTGGGGAAGGACGGCTCCCTGGAGATCGGGGCCATGGTCACCTACGACCAGCTCGTCCGCTCCTCCGAGGCCAAGGAGGCACGCCCCATCCTGGGCCGGGTGGTGGCCACCATCGCCGACGTCCAGGTGCGGAACCGGGGCACGGTGGGGGGGAACGTGTGCTCCAACGACCCCACCAACCACCTGCCGCCGCTCCTCGCCGCCATCGGCGCCACCTTCACCATCCGCAGCCTCGAGACCGAGCGCACGGTGGCCGCCGGGGACTTCTTCCAGGGCGTGTACATGACGGCGGTGGGGCCGGGCGAGCTTCTGACCCGAATCACGGTGCCGGCGCGCAGACCGGGCGAGGGCGACGGCTGGGCCTCCCTGACCTTGGGCAAGGAGGGCACCGGCATCGTCAACGTGGCGGCCACGGCGCGCGACGGCCGAGCCCGCATCGCCATCGGCTGCGTCGCCGCCGTGCCCGTCGTGGTCGAGGCCGAGGCCGACGAGGCTGCCGCCCGCAGAGCCGTGGAGGAAGCCGACCTGGAGCCGCCCTCCGACGTCCACGCCTCCAGCGAGTACCGGCGCCACCTCGCCCAGGTGCTGGCGGGGCGGGCGGTGAAGGACGCGATCGAGGACCAAGGGAGGTAGCCAGTGACGGCACCGGCGCGGGAGCTGACGATCACGGTCACCGTCAACGGGGAGGTCTACGAGCGGGAGGTGGAGGCCCGCAAGCTCCTCGTCCACTTC
Source organism: uncultured Gaiellales bacterium (assembly GCA_964595575.1). GTDB lineage: Bacteria > Actinomycetota > Thermoleophilia > Gaiellales > Gaiellaceae > PALSA-612. Next base: position 14,821 of record CAZQRA010000016.1, read on the forward strand.
CTCCGCGACGACCTCGACCTGACGGGGACGCACGTGGGCTGCGACACCGGAAACTGCGGGGCCTGCACCGTGCTTTTGGACGGCAAGGCGGTCAAGTCGTGCATGCTCCTCGCCCCCCAGGCACACGGGGCCACCATCACCACCGTGGAGGGCCTGGCGCCGAACGGGGAGCTGACCCCCCTCCAGCGGGCCTTCTCCCAGTACCACGCCCTCCAGTGCGGCTACTGCACCCCGGGCATGCTCATCAGCGCCACCTACCTTCTCGAGCACACCCCGAGACCCACGGAGGAGGAGATTCGCCGCGGCATCCAGGGCAACATCTGCCGCTGCACGGGCTACGTGAACATCATCCGGGCCATCAAGGCCGTCGCCGAGGGGGAGGTAGCGTGACCACCACCGTCACCGAGCGCAAGGTCGAGCTCGAGGTCGGCTTCGTCGGCAGGTCGATCCCGCGCAAGGAGGACAAGCGGCTCGTCCAGGGCCAGGGCGTCTTCGCCGACGACGTCAAGCGGCACGGCATGGGCTACCTCCACTTCGTGCGCTCCCCCTACGCCCACGCCCGCATCCTCTCCATCGACGTCTCCGCCGCCGAGGCCATCCCCGGCGTGTACGGCACCCTCACCGGCGAGGAGGTGGCGGAGCTCACCGATCCCTTCTTCCAGATCGCCACTCCCCCCGGCGCCCACGTCCGCGACTACGCCCTGGCCGTGGGCAAGGCGCGCTACGCGGGGGAGCCGGTGGCGGCGGTGGTGGCAGAGACGCGGGAGCTGGCCCGGGACGCCGCCGAGCTGGTGGAGGTCGAGTACGAGCCCTTGCCGGTGGTAGTGGACGCCCGCCGCGCCCTGGACGAGGATGCCCCCATCCTCCACGATGAGTGCGGCACCAACCTGTCCTGGAGCGGCGTGTACGAGTGGGGGGACGTGGAGGGCGCCTTCGCCGCCGCCGACCGCATCGTGCGCATCAAGGAGCTCCACTTCGACCGCTTCAACTCCACCCCCCTCGAGTGCGACGCCGCCCTGGTCGAGTACGACCGGGGCACCGGGCAGTGGACGATCACCACCAACAACCAGTTCCCCGGCTTCGCCGTGATCATGATGGCGCCGGCCCTGCGGGTGGGGACGGACAAGCTCCGCTTCGTCACCCACGACATCGGCGGCGGCTTCGGCAACAAGATCACCTCCCACCCCCAGCTCGTCGCCTGCTGCCTCCTCGCCCGCAAGCTCGGCCGGCCCATCCAGTGGACAGAGTGGCGCACCGAGTTCCACCAGTCCATGTCCCACGGCAACGAGCGCTGGTTCCAGGACGTGGAGGTGGCGGTGACGGCCGACGGCACCCTCCTCGGCTTCCGCTGCAAGGCCCTGGACGACGCCGGCGCCTACCTCCGCTACGAGCCCCTGGGCGGGGTGATCTGGGCCCAGGTGTCGCCCGGCCTCTACCGCTGGAAGAACATCCGGGTGGAGTTCACCCAGGTGATGACCAACAAGGCTCCGGTGTCGCCCAACCGCGGCTACTCGCGCATGCAGCACCTGTGGCTCACCGAGCGCATCATCGACATCGTGGCCCACGAGCTGGGGCTCGACCCGGTGGAGGTGCGCAAGCGCAACTACATCAAGGCCGAGGAGATGCCCTACACGACCCCCAACGGCTGCGTCTACGACTCCGGCGACTACGCCCGCTGTCTGGACATCGCCCTCGACCTCATCGACTACGAGCGGGTCAAGGGGCGGCGCGGTCACAGGGACGGCAAGCTGGTGGGGATCGGCATCGGCTCCACCCTCGACTCGGGCACGAACAACTTCGGCCAGTCCACCCTCCTCAACCCGGAGCTACAGTTCTCGGGCAACAACGAGGTGGCCACCGTCAAGCTTGACATCTTCGGGGAGATCGTGGTCACCTTGGGTACGGCCCCCCAGGGCCAGGGTCACGAGACCACCGCCGCCCAGGTGGTAGCGGACATCCTCGGCGTCACCCCCGACGACGTCCACGTCCGCCGCGGGCACGACTCGTACTGGAACTCGCACGCCGGCTTCTCCGGCACCTACGCCAGCCAGTTCGCGGTCACCGGCCTCATGGCCGTCAAGGGAGCGGCCGACAAGCTGGCCTGGGAGATCCGCCGGGTAGCGGCGGCGGTGCTGGGAGCGGAGTCGCCCCACGACATCCTGCTCGAGGGCGGCGTCGCCAAGCGCAAGGACAACCCCGAGGCGCAGCTTCCGTTTATGGCCGTGGGGGCCATCGTCAACGCCAACAACGCCATCCTGCCCCTGGAGGTGCGGGACGCCACCCTCAACTGCCGGTACGTGTACGTCCCTCCCTTCCAGCCGCCCGACAAGGAGCGCAAGTACGGCAACCTGACCCTCACCTACGCCACCCAGATCCACGCCTGCGTGGTCGAGATCGACGAGGAGACGGGCGAGGTGGAGATCGTCGACTACGCGGCCGTGGACGACTGCGGGGTGCGCATCAACCCCCAGATCGTGGAGGGCCAGGTGCACGGGGCTACCGCCCACGGCATCGGCGCCGCCCTGCACGAGACCTTCGCCTACGACGAGGACGGGCAGCTCCTCACCGCCAACTTCTACGAGTACCACGTGCCCCACGCCCTGGACATGCCCGACATCAAGACGGCCTCCATCGAGAGCCCCTCGCCCTTCAACGACCTCGGCACCAAGGGCATGGGGGAGGGCGGCGGGGCCGCTATCCACGCCATCTGCGCGGCCATCCAGGACGCCCTGCGCAGCGCCGGCATCCCTGCGGTCGTGTACGACAGCCACAATCCCCCCGAGCGGGTGTGGCGCATGATCAGGAACCCCGAGGAGAGCCGATCGTTGGTGGAGGTGATCGAGGCGTGAAGGTGGAAGGCGTCAAGGACTTCGACGCCCCGGTGCAGCTCGTCTGGGACGTGCTCATGGACCCGGCCCGGATGGCCAAGCTCCTGCCCGGGGTGGAGGGCTTCCAGGTCAAGGACGAGCGGCACTGGGAGGCGCAGGTCAAGGTGCCGCTGGGCATGGGCGGCCTCAAGCTGAAGTTCAACTTCGAGCAGGTGGAGGAGCGCCCCATCGAGTACGCCAAGCTGAACGCCAAGGGCCAGGGCGTGGGGGCCATCGTATCCATGGAGACCCAGTTCCACCTCACCCCGGACGGCGATCGCACCTCCATGCGCTGGGAGGCGGATGTGCGGGTGGCCGGCCCCATCGGCTCCATGGGCCAGCGCGTCTTCCAGCCCATCGTCAACCAGCAGGTGACGAACGTCCTCAACGCCCTCGAGCAGCAGGTGGCCGAGGCCAAGGGAGCCGCCGCCTCCCCCTCCTCGTAGGAACTCCCCGAGCGCGTCCCCCGCGCGTCGGAGAGAGCGCGAGTCGACGCGCTCCCAGCCCTCCCGAGCCGGCACCTACGAGTCGGCCGGCTGTCCAGGCATCCGCTCCGCGGTCTCCGTCATCATCGCTGTTGTTCCGACCATGGTGAAGATGGTGCGAACGATCATCCAGCTTCCCGAGGAGCAGGCCGCCGCGCTCGAGCGAGCGGAGCGGGGAATCGGCCCCGAGGACGCCGAGGCGCTCGTCGACGAGCTTCGCTTTCAACGAGGCTGACCCGTCCGCGTCCTCTGCGATGCCACCGTGGCCAAAGGGGCAGCGTCGCGACCCGGACTCCTGAGCTCGCCCGTGGCGGTCGCGGGCGGCCCCTGGGACGGCGCGATCCTCGCCTGGGCGGTCGAGGCAGCAATCGACGTGCTGGCAACGGGTGACCGCCGGCACCTGCTTCCGCTCGGCGAGTACTGGGGGTCAGAATCCGAACCCCACAACGGGCGCGCGCCGAGTTGCGAGCCGGCGCCTAGGTCGGCCCACGGCGCAGGCGACGGAGCGCCGAGGGTCCGGGGCAAGCCCGGCAGGGGACGCCGCCGAGGTCGCGGCACGAGGGCGTCGCCGCTGCGAGATAATCGGCCCATGTCCCCGCCCTTCCGCATCGGCGTCATGCAGCTCACCATGGAGCCGGTGGAGGAGATCCTCGAGCACGCCCGAGCCATGGACGCGGCCGGCTTCGACACCATCTGGCTGGCCGAGGCCTACCCCTGGTGGCGCAAGCACTCCATGGAGGCCCGCTCCTCCACGGCGCTCTCGGCGCTCGTCGCCCGGGAGACGGAGCGCCTGGCCGTGGGCTGGGGGATCATCTCCCCCTTCACCCGCCATCCGATCCAGATCGCCATGGAGGCACGGGTAACGCAGGAGGCGGCGGGGCCCGGTCGCTTCTACCTCGGCCTGGGCGTGTCCAAGATCTTCATGCGCCACGCCGGCCTGGGCGAGGAGGCGCGGCCGGTGGCGGCCATGAAGGAGGCGGCCGCGATCGTCCGCGGCCTCCTCGCCGGGGAGGCGCTCGACTTCCAGGGCAAGGTGTTCGAGGCCCACGTGCCCGCCCTTCGCGACGATGCCCAGGCGCCCCGCTGGTCGGTCCCCCTCTACTTCGCCGGCACCGGTCCCATGATGCTGAAGGCGGCGGCCCAGGTGGCGGACGGCCTGCTCACCGCCTCCATCACCACTCCCGCCTTCGTCCGCTACGTCCGCGAGCGGGTCGCGGAGGCGGGCCGCGATCCCGACGAGCTCGACATCGGCTGCACCATCGTCGCCTCCATCGACGAGGACCGCGCTCGCGGCCGGGACGGGGCCCGGGAGATCGCCGGCATGTACCTGGCCAACAAGGTGCAGAACATCCAAGCCGCCGCCGACACCCTGCTCCAGTGCGCCGGCCTCAGCCAGGAGGAGATCCGGCCCATCGCCGAGGCCATGGAGCGGGGAGGCCGCCTGGCCGCCAAGGCGGCTGTCACCGACGAGATCCTGGACAAGTGCCGACCGATCGCCGGCACCCCCGAGGACTGCATCGCCGCCATCGAGGAGTACCGCTCCGCCGGCTGCACCCACGTCATGCTCGAGCTGTGGGGCGAGGACCGGCTGGGCCAGCTACGCCTGTTCGGGGAGCGGGTGCTGCCGCACGTTCGCTAGCCGCGCCCGCGGGGGCGCGTACACGCCCGCGGACAGGATGGCGAAGAAGACGGCGACGTGCCCGGAGAGGTCGCACACGGCGGCCAGGGCCAAGGCGACGTCGCTCCCCGTAGCGGCCGCCGCCCCGCCCAGAGCGAGGGTGCCGAACAGGCCCACCCCCACGACGAGGGCGAGGAAGAGGAGGCCGGGTAGCCCTTGGGTGAGCATGCGGGCGGCGAAGGCGCTGGCGGCGGCGCGTGCCTGGGCGGCGAAGAGGTACACGCCGACGAGCACCAAGTTGACGACCACCAGCCCCAGCTCGACCCCGTCCACCGCCGCCCGCGAGAGCTCGCGGCCGGTGGCCGCGCGCAGGACGAGGACGAGCGTGGCCCCGCCCAGGGCCCCGTAGCCGAGCACGAGGAGCGGCGTCAGCCAGCTCTGCCAGAAGGGGATCCCCCGCGAGGCCTTCATGACGAAGCCGTCGTAGACCAGGACCACGAACGCGCACACCGCCGCCGCGTACCCGAAGGCGCTCGTGACGGCGCTCTCGTTCACGGAGAAGATGAAGGGCACCAGGTAGACGAAGGCGAAGATCGAGAAGGCGCCCATGGCGACGACGCCGCGGGAGATCCAGGAGCTGCGCCAGCGGACGACGGCCCGCCAGAAGCGAAGCGGCTTCCCCAGGAAGAGCAGGTGCGCGGTCGTCTTCAGTACCGCCACCGTGAGTAGGCCCGCCGCCGCTCCCTCCGGGAAGTCGAGGGCGAAGGCAAAGAGGAAGAGCCCTGCCCCCACGCTCCCGAAGAAGAAGGCGGCCGTGATCAGCCACCGCCACTCCTCCTGCCGGGTGTAGCCGGGGCGGAACTGGCTACGCGGGAGCGGCTGCGGCGGCGCGACGGCCACTCGACTCACCTCCCTGGGCATCCAGGTAGACGACGGATTCGCTTGTCGGTATCTCCCCGCCCCGCTCCCGGATGAGACGGCTGACCACGCTGTCGGGGTCGTCCAGGTCGCCGAAGACGCGCGCCTCCGTGGGGCAGGTGACGACGCAGGCGGGCAGCAACCCCTCGTCCACGCGGTGGGCGCAGAACGTGCACTTGATCACCGTGCCCTCCGTGAACGCCTGCCACTTGGCCTCCTCGAAGGGGGTCCGCTCCCCGTGGTAGCCGCCTCGGAGAGATCCCTTGCGCAGGTAGAAGCGCTCGTTGTAGGGGCAGGCCATCATGCAGTAGCGGCAGCCGATGCACTTGCCCTCGTCGACGAGGACGATCCCGTCCCGCCGCCGGTAGCTCGCCCCGGTGGGACAGACGCTCACGCAGGGGGCGTCGGCGCAGTGGCGGCAGAGGGAAGGGACGTAGGTCGTCCGTACCTCCGGGTACGTCCCCGTCTCCTCCGTGTAGACGCGCGTGAAGTAGACGTCGTCGGGCGTTCCGTGCTCGATCTTGCAGGCCACCGTGCAGGCGTTGCAGCCGATGCAGCGGGCGAGGTCGATGACCATGCCCCAGCGGGTCATGCCGCCCGCTCCTCCGCCAGCTTGCGCACCCGCACCCGCACGCACGACTCCAGCGCCCCGGTGAAGAGGTCGGTGTACTCGAGCTCGGCGGGAAGGAGGGCGTTGAAGGGCGTCCCCCGCCGACCGGGGACGTTACGGGTGAGGGCGTTGGCGACCGCGATCGTCTCCGGGTGGATGCCCTCGGTGAGCGCCGCCTGCCCCTGCACGCGGCCGAAGCGCGACTCGATCTCGATGGGATCGCCGTCCTCGATCCCCAGCCTGCGGGCGGTGGCGGGGTTGATGAGGACGCCCCGCAGCGCCGCCACGCCCCGGGTGAGCCGGTCGATGACCGGGATGGACATGTTCTCTGCGAAGTTGGTCTCGGCCGACTTGAAGGTGATCGCGTACAGGGGGTAGTCGGGGTCGTGGCCGTGGATGGGGCCGTCCTTCCAGGAGGGAAGCGGCACGTAGTCGGAGGTATCCCACGTGTAGCCCGTGCCCTGGAAGTTCTTCTCGAGCTCGTCGCCCGCCGCTTTGATCACCTCGTAGTAGAAGGGGATGCGAAGCCCGTCCCAGGGAAGGTAGGTCTCCGAGGCAGGCCGCTTGACCACCCTGTGGCCGTGCTCCTTGAACCACTCCAGGTCGTACTCGTCGCCGTAGACGGCCCTGAGCCAGCGGTCGATGATCTCCTCGTTCGAGTACTTGCGCGTGGGCTCGAGCATCAAGTCCGGGCGCGCGGTCAGGCCCAAGAGCTGGTTCAGGAAGCCGTTCCAGACGTCGAGGAAGCCGCAGCGCTCGGCGATGTCGATGAGGATCTCGGTGGCGTCGCGGGTGTTGTGGAGGGGCGGGATCACCGCCTGGCGCAGGGCCAGCCCTTTCACCACCGGCGGCTCGCACATGACCGCCACCGTCGACTCCAGGTAGGTGTGGTCGGGGAGGATGAGGTCGGCGTACTCGGTCGTCTCGTTGACGACCACGTCGATCGAGATCACGTAGTCGAAGGAGGCGATCGCCTTGCGCACCTTGTCCGTGGCTGGCATGTTCCAGACCGGGTTGGAGTGGTAGGTGAGGAGCACCTCCGGCCGGAAGTCGAGCCGGTACTTGTCAGGGTCGAGGACGGCGTCCAGGGCGATGTGGCCGGCGTCCATGCCCAGCGGGAACCACTCCAGGAGCTGCAGCGAGTTGGCCGGGAACGTGAACGGCACCGGCGGATGGAGGATGTGGGGATTGGGCTTGAGCATGCCGTGCTCCCCCGGCTCGATGAAGAAGCCGCGCAGGTCGAGGGGCACGCCCAGGTGGCCGCCCGGCACGTCGATGTTGCCGAGCAGGGTGTTGACCAGCTTGAGGGCCATCGAGTCCTGCCCACCGTGCTTGTGGGCGATGGCCCCCCGGTAGTAGTTGACCGCCGCCGGCCGGTAGGGGTAGACCTTCCCCTCGAGCTCGATGGTGCCGCCGATCTGGGCCGCCTCGCCCAGCTCGCGGGCGATCCGCCGCATCGTCCTCGCCGGCACCGTGCAGATCTCCTCCATGCGCTCGGGCGGGTGCTCCTCCAGGATGTCCAGGAAGAGCTGGAACCCGGGCGCGCACTCCACCCCGTCCACGGTGTAGCGCCCCTCGAGCGCCCAGTCGGCGATGTCGGGGTCGTCCCACTCCCGAGCGCGCCCCGCCACCGGGTCGAAGACCATGGCCTTGCCGCGCGGGCTCAGGTGGTAGCGGCCGTCGGGGCCGATCAGGTAGGGGGCGTTGGTGCGCTGCTTCAGGAACTCGCGGTCGTAGAGGCCGTGCTCGAGCACGAGGCTGTGCATGAGCCCGAGGGCGAAGGCCCGGTCGGTGCCGGGACGGATGGGGATCCACTCGTCCGCCTTGGCCGCCGCCGCCGACATGCGCGGCTCCACTACCACCACCTTCATGCCGCGCATGCGGGCATCCGCCATCCGCTTGGCTGAGCCGGCCAGGTGCAAGTGGCTGGAGAAGCCATCCCCCGAGCCCACCTGCAGCCAGTAGTTGCAGTGCTCGTAGTCGTTGATGCAGGCGAAGCTCGTGTCGGTGATGCCGTTGATGGGGTGGTAGGCGGCGCCGCAGTACTGGCCCACGGTGCTGAAGAAGTGGGGCGAGCCGAAGGCGGCCGGCCAGGCCCAGTTGAAGATGCGCTGGAAGTCGCCGCTGGCCACGAGCAGCTTGCGGGGGTCGCTCTCCCGGATCGGCCTCAGCTTGGCCTCGACGATGTCCATGGCCTCATCCCAGGAGATCTCCCTCCAGCCCGGATCGACGCCGGGCCCCTTCTTGGGGTTGGTGCGCACCACCGGCGCCTTCACCCGGCGGGGGTCGTAGAGCCGGAGCATGCCCACGTTGCCCTTGGGGCAGAGCTTGCCCATGTTGTCGGGGTTGGTGGGGTCGCCCTCGATCTTGGTGACGACCCCGTCCTCGACCTTGACCAGGATGCCGCAGCCGTGCAGGCACATCTTGCAGACGCTCTTGACCCAACGCACCGATCTCGGCTTGTCGAGCGTCGTGGGCACGATCGGCCTCCTCCCGGCGGGTTTGATCAGATGTCAAAGGATCCCGCCGGGCGACGGGTCCCTACCTGAGCAATGTTGCTCAGGTAGCTCGCCGGCCGGCCGGAATCAGCCGGAGGTCGTCGGGGATGCGCCCCAGCTTCTCGGCACCCTGGGCGGTGATCAGGAAGTTGTCCTCCAAGCGAAGGCCGCCCCCCTGCGGCCAGTAGACCCCGGGCTCGATGGCCAGCACCATCCCCTCCTCGATCGTGCCGCCGCCTGCCTGGTGGGCGTAGGGAGGCTCGTGGGCGCGGGCGCCCACGCCGTGGCAGACGGGATGCGAGGGCTGGCCGGGGTAGCCGAGCTCGGCGATGCCGTCCCGGATCAAGCGGTCGAGCTCGGCCAGACTCGCCCCCGGCCGGCAGTGGGCGACGGCGGCCTCGTAGACAGCGAGCAGCCCCTCGAGCAGGCGCTCGTACTCGGGGCTGAGCTCGCCGGGGCAGAGGTTCTTCGTCCAGTCGCACCAGTAGCCGTCCGCGCAGGCCCAGATCTCGAGCAGGGTCGGCTCGTGCTCCTGCACGGGACGGTCGGCGGTGGCGGTGAAGGTACGGATGCCGGGTCCCGACCAGACGAGGGAGAAGCCGTGGGCGAGGTCGACCTTGCCCTGGAAGCCGGTTCCCACGGCGTGCACGTGCCCGTTCCACAGGGCTCCTACCTGGGACTCCTTCATGCCCGGTCGGAGCCGCTCGGCCACGTGCTCGGTGGCCTGGGCGGCGATCTCGTTGGCCAGCCGCAGGCGCTCCACCTCCTGCTCCGTCTTGATCGCCCGGGCTGCGTTGAGGAGGGGCGTGGCGTCCTCGACGGCGGCGCCGAAGGCGTGGAAGAAGTCGTGGCTGTAGGTGGTCGGCTCGCCGACCATGCGGTCGGCCGCTTGGGTCGCCAGCGAGAGCTCGAGCCCGATGCGCTCGTAGCCGCGCTCGCGGCACACGGCGGCGGCAAGCTCGGTGGCGCGGGCCTGAGGAGGGCGGGGGTCGCGCTCGTCGTAGCCGCGAAAGAGGCGGATGTCCTCCGTCCAGGCGGTGCGCTCGGCGTCGGCCAGCGAGGGCTCGAGGCAGACGAGGGTGGCCTCGCCCTCCCGCGGGAACACGGCCAGGTCGTAGCCCTTCATGGGCCAGAAGTTGACGAGGTAGAGGACGTTGTCGGGCGCGCGAACGACGAGCGCGTCGAGGTCGCGCTCGGCCATGAGCGCGCGCACCCGCTCGAGCTTGACCTCGTCCCGCGGCCAGGGCACGGTGGCGAAACCTACACCACGTCGCCACAATACGGCATGAGATCACGGGCGGCGGCCAGATCTCCATTCCGTCTGCCGGCAACCCTTGTCGCCGGCCGACTGCTTCCTCCTGGCAGCAGCACGGTGGGATGATCGGATCGCGACGGCAGACCCGTCGGTTGCCGACGTCGCGCGGGCCGAGGGTATCGCCGTTCTGCCGCTCCCGGACTCAGCCGGGCGCCGCCCCTGAGAGCGGTCCCGGAGTCTTCTTCCCCCGCTCTCCTCGTCACCAGCGCACCCGCGGCGGGGGCGGCTGGCCGTGCGCCTCCTGCCAGGAGACGACCGGGTTGCGCAGCACGCCGATCTTCTCGATCTCCGCCTCCATGACGTCGCCCGGCTTGAGGTAGAGCGAGGCGGCGTCGGGCGAGAAGCCGGCCACGCCGGACACGGTGCCGGTGGAGAGGACGTCCCCGGCCGAGTAGCAGAGCGGCGAGTAGTGGGCGATGATCTCAGGAATCGTCACCGACATCCGGCTCGAGTGCGAGACCTGGCGGGGCTCGCCGTTCACGCGCAGCTCCATGCGCAGGTCGTGGGGGTCTCCCACCTCGTCCGGGGTGACGATCCAGGGCCCGAGCGGGCAGAAGGTGTCGATCGCCTTGCAGAAGGAGAAGACCCCGGAGCGCATCTCCCGGCGCTGGATGTCGCGGGCGGTGATGTCGTTGAAGATCACGTAACCGCCGATGTAGTCGGCCGCCTCCTCGGGGGAGAACCACTTGCCCGCCTTGCGGATCACCACCGCCAGCTCCAGCTCGTAGTCGAGCTCCTCGGTCAGGTGCTCGGGGTAGACCACCGGGTCCTCGTGGCCGACCAGGGCGTCCACGTTCTGGAAGAAGACGATCCAGGGGGCGATCTCGTGCGACCAGCCCACCCTCTTCGACTCCTCCTCGTGCTCGCGGAAGTTGCCGGCCGTGTGGAAGAACTTCTTGGGCACGATGGGTGGACGAAGGCGCGTGCCCGCTAGCGGCACCGCTTCCCCCGTCTCGTCGGCGCCGCCGCGCTCGAAGTACGTGCGCATGTCGGGCACGTCCAGCACTCGGATCTCGTCGCCGACGACGTGGCCGACGCGGGCCTCGTCGCCGAACGTGACCAGCTTCATCGGGCCACCCCGCACACGCGCGCGGCGGCAAGCGCATACACCTTGCTCATCTTCACCAGCCCTTCGATATCGAGGTTCTCGCCCAGCTCCGGATCGGGGAGCCCGCTCGAGGTTCCGTAGTTGACCGTGGCGATGCCGTAGCGCGTGAGCGCGCTCGCGTCCGAGAACCAACGCACCGTGTCGCGCTCGGGCCGCTCCCCGAACACCTCCTCGTGGCTTGCGTCGATCGCCGCCACCAGCGGATGATCCTCGGCGATCTCGGCGCCGGGGGCGGTTACGTACACCTCCGACTCGAGGTCGTAGTCGGGGAAGCGCTCCTTGAGAGCGCGCACGAAGGCCCGCAGTCGCCTCACCGCCTCCGGCATGGGCATGGTCGGCGGCACGCGGGCGTCCAGGAAGAGGTCGCAGCGGTGCGGCGTCCGGCTCACCCGCCAGGGAAAGCCTCCGGCCACGCAGCCCAGGTTGACGATCCCCCGCCGGCCCCCATAGGCCGTCTCCTCCTCCCAGCGAGGGATCCAATCGAGCACGGCCCGGAGCACCTCCTGCATGCGCACGATGGCGTTCTCGTGCAACCGGCCCTCGCTGAAGGCGGTGTGGATGAAGGGGCCGCGGGTGGAGACGCGCATCCACACCGAGCCGTAGTGGCCGAGCACGAGCTTCTGCTCGGTGGGCTCGCCCAGGATGCACATGTCGGCGACGCCGCCGTGGACGGGCAGGTGGCGCGACCCGGTCGCGTAGCCGCGGTACTCGCGGCCCCGGTACTCCTCGCCCCACTGCGTCTTCTCGATCTCGCCGCACACGGCGGCGACGAGGAGGTCGCCGCGCAGCCTGACGCCGGCGTCGCGCAGCGCCCGCACCGCCTCTAGGTAGCAGGCGAGCGCCCCCTTCATGTTGGAGATGCCGAGGCCGTAGATCCTGCCCTCGCGGACGAACCCCTGCGGCTGGAAGCCAGGAATCCCTGCCAGCCACGGCTCCTCTCCCGAGTAGGAGGTGTCCATGTGGCCGTTGAGCATGAGGCTTCGGCCGCCGCCTGAGCCCTCGAGCAGCCCGACCACGTTGGGGCGATTCTCCTCCACCTCCTGCCACTGCACCTGCATGCCGGCCTCGGCGAGGAGGGCCCGCATGCGCTCCCCCACGGCCTGCTCGTGGCCGGTGGGGCTGGGGATGGAGACGAGCTCGAGGGCCGTCTCCACCAGGCGCTCGGGCTGCACGCAGTCGGCGATCCTCTCCATCCAGGAAGAGGGCATATCACACGACAGGCGGGGGAGGTTAGAGTTGCCGCCGATGCGGGACGGGATCTGGACCGGCGACCTCAACAGGCTCGTTCTCGGCGACGGCAGCAGCCCCGGACCCGTCGGCTTCTACGACACCACCCTTCGCGACGGCGAGCAGACGGTCGGCGTCGTCTTCACCCCCGAGCAGAAGCTCGCCATCGCCCGGGCCCTGGACGAGCTCGGCGTGGGGCGCATCGAGGCCGGCTTTCCCCGGGTGTCCGAAGACGACCGACGGGCGGTGGAGCTGATCGCCGGCGCCGGCCTGCGGGCTGAGATCTGGGGATTCTCGAGGGCGGTGCGCGCCGACGTCGACGCCGTGGTGGAGCTCGGCCTTGCCGCCACCGTCATCGAGTCGCCCATCTCGGACCGGAAGCTCGATGCGCTGGGCGTCTCCCGGGCCGAGATGCTGCGGCGGATCGCCGAGGCCGTCTCCCACGCCGCCGGCGCCGGCCTCACCGTGGCCTACTTCGGCGTGGACGGAACGCGCGCCGACCTAGCCTTTTTCGACCAGGCCTACCGCGCCGCGGTGGAGGCGGGGGCGCGGGAGGTGGTGGTCGTCGACACCCTAGGGGTCGCCGCTCCCGAGGCGGTCGCCCACCTGGTCGCGCGGACGCGGGAGGCGCTCGGCCCCGACGTGCCCGTGCACTTCCACGGCCACGACGACTTCGGGCTCGCCACCGCCAGCGCCATCGCTGCCGTCCGGGCCGGGGCCCGCTGGATCCACGGCACCGTGAACGGCATGGGCGAGCGGGGAGGCAACGCCGACCTGTGCGAGGTGGCGCTGGCCCTGACCGCCCTCTACGGCGTGGAGACGCCCCTGCGGCTGGAGCGAGCGCGGTCGGTGTCGGCCTTCGTCCGCCAGGTCGCCGGCTACGAGCTCGAGCCGTGGAAGGCACTCGTGGGGGAGAACCTGTTCGTCCGCGAGTCGGGGGCGGTGGCCAGCCAGTTCCACGACCCCCCCGCCATCGAGCCCTACTCGGCGGATCTCGTGGGGGCCGAGCGGCGCATCGTCCTGGGGAAGAAGAGCGGGATCGACTCGATCCGGATCAAGCTCGAGGAGCTGGGCCTGGACGTCCCCGAGGAACGGCGGGGGGAGCTGCTCGCAGCCGTCAAGCGTCTGGGGGCCGAGAAACGGGGCCTGGTCAGCGACGAGGAGTTCCGCCGGCTGGCCGCCGCCCTCGCCTAGCGCGGGCATTTGACATTTCATCAACTGGGCGCGAGCATTCCGCCCCGTGAGCATCGCCATGCAGCCCGCTGCCCCCAGGCGACACCCCACCATGGCCGAGGCCGCCGTGGCCGAGCTGCAGGAGGCCATCGTCTCCGGCGAGCTTCCCGCCGGCGCCCCGCTTCGCCTGGAGGAGCTGGCCGAGCGGCTGGGGATGAGCATCTCCCCCGTGCGCGAGGCGGTGCGCCAGCTGGAGGCGCTGGGGCTGGCCGTGCACGTGCCCCATCGGGGCGCGCGGGTGGCCGACCTCGCCATCGACGACCTGCACGACACCTACGAGGCCCGCCTCGCCCTGGAGGCGCTGGCCGTCCGCCGGGCCGCGGAGCGGTTCACGGCCGAAGACGAGGCGCGGGCTCGGGCCTGCCTCCGGGCCTACGCCGCCGCCCGGGAGCGGGGCGACGATCGGGCCGCCCGAGCCGCCCACGCCGGCTTCCACTTCGGCCTCTACGAGGCCTCTGGCTCTGCCTGGCTCGTACGCCTGATCCGGCCGGCCTGGGAGAACTCCGAGCGCTACCGGGCCCTGTCGCTGAAGAGCCGGGGGTTCCCCGAGCGCCAGCAGGAGCACGAGCGCATCCTCGCCGCCTGCGTCCGCCACGACCCGGAGGCGGCCTCCGCCGAGCTACGCCGCCACCTCGCCCTCACCGCCAACCTGGTAGCCCGCCAGATGGGCGCCTCCGACCTCTTCCCCGAGCCGTGACCGACTACGCCGACCTCCGCGTCGACCCCGAGGTCGTCCTCCTGCGCGGCCTGGTCGAGGCAGACAGCGCCTTCGCCGCGCCCCCGGAGGCGCCGGCTGCGGTCGACCCAGAGGCGTTCAAGGCTGCCATGCGGGTGCTGGCCGGGGGCGTGGTCATGGTCACCGCCCGCAAGGGCGAGCGCCTGTGGGGGCTCACGATCAGCGCCTGCTGCTCGATCTCGGCCAACCCCCCGCAGGTCCTCATCTCCCTCGCCCACTCGGCGAGCTGTCTTGCCCCCATCCTGGAGACAGGCCGGTTCGGGCTCTCCATCCTCCGCGCCGACCAGAAGGGCCTGGCCGAGCTGGGGGCTGCGCCGGGAGCGCCCAAGTACGTGGAGGCCTTCTGCCAGGAGGAGCCGGGAGCGGAGACGACCAGGATCGCCGGGGCGCTCGCCCACCTCGACTGCCGGGTGACCACCACCTTCGACGTGGCCGACCACACCCTCATCATCGGCACCGTGGAGCGGGCGACGAGCGAGGCCGACCTGGAGCAGCCCGGCCCCCTCCTCTACTTCAACCGTTCCTTCCACGCCCTGGGAGGGCCGCTTCCATGACCGGCCCCTACGACGTCGTCTTCGTGGGCAGCGGCATCAATGCCCTAGCCTGCGCAGCGCTCCTCGCCAAGGCCGGCAAGCGCTGCCTGGTGCTGGAGCGAAACGACTGGCTGGGAGGGGCGATCAAGACGGCGGAGATCACCCGTCCCGGCTTCCGGCACGAGGTCTTCTCCTCCTGGCATCCCCTCTTTGTGTCCTCCGCCGCCTACGCCGAGCTCAAGCACGACCTCCATACCCGGGGCCTCGAGTACCTGAACACCGACCTTCCCACCGGGTCGCTCTTCCCCGACGGCGCCAGCGTCTTCCTGACCACCTCGCGCCGGCGCAACGTGGACGAGTTGGAGCGGCAGGCTCCGGGCGACGGCCAGGCCTGGGACCGGGCGCTGGAGGCGCTCATGCCCAACGCCGATCTCGCCTTCGGGCTGCTTGCCAGCGAGCTGTGGTCGCCGGCGGGGCTCCAGCTCGCCCTCAAGGCCTTCCGCAGGCTGGGCCGCCACGGCCTGCTCGAGCTCGTGGGCAGCCTCCTTGCCACCTGCCGGGACTGGCTAGCCGAGACCTTCACCTCCCCCCGCGTCCACGGCCTCCTCGCCCCCTGGGTCTTGCACACCGGGCTCGGCCCCGACGCCGCCGCCTCCGGATTCATGACCCAGCTCATTGCCCTCGCCATCGAGAGCACGGGCATGCCGGTGCCCAAGGGGGGCGGGGCGAGGCTGGTGGAGGCGCTCGCCGGGATCGTGGGCGACGCCGGGGGCGCCCTGGAGACCGGCCGAGAAGTGGAGCAGATCCTCGTCCGGGGGAGCCGGGCAGTCGGGGTCCGCTTAGTCGGAGGCGAGACCGTGGCCGCCGGCGAGGCCGTGGTCGCCTGCGTCACCCCGACCCAGCTCTACGGCCGGCTGCTCAGCGAGGCTTCGATCCCTGGCCGCGTCCGGGAGGCAGCCCGCCGCTTCCGCTACGGACGGGCGGGCATGCAGATCCACATGGCCCTCGCCGAGCCCCCCCGCTGGCAGGGAGACGAGCGCTTGGCCCGAACAGCCATCGTCCACCTGACGCCAGGTCTGGACGGCGTGTCGCGGGCGGTCAACGAAGCCGAGCGGGGCCTGCTTCCGGCCGAGGCCACCATCGTGGTCGGCCAGCCCTGCGCGGTCGATCCCTCGCGAGCGCCCCAGGGCTCCTGGATCCTGTGGATCCAGCTCCAGGAGCTTCCCCGCCGACCGCGGGGCGACGCCGCCGGGGAGATCGAGGTCGGCGACGGCACCTGGACCGAGGAGCTGCGGGAGCGGTACGCCGACCGCATCCAGGCCCGTCTTTCCCGCCACATCGCCAACCTCGACTCGGCCCTCCTCGAGCGGGTGGCCCTGTCTCCCCTCGACATCGAGCGCGCCAACGTCAACCTGGTGGGGGGCGACATCTACGCCGGCTCCCTCGCCCTCGACCAGAACCTCCTCTTTCGGCCCAGCCCAGCGCTCCCCGGCCACCGCTCCCCCGTGGCCGGCCTCTACCACATCGGAGCGAGCACACACCCCGGCCCCGGGCTGGGAGCCGGCTCGGGGACGCTCGTGGCGAGACACATCCTCGCCGGCGGCACCTTCGACCGAGCTCGCCGGCTGCTACAAGGGTTGACCGCGACCACAAGGAGGCAAGCATGAAGTTCTCCATCTACTCGGAGATCCAGTACTGGGGCGGCAAGTCGTACAAGCGCGCCTACGAGGAAGTGATCGACCAGGTCGTGCACGCCGACCGGCTCGGCTACGACTGCTACACCGTCATCGAGCACCCCTTCTTCCCCAAGTTCTCCATTTCCACTAACCCGTTCGCGCTCTTCGCCGTCTGTGCCGAGCGCACCAAACGGATCCGGTTCCGCTGCATGGGCCACGTGCTCCCCTACCACAACCCCACCTGGCTTGCGTCCCAGATCGCCTTCATGGACACCCTCTTCGACGGGCGCTACGAGGCCGGGCTCCTGCGGGGCCACGGCTGGCATCCACCCAAGGGCGGCGTTCCCACCCTGGAGACGCGCGACCGCTACGAGGAGACGCTCGACATCGTCGTCCAGGCCTTGGAGACAGGGCGCGTCTCCTACCAGGGGCGGTTCTACACCATCGACGAGGCCGAGATCTACCCGCCCCCGCAGCGGCCGATCCGCATCTTCCTGGGCGGGACGAGCGACCGCACCTACGTCCTCGCCGGCGAGAAGGGCTGGGGGGTGGCGGTGCCCCCGCTCCTCCCCTACGCCGCCCTCAAGGAGCAGCTCGACATCTACCGCCAAACCTGCGCCGAGCACGGCCACGACCCCTACATCGTCTGGATCCACGCCTGCTACCTGGACGAGGACCGGGATACGGCCCTGCGCGAGGCGGAGGCGGGAATCCGCGGCTTTCTGGCCGGCAACGCCTCGCCGCTCACGGGGGGAGCGCGCCTCGCCCCCAAGGAGGAGCTGGAGGCCGCCGGCTACGGCTTCTACGCCTCCGGCATCCTGGAGAAGCTGGCCGAGACCCCGTACAAGGAGCTGGTCGAGGGCGACGTCGTGTGGGTGGGGACGCCGGAGGACGTGATCGAGCGCATCGAGCAGACGATCGCGGTGTGCGAGGGCCTGGCCGAGATCTCGATCACCGTCAACCCGGGCGGCTTCGCCCACTGGCAGGCGATCAAGGCCCAGGAGCTCTTCGCCGACCGGGTGATGCCCCACTTCAAGGCCCAAGCGAGGGAGGCGGAGGCCGCCGTTGTCTAGCCCCATCTTCGGCATCTGCGAGCTCACCACCCTGCCGGCCAGCTTCGAGGAGGATCTCGTCGCCTACCGGGCGGCCGGCGCCGATGCCATCGGCATCTGCGAGATCAAGCTCGCGCAGGGGAGAGAGCGGGAGCAGCTCGCCTCGTTCCGCGACAGCGGCCTTCGTGCCTCGGGCTGCGTCCCCGCCGTTCCCTCGATTCTCCCTCTGCCGCCCATGCCGGGGCCGGAAGAGCCCGAGGAACGGGTACAGGCCTTCCTGGCCGGCATGCGCCGGCTTGCCCCCTTCCAGCCGGCGGCTATCGTGTGCCTGACCGGGCCGGCGGGGGAACGATCGGAGGAGGAGGTCCGCCGCATCGTGCTCGAGGGGCTGAGCGCCGTGGCCGAGGAGGCAGAGCGGCTCGGCCTGCGCGTGGGCTTGGAGCCGATCCATCCCACCGCCTGCAGCGAGCTCTCCATCATCTCCACGCTCGCCCAGGCGGCACGCATGGTGGACGAGGTCGGCTCCCCCGCGCTCGGGCTCACCTTCGATACCTGGCAGCTGTGGGACTCCCCCGACCTGCTCGACGACATCGCCGCCTACGGTGACCGGATCGTGGCCGTGCACGTGGCCGACTGGCGGAGGCCCACCCGCAGCTGGTGCGATCGGGCCCTGCCGGGCGAGGGGGCAATCGACTTCCTCCCCATCCTGGAGGCCCTGCGAGGGGCAGGAGGGAGCCTACGACCTGGAGATCTTCTCCGACAACGGCGCCTTCGGCCACCGCTACGAGGACTCGCTGTGGGAGCGTCCTGCGGCAGAGCTCGCCCGCCGGGGCCGCGAGGCCTTCCTCGGCCTGTGGCAGGAGGCGCCCTGGGAGGGCAGGAGATGACCACCACGACCGCCACCGGACGACCGGTGGTGTAATAGGCACCTTCGACGAGAGGAGGACATGGCATGAGTCGATCGAGGAAGTGGAGCGTCGCCCTCGCCCTGGCTTCGGTGGCGGCGGCCGTCGCCGTGGCGGGAGCCACGACTGCCTCGGGAGGCCAGGCGGCCAAGAAGCCGATCGTGATCGGGGCCGCCGTCGACCTGACGAGCAGCATGAAGCCGTTCGACGCCCCCGCCCTGGCTGCGGCCAGGATCCGCGCCGCCGAGATCAACGCCCGCGGCGGGGTGGCCGGGCGCAAGATCCAGATCAAGGTCTGCGACCACCAGCTGAAGAACCAGAAGGCCTGCGCCGCCCAGCTGATCGGCCAGGGGGCCCA
Organism: uncultured Gaiellales bacterium; assembly: GCA_964595575.1. Lineage (GTDB taxonomy): Bacteria > Actinomycetota > Thermoleophilia > Gaiellales > Gaiellaceae > PALSA-612. The sequence goes on from CAZQRA010000016.1 coordinate 33,960, forward strand.
GGTCGCCCTGGTAACCTGCGACGTCGAGTTCGCCGCCCCGGCGGTGCAGGAGTTCATCAACCGCGGCATCCTCACCATCTCGCCCTGCATCTCCACCGACGAGATGGGGCCCAAGCGGTTCGGCAAGACGAAGGGCAAGCTGGCCTTCACCCTGGGCTCCCTCGCCCAGGACGAGGGAGCCGCCCAGGCCGAGTTTGCCATCGCCCGCGGCTGGCGGAGGGCAATCGTGGTCAAGGACAACCTGCTCGTCTACTTCCGGGACGTGTCCGATGCCTTCGCCAAGCGCTTCCAGGAGCTCGGCGGGCAGATCGTCCAGCGCGAGGCCTTCACCTCGTTCGACAAGACGATCACCAACGTCATCAGCCGCGTGGCGCCCACCAAGGCAGACGTCATCTCCTTCGTCACCGCCTTCGGGGAGCTGCCCCAGTTCGTGGCCGGGCTGCGCGCCCTGGGCAACAACACCCCCATCCTCAACTCCTGGGGCGGTGACGGCACCTACTGGAACCCGGACAACCCCAAGGTCACCAACTACTACTTCAACACCTACGCCTCGGTGTTCGGGGACGATCCCGACCCGGCCGTGCGCAGGATCATCGCCAAGATGAAGGCGGCAGGCCAGGCCCCGGCGACGGGCGGCTTCATCCTGGGGGCAGCGGCCATTGACGCCATCGCCGCGGCCATCGAGCGCAACCGCGGCTCCACCAAGGGGTCGCTTCTCGCCTCCACGTTCGAGAAGTTCCGGGGGCTCCAGACCGTGTCCGGCCCCGTGAGCTACTCGGCCAAGTTCCACGGCGTGGTCGGCCGGCCCTTCCGCATGATGGTGATCAACAACAACCAGGCGAGGTTCCTGCGCTTGTGGAAGGCCAAGAAGCCGGCCAACATCAGCTGAGCCGAGTCTGTTGGGCACTGCAGGCCGAAGGCAAGGAAACGGGTGGCCCGGAGGATCCCTCCGGGCCACCGCCGTCTCCCGCTCCTTCGAGGGGGTGCACGCCCTCCGCGACGTCACCCTCGAGCTCCACCGCCACGAAGTCGTAGGCCTGATCGGGCCCAACGGGGCGGGCAAGACGACGCTCGTCAACGTCATTACCGGCTTCGACTTCCCCACGTCGGGCCGGATCGAGCTCGCCGGCGAGGACATCACCTTCTGGAGCCCGCACCACCGTGGTCGAGCGGGACTGGCTCGTACTTTCCAGCACAGCCGCTCCTTCCGCAACTTGTCCGTGCAGGAGAACGTGGAGGTAGCCGCGCTCGGCTGCGGCGCCAGCCCCCGCGAGGCCAGGCGTCGGGCTGACGAGCTGCTCGAGCTACTCGGGCTGAGCGCCCAGGCAGAGCTCCCCGCGGGGGCCCTCGCCCACGGCGACGAGCGCAAGCTGGGCGTGGCTCGGGCCCTGGCTACCCGGCCCCGCTTCGTACTCATGGACGAACCTGCCGCCGGGCTTCCCGAGGCCGAGGTGCCCGACTTCGCCGCCGTCGTCCGCTCGGTGCGAGACGAGCACGATGCCGGCGTGCTCCTCATCGACCACAACATGGCCCTGATCATGGACGTCTGCGACCGCATCCACGTCCTCGACCAGGGCCGAACCCTGGCCGAGGGTACGCCGGAGGAGATCCGGGCCAACCTGGACGTGGCCGCCGCCTACCTGGGAGAAAGCGCCCTGCACGAGGAGGCAAGCGGTGGCTGAGCCCCAGGAGGCGGGCGCGCCCATGCTCGAGGTCGAGGGCCTCGAGGTTCGGTACGGGGCGGTGCCCGCAGTGCGCGAGGTCACGCTCGAGGTGGGAAAAGGCGAGATCGTGGGCCTGATCGGCCCCAACGGAGCCGGCAAGTCGACCACCCTCCACGCCATCGTCGGCCTCGTGCGACCGCACCGAGGAGACATCCGCCTCCAAGGCCGCTCCCTACGCAACCGCCCCCCGGAGGCGGTGGCCCGGGCCGGCATCGCCCTCGTCCCTGAAGGGAGGCGCATCTACGCCGAGATGACGGTGGAAGAGAACCTCCGCCTGGGTCTCGCCGCCCGCCCCCGAAAGAGCGGGGTCGAGGACGATCTCGAGTGGATCTACGGCCTCTTCCCGGTCGTCAAGGAGTTCCACTCTCGGCCGGCGGGAGCCCTGTCGGGAGGCCAGCAGCAGCAGCTCGCCATCGCCCGGGCGCTCGTGGCCGCGCCCCGGGTCCTCTTGCTCGACGAGCCCTCCCTGGGCCTGGCGCCGGCGCTCGTCGACGTCGTCTTCTCGGCCCTGGCCGAGATCCGGGCTCGGGGCGTCACCGTCCTTCTGGTCGAGCAGCGGGCTCAGCGCACGGTCGCCTTCGCCGACCGCACCTACGTCATGGCCAACGGTCGCGTCCGCATGACCCTCACGCCGGGCGATGCCGCCGACAGCGACCGCCTGGTAGCCGCCTACCTCGGGGCATGACGCTCGCTTCCCTCATCGGCGCCGAGGACGTCCAGAAGCTCGTCGACGCGATCGCGCTCGGCTCCATCTACGCCCTCATGGCCGTGGGCATCGGCCTCGTCTTCGGGGTCATGCGCCTGGTCAACTTCGCCTACGGCCAGCTGATCATGGCCGGGGCCTACGCCCTCTACCTCTCCAGCCGACACGGCGCCTCCACGGCGGAGGCCATCCTCGTCTGCTTCGGGGTCGTGATCGGGCTCTCCCTGCTCATGGAGGTCGTGGCCTTCCGCCGGCTTCGCCAGGCCACCCCGGCCACCATGCTCGTGGCCACCTTCGCCATCAGCTTCCTCATGCAGAGCATCGCCGTGCTCTGGTTCGGGACCCTGGGCAACATCGACCCCGTCCTCCAGGACCTTCGCCGCCCGTTCTCGGTGGGCGACATCCACGTGGCCAAGATCACCGTGGTCACCGTGGTCGTCGCCGCCCTCGCCCTGGTCGTCCTCGCCCTCCTCCTCGGCCGCACCACCATCGGGCTGCAGCTACGGGCTGCCGCCGCCGACTTCGCTACCGCCCGCCTCTTGGGCGTGCGCGGAAACGCCGTCGTCGCCGCGGCGGTGGTGGTATCGGGGGCCCTGGCAGCCACGGTCAGCGTGCTCCTCCCCGTGGCCCAGTCGCCCTTGATCACCCCCGACTACGCCCTCAGGGACACCATCTTCGTGCTGGTGGCGGTGGTGGTGGGCGGCATCGACCGCCTGCTGTCTGCCACCCTGGGCGGGTTCGCCGTGGGCTTCGCCGTGGGCATGCTCGGAGACTTCCTCCCCACCCGGGGCGAGTGGCCGTTCACGAGCAGCATCTACATCGACTCGGCCCTGTACACGGCCGTCATCCTCGTCCTCCTCTTCCGACCGGCCGGCATCTTCGCCCGGCGCGGGCAGCGGGCGGTGGAGCGGGTATGAGGCGGGCCGAGGCGCTCGTCCAGCTGGCCGGCCCCGTGGTCCTGCTCGTGCTCGTGGGGGTGGTGGGGAGCTTCATGGACAGGGCCCGCGAGATCGAGTTCCGCAACTCCCTCGTCGCCACCGCCGTCGTGGTCGCCCTGTACGTGTTCGTGGGCAACTCGGGCGTCCTCTCCTTCGGTCAGGTGGCGTTCGTGGCCGTGGGCGCCTTCGCCGCTGGCGAGATGACCGTACCCGCGGATGCCAAGGAGGGGGTGCTCCCGAACGTCTTCTCCCTCATCGGCGACCACACCATCGGCAACGCGGAGTCCCTCCTCCTCGCTACCGGCTTGGGGGGCCTGTACGCCTTCCTGGTGGGGATACCTCTCATGCGTCTCTCCGGCCTCGCCGCCGGTATCGCCACCTTTGCCGTCCTGGGCGTCACCTTCAACATCCTCCGCAACTGGGAGAAGATCGGCCCCGGCCCCCAGACCCTCTCCACCGTGCCCGAGACCACCGACCTCCTGCAAGGGACGGCGGGGGCGATCGCCGTCGTCGTCTGCGCCTTCCTGTACCAGCGAAGTCGCCTCGGCCGCCAGCTGCGGGCGACGAGGGAGGACCCGGCGGCGGCAGCGGCGGCCGGGATCGACATCCACCGCCAGCGCCTGTGGGCGTTCGTGCTCTCGGGGGCTCTGTCCGGCTTCGCCGGCGGTCTCCTCGTGCACGCCCGGGGCACCCTGGAGACGCGGGACGTCTACCTCGACCTCACCTTTCTCAGCCTGGCCATGCTGGTCGTGGGCGGCATGGCCAGCCTGTGGGGAGCGGTGGTGGGCGCGCTCCTTGTCAGCGGCCTCGACTCCTTCCTCCTGAACGCGGAGAACGGCCAGATCCCGGGCCTGGACGCCCCGGCAGGAACCCGGCTGGTGGTCGTGGGGGCCTTCATGGCGCTCGTCCTCGTCTTCCGGCCCTCGGGGATCACCGGCGGGAAGGAGCTCGGGCTTCCCCACTGGCTACGGGACCGGCTGCGGCCGCAGGCCCGAGGCGCCCCCGTCGAGCAGCCTTCCGGCCGCGGCTGAGAGGGAGAACGCGCCGCTCAGCGGGCCAGGCAGGCTTCCAGGGCAGCGAGCACGCGGGTCGCCACCTCCTCGGTGGCGTTCCTGCCCATGAGGCCCACGCGCAGGAGCGGCGGCGCCCCGGGAAGGCCCCCTCCCACCTCGATCCCGTGCTCGGTCAGGAGCCTGGCTCGGAGAACCTGGCCGTCGACGCCCTCCGGAACCTTCACGGCCGTCAGCTGGGGAAGGCGTACCCCGTCCTCGGCCAGGATCTCCAGCCCCAGCCCTCTCAGCCCCTCCTGGAGGACGGAGCCGGCCCGAGCATGGCGTCTCCAGCGGGCCTCCAGGCCCTCCTCCAGTACCAGGCGAAGGGCCTCGTGCAGGGCGTAGATGGAAGGAGCAGGAGGGGTGTGGTGGTAGACGGGAGGCCGCTCCAGCCAGTAGCGGGCCAGAAGCTCGAGATCGAGGGCGAAGGGGGGAGGGCTGCCCCGCGCCCGCAGGCGGGCGAGGGCCCGCTCCGACAGCGCCACGGGGGCCATGCCGGTCACGCCCCCCAAGCACTTCTGCGTACAGGAGTAGCAGTAATCGGCGCCCCAGGCCGCCGGATCGACCTCGATACCCCCCAGCGAGGTGACGCAGTCGACGAGAAGAAGGGTGTCTGAGTCGCGGAGCTCCCCGCCCAGCTCCCCGATCGGCTGGCGGACGCCGGTCGAGGTCTCCGCGTGGACGACGGCCACGACCCGGGCCTGGGGATGGGCGCGCCAGGCCTCGAGCAGCCGCTCCGGGGGAAGAGCTTGCCCCAGCGGAGCCGCCACCTCGACCACGGCCGCCCCGATGCGACGGGCGATCTCAGCCAAGCGGGCCCCGAAGTAGCCGGCCACCCCGACCACGATGGTGTCCCCGGGCTCGAGCAGGGACCGCAACCCTGCCTCCATGGCCATGGTCCCGGTCGAGGAGAGGGGAAAGACGAGGCCATCCTCGAGGCGCCACACGCGGGCGAGCATGGCCACCACCTCGTCCAGGACCCGCACGAAGTCGGGGTCGAGGTAGCCGAGGATGGGCCGCGCCATCGCCTCCTGGACGCGGGGATCGACGTTGGCCGGCCCCGGGCCGCAGAGGAGCCGCTGGGGAAGATCGAGGGAGGCGGGCACCTGGCTCGTCATGCAGGAGTCTCCCCGCCTCGGTAGATGCGCATGGGAGCGGTCGTCAAGGGCACGCCCCCCTCCGCCGTGACGAGCCAGGTGTCCTGCATGTAGAGGCAGGCCCGCTCGTCGCCCGAGATCGCGTGCGGGTGCATGGACACGACCATGTTCTCGCGCAGCTCCACCTCGTTTCCCTCGCCGATGCGGGGGTGCTCGATCATGGTCATGCCGATCGAGTGCCCGGTCACGTGGCCTAGAGTGAAGCCGCGCTCCAGGAAGCCCTTGCTCACGGCCCGGTGGACGTCGTGGGCCGTCCTCCCTGGCCGCATCGTCTGCCTCGCCGCCTCCGCGTACTCGTGGTAGGCCTCGAGCGCCGCCAGCGTCTCTCGCGAGGGCTGCCCGGCGCAGGTCGGCCGCGAGAACTCGACCCAGTGCCCCCCCGGCCCGGCGATCTCCAACCCGTAGACGAGGAGGTCGTCCTGCTCGATGCGACGCTCCGCCGAAGGGAAGGTGAACTCGGGCCGGGCGCTCCCGGCAGGACCGCCGATGATCATGTCCATGGTCGTGCGGTAGCAGCCCATGGCGGTGAACACCCGCTCTGCCTCGGCCATCAGCTCTGCCTCGGTCCTCCCCGGGGCGTAGACGGCGATCACCGCCCACACGCCCGCCTCGTTGATGCGCACGCTCTCCCGCACCGAGCGGAGCTCCTCGGCGCTCTTCACCGCCCGAGCCAGGTCGAAGCCTCGATCCCAGGAGAGAAGCTCGGCCGGACCGTCCTCGAGCGCCGCGTAGTCGCGCACCGCCATGACGAAGTCGAGGCCGTAGACTCCGACTCGCCTGTAGCCGCGATCGCGGAAGCGCTCCCGCAGCCACCGTCCAGGGTGCTCGGCGAACACCTTGTCCTCGAGCCAGGTCTCGCCGTGGTCTCCCACCCAGCGGGCCTCGAGGGGAAAGACGATGGTGGGGTCCCCCTCGACGGGGATGAGCACGTAGGCGTAGCGGTGGAGGATGCGGAAGCCGGACACGTAGCGCACCGCCCCCTCGTAGCCTGTGTACTCGCTGCCGCACACGAGCACGGCGTCGAGGTCGTCCCGCGCCGCCGCCTCCCGGATGGAGGCGTACCTGCGCTCGATCTCAGCCTGGCTCTCTATCACCTGCGTTCCTCCTTCGCTCCTCGATTCCCTTGACCAAGGCGACGAGGGCCTCGTTGAGCGGCGCCTCGACGCCGTAGCGTCGCCCGAACGAGACGATGGCGCCGTTGAGGAAGTCGATCTCCGTATCCCGGCCGGCCTCCACGTCCTGGAGCATGCTGGGCTTGTGCCCGTAGGCGACGTCCCTGCGGGCGGCGTAGTCGAAGAGCTCCTCGGGGCTCATGTCCAGGACGATCCCCTGGGCGTCGGCCACCGCCCTGCCCTCGGCCATGACCGCCTGGGCAAGCGCCCGGGTGGGAGGAAACTCGGCGATCTGGCCGTGGGTGAGCCCGGTCAAGGCCCCGATGGCGTTGGAGGCGGCGTTGAAGATGAGCTTTCGCCACTGGGCGCCCCGGGCGTCCTCGAGGGCATGGGTCGGCATCCCCGCCCGGGTGCAGGCCTCGGCCAGCGCCCGCACCTTGTCCATGGGCGCCGGGCTGGGCTCGAAGGGCCCGATGTGGGTATCGCCCTTGGTATCCCAGACCACGTGGCCGGGACCGGCGACGTGGCCGGCCGGGAAGGTCGTGCCCCGGATCACCTCGGCCACGAACTCGGCGATGATCTCCTCGTTTCCAGCCCCGTTCTGCACCGAGCACACCGCCCCCTGGCGGAAGGCGTGGGCAGTGGCGGAGATGGCCGCCCGGGTGTGCATGCTCTTCACGGCTACGATGCCGAAGTCGCTGGCGGGAAGCGCGGCCGGGTCGGAGGTGGCCTTCACCCGCCCCACCACCTCGCCCGCCCCGGACAGGCGGAGACCGCGCTCGTTGATGGCCTCGACGTGCTCCTGCCAGGGATCGTAGGCCCACACCTCGACTCCGGGAAGCCGAGCCAGGTTGGCGGCAAAGAGCGACCCGATGGCCCCGCAGCCGACGACGGCGATCCTCATGCGTAGGCGCTCTCCCTCGCCTTGACCAGCCGGTACATGGCCGTATGCAGGGGGACGGGGACGCCCAGTCGGCCTGCCTCGCGCACGAGGGCGCCGGTGATGAAGTCGACCTCGGTCGGCCGCCGGGAGCGCACGTCCTCGAGCATGGAGGGGACGTGGGCGTAGGCGCCGGCCGCCGCCTCCGTCTCTCCCCGCCGCACCGCCAACACGTTCATCTCCCAGGGGTCCTCGTGCAGCTCCACCCCGGCCGCGGCGGCGACGCGCTTTCCCTCCTCCATGAGCTCGCGCACCAGGTGGCCGAGGTCGGTGAAGGCCTCGACGGCGGCGAACTGGCGGACGTGGGGAAGGTCGGTGAGGGCGGAGACGGCGTTGACGGTGGCGTTGAAGATGAGCTTCGACCACTGGGCCGGCCGCAGGTCGGGGAAGGCCCGGGCGCGCAGGCCGGCGGCCCGGAGCAACCCCTCGACCTCCCGCACGCGGTCGAAGGAGGTGGTGCCGGCGTACGGCCCCATCCAGGTCTCGGTGTCGAGCTCGTACTCGACGTGGGTGTCGGAGTGGCGTACGCCGCTCATGAAGGTCACGGCGGAGATGAGCGGCCAAGCTCCGTGGGCGCGTACGATCTCCTCTGACCCCAACCCGTTCTGGACGGTCATGACGGCGGCGGAGGGAAAGTGCCCTGCCAGGCGGCGGGCGGCCTGCTCGAGGTCGGTGGCCTTGGTGGCCACGATCACGAGGTCGGGCTCGGGCAGCTTGGCCGGATCGGTGGAGGCGACCACCTTCGCCTCGATCTGGCTCTTTCCCGAGATGCGGAGGCCGGAGGCGGCGAGGGCGCGGGCCTGCTCCTCCCGACGAGCGAGCACCGCCACCTCCGCCACCCGCGCGAGGTGGCCGGCGTAGAGGCCTCCTATCACGCCTGCCCCTACGACGCACACGCGCTCGATCGCCACGGCCCAAACCTACCCGGTTAGGGTCGCGTCCGTGGCAGCCATCGCCTTCGCCCTCGCCTCCGCGGCCCTGTTCGGCGCCCTGTCCGTGACCCTGGCCCTGGCCATGCGAAGGACGGAGGACTCGGAGGCGGGAGCCCTCGTCACCGCCCTCGTCGCCCTCCTCGTCTGCGGCCTCATCGCCCTGGCGACGAGCGGCTGGCGCGGGGAGGTGTGGCCCTTCCTCTTGGCGGGGCTGGTCGCCCCCGGCGGATCCCAGCTCCTGTACGTGCGGGCGGTGCGGGAGGTCGGCTCCTCGCGCACCGCCGTCGTGGTGGGAGCGGCTCCCCTCGTCTCGGTGACCATCGCCCTGGCCGTCCTCCGGGAGCCGCTCGAGCCCGGCCTCCTCCTGGGGGCGGTGCTCATCGTCGTCGGCGGGCTTGCCCTGGCCGGCGAGCGCGACCGGCCCCAGCGGTTTCGGGCCCGCGGCCTCCTCCTCGCCTTCGCCTCGGCGTCGCTCTTCGCCACCCGAGACAACCTCGTCCGCTGGCTGGCAGAGGGCTCCCAGGTTCCTCCCCAACTGGCCGCCTCGGCCACCCTCGTCTCGGGGTCGGGCCTGATCGCCCTCTACGTCGCCCTGCGGGCAGGCCGCTCCTTCCCCAAGCGGATCGTCGCCGCCTCCTCTCCCTTCTCCCTGTCGGGGGTGGTGTGGGGCCTCTCCTACGCCGCCTTGTTCGAGGCCTTCTACCGGGGCCGGGTCACCGTCGTCAGCCCCCTCGTCGCCACCGAGGCCCTGTTCGGGGTGCTCCTCGCCGTCCTCTTCCTGGGGCGGAGCGAGCTCGTCGGCCGCCACGTCCTCGTCGGAGCCCTCCTCGTCGTCTGCGGCGGGGCTCTGATCGGCGTCTTCCGCTAGTCCCAGAGGCCGGGCTCCCTCTCGCACCGGCGAGGGAGGGCCGCGTCGCCCGCGGGCAGGCCTCCCTGCCCGCTCCGCCTACCGCCCCCAGGAAGCCCCGGTTGCGCGACGCAAGGCGGGCATGTACGCTCGTCCGATGGCGAGCGCCCGCCTCGAGACCCTCGCGACAGAGGCGCCCGTCGCCCTTCCCCGCCCTCCAGCCACCATCGTCCCCATGAAGGGGCTTCCGCTCGTGGGGATCGTCTTTGCCCTCCTCGTCGTCGCCACCGCCCAGGACACAGTGTGGGCGCTCAACCTCTTCCACGTCGCCGGCGGAGCCATGTGGACGGCCCTCGACCTCTTCCTCGGCCTCGTCGTCGGCCCCATCCTGGGCCGCATGTCGGCCCCCGCCAGGGCCGAGCTGGCTACCCGACTGATGCCCGCTCTGATGCTCATCATGCCCACCTTGGCGGTGAGCACGCTCGTCTCGGGATGGCAGCTCGCCGACCGCTACGGCTACCTCGACAGCAGCTTCGTTCACCACGGATGGGTGGTCGCCTCCTTCATCGTGGTGGCGATCATGGCCACGGTCGCGCTGGGCGTGAACGAGCCGGCCAACGTGGCCGTGCTGTTCGAGCTGCGGCGGCCGCAGCCGAGGGGCGAGGTTATCGAGCGGCTGATGCGCCGCTTCGCCTACAGCGCCGGCATCACCGGCCTCATGCAGGTGGCTACGATCGTGATCATGACCTACCTGCGGGCGCCGCTATGACATCGGGCCCGGACGTCGGCGGCTGGCCCGAGCCGGGACATCGCCTGCCGCCCGTGGCCGCGGCCGCGGCCGCCGCCATCGCTCTCGTCCTCGCCGGCGGCATCTACATGGTCGCCTACCTTCCCGACGAGCCGCCGCTGGGACCGGCGGTGGGTCTCCTCGCCACAGCGGCCGCGCTCCTCGCCTCGGGCATTGTTCTGCTCCGCCGCCGGCCCGGCTTCGCCTGGCGGCTGTTCCTGCGTGTGGGCTCGCGGGGGCTTCTCGCCTACGGCCTCATCGCCGGCATGCTCGAGTACATCCTCATCCGCAACGGCACGCGAGGTGATTCCCTGGTGGTGCTGACCTTGATGCTGGCCGTGTTCGCCGTCGGCGTGGCCGTGGCCGTCGCCTTCACCGTCGCCCGCCACCAAGCCCCTTCCCCCTGAGCCCCCCTCAGCGGGTCCCCACCCGTAGCCCCAGCCGGCGGGGAAGCGAGCTGAGAAGGCGCGCGCCCGGCGGCGGCCGGCGACCCTCCTCCTCGGCGTCCTCGACCGCGAGCATCGCCCAGCGGACGAGCGAGCCTGCGAGGAACTTGATCGGCTCCGGCGGCAGCTTGGCTACCCTGCGCCCGACCAGGGGAAGGCGCGACCACTCGTCGTCCCTGCCGAGCACGAGCGAGGCAAGCGCCTGACCCGCCAGCCAGCTTGGGCCCACGCCGTTCCCGGTGAAGCCGACCGCGTAGTGGACGCGCATCCCTGGAAGGGTGCCGACGAGGGGCAGGTGGTCGGCGGAGACGTCGATGGGCCCGCCCCAGGCCCGCTCGACGCGCACGTCGGCCAAGGCGGGAAGGAGGGAGCGAAGGCCTGCTTCCGCTCGTCTCATCGAGGCGCGGTCGCAGGCAAGGCGACCGCCCACCCGGCCGCCGAAGCCGATCGGTCCCGACCCCGAGCCCATGAGCACCCGGCCGTCCTCGGTAGTCCGGAAGTAGTGGAGGAACATGCGGCCGTCCACCACCGCCTCCCCGCCCGTCCACCCGATCTCGGCCAGGCGATCGGGCACGGGCTCGGTGAGCACGATCGTGCTCCCGAGCGGCGTGAGGAGCCGGGAGAGGGGGCGCCGGCCGGAAGCCCAGGCGCTGGTGGCGACGACGATCTGGGAGGCCTTGAGGCGAGCCCTGGGCGTCACCAGGAACCCGGCGTGAAGAGCCCGCACCGGGGTGCGCTCGTGGATCTCCACGCCGGCGGCGAGAGCCGCTCGGCGCAGGGCCCGCACCAGCCGAGCGGGCTGAACCGTGGCTGCCTTGGCGAAGAAGACTCCCCGACGAAAGGCGCTTGACCCGACCCGGCCCGCGACCTCGGCCGCCGAGAGGGGTACTGCCTCCTCGGGGACGCCCAGGTCGGAGGCGACCCCCGCCGCCCGCTCGCAGGCGGAGTCCTGCCCCGGCGTGGCGGAGACGAGGAGCATGCCCCCTCGCCTCAGCCCCACGTCCTCTCCCAGGGAGGAGACGGCGTCGATCGCTCCCTCCGAGGCTTGAGCGAGGGTGAGCGCCGCCTCGGCGCCCAGACGGTCGACGAGGAGGGGTAGCGCCGTCCAGTAGGTCTCCAGGAAGCCGCCGTTCCTCCCGCTCTGCCCCTCGCCGCAGCGAGCCGCCTCCAGCACCCGCACCCGCAGGCTGCGGTCGCGCCTGCGCAGGGCAAGCGCAGTCCACAGGCCCGTGTAGCCGCCCCCGACGATGGCGACGTCGGCCTCGTCCTCCCCCTCCAGAGCGGGAAGCTCCCGATCGAGGGGAGCCTCCTCCAGCCACCAGGGCCGATCGCAGGGGGCTAGCGCCGACGCTGGAGCTCCTCCCACGCCTCGCTCAGCACGCGACCCAGGATGTCCACGATCTCGTCGAACTCCGCTTGGCCGGCGACGAGGGGAGGCGAGATCTGGATCACCGGGTCTCCCCGATCGTCGGCCCGACAGATGAGCCCGCACTCGAACAGCCGGTGGGAGAGGAACCCACGCAGGAGCCACTCGCACTCCTCGTCGGAGAAGGTCTGCCGCGTCTCCTTGTCCTTGACCAGCTCCAGGGCGTAGAAGTAGCCGGCTCCCCGCAGGTCGCCGGCGATGGGGAGGTCGAGGAGCTGGGACAGGGAACGCCGAAACGCCTCCTCGTTGGCCCGCACGTGCTCGAGAATCCGCTCCCGCTTCATGATCTCGATGTTCTTGAGGGCAATGGCGCACATGACCGGGTGGCCGCCGAAGGTGATGCCGTGGGCGAACATGGCCGTCTCCTCCAGGAACGGCTCCATCACGCGATCGGTGGTCACCACCCCGCCGATGGCGGCGTAGGAGGAAGAGAGCCCCTTGGCGATGGTGGCGATGTCGGGCCGGATGTCGTACCGCTCGCTGGCGAACCAGTAGCCGAGGCGGCCGAAGCCGGTGATCACCTCGTCGGCCGAGAGCAGGATCCCGTACCGGTCGCAGATGTCGCGCACCCCCTGCCAGTAGCCGGCCGGGGGGGTGAAGCTGCCGCCAGCGTTCTGGACCGGCTCCATGTGCACCATGGCCACCGTCTCCGGTCCCATGGCCTCGATCGCCTGCTCGAGGTCGTCGAGGAGGAAGCGCGTGAACTCCTCCTCTGTCTCCTCAGGCGGGCGGTGGAAGCGGTTGGTGGTGCGCACGTGCCGTACCTCCGGCACCAGCGGCTCGAACGGCGCGCGCAGGGCAGGGACGCCGTTGATGGAGAGGGCCCCGAAGGTGGTGCCGTGGTAGGCGATGGAGCGGGCGATCGCCTTCCAGCGCCGCTCGCCGCGCAGGGCGTAGAACTGGCGGGCCAGCTTCCAGGCCGAGTCGACGGCCTCCGAGCCTCCGTTGACGAAGAAGACCCGGGAGAGGTCGCCGGGGGCGAGGGAGGCTACCTCGGCTGCCAGCTCGACCGCCCGAGGATGCGCGTACGACCAGTTGGTGTAGAAGGGAAGCTCGCGCATCTGCTCCCAGGCCGCCCGCCCGATCTCCTCCCCGAACGAGTAGCCGATGTTGACCGAGAACAGCCCCGCCAAGGCATCGAGGTACCGCTTGCCGTGGACATCCCAGAGGTAGCACCCCTCCCCTCGGACGATCAACGGCACCTCGGTCGAGCGGTAGCTTCCCATGCGGGTGAAGTGAAGCCACAGGTGGTCGCGGGCTGCCTGCTGCAGGCGGTCGATGTCGGCGGCAGAGACGACAGTGGTCATGGGGCTCCTTTCGCGCGACGGACGTTGACGAGGACGTTGACGAGCATGAGGCCGAGGGCGAGGGCGAAGATGGCGGTGCCGATCACGTTCACCTGGGGGGGAGCGCCGACCCTAGCCGCGCCCCACACGAACAGGGGGAAGGTGACGGTGGTGCCGGCGACGAAGTTGGTGATGACGAAGTCGTCCACGGACAGGGCGAAGGAGAGGAGCAGAGCCGAGAGCACGCCGGGAGCGATGAGGGGCAGCGTCACCTTGCGGAAGGTCGTCCACTCGTTGGCCCCCAGGTCCATGGCCGCCTCCTCCAGGTGGCGGTCGAGCCCGATCAAGCGGGCCTTGACCGTGACCACGACGTAGCTCACGTTGAACATGACGTGGGCGACGAGGATGGTCCAGAAGCCGAGGGGGACGGTCATGGTCAAGAAGAGGGCAAGAAGCGAGGATCCGAGCACGATCTCGGGGGTGGCCATGGGGAGGAAGACGGAGAGGTTGAAGGCGGAGCGGCCGCGAAAGCCGTAGCGGACGAGGGCGAGGGCCATGAGCGTCCCCAGGGCGGTGGCCCCCGCGCTGGAGAGGGCGGCCAGCTGGAGCGAGGTCTCGATCGCGCTCCTCAGGCCGGGGACGGCGTCCCAGCGCAGCCAGTTGTCCCAGGTGAAGCCTTGCCACACGTAGTTGAAGCGGCCGCGGGGCTCGTTGAACGAGAAGAGGGCGACCACCGCAATGGGCAGGAGGAGGTAGACGAGCGCCAGGAGTGCGTAGGCGGTGAGGGCGTGGCGTCTTCCGAGCCCGAGCAGGCGAGCGCCCAAGCGCCGCAGGGAGAGCGGGGAAGGGACGGGCTCCGCCCGGGTCGTCATCCGGTCAGCCTCTCCGATCCCAGCACCCGCACGTACACAGCGACGAGGACGAGGATGGCGGCCATGAGCAGGAAGGAGAGGGCCGATGCCGCGGGGTAGTCGATCAGCTCCAGGAACTTGGACTGGATCACGTTGCCGATCATCCACTGCCTGGGCGTGCCTAGGAGCTGGGCGTTGACGAAGTCGCCGGCGGCAGGGATGAAGGTGAGGAGGGTGCCGGCTACCACCCCCGGCATCGACAGGGGAAGGGTGACCCGGAGGAAGGCCTTGACGCTGGAGGCGTAGAGGTCCTTGGCCGCCTCGATGAGCGAGGGGTCGACCTGCTCCAAGGACACGTACAGGGGAAGCACCATGAAGGGGAGGAAGTTGTAGGTAATCCCTGCCACCACCGAGAGCGAGGTGTCGAGGAGGCGGCCGTCCGCGGAGAGGAGGTGGAGGTCGCGGAGCGCGCCCACCACCGGGCCCTCGTCGGCCAGGATGTTCTGCCACGCCAGGGTGCGGATGAGGTAGGTCACGAAGAAGGGGGCGATGACGAGCAGGAGGAAGACGTTCCTCCAGCGACCCCCCCGGAAGGCGATCCAGTAGGCAAGCGGGTAGCTGATGACGAGGGCGAGGGCCGTGCTCAGGGCGGCGTACTCGAAGGAGCGAAGGAGCTGGGGCAGGTTGCCCGCGATCGCGTCGGGGTAGTTGTGCCAGGCCCAAGCGAACGAGGTCTCGTAGGTGACCACGTCCTGCTCCTCGAGGGACTGGTAGCCGAGGAAGCCGAGGGGCACGAGGAAGAAGAGGGCCAGCCAGGCGACGCCGGGGGCGAGGAGGAGGTAGGGAACCAGCCGGGGATGGCGGCGAAGGAAGGTCACGCGCGCCTCTCGCCCCTCGGTCCTGGGCTCAGGCTCCCAGGAGCTTCTGCCACTTCTCGCGGTAGTCCCGGTTGAGCACCGCCTTGGCGTCGAAGATGTGCACCTTGCGCAGCATCTCCTTGGTGGGGAAGATGAGGACGTTCTTGGCGATGGCGGGGTCGCTCTTGAGGAGGACCTGCCTGGCCGCCCCCACCGGGGAGACGTAGTTCACGTAGGCCTCGATGCGGGCCTGGATCTTGGGGTCGTACACGAAGTTCATGAACACGGAGGCGGTGTAGGCGTCTCCTCCCTTGGGGATGAGCATGTTGTCGGTCCAGATCATCCCCCCCGCCTTGGGCAGCCGCCAGCGAAGCCCTGGGTTATCGGCCTGGAGCTGGACGATGTCCCCCGACCAGGCGAGGGCGGCGGCGATGTCCCCCTTGGCGAGGAGGGGGGCGTAGTCGTTGCCGGTGAACTTGCGGATCTGCCCCGACTTCACGGCCCTGTCGATGCGCTTGATCGCCCGCTCGAAGGCGGCGTCGGTGACCTTCTCGGGGTCGTCGCCGTTGTCGAGCATGACGAGGCCGATGGTGTCCCCCATCTCGGTGAGGAGCGTCACCTTGCCCTTGAGACGGCGATCCTCGAGGAGCTGGCCGACCGAGGTCACCGGCCTCCCCGTCAGCTTGGGGTTGTAGCCGATGCCGGTCATGCCCGACTGCCAGGGCAAGCTGTAGTCGCGGTTGGGGTCGAAGCCGGGATGGCGCAGGGCCGGCTGCAGGTACTTGATGTTGGGGATCACCCGCTTCACCAGCCTCTCCGCCCAGCCGCGCTGGATCATGAGGGCCGGAAAGCCGGAGCTATCGGTGAGGACGACGATGTCGCGGCCGGTGGACTGGCCGCGGGAGAGGGCCCCCTGGATCTTGCCGAAGAAGGTGGCGTTGTCGTTGATGTCCTCGATGTACTTCACCTTGACCCCGTAGCGGCGCTCGAAGAGCTCCAGGGTCGGCCGCTTCTTCGTCTTCTCGTCCACGTCGATGTAGAGCGGCCAGTTCGAGAACACCAGGGTGTCCTTGAGGCGGGGGTCGCGAGCCTCGTCGGCCGCCCGCGCGAGCGCGGGGGCGAGCCCGGGGAGGGCGAGGATCGCTCCTCCCACGAGCAGGCGACGGAGAGCCTCCTCGCGGGTGAGGGTCTCGGTCATCGGTCTTCCTCCTTGTCGATAGGGACGACGAACACAGCGTCGGGGCTGAAGGAGAGGATCACGCCCTGGCCGGGGGTAGCCGCCGGCGTGCCGCGGTCTGCGTTCTGGACGTACACCTGGACGGAGCCGTGGTCGGTGTCGACGACGTACTGGGTTGCCACCCCCAGGTAGGCCACCTCCACGATCCGCCCGCTCAAGCAATTCTCCTCCACGGCCCCCAGGCGGATCTTCTCAGGGCGCACCCCTACCGCCACCCTGCCCGAGCGACCGGCAAGCGCGGCCTGGCCGACCCGTACCTGGCCGCCCCGGTCGAGACGAACGAGGCCGTCCCCATCGGCGACGCCGGCGAGCAGGTTGGACACGCCCAAGAACGAGGCCACGAAGGCCGTCCGAGGCCGCTCGTACAGCTCGTGGGGCGCTCCCAGCTGCTCGATGCGGCCGCGGTTCATGACCGCGATGGAGTCGGCCATCGCCATGGCCTCCTCCTGGTCGTGGGTGACGTGGATGAAGGTGATCCCCACCTCGTGTTGGATGCGCTTGAGCTCGAGCTGCATCTGCTTGCGCAGCTTGAGGTCGAGGGCCCCCAGGGGCTCGTCCAGGAGCAGCACCCGGGGTCGGTTGACGAGCGCCCGGGCCAGCGCCACCCGCTGCTGCTGGCCGCCGGAGAGCTGGCGGGGCCGGCGGTGGGCGACCTCGGGGAGGTCGACGAGCTCGAGCGCCTCCTCCACCCGCCGCTTCAGCTCCCGACCACGAATCCCCCGCCGCCTCAGCCCGAAGGCCACGTTCTCGAACACCGACAGGTGGGGAAAGAGGGCGTAGCTCTGGAACACGGTGTTCACGTCCCGCTTAAAGGGGGGAAGGCCGGTGACGTCCACGCCGGCAAGCCAGACGCGACCCGCGGTGGGCTGCTCGAAACCGCCGATCATGCGCAGGGTGGTGGTCTTGCCGCACCCTGAGGGCCCGAGCAGGGCGAAGAAGCTTCCCGCCGGCACCTCCAGGGACACGGAGTCGACGGCCACCACCTCGTCGAAGCGCTTGGTCACTTGCTCGAGGCGCACGTCGGGCACCCCAGCCGGCGCCTCGACGGCTCCCCGCGCAGGGGCAGTCGGGGCCGGGCGCTCCACGGCAGTCCCGGGCTCCTGTCCGTGGCTCATGCCCTCGCCCTCCCCACCCTGCGGCCCCCGTCGCGCAGGCGGGCCCCCCAGTCGTAGATCTGCTTCCACAGCTCCAGGTAGAGGAAGGTCTCCGTGGAGACCACCCCTGGCAGCGCCCGGATGCGGTTGGTGAGGTCGAGAAGGTGACGGCGGTCGACGCAGACGAGCTCCACCAGGAGGTCGAACTGGCCGGCGGTGACCACCACGTAGCCCGCCTCCTCCCAGCGGGCGACCTCGTCGGCCACCTCCTCGGGGGGGCCGGCGGTGCGGATCCCCACCATGGCCATGCCGTCGAAGCCCAGGCCTAGAGGATTGGTGACTGCCGTTACCTGAAGGATGTTCTGGTCGCGCAGCCGGGCGTAGCGGGCCCGCACGGTAGCCTCGGACACGCCGATGCGGTCGGCGATCCTGCGGAACGGCTCCCGGCCGTCCTTCTGGAGGGCCTCGATGATGCTCTTGTCGACGTGGTCGAGGAAGGGCGCTCGGGAGACCGGACCCCGCCGCGAGCTACGCGCATCACGCCCATCTTGCCGGCTATGCCCACGCAATGCGACGAAAATCGTCGCATACGCCTTGCAGCGCGTCAACTGCGCCCAGAAGCGTGTAGCTCCGCGGCCGGGGAAGGACGGGGCGACCTTCCCCGGCCGCCTGGGCAGAGGCTCAGGCCAGCTTCACGGCCACGTGCTTGACGCGGGTGTACTCCTCCATCGAGTAGAGGGACATGTCCTTCCCATAGCCCGACTCCTTGAAGCCCCCGTGCGGCATCTCGGAGGCGAGCGGGAACAGGTGCTCGTTGATCCACACGGTGCCGAACTCGAGCTTGGCAGCAGCCCTCATGGCCCTCCCCACGTCCTTGGAGAACACCGACGCCGCCAGTCCGTAGCGGACGCCGTTGGCCAAGGCGATCGCCTCCTCGTCGGAGGAGAAGCGCTGCACGGTCACGACCGGGCCGAACACCTCCTTCTGCACGATCTCCGACTCCTGTCTCACGTCGCAGACAAGGGTGGGACTGACGAAGAACCCCCGGTCGCCGATCCTGCCGCCTCCGGTGACGATGGTGGCCCGATCGGCCACCGCCCGCTCCAGGAACCCAAGCACCCGCTCCTGCTGCTCCTTGGAGATGACGGGGCCCATCTCGATCTCCTCGCCCTGAGCGGGGTCGCCGACCTTGATCGACTCCACCGCCTTCACCGTCTCGGCCAGGACGTCGTCGTAGATCCGCTCCGAGACGAGGACGCGGGAGGAGGCGGTGCAGTCCTGGCCCGAGTTCCAGTAGCCGCCGATGCGCACGGCCTGGGCCACTGCCTCGGGATCGGCGTCGTCGAGCACCACCATGGGCGCCTTGCCGCCCAGCTCCAGGTGCACCCGCTTGACGGTGGCAGCGGCGTCCCGGGCCACGATCTTCCCCGTCTCGACATCCCCGGTCAACGAGACGAGCCGGATCTCGGGGTGCTTGACCAGGGCCTCCCCGACCGGGACACCGTCGCCGGTGATCACGTTGAGGACGCCGGGGGGCAGCACCTCCTGGGCGAGCTCGCAGAAGCGAAGCGTGGTGAGGGGCGTCTGCTCGGCCGGCTTGAGGATCTGGACGTTACCGGCGGCGAGGGCCGGCCCGATCTTCCACACGGCCATCATCAGCGGGTAGTTCCAGGGGGTGATGCCGGCCACGATGCCGAGCGGCTCGCGGCGAACGAGCGAGGTGTACCCCTCCACGTACTCGGCCGCGGCCTTGCCCTCGAGCGTACGGGCGGCGCCGGCGAAGAAGCGCAGGTTGTCGGCCGCGAAGGGCACCTCGTCGCGGGCGATGGAGAGCGGCTTGCCCACGTTCAAGGACTCGAGCCGCGTCAGCTCCTCGGCGTGCTCCTCGAGGACGTCGGCCAGCGCGAGCAGAAGCTGCGAGCGCTCCTTGGGGGTCTTGTCGAGCCAGGTCTCGGCTGCCTTCTTGGCCGCCTCGACCGCCCGCTCCACGTCCTTGGCCGAGCCCCGGGGCACGGTGGCGATCACCTCGCCCGTGGCCGGGTTCACCACCTCCATCGTCTCCCCGTCCACGGCCTCCACCCACCGGCCGCCGACGAGGTTCTTGTAGCGGGTCACGGTGACAGCCATAACGAACCTCCTTTGTCGACCGGAACCCTAGCGCCGCCGAGCGCCCCCCTGCAGACAGGGGCATGGGTCGCGATCCGGGCGAGCCGCACGCCCACCAGGGATGCGCTAGCGCAAGACCTGACCCCGCGCCAGGCGCACGGAGACGATGACCGGGATCAGCGTTAGGGCGATGACGACGAGGATGGTGGCGTTCACCTCCGGCAGGTTCTGCCCCTGGCGGATCATGCCCAGGATCAGGAGGGGCAGGGTGTTCTGGGCCCCCGCCGTGAAGTAGGTGACGATCACCTCGTCGAACGAGAGCGCGAAGGCAAGGAGTCCGCCGGCGACGAGAGCGGTCGAGATCATGGGCAGGGTCACGTAGCGGAACGTCTGCCAGCCGTCCGCGCCCAGATCCATCGACGCCTCGACGAGCGACGTCGGCGTCCGCCTGAGGCGGGCGAGGAGGTTGTTGTAGACGATGACGATGCAAAAGGTGGCATGACCGATCACGATCGTCCACAGGGAGAAGTCGATGCCGCCGGTGGCGAAGAATCGGTTCAGGGCCATGCCGGTGATGATCCCAGGGAGGGCGATCGGCAAGACGACCACGAACGAGATCGCCTCTCGGCCGAAGAAGCGAAAGCGGTGGACGGCGAAGGCGGCGAGCGACCCGAGGACGAGGGCGACGCCGGTGGCCACGAGGCCCGCCTTCGCCGAGAGCCACAGCGCCCGCCGGATCTCCTCGTCCCGCCAGGCGGCGCCGAACCAGCGCGTGGAGAAGTCGGTGATGGGCCAGCCCTGGACGTTGGAGGCGTTGAAGGCGTAGACGACGATGAGGGCGATGGGCAGAAGCAGGAAGAGAAGGACGAGCGCCGTCCACAGGCCGAGGGCGACGCGGGTGGCGGTCCGCTCCATCACAGGGCCTCGAACGCGCCCATCCTGCGTGCGATCACGAGGTAGACCGCCATGACGCCAGCTGGGATGGTGGCGTAAGCGGCGGCGAAGGGGACGTTGCCGGCGATGCCGACGTTGGAGAAGACGACGTTGCCGATGAACTGCTCGCCGCCGCCCACCAGCTGGGGGGTGATGAAGTCGCCCAGGGTGAGCGAGAAGGTGGAAGGTAGAAGGGGGTGGCGACCCCTGCGCTTGAAGCGGGCCGTCCCTGGTGGACGGCCCGCCGCCGTCTGTCGGAGGCTCTCTGGGCCCGGCCGTGGCTTCGGGCGGCCGGGCTTCTCACCCCGCCCCTGGCCTGGCTCGTCCTCGTCTACCTGCTCGCGCTCGCGGCGCTCTTCGTCAACGCCTTCTGGCGCATCGACGAGTTCACCTCTGAGGTGGTGCGAGAGTGGACCCTCGACAACTTCCGCACCATCGTCGAGAGCTCGAGCTACCGCACCATCGCCCTGCGCACGGTCGGCATCGCGGCGGCGGTGACGGTCACGGACGCGATCCTCGCCCTGCCGCTCGCCTACTTCATGGCTCGCATCGCCTCGCCGCGGCTGCGGGCGGCTCTCTTCGTGTGCGTGGTCGTCCCCCTGTGGGCCAGCTACCTGGCCCGCGTCTACTCCTGGCGACTGATCTTGTCCGAGGAGGGCGTGCTCAACTGGACGCTCGCCCACGTGGGCCTTCCCACCATCGGCGTCGGCTACTCGCTGTGGGCGATGTGGATCGTCTTCTCCTACATCTGGCTTCCCTTCATGATCCTGCCGGTCTTTGCCGCCATCGAGCGAATTCCCGCCTCCTACCTGGAGGCCTCCCAGGATCTGGGCGCGCGGGGGCTTCGCACCACCCGCTCGATCGTGCTTCCGCTCGCCCTGCCCGGCATCGTCGCAGGCTCCATCTTCACAACGCGCCCCTCTCCTACTACAAGACGATCAAGTTCTGGAAGACGCCGGTCGCCGACTGCGGATTCGGCGGCCGCAAGGACTGCGTCCCGTACTCGAAGTGGGTCCAGGCCTGGCAGGAGATCAAGGGCTAGACGTTCTTGATCAGCGGTCGCTGCCGCTTGAGCAGGGCCTTGACC